>NZ_JAQCNH010000040.1 GCF_028275115.1 Halorientalis sp. | reverse complement strand
CGTCGGCACCGGCGACCAGTTCCGGCGCCAGCGCGTCCCTCGTCCGTGCCGAGGTCGCTCGTGACACAGCGTTTGTTCCGAGCGAGTGACTTCCGCCAGAGGCTCGTGCCGTCTTGTTCGGGCGGCCAGTTCCGGATCGGGTCGGGGCTGTCCGGGTGTTCCACGCAGATTACGTCGGCACCGAAATCGGCCAACAGCATCGTCGCGTAGCCACCGCTGACCATGTGAAAGAAGCGACGATCCGCAGGTCATCAAGCGGGCTCGACGGTCCACCGGCTGTGTCCGTTCGGTCATTGTAGACTCTGGGAGAACCGGCTGATTATTGTTTGTGTTCCGACTCGGCTCAGGGACCCGGGTCGAGGTTGTCGAGATGGTGCTGTGCCTGCGCGAGTGCGCCGTCGTCGCCCTCGGCGAGGTAGTGGCCGACGGCCTGTGCGGCCCCAATCAGCGCTTCGCTATCTGCGAGCGATACGTCACCGTCGAGCGCTTCGACACGCTTCCGGTGTTCACTCAACGAACTCAGGAGGCCGCGGGCCAGTTCGTCCGGGTTGGCTTCGAGGTATGTACGCAACTCGCCGTGGTAGTCAGCGACAGCACTCGCGTACGCCAGTCCGCGGGGCGAGCGCATCGACTCGGGGACGGTCGACGGCCCGGGACGTTCACCCTGGTCGGTCCCGCGGAGCAGTTCCAACATATAGTACTTTTCGGCGTCCTCGGTACGCATACTATGATCTAGTTCGAGCGCTGCGTGTGCGAGTTCGAGTGCGGCTAGGTAGGTGTCGTCGAGCGGGCAGAGGTCGCCGCTGTCGATAAAACCCTGCTTTCGAGCGTACGCCCGGCACGCCTCGGCGGCATCAGTGGCCAGGTCGGACAGTGCTGCGTCGTCGATGCGGTCGCGCACGTCGGTCAGGTCGAGTGCCACCGGACTCGCGGTGTGCTCTTTTCGGTCGTCGACGCCGACACTCCGGAGACTCCCACACTGTGGACACTCCACGCTGCCGGTGTCGTAGTACGACCAGCGCGTCTCACAGGACTTGCACTCTCTGTCCCCGCGTATTTTCATACACGCCGTTTTCGGTGCCAGCCTCAAAACTGACCCGCTCGCTCGCCGTTTCTGCCTCCCCCGAGTGTGAAAATATTTCACTCTCCTGCTCATCACTATTGTACATGCGCGACGAAGAGGAAATCCGCGAGCAGTACGAATTTCTGAAAGAACAACTCGACGACGAGAACATGAATCACCAGGGGGTTAGACAGATGTTTACCTACTACAAGCGGGCTCTCGGGTGGGTCCTCGAGGAAGAGTATATCTGATCGGTCACTCTCGACGGCGGAGAGTCTACGGTTGGATACGAGTCACGCTCAGAAATTGAAAAGCCTCGGCACACTCCGGGACTGCGAACAGAGTTGGCGTGGCCGGTACATTTAAGTTATTATGGCTGCTGAGTCAAAATGACGCTTCGCTTGGAGGGCCGAAGCGTCAGCGGGGACCAATTCAGGGCGGCAAGCAACCACGCGGGGTCTTTTCACCCCCGCGTGGTTTGCTTTCCATTCGACACGAACGTGAGATTGGACAGCCGTTGAACCATCATTACGTGATATCGAGCGACCCATCCGAATCGCCGGCGTCTTCATGCCACTCGAGTTCGAGTTCGATACTCAGTTCGCCTGGTTCGTCGCTGGGACCTTCACGCTCGGCTTTGACCTCGAACTCGACGTCCGGGGGCGGGTCCATCGTGACGGACTGGTCGCCTGCTTCGAGGGTGATAGAATTCCCGTCGTCCAGTTTGTCGGCCACCGTCCGCAGGTACGTCGCGACCGCTTCGCGGCGTTGGACGCGTTCTGTCTCGAACAGCACTGTTTCAGGCATGCACTCTGTGTAGGAGGCCCCGCGAAATAAAGCTAGCAATCGGTGGTGGTCCGGCCGGAATGTAACGACCCGGAGAGACTGACTACCGATATGTTTGGAACTGTTTCCTCGATGTGATACAACGAAATCCGCACGAAGTCGACCTCACACCGTCCGCGGACGTGTTGAAGTTCGATATATTTATGATATCCCGACAGTAACTTGCAGATGGACATTACCGATGTACGACCTGACAGGATTCCAGCGTGACCTGCTGTACGTCATCGCCGGTCGAGAGGAGCCACACGGGTTAGCAATCAAGGAAGAACTCGAGGAGTACTACGAGAAAGAGATTCACCACGGCCGTCTGTATCCGAATCTCGACACGTTGGTCGACAAAGGGCTCGTGGAGAAGGGGCAGCGTGACAGGCGGACGAACTACTACAGTTTGACTCGGCGTGGGCGGCGGGAAATCGACGCCCGACGCGAGTGGGAAGAACAGTATATCGACAACTGAAACGGCTGGTTAGGTAGTGGGTCACGGGTCCGTCGGCAGCCAAGACTGGCCGATGTCTCTCTGTTCTCGCGGTCGACGCTAGCGTTCTCCTGACGGGTCGTCGCCAGCCTCGTCACCGGAACCGCTCGCCGACCGGTCGGCCGACGGCGGTTCGTCGCCTTCCTCCCGACCGCCGTCGGCAACGCTGGGTTCCGGGTCGTCCGGTGAGGGCGTCGCTCCGGTCCGTGTCAGGTACGTCGGATCGACGGCCACGGGGCGAATCGCTTTGCCGACGAGCAGTTCCGGCAGTACGACCCGGGCAAAGTGAAAGACGAGAACGAGGATGATAGGGCCGAGGAAGATGCCGTACCAGCCGAAGAGGAGCGGGCCGAGGATGTAGGCGAACATCACGAGCCCGATGTGGAGGTTTCGGCCGGAGACATACGGTCGGAGGACGAAGTCGGGCAGCAGGTCGACGATGACGACCGTCACGCCCGTTACGATGGCGACGAACCCGTAGCCACCGTCCTGCAGGTACGCCGCGTAGCCGAGATACCCCAACATCGGGACGTAGACGATCTTCATACCCACGACCGGGACGAGACTCGCGACGCCAGTTAGGACACCCAGCAGTGCCGGATAGGGGATCTGTAGGCTCGCCGGCCCCAGCAGGTTCAACAGATTGAACGAGATGGCACCGATGGCTCCGGTGACGATGGCGTTGAGGATGTTGCCGAAGAAGATGCTCGCGAAGTCCTGGTCGACCGCTTTAGTATACGCTCCGAGCACGCCGCCTTCGTCGCCGAACTGCATGAACCAGCGCGACAAGCGACCGCCGTCTTTGAGCATGTAGTACGCCAGCGCGAACATTACGAAGAGGTGCAACAGACCGTTACCGACGAATCCGAGATAGTCGAGTGCGGCGAACAGTGTCGACCGCGCGGCTTCGACGCTCCCCTGTTCGATCAGAGTCGATGGATTCTCCACGACGGCAGAGACGTCGACGTACGGTTCGACTAGCCCCATCACTGGGCCAAACTGCTGCCCATCGAGCCTACCGAGTTCCTGGAGGGCAATCGCGACAGTGTACGCGAGCAGTGCTATGGCGGGGAGTGCGAAGACGGAGAGCGAGAGCGCGGCTGCGATACTACGGCGACGGATGCGGCGCCGAATCCGCTCGTACGCTGGCCGCGTCGCATAGTAAATAAAAATCGCGAACACGACGGTCCCGATGAAGGCCTGTACGACGTATGCGACCGCCAGGCCGAACACGGCCGCGAGTCCCCACCAGAACGCTCGCGTCCGGTCGACATCGAAACCGACCATATCAGTTGTTTTTCGGCGTGTCACATAAGAACCCCGGACACCCCGAGGCCGACTGCCGACACACGAGCCCACTTTCGCGAACGGAGACGTAATCAGGCTGGGCGAGTGCGACAGCTGTGGCACGAATCTTGAGTTGACGCTGAAGACACGACCCGACGGATCGGACCGGTGAGCGCCCGCCGCGTGACCGCGCGGCTCTAGAACTGGTACCGGCGGTCGTCCTTCTGTTGTTGCTGTGGGAACTGGCCGCCGGTCATCTCCTCGAAGGTCATCCCCGAGAGATACTCGTCGTACGTCAGGTCGTAAGCGTTCCGGAGGTGAAAGTCCAGGTTCCCGGTCTCGACGGCGGTCTGGAACTGCATGTGGACGGCCCGCCGGAGCAGTTCACCCACGTCCTCGGGCTCCATCGCCGAAACCAGCATCGCGAGTTCGTTTCGCGTCTCCCGGTCCAGGTCCACGTCGATCGACTCGCCCAGTTCCGAGTACGTCTCCGAGACGTCGTCTTTGAGATCGTCGAGACTCATACTGGATTCGTAGCGGCGCCCGAGGAAACCGCTTTCGGCTGGTCACCCACGCGCCACCGTCGTCGTGACGAGCGACTCGTCGACGAACGGCCCGCCCGTGCCGGCGGCTCGGACGGTGACACGCCGACCAGCGACGACGGGAGCGGTGACGCGAGGACGCCCACGGACGCGAACGGATAGACAGGCGGCGTCGAGCTGTCCGGCACGAGTACCGTTGCCGGTCTCACTATCGACGGACTGAATCGACGGGGCGACAGCGAGGACGAAGCTGTCGTCGTCACGACCGTCCAGCACACCGGCGAACAGACCACGGACCTCTTCGACTACAACTACGAACTCGCGCTGTACGACGACGGGGACGCGGAGATGGGTGAGAGCAACGCCTTTGGGACTACCGGCGACTCCGAGCTCGCACCGGGCGAATCCGCGGCGGTCAACGTCAGTAACTCCGTCGGCGGCGACTCGGACGCCGTCGCTCGCGCCGACGTCACGCTGGACTGTGGGATGTTCGCCGACGGCGTCTACCGCGATTCCTGACCAGACGGGCCGTCGCCTCTCCCGACGCGCCGAGTCCCGGAACGGACACCCGCCGACCCCGTGGCCGTTGTCCGGAACCGCCACGCGTAAGCGAGAGTCGTCCGTACGTCGCACCGATGAGTGAGGACGCTGCCACGGCGCTCTCCGGGGTCGACGAGGCTGCTGTCAGAACGGCGCTGATCGAGTGGTACGAGGCCGACCACCGGGACTACCCCTGGCGGCGGACCGAGGACCCCTACGAGATTCTGGTCTCGGAGGTGATGAGCCAGCAGACCCAACTCGACCGCGTGGTCGAGGCCTGGGCGGCCTTTCTGGACCGCTGGCCGGCCGTCGCCGATCTGGCCGCGGCCGACCGCGCGGACGTGGTGAGCTTCTGGACCAACCACAGCCTCGGCTACAACAACCGCGCGAAGTACCTCCACGAGGCCGCCACCCAAGTCGTCTCCGAGTACGACGGCACCGTCCCCCGTGAGCCGGACGAACTCTCGGAGCTGATGGGCGTCGGCCCGTACACCGCCAACGCGGTCGCCTCGTTCGCGTTCAACAACGGAGATTCTGTGGTCGACACGAACGTCAAACGCGTCCTCCACCGCGCATTTGCAGAGATTCATAACGCGGACGATCCGGACTACGAAACCGTTGCGAACAGCCTTATGCCGGCCGGAGAGTCCCGAGTATGGAACAACGCGATTATGGAACTGGGCGGAGTCGCCTGCGGAAAGAACCCACGGTGTGACGAGGCCGGGTGCCCCTGGCGCGAGTGGTGTCACGCATACCAGACCGGCGACTTCACCGCGCCGGACGTACCGACCCAGCCCGACTTCGAGGGGAGCCGTCGCCAGTTCCGCGGACGGATCGTGAGCGCGCTCGGGGACGACCGGGAACTCGAACTGGACGAACTGGGCCCGACGGTTCGCGTCGACTACGCGCCCGACGGGCAATACGGTCGCGAGTGGCTGCGCGACCTGGTTTCGGACCTGGTCGACGACGGTCTCGTCTCGGTCGCCGAGCGCGACGGCGACACCGTAGTCCGCCTTCAAAAGTAGTCGTCCCTCCGCGCACGTATCGGCGACGCCGGCGACCGACCGCCATCGCTGTCCGGCGGTCTCCGCCAGCCCTGCCGACAGACCACGAGCCGTGGTGACCCGTTTTTTGGGCGAGAATCGAGGGCGGAACCGGGCCACCATCGACGGGAATGCGTGGAACGACGCCACGGTCTCGCGGTCGTCGCGAACCGCCAGACGCCGGTCCGGACCCAAACTCGCCGTCGAGCGGCGTCTCGACCGCGCCGTGTCGGCCGGTGGCCGGGACTCCCGGTCGAAGTCGGCGACCACGTCCGTGCCGTCCGCTCGCACCCAGCCGAGCGGGGCGACGGCCTCGACGCCACCGCTCGAAAGGAGTCGTCCGGGGACAGTGAACCGGCCAACTCGGCGTTCGGTCGAGTCGTCGACAGTGCCGGACCTTGGTTTCCAGTGCAACCGACGCAACTGAGTAGCTCCGAACGGACCGACGGCCGGGCGTTCGGCGTGTACAAAACGGTGCCGAGAATCACGAGTAGCCGTACCACAGAACCCGTCCGACGACGGGACGAGCGGAACCGGTTGCCGCGACGATGGACCGAACCCTGGGTGTGCTCCGGCCGGTGTTTATATTCGGTCGGTACGACAGGATAGCCATGTCACGACCAACCGTCGTCGCGGTCTGTGGGAGCCTCCGTAACGAGAGTCACACCCGCAAGGGTCTCCAGCACGCCCTCGACGCGGCCGCCGCGACCGGCGGGGAGACGGAACTGCTCGACCTCCGGGCGTGGGACCTGCCGGTCTACGACGCCGACGCCAGTGAGGCCGGTGACGCCGACGCCTTCACCGCCCGGGTGCGTGAGGCCGACGCGGTCCTGCTCGGGACGCCGGTGTACCACGGTTCGTACGCCACGCCGCTGAAGAACGCGCTCGACTACTGTGGCTTCGACGAGTTCGAGAACAAGACTGTCGGGCTGCTCGCTGTCGCAGGCGGGAGCTTTCCTATTACCGCGCTGGAACACCTCCGCTCCGTCTGTCGCGCGCTGAACGCCTGGGTTCTTCCACACCAGGCTGCGATTCCGCGAGCGAGCGATGCTATCGAGGGTGACGCCACCGACTGGCGGTTCGTCGACGAGGGCGCGGCCGACAGGGTCTCGGTGCTCGGCGAGCGCGCCGTCGAGTACGCGACCATCGAACCCGACCCGCCCTGCATGCAGAGTACCGAGAACGTCGGCGCCGAGGACTGACCTGTGAGAGCGGTGGCGAGTGCAACCCGCAACCGTCAAACCCGAACGTTTCATACTGCCGGTGTGACCCAGTGGGTCGAGAATCCGACGGACGGACGGGACCGCGGCCCGGTGGCCATCGCGCGAGCGTGGGCAGAGGTGCTGGTTCGCCCCCGCCGGTTCTTCCGTGTGGGTGTCGCGCCCGGCGACCAGGCTCCCGGGCTGATTTTCGCGGCCGTCGTCGTCCTGGTCGAGGAGTTGGCGCGGTTGGCGTTGATTCCGGAGGTGTACCCGGTCGTCGCCGGACAACCGGTCGCCTCGCGTGCCCTGCTTCTCGCACTCGCCGTCGTCCTCGTGATGCCGGCCGCGTTGCACCTGACGGCGGCGCTGCAGACGCTGATTCTGATTGCGACTGCACCGAATCGTGGCGGCGTCAGCGAGACGGTACAGGTCCTCGCGTACTCGACCGCGCCCTGCGTGTTCGCCGGACCGCTAAATCCCGGACTGCGCGTGCTCTGTACGGCGGCCGGCACCGTTTTGCTCGTCGTCGGTATGGCCGAGGTTCACGACCTGCCCTACTGGAAGGCGGTGCCGGTCGTCGCGGTGCCGGCGGCCATCGTCTTCGGCTACGGGTTCCGCGGGTTCGGGGCCGCGAGTGCGCTGCTGGCTGCGGCCGGTGTCTCCCTACCACTTTAATCCTCCGCGGGCGAACCCTCGGTATGCTGAGCCTGCAACTCGATCAGTTCATGCTCGAACTCAAAGACGGGTCCATCAAGAACGTAGGGCCGGCGAACAAAGATGCCACGGCGAAACTGTACGACGTTGAGGACGTGGACGTGCGAGAGTTCGGTGACAAGCGGGTCAAACTCGCCTTCGAGGACGGCGAGGGCAACGAGGTGGAGGTCGCGCTGTTCCCCGACGAGGTCCGCGAGGTAGCCCGTGGGGTCGAGATGCTGGAAGCGGAGAGCGACGTCTTCGAGTAACTGGCCCGGAACGGTCGGCGCCGTCCCGGTCTGAACGGGCACAGCGGCCGTCGCTCGCACTCTCCCGCGCGGACGGGAAGTCCCGACGCGTTTCGACAACAGTTTTAGTCCGGGTGTGCTTTCTACCCCTAATGGGAAGCTGTATCATTTGCGGAACGTCTGTCGAAGGTCACATCTGCGAGACACACCAGCAGGACGTGGTCTTCGAGTTCCGCGGTACGAACGCAGACCAGCTGACGCCGGGGCGATTCTACCGAGGAACGGTCGACGGCTACGCCGAATTCGGCGTGTTCGTCGACATCGCGGACCGGGTAACCGGTCTCCTCCACCGGAGTGAACTCGACCAACGACTCGAGAGCCTCGACTGGGAGGCAGGAGATGCCGTTTTCGTCCAGGTCAAAAACGTCCGTGACAACGGGAACATCGACCTCGGGTGGTCGATTCGCCAATCCGAGCGCGAGTTCCGTGGCACGTTGATCGACGACCCGGAGGAGGAGTTTGCCCTGCTGAAAGAGAACGTCGAGGACGACGACGAAGACGACGATGGCCCGGTCCGCCAGACGGTCGGCCAGGTCTCCGACGGGAGCGAGGGCGACGCCCCGCGTAGGGCCGGACAGACCGGTTCGCCGGCCGACGACGGAGATTCTGCCCCGGAGGAAGCAGAAGCAGAAGCCGAAGCCCAAGCAGAGGCCGAGGCCGAGACCGCCGACCGTGGCGACTCGGACGACGTGAGCGATTCGGGCGGGTCGGGCGGTGCGGCCGTCGTCGAGACGGAGGCACAGACAGACGGCGAGCAGTCGAGCGTCGAACTCGCGCAGGTTACCGTCGAGGCCCTCGAGGACCGCGTCGGGACCGACGTTCGCATCGAGGGTGCGGTCGCCGACATCCGTCAGACCAGCGGGCCGACCGTCTTCGCGCTTCGCGACGAGACGGGCGTCGTCGACTGTGCCGCGTTCAAAAAGGCCGGCGTTCGTGCCTACCCCGAAGTCGAGGAGGGTGACCTGGTTAGACTCGACGGCGAGGTCCGCCGCCGCCGCGGCGAACTCCAGATCGAGACCGAAGCGCTGGATCTGCTCGAAGACGACGAACACGCGGCCGTCTCCGAGCGGATGGCCGACGCGCTGACGGAGCAGGCTCGACCCGACGACCTGGCACCGTTGGCCGAGGACCCGGCTGTCGACGCCGTCATCGACGACGTGCGCGAGGCTGCAACCGCGATTCGCCGGGCGGTGCTAGAGGACCGACCGGTCGTCGTGCGACACAACGCGACCGTCGACGGCTACGTCGGCGGTGTGGCCATCGAGCGCGCGACCCTCCCGCTGGTTCACGAACAGCACGGTGCGGCCGACGCCGAGTATCATTACTTCGACCGTCGACCCCTGGAAGACGGCGTCTACGACATGCAAGACGCCACACAGGACGTGACGGGTATGCTCGACAACCGCGAGCGCCACGACGAGAACCTCCCGCTGTTCGTGTTCGTCGCCGCGGGCGCGACCCGTGAGTCGATGGACGGCTTCGACCTGCTGTCGGTGTACGACGCGGACCGCGTGGTCGTCGACGCCACCGAGGCCGACCCCGAGGTCGGGGACACCGTCGACACGCTGGTCTCGCCGTCACTCACCGATACCGACGACACCACGACCGCGAGCGCCATCGCCGCCACCGTCGCCGCACACGTCGACGAGGACGTGCGTGCGGAGATCGGTCACCTTCCCGCCGTCAGTTTCTGGGAGAATACGCCCGAGTCCTACGTCGACCTGGCCGCCGATGCCGGCTACGACGCGGATGCCACCCGCGAGATTCGAGAGGCAATCGCGCTGGAAGCGTACTACCAGTCCTACGAGGACAAGCGCGAACTAATCGCCGACCTCCTCTTCCCGGAGACCGAGGACGAACGCGGACTAGCGGGCCACGTCAGCGAGCAGTTCCGGACGAAGCTCGACGCGGAGATAGAGACGGCGGAAGCGAACCTCGAACACCGCGACGTCGACGGCGTCGACGTCGCCGTCCTCGACACGGATGCGTTCGCCCACCGGTACGAGTTTCCGCCGACGAATCTCCTGTTAGACGAGCTGTTCCGCCGACACCGCGACGACGCGGACGTAGTCGTCGGACTGGCTGCGGACGAACTCTACCTGCGCTCGACGACCGCACTGGACGTGCGTGCGGTGGCGGCGACCGCCGCCGAAGCCGCCCCCGACGCGGGCCTGCACGCCAAGAGCACCCGTGAAGGGCGGCTCGAATTCCTCTCGGGCGAGCGTCGCGCGGTCCTCGACGCCGTGCTGGACGCAGTCGCCGACACGGCGTAACCCCGCCGTCCGCTCGGTAGCGACCGGTGACGATACCGTTCATCCGGGCGTCGGCTTCGCCTGGTAGTCACTGGACGCGTTCCAGACGTCTCGGAGATAGCCAGTTCGCCTGGCGCTGGTGCGAGTTCAGACCGATTCTTTCGAGACGGCCCACTCACCGCTGGCAGTGTTGAGCTCGAACGTCCGACTGCCTCGTTCCGAACAGATAGTGAACCGCGGGCGAGAGACGTCGTACTGGTTGACCATTGCCAGTTCGATCTCCTCCCGGACGGTGTCGAACCGGAGGGTCTGTCGCCCGTTCGCGAAGTAGACGCCGACGCGCATCGCCGACCGCTGTGCCGTCGGCTCGAACGCACAGAACATCGTCGACTCGTTGTCGACCTCGACCTCGCCGTTCGTGCGGTCCGCCAGGTCGTAGAAATCGCGTCTGAACGCCTCTCGTATCACTCCGTCGTCCCAGATATCGTTCATAAGCAACGCGCTCGGCGGCTCTACGTGGGCGACCCAAATGAAGATGTGGGAGAAATCGACCCGTCAACCATCGCAGTTCGTCGCCGCTCGGGTTCCGTCCCCGCTGGAACAGTGCCGGTCGGTGAGGGCCAGCGATTTCGACCCTCGGTAACCCGAGCCGACACCCTTATTCTCGCGACGCGTCCAGTGATGACCAAGCGGCATGAGTACGGAGACGACCGACCCGACCGAGACGGAAGCGTTCGAGCAGGTCTGTGAGGAACTCGTGAGTCGAATCCTCGCTGGCGAGTTGGAACGTGATGGGGTCGAGAAAGCCAAACTCGAGGTGTGTTCCGAGTTCTCCTCGCCGAAGGTACCGAAAAACTCCGAGTTGCTCGACTACGCCCCGCTCGAACGTCGGGACGAACTGGAGGAGGTCCTCCGGCGCAAGCCAGTCCGGACGGCGTCGGGTGTCTCCCCGGTGGCGATCATGACGTCACCGGAGGGGTGCCCCCACGGGAAATGTCTCTACTGTCCCGGCGGACCCGACTCGGAGTTCTCCAGCGCACAGAGCTACACCGGCCACGAACCGGCCGCGGCCCGGGGCAAGCAGAACGACTACGACCCCTACGGACAGGTCACGCTCCGACTCGAACAACTCAGAGAGATCGGGCACCCCGTCGACAAGGTGGAGTTGATACTGATGGGCGGGACGATGACGGCTCGCAGTCACGACTATCAGGAGTGGTTCGTCAAGCGGGCCATCGAGGCGATGAACGACTACGACGCCGACACCAGGCCCGAACCCGCCGAGGGCGAGAGTTTCGCCGAGGACCCCGACGAGCACGAGTTCAGCTACCTGGCAGACGTCATCGCCGAGAACGAGGTCGGTGACGTACGCAACGTCGCCACGACCTTCGAGACCAAGCCCGACTGGTGTGACCCCGAACAGATCGACCGGATGCTCGACCTCGGGGGAACGAAGGTCGAGGTCGGTGTCCAGACCACATACGAGCGCATCAACCGCGAGATGCACCGCGGCCACGGCGTGCAGGCCTCCATCGATGCCAACCGACGGCTTCGGGACTCGGGCTTCAAAGTTGGATTCCACATGATGCCCGGCCAGCCCGGCATGTCCGAGGAGATGTGTCTGGAGGACTTCCGCCGTCTCTTCGAGGAACCGGAGTGGCGGCCCGACTACCTGAAAATATATCCCACGCTGATCGTCGAGGGCACCGCGACATACGACATGTACCATCGTGGGGAATTCAATCCGCTGGAAAACGAGGCGGCCGCCGAACTGGTCGCCGAAATCAAGTCGATAATTCCAAAATACACGCGGCTCCAGCGTGTCCAGCGGGACATCCCCGCCGACTTCATCGAGGGCGGCGTCTGGAAGTCCAACCTCCGGCAACTGGCCCGCCAGCGGATGGAAGAACACGGCTGGACCTGCGACTGCATCCGCTGTCGCGAGGTCGGGATGAACGACGAGGAACCCGACGAGATCGAGCTTCAGGAACTCGAATACGAGGTCGGTGGCGGCACCGAACAGTTCCTCTCCTTCGAGGACCCAGAGAAGGACCTCCTGATCGGGTTCTGCCGGGCCCGGTTCCCGAACGACCCGGTGCGGAAGGAACTAAAAAACGCCGCGCTGGTTCGTGAACTCCACGTCTACGGCAGTCAGGTGGGGGTCGGAAGCGAGCCGCGAAGCGGTTCGGAGAACGCGAGCGGCGAGCAGCCGCGAGCGGGTGGCGGCGACCAGCACCAGCACCGCGGGTACGGCCGACGGTTGCTGGAACGGGCCGAGCAACTGGCGGTCGAGAACGGGTTCGAGAAGCTGTCGGTCCTCTCGGGCATCGGCGTCCGGCAGTACTACCGGGAGAAGTTGGAGTACTACCAGGACGGGCCGTACGTCTCGAAGCGACTGTAAGCCGTCTACCGAACGCGAACCCTTCAGTTCGCGTTCGACCCCATCGCCCACGCCCGTTCTCACGAACCCCTCAGAAATTTTAGTATCTTTGGAGAGCTCTCTCTGGCATCGAGAGACCGGAGGCCACCGTGCGAACTGCCGTCTCGCGCCCGTAAGCAGAGAGCGGTGGGCTCCGCGCACCGAAAAAGCTGGGGAAAACTGGGAGCAGGGCGCACGTGTCGCGGTGACTCTACAGGCGGAGCAGGCCGAGTGCCTCGGGGCTTGACCCCGAGGGTGAAGGCCGTAAGCCCGATTAAACGTGTTCCGTTCGCTCGATATACTGCTCAATCGTGTCGGTCGAAACATCACCCGCCGTCCCCACGTAGTACGATTCCTCCCAAAATCCGCCACCCCACAGATACTCCTCCAAGAACTGTTCGTGCTGTTCCCACATCTCCCGCGCCGTGATGCTCTTGACCGTTCGCACAATCTTGCTCGGTGCGTGCTTCGGATGGGCTGACAGGAACAGGTGTACGTGGTCGGGTGAGATGTGGAGCGACAGTATCTCGTAGCCGTACTCGTCGCACACGTCGCGGAAACTCGCTTCCAGTGAATCCTCGATTGGTCCGAGTATCGCGTGGCGGTACTTTGAACACTACACGAAGTGGTAGTTGACGTTGTACACCGTGTGGTTCGACCGCTTCTCGCACATACATACCAATACAACGACCAATCCGAAGTATTCTCTGAAGTGACTCAAAGACTACCAAAAGTAAACTTTTAAGTATGGAGGAACAAGGGGTAGACGTGACGAAGCAACTCAAGGTATCCGACGCCGTGTACGACGACCTTGACGAACTCAAGGACGAGGATGGCCACACGAGTTTCGACAGCGTGCTCCGCACGCTCCTCCTTCACTACCGTCACGTCCAACCCAACGAATCCGAAGAATGACCGACGCACAGGCTCTCGTCAAGACGCTGGACTTCCAACTCGACATCCAGAGTGACAACGAGAGCCTGCTGTACGACGCCACCCTCGAAGCGCGGTCGGCGTACAACGAAACCATCCGTCTCGCCAAGCAAGGCGTTGACTGGGACACCATCCCCGACCGAGTAGCCGACGACGCCAATCTCGTGAAGAACACGACACAGCGCGTCGTCGCCAAAGCACTTGGCGCGATGGAGAACTACTACGAGTACGACGACTTCGGACTCCCGAGTCACACCAAAGACGGCACGTACCCGCTCCGAGCGAACTACGAGGAAGGATACAACATGTCGCTCACCGACGACGGCGACGTGGCGTTCCGCATCAGCGCAAAGCCGTACAAACACATCAAGGGCGTTCTCGAAGGCGACGACGCCCACCTCGACGTTCTCAAAACCGCACTCGAAAGCGACGAGTGGAAGATTGGGACGGCGGAAGCCCTGTTCCACAACGACAACCCCGAGTTGCACGTCAACGTCACCAACACCAAGCAGACCGTTCGAGACAAGCAGGACTCACGAACGGTCGTCGGCGTGGACGTGAACGAAGACAACGTGGCTCTCACCGCTCTCTCCGAGGATGGCATTGAGGACTCGTTGGTTATCGACTTCCCCGAAATCAAGTTCGAGCGTCATCGCTACTTCACGATGCGGAAGCGCGTGCAAAACGCGGGGAAGCAGAGTATGCACGACATGTTGGAAGGACGTGAGGAACGGTCCGTCCGTGACCGACTCCACAAGATGAGTCGTCACATCGTGGAGTGGTGCCGTCAGTTCGAGAAGCCGTGTATCGTCTTTGAAGACCTCAAAGAGATGCGCGACAGTATCGACTACGGCACTCGGATGAACCGACGCCTGCACCACCTCCCGTTCCGCGCCCTTCAGTTCTATACGTCCTACAAGGCGTCGTTCGAGGGTATTCCGACTGGCTGGATTGACCCGTACAAGACGAGTCAACGGTGTCCGATGTGCGGGCACGCCGAGCGAGCAAACCGCAACAAGAAGCGGTTCAACTGTCGGTCGTGCGGGCATCAAGACCACAGCGACCGAAGTGCAAGCGTCAACATCGCCGTGAAAGGCATCAAGAAACTCGATTGGAATGTGCCTGCTCTCAACAGCCTTCCCCAAGTTTGGAAGGTGCGACGGCAGGCATCGGGGGCCGTGGACGCCCCGACCGTGACCCACGACGCCGTTCGAGGCTATCAGACCGATGGTATCGTGGGAGTGTCGCATTAAACCACGGGAAGCCTCGGGGTCGTACGGAAGACGAAGTCTTCCGTGATGACGAGACGCTCCGCGTCTCGAACCACTTGACCCCGAGGCGGTTCACCCCGCTTTGCGGCGTACTACAGCGCGGACTCGCTGTCGTTGCCGAGCGAGACGTAGTGGCTCCCGCGCAGTACGTCGACACCGATAAACACCAAGACGAGGCCGCCCACGATTCCGGCGACGAGGAACGTGTAGTCCATCGACGTGGCTGTCCCCGCCAGGACGGGGTTCAACAGGGTCAGAGGAAAGCCCAGGCCGAGGAACACGTCCGCACCACCGATGAACTGATGCCACGAGAACGACCGGTCACCGACCGCCACCTCGTCGCGCCGAGCCGCGACGACGAACAGCAGGCCGCCGATTCCGAGCAACAGGGTGCCCACGGCGTTGTACGGGTCTTCGATGACACCGAGCAGGAGCGTCGGAAACGACGTCACCGCCAGCAGGACACCTGCGAACAGGTAGATTCTGCGTCGCATATTCATAGCTCTCCTCCCCAGGGCAAAGAAGTTCCCGGCAACAGGTGAGAGAGACACAAATCCCCACCGTCTGCGTTCTCGACCGACGCGAACCGTACCGGCACGAGGCACTGGATAAACTGTGTATTGAACGTTCCTGGCTGCTCTCGTGCTGATGTCGCTCCGGCGGTCGCCAGTGGCGCCATCGGGTTCGTCGTGGTTCCGACGCTGCGGTCTCTCACCGCTCTACCGACGGTCGCCGGCTTTCGCTATCGGAATCGACTGACGCTCCACAGAACCAGACACTGGACCACGACGGGTCTCCGCGTTCCCATCGTCGCGGCCGTCGCTGATACTGGGGCGTCCCCTCGCTTGGGCTGGCACCTCACCGTATACCCTCACGCTCGCAGGCCTCGGTGGAGCGCTAAGACTGGGGATTCGGCCGTACCGCTGGGCTGGCGGCACTGGCTTTTGCGACCATCCCATCCGTGGTCGTGGACCTCTCTTCACTGTCCGGGGGGTGGTGGGACTGATTCAGTGTTTCCTGCCTGTGTTCGGCCTGGCCGACGTCGTCGGCGTTCAGAGCCCGCCTGGATGCGGAGGGGACCCGGCGGTGACCCGTCCTGCCCGTCCAGTACGACTGCTCGACCCGGTGCCGTCGGATGGGGGTTTTTTATCGCCCAGGCCGTGTGTAGAGGCATGACACGAGAGGTCGCGGTTGTCGGGGCCGGCGCGGCGGGTGCGGGTGCCGCCTACGTGCTGGACGATGCCGACGCGACGGTCACCGTTTTCGAGAAGAGCCGGGGCGTCTGTGGTCGCGCTGCGACGCGCCGCCGCGAGGGGTGCCGATACGACCACGGGGCGAACTACATCAAATCCGGCGACGACCGGGTCGACGAACTGCTGACCGAGGACCTCGACGCCGGGGGTCTGGTCGACATCGAGGAACCGATCTGGGTGTTCGACGACGACGGGACCGTCTCGGAGGGCCGAGATGCAGACGAACACAAGTGGACCTACGAGTCGGGTATCACACAGCTCGCCAAGCGCCTGTTCGGACGGACCGACGTGACGGTCGAGAACGGCGTCCGAATCTCCGAACCCGTTCGCGAGAACGGGGGCTGGCGGCTCTACGACACCGACCACCAGGACCTGGGACATTTCGATACCGTCATGCTCACGCCGCCAGCCCCGCAGACGGCGGACCTGCTCGGCTGTGCGAACTGGGAGCACGAACTCTGTCGTGAGCTGCGCGAGGCGGTCGCCGTAGTGCCGTACCGGACCATCGTCTCGGCTGTCTTACACTACCCCTTCGAGCTGGACCGTCCGTACTACGCGCTGGTCAACACCGACGACGGTCACGACGTGGGGTGGGTTTCCCGCGAGGAGTGCAAAGACGGCCACGTCCCGGAGGGCGAGAGCCTGCTGATCGTCCAGATGAGTCCCGAGTGGTCGGTCGACCACTACGACGAAGACGACGGAGCGACTACCGAGACCGCCGCCGAACAGGTGGCGGCCCTCCTTGACGACGAGCGACTGGCCGACCCCGACTGGACGGACACACAACACTGGCGCTACGCGTTGCCGGACGACGGTGTCGACGGCGAGCCGGTTGAGCGAGCGGCCGACCACGGCCTCTATCTGGCGGGCGACTGGGTAGCCGGGGAGGCCCGCGTCAACGCCGCGTTACGGTCGGGTCTGGAGGCGGGCGACCGAATCGCCGACCGCTGACTCCACTCGACACGAGCGTCTCTCGAAACGTACCAGATTTCTGGGTTTTGTGTGGGGAGTTTAAGTCCGCGCCAAAAAACCATGTAGATTAATGGCAAGCGGGAGACGCCACGACGTACCACAGTACATGTATCGACACGAACCGGTCCGGTCGGCTGAGTTCGGAGGGTCGCCGACGCGGTGGGGGAGGGGGGGTTCGCCGTGATCGTCGGGGTTCCGACCGAGACGACCAACCGGGAGAAACGCGTCGCGCTGACCCCGCCAGTCGCCGAAGACCTTGTCGAGGACGGCCACGAGGTCTGCGTCGCGGCCGGTGCTGGCGAGGAGGCAACGTTCGCGGACGAGGAGTACGAAGCGGCCGGATGCGAGGTTCTCGCGGACCGCGAGGCGGTGTTCGAGCGGGCCGACGTGATCTTTCAGGTCCGTGGCCTCGGCGCGACCGGAACCGAGACCGACCCCTATCGCGACGGACAGACCGTCGTCGGACTGCTCGGGCCGTACGAGGTGGCCGACGATACGCTCGAGGAACTGGCCGACCGGGCGGTAAGCGCGTTCTCGCTGGAGCTGATTCCGCGAATCAGTCGCGCACAGAGCATGGACGCGCTGTCCTCGCAGGCGAGTCTCGGCGGTTACCAGGCTGTCTTGATGGCCGCCGAGGAACTCCCAAAGATGTTTCCGATGGAGATGACCGCCGCGGGCACTGTCAAGCCGGCGGAGGTGTTCGTCATCGGCGCAGGCGTGGCCGGGTTGAAGGCCATCGCGACAGCCGAACGGCTGGGTGCCAGCACGCGCGGGCACGACGTCCGCCTGGAGGTCAAGCGGGAAGTCGAGAGTCTAGGGGCGGACTTCGTCGAACTCGAACTCCCCACCGAGGAGTCGGGCGACGAGGAGGGGTACGCCGTCGAGATGGGCGAGGAGTTCTACGCGGAGCAGCGCAAACAGATGCAACGGGTCGTCCCCGAGTCGGACGTCCTGATAACGACGGCGGCGATTCCCGGCCGGCCGGCTCCCGAAATCGTCACGACCGAGATGATCGAGGGGATGGACTCGGGGTCGGTCGTCGTCGACCTCGCGGCCGAGACGGGCGGAAACTGCGAACCGACCGAGGCAGGCGAGACCGTCGAGGTCGACGGCGCCTCGGTCCACGGTCCGACCGACCTCCCCTCGCAGGTCAGTCACACCGCGAGCCAGCAGTACGCGAACAACTGCAAGAACTTCCTCGAAAACCTGCTCGACGAGGCGGGCGAGCCGAACTTCGACTTCGAGGACGAAATCGTCGACTCGACACTGCTCGTCCACGACGGCACGGTGCGCAACCCGCACCTCGACGACGGGGCGGGGAGTGAGGAAGACGAGAGCGAGGAGGCGGCCGACGAGTCGGACGCGGACGACGCCGCGGCCGACGGCGGCAGTGATATCGCCGCCGACGACGGGGGTGACGACGATGGCGACTGAGCTGTCGGCGTTCATCACGAACCTGACGCTGTTCGTGCTGGCAGCGTTCGTCGGATACGAGATTATCACGAAGATTCCGACGAACCTGCACACGCCGCTGATGTCCGGAGCCAACGCGATTTCGGGTATCACGCTGCTGGGCTCGGTTGTCGTCGCGGGGTCCGGGTCGACGACGCTCGCGACCGTGCTGGGTTTCCTGGCGGTCGTCATGGCCACCATCAACGTCGTCGGTGGCTACCTGGTGAGTCACTTCATGCTCAACCAGTTCAGGGGAGGTGGTAACTGATGGCCGGAATCCTCGCACAGAACCTGCCCGACGCCGCACTCCAGTTTCTCTATCTGGTCGCTGGGGTTCTGTTCATCCAGGGGCTCCGGGACATGACCCACCCCCGGACTGCGACCCGCGGCAACCAGATTTCCGCGGGCGGCATGTTCCTCGCCGTCATCGTGACGGCGCTGTGGTTCGACATCCTCTCACCGCTCGTGCTGGCCGCCGCCCTGCTGATCGGCGGTGGTGTCGGCGTCTGGCTGGCGGTCACCGTCGAGACGACGGAGATGCCACAGCTCGTCGGTCTGTTCAACGGGTTCGGCGGCGGCGCGTCGGCGCTGGTCGCGGGTGCGGAACTGGTCGACACGTTCAACGGCGCGACTGCGGTGACCACTCTGCCGGTGAGTTTGACGGCGACGGCGGCCATCGCCGGGATTATCGGTTCGGTCACCTTCTGGGGGAGTCTCGTCGCCGCGGGCAAACTGCAGGGTATCGTCGGCGGCTCGCCGGTCAGCACGAACGTCGGCCACGTTATCAAGGTTCTCTTTCTCGGGGCAGCCGTCATCGCCGGGCTGGTACTCGTGATTCAGCCGGAGATGGTCGGCAACTCGCCTATCGCACCGTGGATTCCATCCTACTGGGTGCTGGTCGGGGCCGCGTCGATCCTCGGAATCTTCCTCGTGTTCCCCATCGGCGGCGCGGACATGCCGGTCGTCATCGCACTGCTCAACTCATACTCCGGGCTCGCGGCCGCGACGACGGGATTCGTGCTCGGCAACACCGCTCTCATCGTCGCAGGGACTCTCGTCGGCGCTTCGGGGCTGATCCTGACGGTCATCATGTGTGAGTCGATGAACCGCTCGCTCACGAACGTCCTCTTCGGCGGCCTCGGCACCGACGACGGCGAGAGCAAGGACATGGAAGGCATCTACGAGGGACAGATCCAGGAGACCTCGCCCGAGGAAGTCGTCATGTTGCTGGAGACCGCGGACCGGGCCGTCGTCGTCCCGGGATACGGGATGGCCGTTGCACAGGCCCAACACGCCGTCGCGGAGCTCATCGAGTTGCTCGACGAACACGGTGTCGACGTGGAGTTCGGTATCCACCCCGTCGCCGGCCGTATGCCCGGCCACATGAACGCCCTTCTCGCGGAGGCCGACGTGCCCTACGACAAGATGCGTGAACTGGAGGAGGTCAACCCGACCTTCTCACAGACCGACGTGGCCATCGTCTGTGGAGCTAACGACGTGGTGAACCCCCGAGCGAACGAGGAAGACGGGAGTCCCATCTCCGGGATGCCCGTTCTCAACGTCGCTGAGGCAAATACCGTCATCGTCAACAAGCGCAGTTTGAGCCCGGGATTCTCGGGTATCCCGAACCCGCTGTTCGCCCGCGACAACACGAGTATGCTCTTCGGCGACGCCAAAGAATCGATGCAGGAGTTGGTCAACGACTACAAGGAGGCGACCGACTGACTGCCCTCGCCGGCCGCTCACGACAGTTGACTGCCGTTCCCAGACTCTGAAAACCACGACGCTCCTTCTTGTACTCTCAGGGCGCACGTTTCGACATGGTCCAAGCAGCACTACTCGTGGCGGTCATCGGTATGACAGCGTTTTTCCTGCTGATTCCGGTGTCGATCGTCGCCAGCAAAAGCGCTCTCGGCGACGAGTCGCCGTCGAAGCCGGTCGAACAGGAGATAGAGACGAGCGAGCGATCCGGGCGACCGGGGCAGGGGTCGGGCGCCTGAACCGCGCGGTCTCGGCGTTTCGACCGTCCGGCCCCGAACGACACCCTCTTTGCACGTCCGGCGGACCGAGAGATATGGACCGCAAGCGGGAGCTAACGAGCGTCGACCTCGCGGCGCTCTGTGGCGAGTTAGGGGACTACGAGGGCGCGAAAGTCGACAAGGTTTACCTCTACGACGACGGCCTCGTCCGGTTCCGGATGCGCGATTTCGACCGGGGCCGTGTGGAGCTGCTGGTCGACACCGGCGAGACCAAACACCTCCGGGTGGCCGATGCTGACAACGTCCCAGACGCGCCCGGTCGCCCGCCGAACTTCGCGATGATGCTCAGGAATCGCCTGTCGGGGGCCGACCTCGCGGGTGTCGAGCAGTACGGGTTCGACCGGATCGTCACGCTCGAATTCGAGCGCGGTGACGAGGACACGACCGTCGTCGCGGAACTGTTCGGCGACGGGAACGTCGCCGTCCTCGACGAGACGGGCGACGTCGTCGACTGTCTCGAAACCGTCCGCCTGAAATCCCGCACCGTCGCGCCCGGTTCGACCTACGAGTTCCCCTCGTCGCGGTTCAATCCGCTGGAAGCTGAATACGAGGCCTTCGCTGCGAAGATGGACGACTCGGACGCCGACGTCGTGCGGACGCTGGCGACCCAGCTCGACTTCGGTGGGTTCTGGGGTGAGGAACTCTGCTCCCGGGCCGGCGTGGAAAAGACGATGGACATCGGCGAGGCCGGCGACGACCAGTACGAGCCCCTCTTTTCAGCAATTGAGGACCTCCGTGACCGCCTCGTGGCGGCCGACCTCGACCCGCGGGTGTACTACGAGGGGAGTGACGACGGCGGCGCAGACGGTGAGAGCGGGACCGGGGCGGACGGCGAGGACGGCGGCGAGGCGTCCGGCCGTGGCCTTCGCGTCGACGCTACACCGATACCGATGGCCGAGTACGACGACCTGCCCAGCGACTCCGTCGAGGCGTTCACCGCGGCGCTCGACGAGTACTTCACCAACTGGGAGGCCGAACCGGAGACCGGGCCCGAGGACGGCGGCGGCCGCGACCGCCCGGACTTCGAGAGCGAGATCGAGAAACAGAAACGGATTATCGAGCAACAACAGGGGGCCATCGAGGACTTCGAGGCACAGGCCGAGACCGAACGTGAGAAGGCCGAACTGCTGTACGCCGAGTACGACCTGGTCGACGAGATCGTCGCGACGGTCCAGCAGGCTCGCGAGAACGACGTGTCTTGGGACGACATCGAGGCGAAATTCGACGAAGGTGCCGACCGCGGAATCGAGGCCGCCGAGGCCGTCGCCGGCGTCGACGGCAGCGAGGGGACCGTGACGATCGAACTCGGCGGTCACCGGATCGACGTGAACGCGAGCATGGGCGTCGAGAAAAACGCCGACCGCCGCTACACCGAGGCAAAACGCATCGAAGACAAGAAAGAAGGCGCACAGGAAGCAATCGCGAACACCCGCGAGGAGTTGGAGGCTGTCGAGCAGCGCCGCGACGAGTGGGACGCCGGCGACGACGACGGGGGGGCTGGCGGTGGGGAGTCGACCGACGACGAGCAACCCGAACACGTCGACTGGCTCGCGCGCGATTCGGTCCCCGTCCGCTCGTCCGAGCAGTGGTACGAGGAGTATCGCTGGTTCCACACCAGCGACGACTTCCTCGTCATCGGCGGGCGCAACGCCGACCAGAACGAGGACCTGGTAAAAAAGTATATGGACGGGGGAGACAAGTTCTTTCACGCACAGGCCCACGGCGGTCCGGTGACGGTCCTGAAGGCGACTGGACCGAGCGAACCGGCAAGAGACGTGGACTTCCCCGACTCGACGCTCCGGGAGACCGCGCAGTTCGCGCTCTCGTACTCGTCGGTCTGGAAGGAAGGGAAGTACGCCGACGACGTGTACATGGTCGACCCCAACCAGGTGTCGAAGACTCCCGAGAGCGGTGAGTTCCTCGAGAAGGGCGGGTTCGCCGTTCGCGGTGACCGAACCTACTTCGAGGCCGTGGCGGCCAGTGTCGCCGTCGGCATCAAGTGCGAACCGGACACCCGCGTCATCGGCGGGCCACCCACTGCCGTCGTGCCGAAAGTCGAGACCAGCATCGAACTCGAACCCGGCCGATACGCACAGAACGACATGGCGAAGCTCTGCTACCGCGAGTTCAAAGACCGCTTTGTCGACGAGTCGTTCGTCCGAAACGTCGCCAGCCCGGACCTGATTCAGGAGTTCCTGCCGCCCGGCGGGTCGCGGATGGTCGAGGACTGACGATGCGAGGCGTTCTCACGCTTCTCAGTGCTTATGAGTAAAGAGGAGCGGGTTGCCGTCGTGGGTCGCAGTGCAGATGTCCATGGCGAAGTCCAGCTCCAGCGAGTTGTACGCGTCTTTACAGACGATCAGATTGTCGAACGGCGATTCACAGGCCGGACAGGCGATTCCGACCGTGTTCTGGTAGATACTGACCGAGTTGCTCTCCTGCCGGGGCGTCAGCGAGGAGACGAGTTCGTCGTAATCCTCCATACAGGAGCGGGTCACGCGGCGAGTATAAATCACACGCCCGGCCGGTCCGGTCCGTGGTCGGTCGGACCTGCACTCACGCACCCGGAGAGGTCGGTGGCGAGAACGACCCATAGACCCAATTGTCATGACGGTCATTGAAGAGTATGCAACGACGGCTCCAGGGTGCTGCCATCGCCGCCGTGGGACTCCTGCTGGCCGCCGTTCAGGTCACGCAGGCGGTCGTCCGCACGTCGACGACCGTTGGGTTCCTGGTCGACCTCGTTCCCTTTCTGGCGATGGCGGCCGCCATCACGTTCGCCGGCGTCTGGGTCGCCCGGAGTCCCGACTACGTCGAGTACGACACCGTCGTCGGGGCGTGGGTCGTCGGCGGTGCCGTCGCCTTCGCCGCCATCACCGCGCTGATACTCTTCTCGCTGAACGTCGCCACGGCGACCTTCGACGCGTTCGGCGCGGCTCCATTCGTCGCCGTCGACAACGTCACTGCGGGCACGCTCGCGGGCGTCCTCGTGGGTCTCTACGACGTGCGCAGCCGGCTCGACAGGACGGAGCTGAAACGCCAGCGCGACCGGATGGAGACGTTCGCCAACCGCGCGGCTGACACGAACCACTACGGCCGGGCGCTGCACGAGTGCGCCACGATGGACGAGGTGAGTTCACTCTGTGTCGAGGCCGCGACGACGCTCGTCCAGTTCCAGGACGTGGCCTTCGTCGAACGCCGGGGCGGGTTCGCCACGCTCGTCGAGAGCACCATCGCCGGTGTCGAGCAGGAGACCATCGCGGAACTCGCCGGCCTGGCTGCGGGGGCAGACCCGGCAACCGTCGTCACCCACCGAGACGAACTGCCGTCGGGGCTCCCCGACGACGTAGAGCGGGTCGTGACCATCCTCGTCGCCGAAACCGACAGCGCCACGACTGCCCTCGTCGCGCTGGACCGTGGTGATACCGAGGTGACCGACGAGACCCGCGCCCTGCTGGAGATGCTCGTCGCTCACGCCGGCACGGCGCTCGAAAACATCTACGAGACGTCGATTCCCACCCGCGATGAGCGCGATTCGGTCACCATCGAGATAGACGACGGGGAGTGAGTGTGACGCGGCTTCACTCGTCGGGGTCGGGGTCGGGGTCGGCCGCGCTGTCGACCGACCGCGCCGCGCCGTTTTGCTCGTCTTCCCCGGCCCGGACACCGGGTTCGACGTACCGGTCGGACTGCCGCTCGCGGTTCCGTTCGGCCAGCCGGCCCCACTCGCGGAGGCCCTGCTCGACCTGCGCCTCGGAGAAGCCGAGCACCGCACCGACGGCCCCGAGGTCCCGCGGGGCGCGCAGATGGAGATGTGTGGTCGGATCGACGCTCAGGACGAAGGGGACGTCGTAGGTTTCGACTAGCTCTCTGAGTTTCCGGAGGTCCTGAACCGCCCGGACGCGTGTCCCGCCCTGTTCGCGCAGGACCCGTGCCAGCGAGAACTCGATGCGGACGCCGTTTCTCGCGGCTTCCTTGGCGAGAACGTGATTGAAGTCGCCGCCGTCCATGGGGTGGGCCAACACGTCGACTGCCGGCTGTTCGACGGCGAAGCGGTTGAGTCGCGTGTCGCCGCCGTGGACACAGACGACGGTCGTCTTCTCGCGGTAGTTGCCGACGAAACCACTGGCCCGGGAGGGGTCCTCGGCGCGGACCTCGACGCCGTCGACCACATCGATGCCGTACGTTTCGGCGATCTCGTCGTAGTCGGCGTCACAGGACTGACCGCCGTGATTACGGACGACGACGCCGGAGTAGCCGTACTCGGCGGCGGTGAGCGCCTGTCGCGCGGCCGTACTCGCTCCGTCCGGCCGCGCGTGGACGCCCTCGTACATCACATCACCCCTCGGCTATGAACGTCTCCAGCGCCTCGCGAGCGTTCTCGACCGCCTTCTGCTTGGTGGCGGGGTACGCTTCGACCTTGGCCCGGAGGGTGAGCCCGTCGCCCAGCCGAACGTCACCGCCGAAGGCGGCCTGTTTGTCGACTCTGAGAAACAGCGAGCAGTTGTCGTCGACCCGTTCGTCGAGTTCGTCGGCCAACTGCTGGGCGGTGTCGAGGTCGCTCAACCGGTCGAGGACGTGACGCATCTCGTCGGCCCGTTCGACTCGTGCCGAGAGGACGACGATGCGGTCGCCGTGGTGCCCCTCCGAGGTCGCACGCTCGATTTCGACTGCCTCGGGCAGAAAGGTCTGGAGGGCTCCCGCGACGCGCTTCTCGTCTTCGGTGGCGTAACAGAACGCGCGGAGGTCGACGTAGTGGAAGGGGACCGACGGCACGGCTACGTTACTCCTCGTCGTCGCCCTCGACGAGCTCGAGCGCGTCCTCGGAGATGCCGGCCTCCTGGCCGTCGTCGAAACTGACGGTGTAGTTCGAGTCGCCGAACATCGTTTCCATGACCTGTGTGACCACGCCCTCTTCACCGTCGTGTTCGCTGTGTTCGTCGTGCAGAATGACGGTGTCGTCTTCCTCGAGACTCATACCGAAAACCTACTCACGCCGGATTAAAAAGGGACTGATTCGGAGTCACCGCCGGACGACGCGGTCGTCCTCGTTGTCGACGCTGACCCGGCTGTCGAACGCCTGCGCCAGTTGCGCGATGGTCCGCTCGTCGTGGGCAGCAGGGTCGAGGTGAAAGTGCGTGCTCGCTCCGAGTTCGGTCAGCCTGTTCGTCAGCACGTGCAGGAACCGGAAGACCCGCTCCGTGTCGGCGTACTGCAGGAGGATCGACAGCGAGTCGAAACAGAGCGTCACGTCGCCGGCCACTGCCCACTCACCGAGAGCGTCGTTGAGCGCCATGCCCAGCCCCGTCAGGTCGGCCGGGTCGGTGAGTCGCTCGACGTGGTAGTCCTCCGCTGGGGGTTCCGGCCCGCGCTTGCCGACGACACCGCCGGCTCCGACCGCGACCACCGCCGACGCCACGGGATGGTGTGGAAGCCGCGACTCGATCAGCCGGTGTCGCTCGATGGCGGACTCCATGTAGAGAACGTGGATGGCCCGCCCATCCGTGGCGTCGTGATGGGCGAGCATGCCCGTACAGGCGTCGCGTTCGGCGTTACCGACGGACGGTGCCAGCAGGAGGACGTTCCCGTCGTCCGGAAACCCCTCGTGACTCTCGTCGGTGGCGCGCTCCGTCGTCGTCATCGGTCGTCATCAAGGGGGCGCCTGTGGCGACTCTCTGTCCGCCGGCAGTCCAATTCCGCACCGAAGCGACCCGGCTTAGCATCCCCACACAGATCCCGTCCGTGGGGGCAACACCTGTGTCCCATGGCATTGTAAGCCGGTCGCGTGCACATAATCCCCTGTCAGACGGGCGTCAGCCGAGAGAACCGACCGAACGGGGAGCACCGGAAAGAGCGTCGGACGAGCGAGCGGCTCTGACCGACCGTGTCGAAGACTTATTGCTGATTCGTGTGAAACAAGTCGACATGACAGGCCGTTCGCACCCTTTCGTCGCCCCTCCGGACCGTGTGCAAACGCCACGCACCGCGGACGCGGCACGATGACGGTCCTCGACAATCTGTGGTATCTCGCCGACGAGGCGGGCCAGCAGGCCGAACAGACGTATCACCGCCTCGCCGGCGACCACGAGGACTACATCGAGTACGAACGTACGCGGACCGTCTCACGGTCGCGCTTTCGGACCGTCGCCAACCGCATCAGAGAGAACGGTCTCCCGTACGGTTCGCACACGCTGGTTTACCGTGACTCGGGCGCTCTCCTACTCGTCCGTCACGAGGGTGTCGACATGTGGGTCGTCCCCGGCGGCGAGGTCCGCTCCGACGAGTCGCTGCGCGAAGGAGCACGCCGTGAACTCCAGGAGGAGGCCGGCATCGACGCCACGTACGAAGGGCTTGGCATCCTCGGCCGTGTCAACTTCCGGAGCGAGGGCCACCGTGCCTGGGGCGTCCTCCCCGTCTTCGCGGCCCGCGCGGAGACGACCGATCTGGAAGTGTGTGATCCGGACGGTGAGATCTCCGAGGCGCGGTGGTTCACCGAACTCCCGGTGGACACGCGCGACCGGGCGGAACTGCTAAGCTGGCGCGAACGGGCACTGTGACCGCCGGACACGACGGCGGTCCGGCCGCCGGTTCCGAACTCCGTAACTGGAAGAAACTTTAACACTGACAGACGGTTGTAAGTGTGTACGGATGGAACGAACACGGATGGCGGTCGTGGCCGGTGTCGCGGCCGCGGTGGTGGTAGCTGGGGTCGGTGCGGCCTTCGTCTTCGGGTTCGCGCCGGGCGGGGCCGAGAACACTGCACCGTCGACGGAGAGCGAGTCGACCGGCGGCGCCGACACCGTCGCGCTGAACTTCACCATCGACGACCGGAGCGAATGTGGTCGGACCTGCCGAGTGGTGAACGCGACGGTCACGAACGTGGGCAACGAGACGGTGCGAAACGTCCGGTTCGCCCACGAGTTGTTCAGCAACGGCGAGAGTGGTGAGCCGAACGAGCAGGTCTGGGCCGGAACGGCAACAGTCGGGACCCTCTCGGCAGGGAGTTCCGCCGAGATGCAGTTCGAAGTGCGGTTCGGAGCGATGGAAGGGCTCGCAATCCAGAGCAACGGGGGAGTCCTTTTTTCGACGGCGGTCACGCCAGCCGGGAACGAGACGTTCGAGAACGACGTTCAGGCCGGTTAGGCGCCGAACTCCTCGCCGTCGCGGTCGTCGGCGTTCATGCGCCGGAGTGTCGCCCGGGCGTTGCTCGCGTCGTAACCGAACAGGACACTCTCTCCGTATTCGTCGGCAACCTCGGCGGCGCCGATGAGGTTGTCGATGTCGACGTCGACGGCGTACAACTCGACGCTGAACGGCTCGTCGAGGGCGTCGGCGAACCCGGAAGCGATAATCTCGAGCCAGTAGGTCGTCGTGTACGCCATGTCGTAGATTGGGACGACGAACTCGTCGACGAACGCGGAGAGCGCGTCCACGTCCAGTCCGGCCCGCTCGTAGATATGGCCGGGGTATGGGTCGGGGTACAGCGTCAGGTAGAGGTCGCCGGGGACGTGCTCACGAGCCTCGCGGACGAAATCGGTTATCAGGTCGGCTCGCCACTCGAACCAGTCCTCCGTGCTGCTCTCGGCGAACCGCCGCTCACAGCGGTCACAGTGACAGTACTCCGGGCGGGGAAACCCAACGTCGTCGAGTCGCACGTCCGGCGTCACCGCGGCCGCGTCCGCGACGATTTCGAGCAACCCCTCGCGGTAGTCGTCGCGGGTCGGGCAGACGTAGGCCCAGTCGAAGTATCGACGGTCCCGCGTGGCGGGTTTCCCGTCTTCGGAGACCGGGACGAGTTCGGGGTTGGCGTCTGCCGCCGCGTTGTCGCCGAAACACGATACCATACTGATTCCCTCGGAGACGGGTTCGGCGGCCCGGCCGGTGACGTCTTTGACCTCGTAGAACGACCGGTCGAACTCCGACCAGACCAGCTCTTCCTCGTTACGGGTGACGACGCCGTACATATGTGTGAGTACGTAGCAGTCGGGAAAAGCCCGTCGGGGACCGGGGCGATTCGCGAGCGATACGTCGGCTGCTACCGACTCACCTCTTGACCGCGAGGCGGTACACGAGGACGATGGCGACCAGGGCAGCGGCGAGCTTAAGTTTCTTCGACATTGCAAGACGTGAAACGAACGGTTGTGGCATAATCTTTCCGGGGTGGGTATCAAATACACGTCCAGGCGTCGCTCATTTGCGTCCCGTCCTCTAGCAGGTGTGTTGACAGATGATAATAAACTCGTCGTGCCCGAATGCGAGGACGAGAACGTGACCGATGCGCTCGACGCGGCCACGAACACAGTGACGGTCACGGGGGCTCCGTCGGCGGCAGTCGTACGCGAGGCGCTGTACGACCTCTCGGGGCACGAACCCGGTGGCTCCGGCGATGGGGGCGCCCGCATCGGCATGACCGAAGAGTGGATGGAACGCGCTCGGAGTCTCGTCCAACGGATCGCCTCCGAGGACGGCCCACTCGGTCCGAGTGCGAAATTCGAACACGACATCGTCAGCAAAAACGGCCAAGCAATCCCATGCGAGACACACGTCGCCGTCTCGCCGTTCGACGAGGGGTTTCGCGGCACGGCGGAGATCACGCGTGACATCTCAGACCGGAAACGCCTGTCACGACACCTGGAAGTGACCAACCGCCTCCTCGGGCACGGCCTCCAAAACGACCCGACGACCGTCATCGAGCATGCGGAACTGGCCGAGATAGAGGCCGAATCGGCGTCGGTCGCCGGGCACGTACAGCGGATACGGGAGACCGCGTTCGCACTCGTGGCGACCAGCGACGAGATCAGGTGGGTCCAGGAACCGGTCGACACCCGGGTCCAGGACACCTCGACCGTCGACCTCACGGAGATAGTCGCGGCGGTCGTCGACGACCTCCGGGAGCAGTACCCGGAGGCGACGGTCGAAACCGCACTCGATGAGGTCGTCTCTGTCAGGGGCAACGAGTCACTCCGAATCGCCCTGGCGAATCTCAATCTCGTCGAGAACGCGATGAACACGCCGAAGACGACGGGCCGAGTATCCCGAATCACGAGCGCGCAGTCGTCACCGGCGAGGCGGCGGTAACCCAGTTGACCCACAGCAACGGCGTGGGCCTGTGGCGCGTCGACTGAATCACGGCTTCGTTCGGCGGTGACGTCCGTACCGAAGACCAACCGGGTTCGGGGGCCGACTCTCGGGGAAGCGTCGCCGTGTTGAGCCTGCGCGCCGAGTGAGTCAGCCGACGTGGATGTGGTCGGCGATGGACTCTCGAATGATCGTGTCGCAGTAGGCACACCGCACGCCCTCTTCGAGGACGGCAAAACGGGAGTCGACCGGTTCGTCTTTGCTCGTGATGCAGTTGCGGTTGGGACACCGCAGCACGCTCATTACTTCGCCGGGTCGCTCGACACGGTGTTTCTCCACCACGTCGTAGTCCCGGACGATGTTGATCGTCGCGGCCGGTGCGATGAGCGAGAGCACGTCCACCTCGTCCTGACTCAACTCCCGCCCTTCGACCTTCACCACGTCCTTTCGGCCGAGGCGTTCGGACGGGACGTTCATTCCGATGGAGACCTCCTCGCCGCCGGAGCCGTCGATGCCAAGAATCGCCAGGACGTTCAGCGCCTGCCCGCCCGTGACGTGATCGATGACCGTTCCCTGTGTGATCTTGCTGACGCGGAGTTCCTGTTCGTTGCTCATAGATTCCCCTCCAGGATGATGTCTAGCAGTGCCATCCTGACAGGCACGCCGTTGTGTGCCTGCTGGAAGTATCGCGCGTGTTCGGTCTCGTCCACGTCGGGCGCGATCTCGTCGACGCGAGGCAGCGGGTGCATCACGACCAGGTCGTCTTTGGCTGCCGACAGCGTCTCGGCGTCGATCTGGTACTCTCCGGCCACCTTGCGATACTCGTCCTCGTCCGGGAAGCGTTCGGCCTGAATCCGGGTGACGTACAACACGTCCAGACCGCCGAGCACCTCTTCGAGGTCGGTGTGTTCCCGCATCGAGGCCCCCGCCTCGTGGAGGTCGTACCGGACGCCGCGGGGAAGTTTCAGGCTCTCTGGGCTGACGAACTGTTGCTGGGCGCCGACGGTCGTCAGTGCGTGTGCGAGCGAGTGGACCGTCCGTCCGTACTTTAGATCGCCCATGATTCCTACCGTCAGGTTCGAGAAGCCCGCCGCCTCCCGGATCGTGTAGAGGTCGAGCAGGGTCTGTGTCGGGTGCTGGCCGGCCCCGTCACCTGCGTTGATGAGGGGCACGTCGACGAACTCGCTGGCCATCTTCGCCGACCCCTCTAGCGGGTGACGCATCACGAGGGCGTCGGCGTAGCCCTCAACGACACGGACGGTGTCGGCGAGACTCTCGCCTTTCTTAACGCTCGACTGGTCGACCGGGCCCATGTCGACGATGTCACCACCCAGTCGTTTCATCGCCGCGGAGAAGCTCATCTTCGTGCGGGTACTCGGCTCGAAAAAGAGCATCCCGAGCAACTTCCCGGCGTGCCGGTCGGCCACCGCGTCCGGATCGGCGGCGATCTCGGCCGCGCGATCCAGCACCGACTCGATGCCGGCACGCGAGAGGTGTTTCGCGCTGATGATGTGGTCCTGGGGCATTGAGAAAATCCGCGACCCGCGGCCTCTTGAATCCCCCGTTAGCTGGGACGACCCGGGACGAGCGCCGAAACTTCTTGACCGAAACCGCGACCACCGACCGCCATGCTCGCGATAGCCGGCGGGAAAGGGGGGTGCGGGAAGACGACCACGACGTACCGACTCGGACGCGCGCTCGCCGCAGACGGCCGCTCCCCACTGTTGGTCGACGCCGACGTGGAGATGCCGGACCTCCACCGCGTCGCCGGTGTCCCTGGCCGACCCGGCCTCGCTGCCGTCGCCGACGGACACCGACTCACGAGCGTCGCCCACACCCCCACAGAGTACCCCGAACTGGCGGTCCTCTCGGCGACGAGCGCCGACACGGACGACGTCGACACTGCCGTGTCCCGCTTGCGCGGGTGGGACGGGCTGGTGCTTCTCGACTGTCCCGCCGGCGCGATGGCCGACGCTGTCGGCCCGTTACGTGCTGCCGACCGGACGGTCGTCGTGTCGACACCCCGGCGGCGGTCGCTACGGGATGCTGTCAAGACCGCCGCGATGGCGCGCGAACTCGACGCGCCAGCGTTGGGCACGGTGCTGGTCGAGACTTGTCCGACCGACGACGCGACGACCGTTCCGGCCGAGACTGCGCGGGCCGTAATGAACTGTCCGGTCGCGGCACGCGTCTCCTACGTTTCGAGTGGAGATCGCCCGACGGAACCGCTTCCTACGGCCTATCAGGCCCTCGCAAGAAAGGTTCAACAACGGAATATTTAATCTGTTGGGTACGCTTGAGTCAAACTGACATGGAGAATCGGCTCCGGACCGGGATCGACGTTCTCGACCGGAAGCTCAACGGCGGAATCCCGGCCGGTAGTATCGTCGCACTCTGTGCCGACCCGGCCAGTCAGGCGGAGCTATTTCTCTACGAACTGACCGCGACGCGGGGCACGCTGTACCTCTCGCTCGACCGCTCCGAAGAGGCCGTCTCCGACAGCATCCGCAACTCGCCGACCGAGACGGGCGATCCGACCGTTCGGCACATTCCCGGGGAAGCGCCGCTCGACAACGCCGGCAAACTGGTCTCCGCGCTCCCGGAGACCTCGAATCTCATCGTCGACCCGGTGAACGTTCTGGAGACTCAGGAACCGCCCTCCCGGTTTCGCAACTTCATGAACGACCTGCAGAACCACATCTTCAATACGGGGTCACTGGCCGTCTTGCACTGTCTGACCGGCCACCAGATCCCACGATTGCGGGACTCGACGGAGCATTTCGCCGACGTGATTTTCCAGCTTGAAACCGGTACCAACGGCGACGACGTTGAGAACCGGCTGGCGATTCCGAAATTCCGTGGTGGCCGTGCGCCGTCGGACGTTATAAAATTAGACCTCGTGGAGGAGGTCTCCATCGACACCTCCCGAGATATCGCCTGAGTGTCAGTCGTCGGTGGCCGCCGCCGTCGCCGCGGGCGGAGCCGTCGAAACCGTCTGCTCGTTGCCCGCGACCCAGCGCAACAGCAGAAACGCGAACACGTACTTCGCGAGGATGTCGAGTCCCGAGTAGCCCCAAGACGTGACCGCCACGTCGAGTAACGCGAGACCTTCCGTGCCCAGCGCCCAGAGAATCGGATACCCAAGCCACAGGACAACGGTCAACACTTTCAGCGTCCCGAATATGTCTGCAGTCCCGGCCTCGACCGCGTCGGCGGGCCACTCGGCCAACAGGATGTAGAGAACGACGAGGAAGAAGGCCGAACTGATTCCGTAGAACGCCCACCGGAGCAGGTACGACTGGGTGGTGAGCGCGGCGGCCAGCCCCGTCACACACATCCCTATGTCCATGGTGATTGCGGTGAACAGCTTCGCCGTGTCCGTGCCAGCGAGCAGACCGAGCGCCAGCAGAATCATCGGTGTCGAGAGTGTCCACGTCAGGTAGCGACCCCACGGGGAAAGCACCGATTCGCCGGCCAGCGCGTGCCCGGCGGGCATCTCCAGTGTGCCGATGGTCAGTCCGGAGAGCAGTGCGGAGTAACTGGCGATGGAGACGAGCGGTACCAGAAGTGTCGATACCCATATCAACCGAGCACGTGGCGTCTCTACGTTTCGGCCCATATAAACGAAAACCAGTATCGCGAGTCCGGCCAGTGCGACGTTTACCCACAGCGACGCGCTCAACAGTGTGTCCTCACGCAGCATATCGATTGCATTCGTCTGTAGCAGTGCATCCGGCTGTGCCAATCTCGTTGCCGCGGCAGTGGCTGTATCGAGCATGTGTGAACTCGGCTCCGCAGTCGATTGTTGCGGAACCGTTTGTATTACACACCACTATCTGATAAAACAGCAGCCCAACCTGTGAGTGATTATTGACCGGGGACACAGCGGGCGAGCCGACTGCGTCGAGTATAAAAACCAGGGCGACCGAGGTGACGAGATTACTCGTTGGCCTCTTCGGCCGCGCCTTCGATTTCTTCCATAATTTCGTCCGCGTCCACGTCGGCGTCTTCGAGAGCCTCCTCGATATCCTCGTCGCCCGGGCCGCCACCCATGCCGCCCATCATGCCGCCCATCCCCATGCCCATCCCGGAGCCGTCGAGAATCTCCTGGACGATTACGCGGTCGAGGCCGAGCAGGTCGGTAACCTGCTGACAGATCTGCTGTTTCTGCATCATCCACTGCTGGTTCATGCTGAGCTGTGGGTTGGCCTCGATGTAGAGCGTCTCCTTTTCGACCTCGACAACTTCGGTCTCGGGTTCGGGTTCCTCGTCCTCGTCGACGTCGTCCTCGTCGGGTTGGACGAGTTCCTCCTCCTCGACCTCGTCGGTCTGGACCCACATCTCCAGGTCCATTCCGAGGTACATATCGAAGAGGCTCCGAGCCTGTTCGAGCTGGTCGTCGACCTCGCCGACGACCTCGTAGTCGTACTCGATGTCTTCGCCGGCTAGCGGGTGATTGAAATCGACGCGGGCACGGCCGCCGACGAGAGTCTCGACTCGACCCTGCTCACCGTCGACCTGGACCTGCGCGCCGGGGTACTGGTCGTCTTCGGGAATCTTGTTGACGCTCACGGTGCGGACGTCGTCCTCGTCGAACTCGCCGAACGCCTCGGCGGCGGGAATCTCGACGGTGCCGCTGTCGCCCATCTCACCCCCGATGATGTCGTCCTCGACGGCCTCGAAGAGGAACCCTTCGCCGAGTACGAGCTTCCGGGGCTCGAACTCGCGGTCTTCCTCGTCGAGTCCCTCGGCTTCGGCGACTTCGGGGTCGGTCGTGTCGACGACCATGCCGTCTTCCTCGACGGTGCGAGCGGTGTAGTCCAGTTCAACGAAGTCGCCCGCCTGGAGTCCAGTCTGTTCGGCCTCAGCTGTCTCCTCGTTCTCGGCTACGTCATCGGCCTGTTCGGCCTCGTCGGCCTCGGCTTCGTCACTCATACCCTGATGGTCATGGGTTACGCGTATAAGCACAACGTTTCGACCCGGCCCACAGAACAGGCCGGGACGTCGAGCGATCTCCGTGCCGTGGTCGCGAGAACCGGTGGACCCCGGCCGTTTTAGTTCGACCGCGGGAATCGAACGGTATGTACGAGGTCGAAATCAAGCTCCGCGCCGACCACGCGACCGTCCGGAACCGACTGGCAGACCTGGACGGCGACCCACTCGGGACCGTCGAACAGGTCGATACCTACTTCGACGCGCCCCACCGAGACTTCGGGGAGACCGACGAGGCGTTGCGGCTCCGCGAGGAACGCGACGATGAGGGTACTCTGACCGAACTGACATACAAGGGACCGCTCGTCGACGCCGAGTCGAAGACCCGTGAGGAGCTCGAATCCGAGGTGGCGGACCACGAGCGCGTCCAGGCCATCTTCGAGTCGCTGGGGTTCGAGCCGGCCGCGACCGTCGAAAAAGAACGCACGCGATTTCGAGTCGACGAATTCACCGTCACCCTCGACTCGGTGGCGACGGTCGGCGAGTTCGTCGAGGTCGAAACCGGATGCGAACACGAAGCCGACGTCCCCACCGAGCGCGAGGCCGCAAAGGACCTTCTGCGCTCTCTCGACCTGGACCCAGAAGACGGAATCAGGACGTCGTATCTCGGTATGATACTCGCGGAGCAAGATACCTGAAAGTAATTCTGTTAGTATCGACATTTCCGGAAGTTATAGCATCCCCACCTGCAAAGGCACGGATAATGACCGAGCGGAACATTCGGGTCGAGCCGACGAATCGGCTCGCAGTCGAGGACCAGGAAGTCGAGATCGTCGAGCGCAAAGGTATCGGACATCCGGACTCCATCTGTGACGGCGTGGCCGAGCGCGTCTCACAGGCGCTCGCACAGGCATACCTCGAACGGGTGGGGAAGCCGCTGCACTACAACACCGACGAGACCCAGTTGGTCGCGGGCAGTGCCGCCCCGGCCTTCGGCGGCGGCGAGGTGCAGAAACCGATCTACCTGCTGATCGTCGGCCGCGCGACCAAGGAGTACGAGGGGACGAAGATCCCGGCCGAGACCATCGCGCTGGAAGCCGCTCGGGCGTACCTCAACGAGGAGATTCCACAACTCGACGTGGGTCGAGACATCGTGGTCGACGTGAAACTCGGCGAGGGAAGCGGGGACCTCAGAGACGTGTTCGGCGACGACGGTGCGGTTCCGATGGCGAACGACACGAGCTTCGGCGTCGGCCACGCGCCACTGACCGAAACCGAGCGGATCGTCTACGAGACCGAGCGCCGGCTCAACGGCGAGTACGCCGACGAGAACCCGGAGGTCGGACCGGACGTGAAAGTGATGGGCAAACGAGAGGGCGACCACGTCGACGTGACCGTCGCCGTCGCGATGATCGACGAACACGTCGGGGACCTCGACGCCTACCGCGAGGCCGTCGAGGGCGTCCGGGAGTACGTGGGTGAGCTGGCCCGTTCCCTCACGGACCGGTCAGTCACCGTCCACGTCAACACCGCCGACGACTACGAGGAGGGCGCGATCTACCTGACGTGTACCGGCACCTCCGCCGAGCAGGGCGACGACGGCTCCGTCGGGCGGGGCAACCGTGCGAACGGCCTCATCACACCCAACCGCCCGATGAGTATGGAAGCCACGAGCGGCAAAAACGCCGTCAATCACATCGGGAAAATATACAATCTGCTGTCGACGGACGTGGCCGAAGCCGTCGTCGAGGAGGTCGACGGCATCCGTGAACTCCAGATCCGCCTGCTCAGTCAGATCGGGCGGCCCATCGACCAGCCACACGTCGCGGACGCACACGTCGTCACCGAAGACGGTGTCTCGGTCGCCGACATCGAGGACGAGGTGACCGCCATCGTCGACGAACGGCTGGCGGACGTGACCGCGATCACCGAACGTGCCATCGAGGGCGCCCTCTCGACGTTCTAACCGTCGGTCGTCCCGTCGACCGGTGTCTCAAGCCGCCGCACCGTCCGCTCGTCGTGCTGTCGGGCCGACGCTGTCCCTGGAGAGTCGAAACCGATTTGTCTCGCCGCGCTGTTCCGGCGAGTATGACGCAGGTCTGTCTCGTCGGCGACCCGGACGTGAACCTCCGGTACGAGTTGCTCTCGCGTGAGACGGCCCGGCACGCCCTCGCGACCTACGACCTGCGGGAGCCATTCGAGAACACCGTCGTCGTCGAGACGGTGAGCCTGGGGGCGGCCGTCGCGCTCCTGAACGACCTGAACTGGTACCTCGTCCGGTTCACCCGCGACGCGTTCCTCCGCGATTCGAGCGTCAGCGAGGCCGAGTGGCTCTCTCGGGACTTGGCGGCCGCCGTCCGCGACGACGACCTGCCGACCGACGAGACCGAGCGCTTCCTCAAAATCTACGGTGTCGAGCACGAATCTGACCGCGAAGACGACGACCGCACGAACACGGGCGGAACCGACCACAGGTCCGAGGACGATGGCGAGGACGACGAGGTGAGCGACGGGGGCGGGACTATCGAGACGGCCCCGGCGCTGGTCGAACCGATGTACGCCGCACGGACCGGTCCGGAGCTTCCGGCATATGACCTCCGAGACGTCTCCGAGACGCTCCTCGTCAGGGTGGCAGAAGACGAGTTCGGTGGCGAGAAACAGCGATAGGGGCCGCGGGACGACTGCGGTCGCGGGGCGGTTGCGGCACGTCAAGCATCCCCGCGAGCGGCGGGAGCGTGGGTCACTGTCGCCGAGGTTCGCAGAGCCGAGCGTGACGGTCGGTTCTTCTAGTACTCTTTTACCAGGGGGTTCGCCACAGGCGAGTCCCCCCGACGGAAAAATTCACTCCTCGAACATCCCGGTCGACATGTAGCGCTCGCCGGAGTCCCAGAAGGCGGTGAGGACGAGGGGGCAGTCGGCGAACGCCTCGTCTCCGGGGTCGGCTGGCCGGTCGCCGTCCACGACGATTCCCGGGCCGGGGCCGCCCTCGTCGGGGGAAGGTGGGCACGCGGCGTCGGTGTCTGCGAGCCGTTCGGCGACGCGGCGGGCGACGACGTTGGTCCCGCCAGACGACTGTCCGACCAGCACTCCCTCCTCACGGGCGAGGCGGCGGCACTCCGCCTCGGCCGCGTCGACGCTGACGGTCTCGACCGAGTCGATCAACTCGGTATCGAGGTTGTCGCTGACGAAGCCTGGGCCCATGCCCTGGAAGTCGTCGGAGCCCGGTTCGCCGGTCGAGAGGACGGCGTTGGCTTCGGGTTCGACGGCGACGACCGTCATCTCGGGGAACGCTTCGACCAGGCGGCGTGCCGTTCCCGAGAGCGTCCCGCCGGTGCCGACGCCGGCGACGAAGGCGTCGGGGGTGCGGTCGCCCAACTGTTCCAGAATCTCGGGGCCGGTCGTCCGGTAGTGGGCCTCGGGGTTGGCGGAATTCTCGAACTGCCGGAGTTGGACCATGCCCTCCTCGGCTTCGAGGCGGTCGGCCATCTCCTTCGCGTCCTCTATCTCACCGGCCACGAGTTCGAGGTTCGCACCGTAGGCCTCCATCAGGTTGCGCCGTTCCGCTGACTTGGAGGCGGGCATGACGATGGTGATGTCGTACCCCTTCGCGGCGGCGACCAGCGCGAGGCCGATGCCGGTGTTGCCGCTCGTGGGTTCGACGAGGTGGTCGCCGGGTTCGATGTCGCCGGCGGCCTCGGCGGCCTCGACCATCGCCAGTGCGGGGCGGTCCTTGGCCGACCCACCCGGGTTCTTTGACTCCACCTTCGCGGCGACGGTCGCCCCTGGTGGTGACTTGACCTGCACTAACGGTGACCCGACGGTTTCCAGAATCGACGAGTGCATTTGCCACCGCTATGCCACCCCGGGTTAAGTGCTCACTGCCGTCGGCAGTGCGTGCCTCGGTCGCCGACGCCGCTCGCAGTGTGCTTGCTCGCGCTCGTCCGACACAGATTCCGTGCGCCGAGACGCCCGTGCGCGCCCGGTTCCAGAGCGCGGGCAGGCGACGTCGCCGGGAGCTGCCGGACGAGCGACTGACAGACGGGCGCGACCGCCGACCCGTCTGGAGCGGACACATTAAGACCGCCGACCGTGTTGATGGGGTATGAGCGACGGACGACTCGCGACGATGGAACCGGACCCGGTCTGGGACGCGGACTCGTACGAGGAAACGGTCGAGACGCTCCGTGCCCTCGCCGAGGACGTTGTGGTCAAAGTCTGGGGTGGCGACTGGTGCAGGGACTGTCGGTCACAGCTACCGGCCTTCGGTGCGGCCCTGAGAGCGGCAGGGGTCTCCGAGGACCGGATCGAACACTACCCGACGGAGAAGGAGGACGACGGGTCGAAGACCGGCCCTGGCGTCGAAGAGTACGGCATCGAGTACATTCCGACGGTCGCCGTCGTGGACTCCGAGACGGGCGAGGAACTCGCCCGGTTCGTCGAGGACGCGGAGGTTCCCGTTGCCGTCGCCCTCGCCGACGAGCTCGAAGACATCGAAACGACTGCCTGAGTGGCCCGACCGGCCCGGAGCGGCCCGAAACCACGTTGTGGCCGGTCAGTCGCTGGTTTCGAGCCAGTCCAGGGCCGCCCCGATGTCGTGGCGTGGGGGCGAACAGGTGAACGCCCGACAGGCGTACACCGTCGGCTCCCCGTCGCGTGCGTCTCGGTCGGCCCAGATCGGCGGGGCCTCGTCGAGTTCCAGTCGGTCGAGCCACGCTGCCAACTCGTCGGCGTCCGGCGGCCGGCGCGTGAGGACACGACCCGGGAGATACGTCTCGCCGACGGTCTCCCGCCAGTCTCCGGGAAGTGACTCGGCGGCGACGGTGAGCTCGTAGCCGCCGCGCTCGTAACCGTCGGCGGCCAGCACGAGCGACGCGTGGCGCAACGGGTCGGATTCAATCTCGTGTCCGTGCGTCGCCAGCACGGTCTCCCCGATGTCGGCGAACTCGTCGCGGGGCAGGAAGTGATCGAGTGCGAACAACAGACCGGCGGCGACCCCCGCGCTAGAAGGCGTCGACTGGTCGGTGAGTTCCTGGGGGCGCGCGACCAGTCCCTCGCCGTCGGCCGGCGTGAAGTACAGCGTCCCCGCGTCGGCGTCCCAGAAGTTCGCCTCGATGGCTCGCGCGAGATCAAGCGCGAACGCGAGGTGATCCACGTCGCCCGTGACCTGATAGAGGTCGAACGCACCCCGCGCGAGGAAGGCGTAGTCTTCGAGGTAGCCGTCGACGCTCACGTCGCCGTCTTTGTACCGTCGGGCGAGCCGGCCCTCTTCGGCGTCCCACAGGCGTTCCTGGATGAAATCGAGCGCCTCGACGGCCGGCTCGGCGGCCTCGGGACCCGCGACGAGGCCGGCCTCGGCGTACGTCGACAGCATCAGTCCGTTCCAGCCGGCGAGGACTTTCTCGTCGCGCCGCGGCCGCGGCCGACCCCTGCGGGCCGCGAAGACGGCCGCCGTCGCCCGGTCGAGGACCGCCGCTACCGTGTCGGAGTCGAGGTCGTAGGCGTCCGCGAGGTCGTCGACGCCGGCCACGACCGTCAGTACCGTCTGGCCCTCGAAGTTCCCGGGGTCGGTGACGCCGTAGCGGTCACAGAACAGGTCGGCGGCGGTGTCGGCAGCCACGGCCTCGAAGTCCACACCGTCGACGGCCTCCCGGACCGCCTCGGGCGTCCAGACGTAGAACGCGCCTTCCGCTTGCTCGCCGGACTCAGCCTCGCTCTGGGCGTCGAGCGTGCTGAAAAAGCCTCCGTCTGGGTGCTGGAGCTCTCGAGTGACGAACTCCAGGGTTTCCAGCGCGTACTCGCGGTAGCGCTGGTCGCCCGTCGCCTGGTAGCCCGACAGTAGCGCGCGCGGAATCTCGGCGTTGTCGTACAGCATCTTCTCGAAGTGCGGGACGGTCCAGTCTCGGTCCGTGCAGTAGCGGTGGAAACCACCGCCGACGTGGTCGTAGAGGCCGCCCTCGACCATCGCGTCGAGCGCCTCGGTGGCGACCGCGCGGTACTCCTCGCGGCCCGTCTGCTGGTGGGCGCGCAGGAGAACGTGGATGCGCCCGGCCTGGGGAAACTTCTGGCCGCGGCCCCAGCCACCGTGGTCGCGGTCGGCCCCGCGGACGGCGGCCTGCGCGGCCGCGTCGAGGGTCTCCATCGGGGCGTCGCCGGCGGATTCGGGTGTCTCCTCGAGTTCGCCCCGGACCGCGTCCGTCCACTTCTCGGCGCGTTGCTCGATCTCCTCGCGCTCGGCCTCCCAACTCTCCGAGATGTCCGAGAGCAACTCGCCGAAGCCGGGCATCCCGCGTTTGGATTCGGGCGGAAAGTACGTCCCGACGAAGAACGGCTCGCCGTCGGGTGTGAGGAACACGGAGAGCGGCCAGCCGCCGGTCCCCTGTGTCATCTGGCAGATGGACTGATAGATCGAGTCGAGGTCAGGTCGTTCCTCGCGGTCGACCTTGATCGGGACGAAGTCGTCGTTGAGCGTGCGTGCGATGTCGGGGTCCTCGAAGGACTCCTCCTCCATGACGTGACACCAGTGACAGGCCGAGTAGCCGACCGAGAGGAAGATCGGTACGTCGCGTTCGTGGGCGGCGTCGAGGGCGTCGTCGTCCCACGGTTGCCAGTTGACCGGATTGTCAGCGTGCTGGCGGAGATACGGGCTCTCTTCCGCGTCGAGACGATTGCGGTCGATGGGGGCCGCGTCGGTCATAGAGTGGTTACGCGGGCCGGATACTTGAGAGCGGGGACGCATCCGTCGGGGCCTCCGGTGGGCTCTATGGCAACGCTTACGTGAGCGTAGTTCGCGGGTTCCCCTATGACAGAGACCGTGCTGCTGGTGGGCGGCGGTGGTCGCGAGCACGCCATCGCTCGCGCGCTGGCCGACGACGCCGACCTGTACGCCTGTGCCGGCAACCGGAATCCCGGCATCGCCGAGCTCTCGGAAGGTTTCGAGACGCTGGACACGACGACCCCGCCCGCGGTCGTCTCCTACGCCGAGGACGTGGGTGCCGACCTCGCGGTCATCGGCCCGGAAGCGGCGCTGGAAGCCGGTGTCGCCGACGCGCTGGACGACGCGGGCATCTACACGTTCGGCCCGCAGGAGGCGGAGGCTCGCATCGAGACGGACAAGGGATTCCAGCGCCGCTTCATGGAGAAAGAGGAGGTGCCGGGCTGTCCCGACTTCGAGGAGTTCCGGGACGCCGAAGCCGCCTGCGAGTACATCGACGACTACGACGGCGACCTCGCGGTGAAGCCTGCCGGCCTCACCGGCGGCAAGGGTGTCCGGGTCATCGGCGACCAGGTGACCGCCGAGGAAGCCAAGGCGTACATCCGCGATTCGGATTACGACCGGATCGTCCTCGAAGAGCGACTGATCGGCGAGGAGTTCACCATTCAGGCGTTCGTCGCCAACGGCGAGCTGCGTGTCACGCCCGCCGTGCAGGACCACAAACGTGCGTACGAGGACGACGAGGGGCCCAACACGGGTGGCATGGGCAGTTACAGCGACGCGTCGCTGGAACTCCCGTTCATGACCGAAGACGAGTACCACGGCGCTGTGGACGTACTGCGTGCCGTCGTGGACGCGCTGGACGGCTACAAAGGGGTACTGTACGGCCAGTTCATGCTCACCACCGAGGGCATCAAAGTGGTCGAGTTCAACGCTCGCTTTGGCGACCCCGAGGCGATGAACACCCTGCCCGTGCTGAACACAGACTTCCTCGACGTGTTGACGGCTGCTCGCGACGGGGAGAAACTGCCGAAACTGGCCTTCCAGCGCCAGGCCACCGTCTGTAAGTACGCCGTTCCGGACGGCTACCCGACCGACCCCGAGGCCGGCGCGAGGGTCCAGATCGACACCGAGTCCGCGGGCGACGCGCTCCTCTTCTATGCCTCGGTCGACGAGCGCGACGACGGCATCTACACGACGACCTCCCGTTCTTTCGCCGTCGTCGGTGTGGCCGATTCGATCACCGAGGCCGAAGACGTCGCCGAGGACGCACTCCAGCGCACCGGCTCCGAAGGCCTGCGCGTCCGCCACGACATCGGCAAGCCCGACCTCGTCCAGCGTCGCATCGACCACATGGCGGAGTTACGCGACTAAGCGACCACCCACCCGGCGACCGGGACGGGGTGGTTTTCAGCCCCGGTAGGCTTCGGGCGGTGAGCAGACGTCCCGTCAACCCGGCCGTGGACACCGGCGTCGGGTAGCCGATGGGCACCTTTGATGTCGGTCGCTCTCCAACCGGCGGTCGTGACTGACGACCAAGCGGACGGTTCGGGGGCGGAAACAAGCGACGGGAGCGGCGACCAGGGGAGCCGTCCCGAACGCCACGAGGCCACTACCGTTCACGTCACACGGGGGCCGAGAAACTCCCTCCAGCACTGGCTGGAGGCGCGCAGTTTCGTCCGCGTCTGTCTCAACTACGTGGTGATCGTCCTCGCTCGAATCGCGCCGAGCCTCCGGCTGAAGAGCTGGCTACTGCGCCGCATCGGTGTCACCGTCGGCGAGGGGGTGTCTTGGGGGCTGGAGTCGACGCCGGACGTGTTCTGGCCCGAACTCGTCACCGTCGAAGACCACGCCATCATCGGCTACGACGTCACCCTGCTCTGCCACGAGTTCCTGCAGGAGGAGTACCGGACTGGCGAGGTCGTCGTCGGCGAGCGGGCGATGATCGGCGCGGGGGCCATCGTGTTGCCGGGCGTTGAGGTCGGCGCGGGCGCACAGGTCGCGGCGAATTCGCTGGTCACCGAGGACGTGCCCCCGGATGCCACGGTCGCGGGTGTCCCGGCGGAGGAAGTTTAGCTGACTACAGGCGCTGAGCCCCCGTTATTAGGTAACGAGCGGGGTGAGTGAGTAGGGCGGGGAGACAGCGCCGTCGTCGTTTTACTCTCGGATCCGGACGATTCCCTTCCGCAGAATCTGCTGGTTCGGGATGATGTACTCGGTGCCGTCGTTCTCGACGTGTGTGACGAACAGGTCTACCTCCTGAACAACGCCCGTGCGGTCACCGACACGGATCTCGTCCCCGATGCTGTAAGGCTCGTGCAGCAGGAGGTAAACCCCGACCGCACCGGCCGACAGCAGGTCGCGGAAAGCCAGTCCGCCGAGAAATATCGCGCCGAAGACGTACGCGGCCAGCATGATGAGCAGGGCCTGTGTGGAGACGTTGAGCTGGTTCAAGGCGATCAGCCCGGCGATGTAGAAGATACTGTACTTGACGAGCGACGGGATCAGCCCGGCTTCGGGGAGTTTGACGCCGCGTAGGAGTTCGCTGACCAGCAGCGCCGCCTTGTCACCCACGACCAGTCCAGCGATGACCGCCAGCACGGCGATGACCACCTGGGGGAGGACGGCGGCGAAGAACGGAAGAACGGCCGCCATCGGCAGCAGCCCGGCCACATCGAGCGCCGCGATAGTCGTCCCGAGATACACGGAGAAAGACACGAGCTGTGAGAGCAGGCCGACCGTCGACGTGCCGAGGCCGCGCGCGCTTCGCTCGAAGGCCGTCCCCTCGACCGCGTCCGGGAGACCGATGGCCCGCAACACCCGCCTGACGAACCGACCCAGCAGGTAGCCGGCGCTCAGTCCGAGGACGAAAATCGTGCTCGCGGCGAGAAAGGGCGAACTCGTCAGGTACCGCAGAACCGACTCGTGCAGTGACATCAGTACTCCTCCGGGTCGAGGTCGAGTATCAGTTCACCGCCTTTGAACGCCCGGACGAGGCCGTCACTCTCGCTCAGGACGATGGCCACGGCGTTCGTGTCTCGCGTGACCGCGCCAGCAGCCATGTGACGCGCCCCCAGACCTTTGGGGATGTCGACGCCCTCTGCCGAGGGTTCGAGGTAGCGATAGGCGGAGACGATCTTCCCCGAGTCGGAGATGACGAACGCACCGTCTAGCCGGGAGAACTCCTTGAGCATCACGTTCACGATGGGGTCACCGACGTGAACGTGGGACTTCTCGAAAGGGTTGTAGGAGAGCGGACGGGACTTGTTCATCACTTTCCCCGCGTCCCCGACGACGAACAGTGCGCCGACGGGCTTGCCCTTCTGGCCCTTTTTTCCGAGTTCGACCGCCACTTCGAGCACGTCCCGGATGACGGAGGGCTCGGCCCGAGAGTTGACGAACAACTCGTATACGCCGGAGGCAGAGAAGTCGCTGGCTTCGACCCGCATCAGGGTATCGATGTCCCCGTCGAACGTCCTGACGGCACAGGCGATCTCGTCCTCGTCGCCGACGAGACCCTGCTCCATCGCGCCTTCGACCCCGTATCGGACGCGACTGGCCACGTCGTTGAATTCGAGCGGCAGTTTGACGAACTCGTCGGCGCCGACCGAGTCCTCGGGTGCGACGACTACGACCGGCGTGTCGTCTTCGTCCTCGAAGAACTCGTAGAACGAAACACTCGGGGAAAAGAGAAAAACGGCGTCCACTTCGGACACGAGGTCCTCAACTAGCCCACGCAAGTCACTCATTGCTGTATCGACCCGTCTTGTGTGATTAAATGTTGTGGCCCCGTCTCGCGCCCGTCCTGCGTCCGTCAGACCCGCGGCCGGCACGGCTCCGCCCGGTCCGGACCCCCACTGCTGGGAGACAGTGTTTTTACACCCGGCCTCCGTGGTGCGTGGCATGTCAGACCTGCCCGCGGACCCAGACCCGGCGACACAGCTCTACCGCCATCGCACCGAGACCGTCTCCGAGGAACGCGGTTCGGGACCGCCCGTCGTGTTCGCCCACGGGACGCTGATGGACTGGACGATGTTCGAACCCCAGCTAGCGGCCCTCTCCGACGACTACCGAACCATCGCGTACAACCTCCGCGCCCGCACCGACCGGTACGACGACTCCTACGACCTGGCCGACCTGGCCGACGACTGCCGGGTCCTCATGGACGCGAAAGACGTAGATTCCTGTGTCCTCGCCGGGATGTCCATGGGCGGATTCACGGCGCTTCGGTTCGCCCTCCGGTATCCCGAGATGCTCGATGGCCTCGTCTTGATCGACAGCATGGCGACCCCCCACGACGAGAGTGAACAGGACCTCTACACAGACTGGATCGAGTCGACGAGAGCCGCCGGCGACGTCCCAGAGCCGATGACGGAGATCGTCTCGGAGATGCTGTTCGGCGAGACGACCATCGAGGAGAACGCCGACCTCGTCGACCACTGGACGGACCGCTGGCTCACGTACCCCGGCGACGCCGTCTACAACGAGGTTCAGTCCTGGCTCCACCGCCCCGGTGTCGCGGACCGACTGGACGAGATCGACGTGCCAGTCCTGATTACCCACGGCGAGGAGGACATCTCGATCGAACCCGAACGTGCCAAGCCGATGGCCGACCAGCTCCCCGACGCCCGGATGGAACTGATTCCAGAGGCGGGTCACTCCTCGAATACGGAGAACCCCGAGGCGGCAAACGCCGCGATTCGGGAGTTCCTCGAAGACGTGTACTGACCCGCTTTTCGCCGCTCAGATCGCGGTCCAGCCCCCGTCGATCACGAACGTCGAACCGGTACAGTACGAGGACGCCTCGGAGGCGAGATAGAGAGCGATACCCTTGAGCTCCTTCGGTTCGGCGAACCGCCCCAGCGGTGTCCGGCCCGCGATTTCGTCGTGGAGGTCTTCGACGGCCGGCGATTCGGCGGCGGTCTCGGTCAGGAGTCCGTGGCCGATGCTGGTCCGAACGTACCCCGGGCAGACCGCGTTGACCCGCACCGTCGGGGCGAGTTCGACGGCGAGTTGTTTCGTCAGCTGTTTGACCCCGCCTTTCGAGGCAACGTACGGACCGATTCCGATAGCAGGCTCCGCGACGAAGCTCAGCATCGATGCGGTGACGACGAGCCGACCGTGGCCCTGTTTTTCCATGACCGCGCCCGCCTCTCTGGTCGTCAGAAACACACCGTCGAGATTCACCTCGTTGACCTCCCGCCAGTCCTCCAGCGAGACGTTCGTAATCTTGTTACCGAGCCCCGAGATACCGGCGTTCGCGAAACAGACGTCCAGTCCGCCGAGTTCGTCGACGGTTCGCTCGACCATCCGCTCGACGTCGTCCGCCGCGGTCACGTCGGTCTCGATGGAGAGAACTGCCGCCTCCGTCTCGGCTCGGAGTTGCTCGGCCGTCTCGGCGAGGCCCGACGTGTCGATGTCCGCGAGCGCCACGTCGGCACCGGCCTCGGCCATCGCCTCGGCGTAGGCCTCCCCGATGCCGCTTGCCGCCCCGGTGACGAGTGCGACCTCGCCGTCCAGGCGGAACTGATCGAGAACCGTCATCGTCGCTTCCCCAGAGACCGCCCGCTGTGAGTACGATAGCGCACGAGTGAACCACGCGAATCGGTATCTGTTAAGCGTGTGGATTAGACAGACCGAAACCGGTCAGAGCTGCTCCAGAAACCGGTCGAATGCGCCGCTCTCCGGGTGGACGTGCGCGTACGTGCCCAGCGTCCGATACTCCGTGAGGCCGTCGTAGTCGCCGTCCATCCCGTCGCCGCGTTCCATCTCGAAGGCGAAACGGGCGTCCCGGCCCACCGACGCTTCGCTGTAGTGGAACTCGTGCCCTCGAAGGCACTCGCCAGCGTCGGCGGTGAGTGTCCCGTCGGTGGCCCGCATCTCGACGTGGTCGAGCGCCTGGTATCGGTCGCGCATTTCGATTTCGGCGGGGAGGACACCGGCCATCTCGCGGGTCTCGCCCTCGGCGGTCGTCAGTGACTCCGCGAGCGTCATCAACCCGCCGCACTCGCCGAGAATCGGCAGACCGTCGCTTGCCCGGTCGCCGACGGTCGAGAGCGCCGGGCCCGCCGCGAGTTCGTCGACGTAGAGCTCGGGGTAGCCGCCGGGAAGATAGACGCCGTCGCAGTCGGGCAGGTCGTCGCCGTCAGTGGGTGCGAACGTCACTAGGTCGGCCCGGGCCCGGAGGCGTTCCAGCGTGGCCGGGTACCGGAAGCAGAAGGCAGCGTCGTCCGCGACGGCGACCCTGCCGTCCGCCGAGCCTTCGGCACTGGGGTTGCTCCCATCCCCGGTGTCCGGTTCTGGCGGTTCCCGTGCCGCGTCCAGGAGCGCGTCGACGCGGAGGTGTTCGGCTGCCGCCGCGAGCGCGTCGTCCTCGACAGGCGATTCCGCACCCATCTCCAGGCCCAGATGGCGGTCCGGAATCTCCAGTTCGGGCGTCGGGGGAATCCGGCCGAAGTAGGTGAGTTCCGCGGGTAGGGCCTCGCGGATGCCGTCGGCGTGGCGGCCGCCGTGGGCGCGCTGAGCAACGACACCGGCCACGTCGATGTCGCGGCCGATGCGGGTTGCGTACTCCCGGAACCCGAGTGCAGTGGCGGCGACGCTCTCCATGCCGGCTTTCGCGTCCACGACGAGGACGACGGGGAGGTCGAGCGCCTCGGCGACCATCGCCGTGCTGGAGCCGTCGCCGTCGTACAGTCCCATCACCCCCTCGACGAGACAGAGGTCACCGGCACCGCGGTGGTAGTTGCGTCGGAGGCCGTCTTCCCCTTCGAGCCACGCGTCCAGCGTTCGCGAGGGGCGGTCCGCGACGACCGTGTGGTGGCTCGGGTCGATGAAGTCCGGACCAGCCTTGGCGGGCTGGACGGCGTGGCCAGCGTCCTCGACGGCCCGAAGGACCGCGAGGGTGGCGACGGTCTTGCCGACGCCGGAACTGGTGCCGCCGAGGACGAGTCCCCTCATGAGTCCGCCCCCATCGGTTCCTGGCCGTCGAGCAGCCGGTTGTAGACGGTGACGGTTCGGTCACGAACCTCGTCCATCGGGACGCCGGCGGCGTCGGCCAGTGCGAGCGCACCACCCATACCGACGCCTTCCTTTGCTTCGCCGGCGACGTAGGCGTCCATCGCCGGGTGGTCGCGGCCCTCGAAGCCCGGGTCGGTGACGGTCAGTTCGACGTTCAGCTCCCCGGCCGCGGTCCGGAGGTCGACACGTTCGTCGGTGGCGACGAACACCGTCGTCGCCAGCCGTACAGTGGTATCGACGCCGGCGTGTCGGGCCAGCGCGGCAGCGGCGAGCAGTTGCGTGCCACCGGCCAGCGTCACCGCAGTGCCGCCCTCGACCAGCCCCACGATCAGACCGGTAATCGTCGCCAGCACGGGGTCGCCCATCCGCCGGAGCGCGACGGCTGGCTCGCCTGCCGCGTCGCCGGGCGCCAGCGAACTGGCTTCGAGACCGGCGCGAACGACATCGTGTTTCAGTTCCAGCGGGTTCTCCGGGAGCGACGACGATACCGCCAGGCCCTCACCGAGGGCGCGCACGACACCCAACGCTGTCGTCGTCCCGCCGGGGACGGTCTCGGCGAGGTACACCTCGTCGTCGGGAACCGCGCGGCCGAACTCCCGGGCCGCCGCGAGGACACCCGGTGCGGTCGACACCGGGTCTCGATCGCGGATGTCGTCCCCCGGCCGCGCACCGACGGTCACGGTTGGTGCACCCGTCGGTTCCGCGAGCCCGCCGTCGACCACTGTCACGTCGAGGCTGATCAGTTCTCTCACCGCCCGAGTGACCACCGCCGGCGTCGGACAGCCACCTGGACTCACCGGCACGACCGGCGCGCGAATCGGCTCGCCATACGTGACGATTTCGGCGTCCGCACTCGGCGTGTGGACCAGCAGGCCGGGGTCAGTTCCGGCCGCGCTGATTCCGTCGATTTCGGCCGTCCGCGTCGTACCCGCAACGAGCATCAGTCGCACGGGTAACTCACCCGAAATTCCATTATATTGTAGTTACTCCAACTCAGGTTTAACTTGTTCGGTCGCAGCGGCGGCGGACGGAGTGTGTACTCGCCCGTCGTCAGAGGACTTTTTGCCGGGCCTACCCTGTCGAAACTATGAAAAAGAGCCTCGAGGAACACGCTGCCCGCTTCGATGAGAAGGCGGACGCGTACGACGACGGTGGGACGCCAGAGTACCGCGCCTGTGCGGGGCTCGTCGTCGAACACGCCGCGCCAGCGACCGACGATGCCGTGCTGGACTTGGGGACCGGGACGGGCGCTATCGCACTCCAGATCGCGCCGGACGCTGGACGCGTGATCGGTCGCGATATCAGCGACGGGATGCTCGAACGGGCCCGCGAGAAAGCGACGGAGCGCGGGGTCGAGAACACATCGTTCGGAACGGGACGGTTCCGGGAACCCGCCGTCGACGAGTCCGTCGACGTGGTGACGACGAACTTCGCGATGCACCACCTCAGCGACACGGAGAAACGCGAGGCGATCGGTACGGTCGCGAATCTCGACCCCCATCGGTTCGTTCTCGGTGACGTGATGTTCTTCGGCGAACCGGACCCCGACGAGCCGTTCTACAGCCCGGCGGTCGACGACCCGGCGACGGTTGGAACGCTGGCCGACGCGCTGACCGACGCCGGATTCGCGCTGACGAGAGTCGAGCGGGTCCACGACCAAGTCGGTGTGCTGGTGGCGGAACGGGTCCCAGCCGAGCGGACGCTCGTGTCTCAGCGGCGATGAAACACCTCCCGAAACACCTGCGACCGAGGTGGCGCTACCTGGCGGTAACAATCGAAGGCTGGCCCGACGCGGTGTTCGACCGCGGCGACTTCCAGCGGCACCTGTGGTACGCCGCACAGAATCTGCTCGGCGACGCGGCGAGTGCGGACGTGGACCTGACGGTGGTTCGCTTCTCCTATGCGGTCGGTGACGGCTGGGCGGCAGTGCGGACGCGGCGTGACGAGGTCGACCGGGCACGGGCCGCGGTCGCCGCGGTCGAGGCGGTCGACGGCCAGCCGGTGGGCCTGCGAGTGGCGGGCGTGAGCGGAACCGTCCGTGCCTGTGAAGAAAAGTATATAGGACGCGCTCCGAAAGTAGAAACAGAGAGAACGGTCGGCTTCGAGGGCGCCGAGCGGACGGCGGTGGTGCGGGACGGCTGCGTCGACGTCCGCCTCGAATCGGTGTTCGTGGGCGCGACCACACTTGATTTGTAACCATGCAGGGACAATCACAACAGCAGGCATACGACCGTGGGACCACCATCTTCTCCCCGGACGGCCGCCTCTATCAGGTCGAGTACGCACGCGAGGCCGTCAAACGTGGGACCGCATCCATCGGCATCCGTGCCGCCGACGGCGTCGTCCTCGCGGTCGAAAAACGCACTCGGTCGCCGCTGATGGAACGGTCGAGCGTCGAGAAGTTGCACAAGGCAGACAGTCACATCGGAGTCGCCAGCGCCGGCCACGTCGCCGACGCGCGCCAGCTTATCGACTTCGCGCGCCGCAACGCACAGGTCAATCAGCTCCGCTACGGTGAGCCCATCGGTGTCGAGACACTGACCAAGGAGGTCACAGACCACATCCAGCAGTACACGCAGATCGGGGGCGCACGACCCTTCGGCGTCGCTCTCATCGTCGGTGGTGTCGACGCCGACGGCGAGCCACGCCTGTTCGAGACCGACCCTTCGGGCACCCCTTACGAGTGGAAGGCCCTGGCTGTCGGTGCGGACCGCAGTGAGGCCCGCGACTATCTGGAGGAGCACTACGACGAGGAAATCGACCTGGACCAGGCTGTCGACCTGGCGCTCGAAGCGCTCGGCTCGGTCAACGGCGACGCACTCCGGCCAGAAGCTGTCGGGTTGGCTACCGTCGGCGTCGAGGACCGCGAGTTCGGCCGACTAACCGACGCCGACGTCGAGGGCTCCCTCGCCGACCTCGACCTGCTGGCCGACGAGGACGCGGTGGGCGACGACGCCGCCGACGAGTGAGGTCGACGGGGTCCCCCGGCAGCCCGCCCGCTGTTTCTCGCGGTATCCCCCTGCAAACGCCGGTCGGACGCCGGGAAACACCTTTTAATCGGGCCACACTACCTCCAGGTATGATTTCGCTCGACGAGGCGGTAACGGCCCGACTGGAGTCTCACGGGGAGCGATTCGAGGTGTTGATCGATCCGGATGCGGCCCTCGCCCTCAAACGGGGCGAGTTCGATGGGGAACTGGCGGACGTCATCGCCGCCGAGGATGTGTTCGAGGACGCATCCCGTGGCGACCGGCCACCGGAGAACGCTCTCGAAGAGGTGTTCGACACCACGGCGCCGCTCGAGGTTATCCCCGAAGTGGTCGAACAGGGAGAGATACAGATCACGGCCGAACAGCGCCGGGAGATGCAAAAACAGAAGGAAAAACAGCTCGTCCAACATATCACACGCAATGCGGTCAACCCGCAGATGGACGACGCCCCGCACCCGCCCGAACGCATCGAGAATGCCCTGGAAGAGGCGGGTTTCAAAGTCGACCCGATGGAGCCCGTCGAGAACCAGGTGGACGAGGCACTCGACCTCCTGCGGCCGGTGATCCCGATCCGGTTCGACGAGATGACCGTCGCGGTGCAGGTGCCGCCGGACTACGCCGGTTCGGCCCAGGCCCAGATTCGCCAGTTTGCCGACCTCGAACGCGAGGAGTGGCAGTCCGACGGCTCCTGGGTCGGTGTCATCACGTTCCCCGCTGGCATGCAAAACGAGTTCTACAACGTGGTGAACGAGTACACGAGCGGGGAAGCCGAGACGCAGATCATCTCCGACGAGGACGACATCCAGACGCGGTGAGGCTGAAATGACAGACGTCCTGACATACCGCTAAAAGAGAATTGCCTCCGTCTCCGAAAACGCTCGGGAACTCGTTGTCTGTTTAGAAAAACTTCTGTACGAGTGTTCCCAGGGTGATTCTGCATCATGTCAGCAGAAAATGGGGCGAACGGGACTGCCGCGTGGCTGTACGTGGCGGTCGCGGTCGCCGCCGTCCTGATCGGTGTATTTCTGGCGCCTCAGGTAATGAGCCTCACGCAGGGGGCCAGCCAGGATACGCCTGACTCGGTTGCAGTGGTCCCTATCGAGGGGCCGATTACCAGTTCGACGGCGGACCAAATCAGCGCGAACCTGCGCGAGGTCCGTCGGAACGAGTCGATTGAGGCTGTCGTTCTCGACGTCGACAGCCCCGGTGGAACAGTCCCCGCGAGCGAGGCACTTTACCTCGCGGTGAACAGAACAAAAGCGGCCGGCATTCCCGTCGTCGCAAGTGTGAATGGCGTTGGGGCCTCGGGCGCATACTGGGCGATGATGCCCGCCAGCCGAATCTACGTGACGCCCGGCTCTATCGTCGGGAGCGTCGGAGTGATCGGCTCGCAACCGGCCGGCGGTCCCGGCGGGAACCAGATCGTCACCGGCCCGGACAAGGGCCCCGGCGGGACCCAAGAGGAGTTCCGTGACCGCGTCGAGTTGCTCAGACAGCAGTTCGTCACCACCGTAATGAACAACCGTGGCGACCGGCTCGACCTGAGCCGGGAGGAACTGTCCTACGCGAAGGTCTACGCCGGTGCGGTCGCCCAGCGTAACGGTGTCGCCGACGAAATCGGCGGCACCGACGCGGCACTCCAGCGAGCCGCCGAGAACGCCGACCTCGAAAACTACGCCGTCACCCGGATGGACCCCCCGGAACAGCCCGGCCTCGGAATCGTCCTGGGAAGTCAGGACACACGGGCGTCCAACGATTCCAGAACACAGCGGGTCGTTGTCGAGTCGTCGCCGTTCGACTACAACGGCGTCGAGACGCCGCACTATCTCGCGCTGTACGGTACGCCCGAGCGTGAGGGGGTGAGCGACGATGGCTAACGTCTCCAGACTCGCCGGCGTGTTCGTCGTTGTTCTAGCGCTCGTGCTGGTCGTCGCAGCGGCCATGCCCCTGCTCGCGTCCTCGGGTGGGGACGCGAACCCCAGACCACAGAATCCGGCGTCGTTCCAGCCTGGGAATATTATCCCCGAGGACCTAGAACAGAACGGCTCGATCAGCATCGACGCCAGCGGTGAGGAGCGAGTCGTCCTGATCGACCAGGCACACGACAACGACTTCGACCGTGAAGACATCGAACCGATGGTCGACGCCCTGATTGCACAGGGGTACGAGGTGCGGTTCCACGGCGGAAGCGGGCCGGGTGGTGGAGCGCGGCCCGCCGGCCCAGGTTCCAGTAGCCCGCTCAACGAGTCCCTCCGCAGCGCGGACGCGTTCGTCGTAATTTCACCGGAACGGCGCTTCTCGGACGCGGCACAGCGTGGCCTCGTCGACTTCGCCGACCGCGGCGGTCGTGTCGCACTGCTGGGCGAGCCGACGTCGTCGACCTCTAGTGTCATCAGTATCTTCGGCCCCGCACCGGGACCGGACGTCACGAGCCAGATGACGCCGCTCTCCTCCCGATTCGACATGAGTCTGTCGACCGGTTACCTGTTCAACATGTTCGAGAACGGGAACAACTTCCAGAACGTCTACGCCTCGGCGTCGGGCGACGGCCCACTCACCGAGGACGTGGACAGGGTGTTGTTCGACCGGGCAACGAACGTCAACGTCGGCGGTGACGCCACCGTCGCGCTGTCGGCGACCGACCGGACCGCGCTGTCGGCTACCCGCGAACAGGAGGAGTACTCGGTCGCTGCGGTCAACGGTAACGTCGCACTCGTCGGCGACACGTCGTTCCTCACGCCCGAGAATCACAACTACGCCGACAACGAGGTCTTTATCAGCAACCTCGCTGAGTTCCTCGTGACCGGTCAGAAAGAGCCGAAGCCGGAACCCGACGCGCGGCGCCCGGGCGCTCCACCCGGAGCGCGCCAGCCGCGTCCGCCGGCCGCCGGACAGCCGCCGACGAACGACACGACTCCGCCGACGACGCCGGCCGCGCCCTGAGCGCTCGCGCTATCCTTTTTTGAAGCCGACGAGGAAGCCACCGCTGAAGCCCGCCGTCACCGGGAGCGCCGAGAGCAGGCTCACGATCAACCCGGGGGCCTGGGCTGCCTCGTCCGCGCCACTGCTCGCCGCGCCGGTGATCGCACTCCAGTCGACCCGGAGAACGCCCTTCGTCTCGAGAAACTTGAACAGCGCCAGTTCCAGTCCGACGATGATAGCGATGATCTTGGCGACTTTCTTGGCGGCGAAGCCGATGATACCGCCGATGGCCGCGCCACCCCCGACTTCGAGGCCGATCTGCTGGGGGTCCAGCCCGGCGACCTGAAGCAACATTGCGTCTATCATGTCACGTCGGCTATCTGAGTACGCTAATATAAGGCTCTTGTGTCCGTCTCTGTGCCGTTGCCCGCCGATAGACACGACTGTCGGCCCGGAGAGTCGCCGCCGGCGACGACAGGACCCGTGGCCGGGTGGCGGCCCTGCGTTTAAATACCATCATGCCGTAGATTGGCACGAGTGACGGCCAACGACACCGAGACAGAGCGAGCAGTCATCGCCAAGCGGGTGGACTCCGGAACGCCCGACACCGATGAGATTCGAGAACTGGCACGTGCGGCCGGGTACGGAATGGTCGGCGAGGTAACCCAGACCCGGACGGAAGACCCCGCGATGCACGTCGGCGAAGGGAAAGCCGAGAGTATCGCAGCGACGGCCGCTCGCGAGGACGCGCCGGTCGTCATCTTCGACAACCAACTGGGTCCGTACCAGACGTACAATCTGGGCAACGTTCTCCCGGGGGATACGCGGGTGATCGACCGATTCCGACTCATCCTCGAAATCTTCGGTCAGCGGGCACAGACCCGGAAAGCACAGCTCCAGGTCGAACTCGCGGAACTGCGGTACGAGTTGCCTCGCGCAGAAGCCAAGGCCAGCCTCGCCAAACGCGAGGAACGCCCTGGATTCATGGGGCTTGGCGAGTACGACGAGAGCCGTGAACGGGACATCAAGGCCCGCATCTCCCGCATCCGGGACGAACTCGAGGACATCGAGCAGACCGAGCAACATCGGCGCGAACAGCGCCGCGAGTCCGGGTTCGACCTCGTCGCGATGGCAGGCTACACCAACGCCGGGAAATCGACACTCCTGCGTCGACTGGCCGCGGACCTCGACATCGACGAGAACGAGCAGCTCCACCCGGACCTCGACACGACCGCCGAGAGCGAGGACCGTCTGTTCACGACGCTCGGAACGACGACCCGGAAAGCCGAGATGGAGCGCCGTGACGTGCTGGTGACCGACACTGTGGGGTTCATTACGGACCTGCCTCACTGGCTGGTCGAGTCGTTCAAGTCCACGCTCGATGCCGTCTACCGTGCGGATCTCGTCTTGCTGGTGGTGGACGTGAGCGAACCGATCGACGAGATTCGCGAGAAACTCGTCACCAGCCACGACACCCTCTCCGAGCGCAATCAGGCACCCATCGTCACGGTACTGAACAAGATCGATCGGGTGGACGACGACGAACTCGAACGGAAACGCGAGTCGCTGTCCGCGCTGGCCCCGAATCCGGTGGCCATCAGTGCCAGAGATGACGTCAACGTCGACGTGCTCCGAGACCGTATCGACCGAGAACTTCCACCGTTCGAGCGCGAACGGCTCGTCATGCCGATGACCAACGAGACAATGAGTGTGGTCTCCTGGATTCACGACCACGCCCACGTCGACACCGTCGACTATGGCGAGCAGGTTATCATCGAGTTCGAGGCCCGCCCGAAAGTCGTCGAGCAGTCACGCGCAAAGGCGGGCGACCTCGTGGCTGCCGAATCAGTTTAGCAGCGAGGGCGCGAGCTTCTGGACGCGGTTTTCCACCGGTGGGTGCGCCGCGAACAGAACCGGGAGTGCGCCTCGCTTCCCGCCGAAAATGCAGAGTGCGCCGACGCTGTCGTCCACGTCCGGTGCGTCCTCGTAGTGACCGACCTCGTCGATTTTGACCAGCGCACGGGCCAGTGCTTCGGGGTCGTCGGTGTACGCCGCGGCGTCGCTGTCTGCGATATACTCGCGGTAGCGAGAGATAGCCAAATGAACAGCATCACGGTGGCGTTGACAACGATGCTCAGCACCCAGCCGACCAGCGTCCCGACGATACTGTCGTCGGCGAACGCGACGACGAAGAACACGCTCATCGACACCAGCGTCGCGATGGACTGGCCGAGCAACATCACGATGGAGTCGCGGTTTTGATCTGAGCGAGTTCATGTGTCAGCACACCTTCCAGTTCGTCGGTGTCGAGCAGCCTGAGCAGGGTGTCCGAGACCACGACCACGCCGCCGCCTTTCCGGCCGACTGCGAAGGCGTTGGGCA
>NZ_JAQCNH010000029.1 GCF_028275115.1 Halorientalis sp. | reverse complement strand
TTCGGTCGCTCGGAGATTGCGGTCCGGTCGCTGTCGCTTCTGTTCGGGCTCGGTTCGGTCGGTGCAGTCTACCTGCTGGCTGGTGAGCTGTACGACCGGCGGACCGGGCTGATCGCCGGCTTACTGATGGCGATCTCGACCTTTCAGATCCAGTACTCACAGACCGCCCGCATGTACACGATGCTGGTCTTCTTTGCGACCCTCTCGCTGTACTTCTACGTCCGAACGCTTCGGAGCCACAACCTCGACAACCGATTCGGGTACGCCATCACGACGCTACTGATGCTCTCGACCCACGTGTACGGCTCGTTCGTGTTCCTGGCCCAGTTGCTACATCTGGGCGCACGACTCGTCGCGTCGGCCGACATCCGAGCGGTCAAGAAGTGGTTCGGGACGCAGGTCCTCGCAGGAGCACTGTTCGTCCCGTGGATGGGGCTGGTCGCGCTCCCGAACTACCTCTTCGGCGAGGGAACGGAAGTGCGGTGGCTGTCCGAACCGGGACTGCTGGAACTCCGCTCCATCCTCCTGGCGTACGCGGGCGTGCCGACGAACTACCCGCAGATCAAGCTCACGTCGTTCACGCTCAACGTCGGGATCCTGTTCGGTGTCGTCCTCCTGATCGCGATCCTGTGGCAGGTGTATCTGGAGTGGCGCACGTCCGACGGAGTTCGGGGGTCCGTGCTGCTCCTCTCACTCCTGGTCACTATGATCGCGATTCCGTACGTCGTCTCGGTCAGCGTGTTCCCGTTCCTGGAGACTCGCTACACGATCGTCGGGTTCGTGGCAGTGGCGATCTTCGTAGCGAAGTCGATCACCGACGTCGACTACCGTCCGGTGCAGGTACTCGCGCTCGTCGTGGTCGTCTCGCTGTTCGGTGCCATGCTGCCCAGTTACTACACCACAGACTCGGCAGAGAACTGGGACCAGGCTACGTCCATCCTCGATGACGGCCTCGGCCCGGACTCGCTCGTCGTGTTCAACCCCGGCTACACGATGGGTGCTGCCGACTACTACCTCGAGGAGAACCACTCGGCCGACATGGTTCAGTTCACCTCCGAACGGGCGTTCAGCCGTCGGATCGCCGACACGCAGTACGACAGGGTCTGGGTCGTCAACATTCACGGGGAGAACCGGGGTGCCGTTCGGCAGGCGCTCCCGTCGACGTATCGCCGCCACCGGAACGCGACGGTCGGCGAGATCCGGCTCACACGGTTCGGACCGAACGCGACGGCTGACTCCGCCCGGAGCCCCGCGGAGGTGACGCCGTGACCCGCGACTCCGTCGGCGTCGTCGTCCCCGCCTACGAGCCGGACGTGTCCCGGCTCAGGGACTACGTCGAAGCCGTCGACGAATCGCTCTCGCCGACGGCGGTCCTGGTCGAACTCGACGCGCCCGCGGTCGAGCAGACGGAACGGCTGGCCGACGTTCCCGCTCGCGTCGAGACGGTTCCCCGGCGCCGGGGAAAAGGTGCCGCGATCACCGCCGGCTTCGAGCGGCTGGACACGGACGTGTTGGCGTTCGCCGACGCCGACGGGTCGACGCCGGTCGCCGCACTCGGCGAGGTTCTCGATCCAGTCGTGACCGACCGCGCCGACCTCGCGGTCGGGTCGCGACGACACCCGGACGCCGAGATCGTCACCCAGCAGACGGTCCTGCGGCGGCTACTCGGCGACGGCTACGCGTGGGTCGCCGGCAGACTGCTCTCGGTCGGCCTGCACGACTACCAGTGCGGAGCCAAAGCGATCCGTGCGGACGGCTGGGAACGGGTTCGTGACCACCTCTACGAGCCAGGGTTCGCGTGGGATATCGAACTGGTCGCCATCGCCGGCGCGCTGGACCTCAGTGTCCGGGAGGTCCCCGTCGAGTGGCGGGACCGGCCGGGCTCGACGGTCGATCCGGTCCGTGATGCCGCTACGCTGTTTCGGGCGCTCCTCGCGGCCCGATACCGTGCCGACCGCCTCCGTGAGGACAGTCGACAGACCGCAATCACCGCCCGAAGCGAGGGGGGGCCACCCCTGGTCGACCGATGACCGACCGTGATTGGCTCCGGCGAGCGGTGCCCGACTGGCTCGAACCGCTCCTCTCGGGCGCGCTGTTCGGCCAGTTCGTCTCCGTCGGTATCGTCGGTGCGCTCGCCGACAACGCGACGCTCGCCCTCGGCGCGCTCGTCTTCGGTCTTCCGGACTTGCCGGCGAAGGCCGTCGGTGTCGAGGTCGCGATCCTGGTGATGTTCGCCCTCAACGAGCGGTGGACATTCGCCGGAACGGGCGCGCCCGGCGTCGGCCCGCTCGCACGCCGTTTCGGGAAATCACATCTCGTCCGCTCGGGAGGGGTGGCCATCCAGCTCGCCGCCTACTGGCTCCTGACCCGTCGAATCGACGTCACGCTCGTCGCGGCCGGCGTCAACGTCTGGTTTCTCGTCGCCAGCGTCGCCGCCATCGGTGTCGCGATGTTCGTCAACTACGCTCTCGAGGGGCTGTTCACTTGGCGACTCCAGCGTGGCGAGCCGGGCTGACGCGGCTATGCCCGGTCGGCTACGTCGGCCAGATACCGTTTCGTGAACGCGCCCATGTACCGGTCGCCGCTCCGCAGGGTCCCGTCGGTGTCGAACATGGCTGGACTCCAGAGGGAATCGGCACACCACGCCGTCCAGCTGAGATTTGCGATTCCCTCGAAGTACCCCCGGAGGGACTCGCCGTATCCCGATGTCCTCCCGACCATGTGATCGGGCTTGTCCTCGTCGTCGACGTACCCCCACTCCGTCACGAACAGCGGCCGTTCGTCCGCGACTGCCGCGAGAGCCCCGAGGTCGAGGTGCTGGAAGTGCGTCGGATAGATGTGTGCCGCGTACACGAGATTCTCGCCGTCGAACGGGTCGGCTGTCGCGTATCTCGTTTCCGTCGACCAGCGGGGCGACCCGACGATCAGCGGGGTCTCCGGCGCGTGGCTTCGGACGAGGTCCACCCACGGCTGTGCCGTCTGTCGCCACGCCGCCCAGCCGCGCCGCCCGTCGCCGAACGGTTCGGTCGGCTCGTTGAACAACTCGAAGAGGACGTGGTCGTCGTCGGCGAACGCCGGCGCGACCGCCTCCCAGAACGTCCGTACCTCGCGATCGACCTCGTCGGTGTTCCACGGCTCGACGCGGTGGAAGTCGAGAATCGCGTAACAGCCCCGGGCTTCGAGAAAATCCACGACCGGACGCATGTACTCCTCGATTGTTCGTTCGAGCCCGACCGAATCGACCGAGTGCTGGAACGGGACCCGAACCACGTCGGTGTACCAGCCTTCGTCCGGATCGGTGATCCGGCCGAGCGTCTCCCGAAACGTCGCCTCGCCCAACTGCTGGTGCTGCGCTCCCCACCAAGGGTCGACCGTGTTCAGCCCCTGGAGGGTGACCCGGTCGCCAGCTGAATTTTTCAACCACCGGCCGTCCACGTGGAGGCGCGGCGGCGTCGTCCGTTCTCGTTCGTCCGTCGGTGACTGCACGTTCGTTCCGTTCGTGCCCTGGGACCTGAATCCAGCGGCTGTCGCGGTCGACAGCGAGACGCCGACCGTGGTGACACAGGCCAGATATCGCCGCCGAGAGACGGGAGCCCGCTTCTGTGCCATGTGCCCAGCTGGCCGTTCTCGCTGTTAGTCCCGTCGCCCGTATCGGATTCGGATACCGTCGGCTCCCGTCGCGCATCGAAGCCGCTTTGATGCCCACACACCCAGTACCGGTATGCTCAGAGTCGGTGCACACACCTCTATCGCCGGTGGCGTTCACAACGCCGTCGACGAGCAACTCGACTACAGCGGCAACTGCGGCCAGATCTTCTCACACTCCCCACAGGTCTGGCAGGACCCGAACATCGACCCGGACAACGCCGCGCAGTTCCGCGAGCGTTCCGCGGAGGCAGACCTGGGGCCGTGGGTGATTCACTCCTCGTACTTGGTCAACCTCTGTACGCCCAAAGACGACCTCCGGGCGAAGTCGATCGACTCCATGCAACAGGAGGTCGACGCCGCCGCCGAACTTGACATCGACTACGTCAACGTCCACCTGGGTGCCCACACCGGTGCCGGCGTCGACCAAGGACTTTCCAACGCCGCGAGCGCGTTAGACGAACTCGACGTCCCGGACGGCGTCACGGTGCTCATCGAGAGCGACGCGGGCAGCGGCACGAAACTCGGTGGCCAGTTCGAGCACCTGGCGACTGTCCGGGACCGCACGGCGCAGGACGTCGAGTTCTGCCTCGACACCGCACACGCCTTCGCCGCGGGCTACGACCTCTCGACGCCATCGGGGGTCGACGACACGCTCGACGAGTTCGACGACGTGGTCGGTCTCCCCGACCTGGCCTGCGTCCACCTCAACGACTCCAAACACGACTGTGGTACCAACAAAGACGAACATGCCCACGTAGGCGAGGGGCTGATCGGCGACGACGGCATGCGTGCGTTCGTCAACCACGAGGCCATCCGGGACGTGCCCCTGGTACTGGAGACGCCGACCGAAGACGGGCGGAGCTTCGCCTGGAACGTCGACCGCGTCCGAGAAATGCGTGACAGCGTATAAGTTCACACGAAGGCAGTACTACCTCTCGCCTGACTCCAGCGGAACCAGTCGGCTTTTGATGGAGCCGAGCGTAACGAAATCGTGCGCGAGTTCAGTGCCGAGTATCTGGAGACCACGCGGGCGGGAATGTGGGCTGATTCTCGGGACGCACTCGCCGACCTCGAGCTCTCGGCACGCGAACGCGTCCTCGACGTGGGCTGTGGGACGGGCGAGCTTACACGAGTCCTTCGCGAGGAGAGCCCCGCCGAGGTCGTCGGCCTCGACGCCGACCGTAGTCTGCTCGCCAGCGCCGGCTCCCCACGACTACGGGGCGACGCGCTCTCCTTGCCGGTGGCCGACGACAGCTTCGACCTGGTGGTCTGCCAGGCGCTGCTCGTGAACCTGCCAGACCCGGCCGCAGCGGTCGCGGAGTTCGCTCGCGTCTCCACGGAGCTGGTGGCGGTTGTCGAACCGAACAACGCCGCGGTGTCGGTGACTTCCTCCGCCGAACCGGAAGCAGCCCTCGCACAGCGCGCCCGTGAGATTTACCTGCAGGGGGTGTCGACCGACGCCACGCTGGGTGCGGACGCGGCCGGCGCATTCGAATCGGCCGAACTGACCGACGTAACCACAGCGCAGTACGACCACGAACGGCGAATCGATCCGCCTTACTCGGAGCGCGCCGTCGAGGCAGCCCGCCGGAAAGCAAGCGGCGCGGGACTGGCGGCCGACCGTGAGACGATGCTCGCCGGCGACGCCACACCCGAGGACCTCGACGACCTGCGGGAAGCCTGGCGCGCCATGGGCCGGGACGTGATCTCACAGATGCAGGCCGAAGAGTATCACCGCCGTGAGGTCGTCCCCTTCTTCGTCACCGTCGGCACCGTCCCGGAATAAATAACAGAAAGAGTATGTCTGTCTGCCCGCTGACCGACGATTTTGGTAACAAATCTGGTGTATATTGTACCAGATATCGTACATTCGTGCAGTTGTACCACGGGTGCCCAGAACCCGACTGGGTGTCGGTCGAACGGTCGTGATGGCTTCCTTTTTTTCCGCTTTCGCCGTCCTCCTCACTATCCTCTGCTCCGGGACCGGCACACCCGGCGAACCCGAGGCGGCCGAGTGCGCCGAACTGAGCGAACCGCCGTCTGGACAGTCGGATACGACTGTGCGGTCGACGGGGACGTGGTTACTGTGTAGTGTCGACACGTGGGAGTCCGTGCCGTCACACCAGGTCGGTCGTCACCAGGAAGTCCGCCAGAAACGCCTCGCCCCAGCCCCGCGCACCGTCGATGCACTCTGCCGCGTAGTAGGGAATCGGTTCCGGGTCGTCGAGGCCGCCCTCGCTCGTCGCGATCAGGCGCTCGTCGAGTCTCTCGACGGTCGTCGCGTCGGCCGGGTCGTATGGAAGCACGTCGCTCGGGGGTACGTCGACCAGCTCGTAGCGGTACTCGCGTTCCCGGTACTCGGCGAACTCGTCGTCGGGCACGTCGGGGACGAGGACGGCGTTGAGCCACTGTCCCGGTTCGGGTGCGACATTCAAAATTGCGGTCTCGCCGTCCGATCCTTCGCGGTGGGCCGAGGCCTTGTCGAACCGCCGACGGTAGCCGTGGACCTCGACGGGGATTGCGTCGGCGACGGTGGCCGGTGAGAGGGTCGTAGACAGCGTCGACTCGTGGAGGAGACTCCCGTACACGAGGATGCCCCGGCCGGTCATACCTGTACTGGCACCTGGGCCGACATGTTCGTTTCGTTCACACCACGTCGCCCCGGACGGTCGCGCCCTCCGCGTCGGCGCGGTACGTCTTTACCGCCTCGGCAGCCTCGCTGGCCTCCTCGGCGTCGAGGCCGAGCATTTCGAGTGCACCCGAGAGACGTGGGAACGCGAACTCGCTCTCCCGGAGTTTCCGGACGGCCTCGTCGCTGCGCTGTCCGTCGACCCACAGGCAGACGCCACGCGGGTCGAGAATCTGTGTGTAGTCCTCGCGAGCCATCGCGCCCTCCAGTCGCTGTCTGACGTTGTCCTCGAAGGAGGCGTTGCACACCTCCAGGTGAATCGGTTCGTCGTCGTCGACGAGGTGGGCGGCGAGGCACTTCTCGGGTGCCGCGTGGCCGCTGGCGTTTGCCTGTAGATACTCCGGATACTCGGCCGCCCAGTCGGCATCGACGGTTTCGCCGACGCCCTTGACGCCGTGGGACTCGCGGAACTCGGCCTCGCGGTCGGATTCGCGCCCGAACAGCATGTCCTTGGTGAGGTAAACGTCGAGTCGCTCGACGGGGTCGAGACCGAGTGCCACGTCGCCATAGACCCACACCTCCCGGACGGGCACGGGCATCGGTTCGGTCGCGACGATCTCGACGAGGTCCGTCACGCGGTCGACGGCCGTCCGGCGCTCGAAATCGGTCATCCTTCGCAGGTAGAACCGGAGCGGGCAAAACGGTTTCCGCTCGTCCACGACGTCGGGACCGCGATACGGGCGGTAGCTAGTTGTCCCTCCGGCGAATAACCGGGACCATGCGACGGGCAACCTTCGGCGACGACGGCGACGACCGGGTCGTGTTCGTCCTCGGTTGGGGCAACCGACCGAAGTACGATGGCGTTCAGTGGTTGGTCGACCATCTCGCCGAGGCCGGTTACCGCATCGACACGTTCGAGATTCCGCGGACGGTCTCCGACTTCGAGTCGGAGTACCTCGACCCCGTACAGTCTCACCTCGCCGATCTGGACGAGTACCGGCTGCTCAGCCACAGCACTGGCGGGCTGATCACCCGGTACGTCGACGACGACGACCTGGTGACCCGGACGTACCTCAGCCCTTGGTGGGGGTTCCACGAGTCACTGGACAACCCCGTGGTCTCGCTAGCGATGAAGCTCCCGCTCTCGAAGCCGGTCCTGCCGGCCAGCAGCGACCGCGAGGAACTCGGTGAACTGACGACCGACGAGTGGTACGCCGACGCCCCCGACTACGCGGCACCGACGTTCCTGCGGGAGGCGAAACGCGCCCAGGAACGTATGCCGCCGTTCGACACCGACGACGCCGTCTTCTACTCGCCGACCGACGCCATCGTTAGCCCCGACACCATCGAAGCACAAACCCCTCCGGAGAACCGCGTTCCGTACGACGGCGGCCACGAACTGTTCAACTCTCGACCGCGCGACGAGCACATAGACCGAGTGCTCGCGGCCGTCGACGAGGGTGCTGACGCGCTCTGACTCCCCTTCTGACCGGTGCTGGCTCACCTGTTGGTCCCACGAGGCGGCGAACAGCCGGAACACCAGTTTCCGCAGCCGTAGCCGAAGTCGGCCGAACACACGTGTCCGACGGACCAGTGCCCGAGGTACGTTTCCGAAACGGTCAATCACGCCGGTCGGCGATGGTCCGCCCATGGACTGCGAGAAGTGCGGCGACGAAGCGGTGATGCACGCCGCCTACTCCGGTCTGCACATGTGCGCCGACCACCTCTGTCGGTCCGTCGAGACCCGCGCGTCGAACTCGTCACCTACGAGGTGGCGTTCGACCTCCGGACGGACGACGTGGCCGCCGAGTACGACGCCGACAAACTGTTGACCGGCCACAACTTGGACGACGAGACACAGACCGCGCTGACGAACTTCTTCTATATCGACGTGGAACAGATGGCCACCACTTCGACGCGAGCCTCGGAGCCTTCGGCCGCGGACCGTTCGGACGAGTCGCCGGACCGTGACGGAACGTCCACCCGCGTCAGTACCGACGGCCCGCTCGTCTCCCGCGTAACCACTCCGCGACGTGCCCGAGAAGGAAGTCGCCTTCTACGCCCAGCTGAGGGCGTTGCCGGCCCACGTCACCGAGTGCCCCGCGCGAGCGAGGCCTACCGCGGGGAGATTTAGTATCTCCTGTTCGACATGGCGGAATGCTACCCTGGCGTCCGACACTCGATTATGGCCGGCTACGAGGACCTGGCGGCGATGGCCGGCTGGATGCGGGCCAGTCTGCCGTGCGTCAGACACGCGTCACACACGAAACCGACGGCTGCCCGTATGTAAACGCGCGTTTTCACGAAAAACGGAAGTTGGTCGGTCGCTCTGCAGGCGGGTGACGGTTCAGTTCGTCCGGATGACGTCGAGACCGTTTTTCGTCTCGCTGGTCTCGTTCTGGCCGCCGTCGGCCCAGCCGTCACTCTGCGTGCCGGAAGCGTTCCCTGCGCCGCTCTCAACGTGATCGCTCGCGTCGAACTCGGCCTCGTCGGCGTCCATGGCCTGCTTGGACTTGTTGGCCTGCTTCTGGGCCGTCGGACCGAGAATCTGGGCGCTCTGGACGCCGGTCATGATCGCCATGACACGGACCTTACCCTTGTACTCCTCCTGGATGCGCGCGCCCCAGATGACGTTCGCGTCGGCCTCCAGGCGGTCGGTGATGTTCTGGGCGATGCCCTCGGCCTCCTTCAGCGTGAGGTCGGGACCGCCGGTGATGTGGACCAGTCCACCGGACGCACCGCGGTAGTCCACGTCCAGCAGCGGGTGGTTCATCGCGTCTTTGACGACCTCCTCCGTCTTGTTCTTGTCCTGGGTCTCCCCGACCAGCATGACTGCGACGCCACCCTTGTTCATGATGGCAGACATGTCGGCGTAGTCCAGGTTGATCAGCGACGGTTGCGTGATCGTCTCGGAGATGCCTTTCACCGTTTCGGCGATTATCTGGTCCATCACCGAGAACGCCTTGCCGATTGGCAGGTTCGGGACGTAATCGAGCAGCCGGTTGTTGTCCAACACGATGATGGAATCGGCCTCGTTACGCAGTTTCTCGAGGCCTTCCTCGGCTTTCACCGTGCGGGCGCGCTCGACGTTGAACGGTGTCGAGACCATACCGACGACGATGGCGCCCTGCTCTTTGGCGATCTTGGAGACGACGGGAGCCGCACCGGTGCCGGTGCCGCCGCCCATGCCGGCGGTGACGAACACGAGGTCCGCCTCGCCCAGCACTTCCTTGATCGTTCCCTGTGCCATCTCCGTCGCGCGCTCGCCCATGCTGGGGTCGCCGCCCGCGCCGAGCCCGTTGGTCAGAGACTTTCCGACCAGAATCTTCGTATCGGCCTCGATCATCTCGAGGTGCTGGCGGTCGGTGTTTATCGCGACGGTTTCAGCGCCGTCGACACCGATGTTGTACAGCCGGTTGACCGTGTTGTTGCCGGCACCGCCCGCGCCGACGATGACGATCCGCGGGTCACCGAAGCCTTCCGCACCAGCGTTGTCCTGCTTTTCTTTCTCCTTCTCGTCGTTCTCCAGCGCCGACTTCACAAGGTCCTGCATCGTCTACACCTTGGCCCAGGAACGTTTGCGTTCGTCCGAGGAGTCCCGGGTGCCCTCTTGTTCATTTAGCATGTCGCGGACGGCCGAACGAATCGCTTCGCTCCGATTCGGGTACTCCCCGGAATCGACCAATCGTTCAACCTCTTCGATCTGCTGTTTCGGAATCCGTAGTGTCACACGCTCCATTTTGATTCCCCTGTGAGGGTAAGACAGTGGGGGTATGTCGCTGCGCCCCATTGTTTTACACACCGGAAATCGCACCACGAAAGCCGACTGTTGTGCGTCGCGCCCAGTGTGTAAGACGCACCGTCTTACGCAGGGTTTACATCAGACTGTTAGGTTATAAAGGTTTTCCCTATGTAAGACAACCGCGTATTATCCGGGTAAACAACGGTTTGAGGGCTGTTTACGCCGGATTGCTGCTAGTCAAGCACGTTAGCTGCTGGGGTCCGTCGGCCACAGCCGGGGCAGAATGCCCAGTCCGAACGGAGTTCGTCGCCGCATTCACAGAACGCCCGGCGAGCTGCCTTCTCACCGCAATTCGGGCAGTAGACGTGTTCAGATCCCAGTTTTTCGCCACACTGCTGACACGCGTTACGCTTCTCGACGGCCGCGTCCGAGACGTCCTCACCCTCCTCAACGGGCGTCTTACGCTCGTCGACGCCCACGTCGTCGGACCCGGCGGAATCGCCGTCGAGGGCGATGTTTACGTTGATATCCTGCGGCTGTCGTGGCGTAAACGCCGTCTCCAGCCGGTCGGCGATGATGGCGTCGACACGTTCCGCAACGAGGCCGTCGAGGCTGTCGGCCGCCGGCGACGCAGCCGACGCCGAACTCTCCGTCGCACTCGTCGTCTTTCTGTCGAGATACGTCCGGAGGGCCTCTCGCATGACCTCGCTTTTCGACGCGTCGAACTCTTCGAGCTGCTCGATGAGTTCGTCGTCCGCGCGGAACGTTATCTTGCTCATTCGACTTGTCGTACACCATGTCTGCCAGGGTATTTCAATCTTCCCGACCGTCTGACGGCCGTCAGTCGCCGTGGTGACGAAGACAGGGCCCGCTGTCGATTTCCGAATGATAACCGTTAAGTCTCGCAGTCGTCCTACGTTGTGATGCGCCCGCCCTTAGCTCAGACTGGTAGAGCAGTCGACTGTAGATCGACTTGCCCCCCGTTCAAATCGGGGAGGGCGGACTGGTTTTCTAACCGAACTGCAGTCGACTGTAGATTGACTCGTCTCCCGTCCTCGTGAGCGGAGCGAACGAGGGCTCGGAAGTCGCGCGCAGCGAAGCGAGCACGTCTTCCGGCGTTCAAATCGGGGAGGGCGGACTTTCTCACCGAACGATTCGGAGCCGAGCGGAGCCGCGTTGTTGTGCGATTTCGTCTCGGCGTGTTTGTGCTGAACAGCTCACCTGACTCGGGTGACCGCCGTTGTGCGTTCGCGTATGGCCGAACGCGCCGGAAAGCTAGAAACGTTCGACGATAGCGCGCACTGCTGTTAGCCGAGTGAACCGGGCCTGAGCAGTGTGGATTTTACTGACTTTATGATCAGATAGGAGTCACTTCGACTCTGAAAATATTCCCGCTCCGTAACCAGACGTATGCGCTCGACGCGAGCTGATCGAGAGGAATCTACGTCTCAGAACCAGTCCTATGGCACTCAATTAACACCGGACGGGCTGATCATCAATCGGACTTCTCCTCTCTGTACAGCGGATGAGATTCACCAACAATACGCTTGAAGACGAACAGTACGCCACTGTGGAACAGAACCAGAATAGTAACACTCCCGATAATAATACCGACACGCAAAGGCGTCGAAAGCAGTCCGAGTGAGATAATAAGGGTCGTGGCACAGGCGGGTGGATGGATCGCATCAGTGGCTATCATCGCCCAACTGGTCAGTACGATGGAAACTGTTGCACTTGCGGCCAAGCGAAAGCCCGCTGTGGAGAAGGGAGCTGTCGTCGTAGTAATCGAAATCCCTGTTGCCACTACCGCCCACGCCATCAGGCCAGCAACTCCTCCAATAAGATGACTCCCGATGACTCGATACGTCTGCGTCCGTTCGCTACGTCGGTCAAACGCGAGAACAAAGGCCGTTGGGCCGAGACTTGGGAAGATGAACGGTTGGCCACTTCCCCACGCAATCACGCCGAGTACCGTGAACAGCAGTCCAGCGTACAAACTCGTTCCAACTCGGCGTCTCATATCCGGTTACTCTGCGCCTGATCGATAAGTCTCTCCTGCTTTGTCTGGACACGGCACTGTTAACTCAACGAACACCCACCCGATTCTCGCAAGTGACATATACGGGCGTTGAAGAAGAGAGAGTAGAGAAAAACACCCCGTGTACCTTGGTCGACGACCAGCGGAATAACACAGGTGGTGGGTAGACGATACCAACACTCCCGAATCCTCTCTTACGCCACGCGCCTCCCTCCAAACGTTATGCTGTTGGTTCGACGGTCGTCGAGTGGCCTCGGACCGGTTTCGGGAGCCCACACGACGTGGTCGCCTGCCCCACCGATCGAGTCGGAGCTCCGACGACGCGCTCGAATCCGGGCGTCGATTCGGCCCCACCCGGCCACGTGTGGGCCGACGGCCGGGGTGTCGGTGGCCCGTGGCCCGCTGTCGCAGTGGGAAAACCGGCTCCTCGTCGCCGACAGCGAAATCGAACTTCGAGGGTAGAGGGGCTACGCCTGATTCTCGGTCGGACGGCCACCGCTGTCCAGCCACTCGGTCGACCGGATGTCGTAGCCGCCACAGTCCGGACAGACCTGTGGTTGCCGCTCGAACGTCTGGTGACAGGTGAGACACTCGTACTCCGGACCCTCCGACTGCTCGCGAGACAGGTACTCTTTCAATCGCTTTAGTGTACCCATCCGGGTCACCTCGTGTTCCGCGAGGGGGGTGTACGTGACCGGACTGTCGTCTGGGGGGTGGGGGAACACCGACTTCGAGTCTCAGTCATATCACAGGACGAGGGGCCTACACCACTTAATATCCCCGACCGTTCAATCGACGGACGGCGGCCCAATGACGTCGGCTGGCGTTCCCGGTTCAGATACGAACCTGAGAAACCGCCCGCCGGTGTTCTCGTCAGTGTACTATCACAGTACCGCGGGGAGTCGCTTCACGACCGCGTCGTTGAAGTGAGTGCCGCGGGTGCATTCGTGCGTGGTAGTTTCGTTCGATCTCTTCGGGACGCTGGTCGAAGTCGACCGGTCGTCCGACCCGGCGGACGCAGTCGCGACGACGCTGTCCGACAGAGGCGTCGACGTGCCCGACGACTGGGCGAGCGCCTATCGTGAGCGCCACATCGACGCGCCCGACGGCGCGGCGGTGCCGCTGCCAGCCCACGTCAACGCCGCCCTCGCCAGCCGTGGTGTCGACACCCCAGGGACGGCCATCAGACGCGCCGTCGTCGCGGCGTTCGACCCGGCAGTCGAGACCCGACCTGGCGCGGTCGAGGCCGTCCGTGTGGCGGCGGCCCACGGACCGGTCGGCGTCCTCTCGAACTGTAGCGTCCCCCATCTGGTCTCGCGCGTCCTCACGCGCTCGGACCTCCCCCGGGACGTGCTGGACGCTACGGTCACGAGTATCGGCTGTGGCTGGCGCAAACCAGACAGCCGGGCTTTCAGGGCGGCCGCGACGGCGCTCGACGCTCCGCTCGCTTCACTGTGGCACGTCGGCGACGACCCGCGGACCGACGGCCGCGTCGTCGACCGCGAGTCGGCGGCCGACGACCCGGACGCGACAGGTCCGGCTCACGTCCTCCTCGATGACGTACCTCTCCCCGAGTTCTCGGCGTACATGGAGGGTCGCGCGTGGGAGTGACGGGGGTGCGCGAGCCGTGCTGAGCGCCGGTGCTGTCGGGCTGGCACTCGCCCTGGACGCCACGGTGGCCGAACCGCCCGACACGCTGCACCCCGTCGCCTGGTTCGGCCGTGCTGTCGCGTGGCTGGACCGGGACTGGGCCGCGCCGCGGCTGGCCGGCCTTTCGTGCGCGCTGGCGCTTCCACTGACCGCTGGTACGCTCGTCTGGGCTGGTGTCACGGCGGCGACGGCGCTTGACTCGCTCGTCGGTGTCCTCGCTGCGGGACTGGTGCTATTCGTCACGACGAGCCTGCGGCGACTGCTGTCGGCGGTCAGAACGGTGAGCGAAGCGACCGAGCGCGACCTCGGGGCCGCGCGCGAGGACCTGCGCGCGCTCGCGGGGCGAGACGCCTCAACGCTATCGGGCGGCCAAGTCAGGAGTGCGGCCGTCGAAAGCGCCGCCGAGAATCTCGCCGACGGGCTCGTCGCGCCGCTCGTGGCATTCGCTCTCGGCGCACAGCTCTCCCCGGCGGTCGGCGCGGCCGCGGCCGCCTGGGTGAAGGCCGTCAACACGATGGACTCGATGCTGGGGTACCGGGGGAGACCGGTCGGCTGGGGACCCGCTCGGCTCGACGATGCGGTGATGTGGGTGCCGGCTCGCGTGAGCGCGCTGTTGCTCGCGGTGGCGGCCGGCGCACCGACTGCGACCCGCCGCGCGTCGCGCTGGGTCGCGTCGGTCCCCTCACCGAACTCGGGGTGGCCGATGGGGGCGCTCGCAGCAGCCCTCGGCGTCAGACTCGAAAAACCCGAGAGGTACGTCCTCAACGCCGACGCGGAACTCCCCACCGTGGCCGACACCCGAACGGCCGTCCGGACCGTCGCCCTCGCCGGCATCCTTGCGTACGCACTTACCGCCGCGCTGGTCGTTCTCCTGGAGGTGCGCTGAGGTGTCCGACGACACCGAGACGCGTGAGGACATGCCTGACGACGCCACGCCAGGGCCGTCACGCGACGACCCACAGGCGGACGCGGCCGGCGACCGGACCGGTTCGTTCCCCGCCCGGACCGCCGACGCCGCCCGAGGCGCGCTCGGCTTTCTCACGCGGACGCCGGTCGGCACGGACCGGCGGGCCTGGGCAGCGTTCCGGCGGACGCCGGCCGCGTTCGTCCCAGTCGGCTACCTCGTCGGTACGCTGGCGGCTGTTCCCGTCCTCGCTCCACTCCCGGTCGCGACCGCCGCCGTGCTGTTCCCGCTCGCGCTGGTCGGGCTTACGGGCATCAACCACGCCGACGGCGTTGCCGATATCGGTGACGCGGCCGTCGTCCACGGCGGTGAGGAACCGATCGCGGCCCGCCGTCGCGTCCTCAAAGACAGTTCGCTCGGGGTCGGCGGGGCGCTCGCGCTCGCTCTGCTGGTGGCCGGCCTGTCCGCCGCGGGAGCCGCGCTCGCAGGCCTCCCGAGACTCCCCGCACTCGCCATCGTCGTCGCCGCAGAGGTGAGCGGCAAACTCGGGATGGCGATGCTGGCCTGTCTCGGCACTGCGCCCGCGGACGGACTCGGCGCACAGTTGACCCGTGTCTCCGGCGAGCGCGACCTGCTCGTGCCGCTTCTGCTGGCCCTGCCCGCTGCCGTCCTGAGCGTGCCGTCGCCGGCCGCCGCCGTCACGCTCGGTGCGGGTGTCCTCACCGCACTGTCCTGCCGGCGGTGGGCCGACGCCCGGCTACGCGGCGTCAACGGTGACGTGTTCGGGGCCGCCAACGAACTCGCGCGCGTCGTCGGGCTCCACGCGGGGGTGATCGCGTGGACGCTCTCCTGATGTGTGGCGGACAGGGGACCCGCCTCGACGCGCCGGTCGAGAAACCACTCTACGAGGTCGGCGACCGGCCGATGGTCGACCGCGTTCGCGACGCACTGGCCGCGAGTTCGGTCGAATCCGTCGTCGCTGCGGTCTCGCCACAGACGCCCGAGACCGCAACCCACCTCCGCGAGCGTGACATCGCAGTCGTCGAGACGCCCGGAGATGGGTACGTCGCCGACCTGGACACGGCGCTATCGACGGTCGACTCGCCCGCGCTGACCTGCGTGGCCGACCTCCCCCTGCTCACACCGACGCTGGTCGACCGGGTCTGTACGGCCGCCCGAAACTCCTCGGCCGACTCACTGACCGTCGCCGTCCCCATTGAACTGAAACGACGGCTGGGGGTGAGCGTGGACACCAGTTTCGAGGAGGACGGGCGTGACCTCGCACCGACGGGGCTGAACGTGGTGGGCGGCGACGACGGTGCGGTGTGGGTCACGACAGCAGCGCGACTCGCGGTCAACGTCAACCGGCGCGGTGACGGGGCCGTGGCGAAGTGGTTAGCGACACGGTTCGGGCAGCCAAAAGAATGAAAAGTATATTTCAGCCTGCGACACTCTATACTGTCGATGGATCCTGATGCGGTAGACTCCCTGCTCTCGGCTGCCGCGGCCGGGGCCGACGACGACCCTGTCTCCGACGGTGCGCGGGTGCCACACGGCAGCACCGACGACCGACGGGTGCTCGATTTCAGTGCCAACACGAATCCGGAGTACCCCGATGCTGTCCCGCGGATCTACGAAACTGCACTCCCGACCGCACGCGGGTACCCAGCCGACGACTACTCCTCGTTCCGCGTGCCAGCCGGCGAGTACGTTGGCTGTGCCCCCGAGTCCGTGATTCCGACTGCGGGCGGGCTCGCCGCGATGCGGCTCGCGATGGGTACCGTCGTCCACTCCGGCGAGTCGGTCCTCGTACCCGCGCCGAGTTTCAGTGAGTACGCCCGGGAGGTCCGGCTCCAGGGCGGGGAGCCCGAGTTCGTGGCCCACGACCAACTGCTCGACGCCGACCCTGCCAATCACGCGATGGTCGCGGTCTGTAACCCGAACAATCCCACCGGAGACGCCTACGACCCCGGCCGGCTCCGTGACTACGCCGACCGCTGCCGCCAGCACGATACCGTCCTGCTGGTCGACGAGGCGTTCCTCGACTTCACCGACCACCCGTCGCTCGCGGGTGCCGACGGCGTAATCGTCGCCCGCTCGCTCACCAAGATGTTCGGCCTGCCGGGCCTCAGAGCTGGGTTCGCGGTCGCGACGGGACAGCTCCGCGAGCGTCTCGCAGCCGCGCGGCTCACCTGGTCGCTGTCGGAACCCGCCGCTGTCGTCGGCGCCCACTGCATGGAACAGACGGAGTTCGTCGCCGAGACACGTCAGCGTATCGCCCGCGAGCGACCGCGGATGGCGTCGCGTTTGGGCGACCGGTTCGACGTGTCCGACTCCGACGCGCCGTTCCTCCTCTGCGATGCCGGGTCGAGCGATGCCGTCGACGCAGCCATCGCCGAGGCCCGCGAACACGACATCGCAATCCGGGACGCACGCACGTTCCGCGGACTGGACTCGCACTTCCGGGTCGCAGTGCGGATGCCCGCCGAGAACGACCGCTTGCTCGCCGCGCTGGGCGTATGAGGACGGTCGTCGCCGACGGCGTTCTCAGAGTCTCCGGCCCGGACCGCTGGCTGGCCACAGGGCCAAACGGCGGCTACCGAACTGCGCCGGCCGCGTACAACGTCTCCGTCCCCGACGGGTTCGAGCGGACGGACCTCGACGCATACGTCGGCGAGCGCCGCGAGCGAGCGGGGTTCGGGACCGCTGGACCGGCGTTACTCACCGGTGTCGACCTCGTTCACGCTCGCGGCGCACGCGCGGCGTCGGTGACGGTCGTCGCGACGGCTGGGCTCTCGAACCCGGCTGCACTCCCGATGCCGTCCGACGGCGACGCGGGTCGGACGGGCCGTGGCGGCGACGGCGGTCCCGACCGCGAGTTCGGCACAGTCAATCTGCTCGTGGGGACGACTCGCGCCCTCGACCGCGGTACGCTGGCGACGCTGCTCGCGACCGCCGTTGAGGCAAAGACCGCGACCCTCCAGTCACTGACGGGCTTCACCGGTACGACCTCCGACGCCGTCGCCGTGGGCTGTGACGCCGACGGCGGGCCCGCCGAGTTCGCGGGCAGCGGGACGGCCGTCGGCGCGGCGGCACGGGCCTGCGTTCGCGAGGCGGTCCGGGCGAGCCTTCGCTCCCGGTACGCCGACCACGAGATTCCGGACGACGTGCCAGACGCGGAGTACGGCGTCCGGACCGACGAGCGGGCGACCGTGTTCGACCCTCGCCGTGCGGACCGGGACTGATACAATCCTCGAACGCTGAGACTGTGTATGACCGACGCGACGGACGCGGCTGACGACCCGCTCGGCCCACGAAGCATCGAACCGGGCGCGCCCGAGGAGTTCGGCCTCGTGCAGGTCTGGTGGGGCGACGGCAAAGGCAAAACGACCGCAGCACTCGGAATGGCGTTCCGGGCCGCAGGCCACGGCTACCGCGTTCACGTTCTCCAGTTCATGAAAGGCGGAACCAGCACTGTCGAGGACGTGCGTGGCGAGTACAACGCGATGGCCGCGATGCCCGCCCTCTCCTACGAGAACGCCGGTCACTACGGCTGGCACGGCTTCATGGACGGCAGCGAGGACGACGAACACGAAGCTCGCGCACAGGGCGCGATGGCGCGAGCACGCGCGCTGGTCGAGGGGACCGCGGATGCGGACTGCTCGACGCCGTTCCCGCTCGACGGCGACCCCGACGAGGGCGTTCACATGCTCGTCCTCGACGAAGTGCTGTACGCCGCCAACCGCGGGCTGGTCGATCCCGACGACCTGATCGAACTGATCGACGACAAACCCGACGGACTGGAACTCGTCATGACGGGCGGCCACGACCGGCCCGAGTACGTCATCGAACGCGCCGATCTAGTCACCGAAGTCGGCAAGGAACGCCACCCCATCGAGGCGGGACAGGGCGCACGGAAGGGCACGGAGTTCTGACGACCGGCACAGTCCCCTCGACTATCAACAGGCGGACAAATGACAATACTGATACAGGTGCGTTGGAATTGGCCTGATGGATGCCACTCGACGACGGACGGGTAATCGCATCACTCTCTTTGCTCCTGTCGCGGCCCAGGTCGTTGCGACCGTCGCTCTGCTCTCCGTCTACGTCGCGTCGCTCCTGCGGTTCGCGTACTCCTAGCGGGAGGCTCCGGGACGGACAGACGGAACCAGACTACTGCCTCGGAACGTGGAGCCTTCGAAAACGGACAGACGGCTGTCCGACGCGCGGCGAACGGCCGCCACAAGACACATTTCCTGGCCCTACCCCCGACCGCCGTAGCGGGCGGGCGCGGCACACGCTCTCACGGTCGAATCGGTTTAGTCGCTCGCACCCGAGTAACGGGTGTGAGCGAGGCCAGCACGATTCTCGTCGCGGGCACTGCCAGCCACGTCGGCAAGAGTACCGTCGCCGCGGGCCTCTGTCGGTGGTTGGCCGACCGGGGCGTCGACGTGGTCCCATACAAGGCGCAGAACATGAGCAACAACGCCCGCGCAGTGGCCGACCCAGACGGCTCGACCGGGGAGATCGGTGTCTCTCAGTACGTCCAGGCCCGGGCCGCTCGTGTCCCGGCGACGACGGACCTCAATCCCGTTCTCCTGAAACCCCGTGGTGACGGCGAGTCACAGCTCGTCCTCCAGGGCGAGGCTGTCGCCCACTACAGCGCCGGCGAGTACTACGAGGACCACTGGGACGACGCCCTCACCGTCGCTCGCGAGTCACACGCCCGTCTCGCCGCCGACCACGACGTAATCGTCGCCGAGGGCGCCGGCTCCATCGCCGAGCCGAACCTCCGCGACCGGGACCTCGCGAACGTCGAGACGGCTAGACGCAGCGACGCCGACATCCTGCTGGTCGCGGACATCGAACGCGGCGGCGTGTTCGCGTCTCTCGTGGGTACTATCGAGTTGATGCCCGGCGACCTCCGCGAGCGAGTCGTCGGCGCGGTGATCACGAAGTTCCGCGGCGACCGCTCGTTGCTCGCGCCCGGCATCGCGGAGTTCGAGGACCGGACCGATGTGCCGATTCTGGGTGTGGTCCCGTACGACGACCCTGGCCTGCCCGAGGAGGACAGCGTGTCGCTCCCGTCGGTCGGTGAGCGGGCCGTCCACGGCGGCGACGATGGCGCTCCGGACGCTCGGACGGTGACCGTCGCAGTGCCGCGACTCCCGCGGGCCTCGAACATGACCGACCTCGAACCGCTGGCCCGCGAGCCCGGGGTCCGGGTGGCCTACCTGCCGCTTTCGACGTCGCTCGAGGAGGCCGACGCCGTCGTCCTCCCGGGGACGAAGAACACGGTCGACGACCTGCGCGCACTCCGCGAGGCCGGGTTCGGTGCGGCACTGGAACCCTTCGATGGACCGGTGGTCGGCCTCTGTGGCGGCTACCAACTGCTCGGCGAGCGAATCACCAACGCCGGCGTCGAGAGTACCGACGACATCGACGCGCTGTCGGGATTCGGTCTGCTCCCGGTCGAGACGCGGTTCGAGTCGGCAAAGCGGGTCGAACCGGTGACCCGCGAGCTGAGTGGCGTCGGTCCGCTCACCGGCGCCGCGGGCTCGGTCAGGGGCTACGAGATTCACATGGGAAAGAGCCGGCTGACCGGTGACGCCCGCCGACCGTTCCCCGGCGACGAGTGCCGCGAGCCCGACGGTGCCGCGACCGAGCGGGTGCTGGGAACGTACCTGCACGGACTGTTCGAGAACCGGGTTGCGCGCGAGGCGTTCGTCGAGTCGGTGTTCGCGGCCGCGGACTGTGACCGACCGAGTGGCAATGGAAACCAGGACGGAACGAACGGAGCCGCCCGGGGCGGTATCGACGCGGCCGCGGACCGGGCGGCGGCACTGTTGGGCGAGTCCGTCGACCTGTCACAGTTCCACCCCTAACCCCGGTCGCCGTCACCCGTCTCGGAGAACGCAGAGACGAGCGTCCGTTCGGCTTTCCGGAGGTGGCCGTGAAATATCGTCGAAGTGATATTCGTGCGCTCTGCGACCTCTTCGGCGTCGTGTTCGCGGGGCTACTCGAAGGAGCCGGTGCGGCAGGGCGAACACGAGCCAGCAGACGGGGGCCGACAGCGTCACCACCCACTGGAGGTTCTCTATCGCGACCCGGCGTGTCCAGTCGGTGACTAGCAATCCGACGCTGTGGGTGACTGTGCATGCCGTGAGGACGCTCATCGACGCGACGAACGCCCTGGCTCCCAGTCGGACCGCTGTCCACAGGCAGACACCGCGAGCGACCCCGCGGTGAGCCCGGAGATGCCGAGCAACGTGACGTGGAGAGCGACGACGGTGGGCACACTACCCGCCTCGCCGCGGCAACTGCTGTCGTGTCACTCGTGGAAGCATCTACGACCCACAGTGTTAATTTTCGGCCATCGTCGACTCGAAAAGACGACACAAAACCCACACACTGCGGTTCCGTCACCCGTAATCCGACGACCGGCCGTCGAAACCCGTCCGCGACCTGGCACGATTGCCACCCGTAGAATTAAGTGCGAAACCGGGGTCATCCTCGTGTAATGGTCGAGGCGTTCGCAGTTGCGAGCGGGAAAGGGGGGACCGGCAAGACCACCAGCACGCTCGCGCTGGGAATGGCGCTGGCGGAGGAGTACGACGTGACAGTGATCGACGCTGACACGGGAATGGCGAACCTGCTCTTTCACGCCGGACTCTCGTCGGTCGACACGACGTTGCACGACGTGTTGGTCGAGGGCGGCGCACCGGTCGAGGCAGCGGTCTACGACCGGTTCGGCATGTCCGTCGTCCCCTGCGGAACGAGTCTCGCGGGCTTCGAGGCGGCCGAACCGGAGCGCCTGCGTGACGTCGTCGCCACGCTGGCGGTCGACACCGACGTCATTCTGCTGGACTCGCCCGCGACGCTGGGTTCGAAGTCCGCTGTCCTGCCGATCGTCCTGGCCGATCGGGTGGTCGTCGTCCTCCAGCCGACGATTCCGGCCCTCTCGGACGGTCTGAAGGTCCAGGAGTACGCTCACTCGTACGGGACCGAAACCGCGGGGACGATTTTCAACAAGGTGACCGACCCGGACGACGTGCAGTCGGTCGCTGAGAAATCCCGACGGTACTTCGACGGGCCGACGCTGGCGACCGTGCCCGACAGCGACGCAGCCCGGAAGGCTCGGCGCGCCGGCGAACCACTACTCGCGCACGCGCCTGCTGCGGCGGCCGCCGAGGCCTACCGGGGAGCCGCCAGGGACCTCGACGTGCGCTCTGGTGCGGCCGACGACGTGGCCGACCGCTTTCGTAGCGCTGTCATTCCGGAGCAACGATGAAACTCCCGAGCGGTCGGCTGGTTCACTCCCGGGTCGTTGACGACCCCGGAGCCGCGCTCGCGGCCGCTCTCGACCGCGAACTCACCGGTTACGCCGTGCTGGAACCACAGGAGACGCTCCTGTTGGCCGCCGACGCCCGGGGCGTTCTCACCCTTACTGACGGCGTGCCGGTGCTCACCTACCACACCGAAACCGACAGGGGCGGGCCGCCGGCTCTCGCCGACCTGGCGGTTCCCGGTCCCTATCGACTCGAACTCGTCGCGCTCCCCGCTGACGTCCTCGCCGACCTCCACGACACGCCTGCGCTCCGCGTGCCGCCTGGCATGCCCGCTCAGCGACTCGCTGGCGACCCCGACCTCGCGGCCCGGACACGAAACAACGCGCCCGACAGCCGCGTGCGTGAGTCACCGGCCAGTGGCTCCGACAGCGGCGAACCGGCTCAGCAGAGCGCTGTCGAGGCCTTCCTCGAGAACGAAGGGAAAATCGAAGCCATCCGCGAACAGGCCCGCGAGGAAGCCCGGGAGCGTGCAGCCGAGTGGGGCCTCGACGAAGTGTGTGAGTGAGTGTCCCGTGCCGCACAAACAGTTAAGAGGTTTCACCTCGTTTGTTGTTTCGTATGGCGACACGTCAACAGTCGACGGCATACCATTCGTGTGGTTGCGGTGAGCAGTTCGATACCACCGAAGAACTGCTGCAGCACGCCCGGAGCGAGCACGGACTCTGGGTACACTGAGGCGAGTGCGAACACCGACGTGCCCTCTTACTCGTCGACGCGAACTGGAATCCACCAGACACGACTCCGACCACCGACCTTCTTGCTCGTCACGTCGGTTTTTTCGGATAGCTCGTGAAGTTTGTTCAGCGCCGTCCGACGCGAACAGCCCAACCGGTCGGCGACTTCCGTCGCCGTCAGCGGCTCCGCATAGTCCTCGCGTGACGTGAACACGTCGAGTACGTTCGATTCGGTATACTCCGTCTCACGGCCTGCATCGGGCATACGTAGCCACACTCCGCTCGGGGACTTATTTTCTTCGTGGAGATACCGGCGTCAGGACCGGCGGTCCGTCGCGGATCCGTCTCGGCAGTGGCTGAGTTTCTCCCCGACGATGGCCGGAACCGACGTTCCACAGTACGTGCAGGACCACGACCGGCCGGCCGTCCCATCTCGGCGGTCGAGTTCGTCGACGGACTGGAGCAGTGCGCCACAGCCTGCACACCGATGTGCGGGTGAACTCACAGCTACCCCTTACTACGACGGCCTCGAATATGAACGCTCCCGTCGTCTCGACCGGCCGTCGGTCGACGGGACGGCGGTCACTCCGGGTGCACCGGTGTCTGACAGTCCGGGCACGCAGCGTATCGTGCTTCGCCGTCGCCGCGCTCGTAGCGGATGAGGAGGTTGCGCGACGGAATCGCCGTGCTACATCGGGGGCAGACACCGAGAGACTCGTGGGTGGTGGTCGGTGACATCGAAGGAGCGTGTGACAGGGGAGGGCTGGTCACCCTCTATCTACACTACTCGCTGGAGGGGTATGTACCCGAGCCACGCGGAGTGAAAGTGAAACTACCGGACGCGACTGCCCCAGTCCAAAAAAGTAACTCACCTGAAACGTACCGATTCCAGGTGGACTGGCCGCGAGTGCCTGGGACGTCCCAGTCGGCTCCAAGCCCTGCCTGGGGGAGTACCGGGGCTCGAACGGTCTTTTGTCGCTGGGTGACGAATGGTTCCCCGTGACACGGTTCGACGCCGACACGCCGACGGGTCGTCAAGAGCTGTTCGCCGCGGCCGTCGCGGCACACCGCGAGCGTGACAGCCCCTTCATCACCATCGAACCCGAACCGACACCGGCCGAGGACGCCGCCGACGAAAACGAAGCCCTTCCCGAGGACGCACCGGAACAGACGGTTCCCTGGATACAACTCGCCGACGACATCGTAAATCTCGATTGTACGGACGCCGAACTGGACCGGCTGAAAGCCCTCCTCGACGAGTATCCCGACTTTCGAATCGACGAACTGTCGAGCCCGGCGGACGCTTACGGAACGAACGTCCGAATCACGGCCCGTGCCGACCCGGAGCGGCTAGGGGCGTTCTTCGACCGCGTGTTTCAGTCGGTGTACGGGCGCGAGGAGGAGTATCGGGCCTGGGTCGTCGAGGTCTGATCGTCACCGATTCGGCAACCCGTTTCGGGCCCGTTGGGACGGCACGACGCGTCGAATGAACGCGGCCAGCCGGTACGGCACCGCGTTCCGCTCGTACTGTGGACAACCTGCGTAGCCACCGGTGAGTGTCTTCGCGTCGTACCCCTCCGATTCCGGGTAGTCCGTCGCCGTCCGGGCGCCGACGCCGGCCTCGCGGACGGTCACGATTTCGGCGTGTCCGGGCGGTGTGTCGGGATGTGGCGCGAGTGTGTCGAGGACAATCACGCCGGCGTCGGCACGGCGCTCGCCGAATCGCCCCGGCCCGACCGAACTCACCGTCTCGCGGCGACGACCAGGAACGTCTCCAGCCGCGTTGCACGGAACTCGACGTCGAACCCGGCCGCCTCGAACGCCGTGGCTGCCTCGTCCTCCGTGAACCGCTCGTCGACTGGCGGCCCGTCCTCGCCGGGCCCGTCGGCGGACCAGTCGGCCACGACGAGACGGCCACCCGACGGGAGGACCCGCGCGAGTTCCGCGAACGCGGTGTCCGTGGCGAACTCGTGGTACGTCATCGTCGAGACGGCCGCGTCGAGTTCGCCGTCGTCGAACGGAAGGTCCTCGATTTCCGAGGTGACGAGGCCCACGTTCGCCGGGACGCCTTTCGCCCGGTAGTGGTCGTGCATCGCCTCTTGGACGTCGACTGCGTACACCCGCTCTGCGTGTGGCGCAACGTCGTCCGTATAAAACCCCGTCCCGCTCCCGAGGTCGACTACTGTCTCCGTCCCCGTCAGACCGAGCGCCCAGAGGAGTTCCGCGCGCGAGACCGAGCGATAGCGAGCGGCGGCGTCCTCGAGTTTGGCCGCCTCCCCCGCATCGAACGTGTGGTGTCCCATACAAGAGGAGTTGTGTACACAATGTGAAATAATTGCTGGATCATGGCAGTCCCGACCCAGCGGGTCCGCCGGTCGGCTAGCCGCACCGTCCGTCCGACCGGGGCAGAGCGAACGGAGATTCGTCCGGGTCCCCGAGCGCCGTCGTCCGCTTCAGTTCCACCACGTTTATTTTAGAGCCGTCCTGTGATATTGGACGAAATGAGCAATATCGAGATCGAGGCTACCGAGGTCGCGCGTCGTCTCGGGACGGCACAGGCGGAGGACCTGTTCGTTCTGGACGTTCGAAAAGAGAGCGCCTACGCACAGCAGCGGATTCCCGAGAGCACGAACCTTCCCATCTACGAGCAGCTGCTCCAGTACGACTACTCGGGACTAGAAGCCAATCTCGACGAACTCCCCGAGGACGAGGAGATTGCGGTCGTCTGTGTCGCCGGTGTCACCTCCGCGCGCGCCGCCGAGTTCCTGCAGGCGCACGGCTTCGACGCGAAGTCCGTCCGCAACGGGATGCACGCCTGGGGGCGTGTCGATCCCGAACCCCGAACCGACTGACTGGTGTCCCGAACGCCTCACTCGGGGGCGATGACGTCCGGGTCGACGTCTGCCTCGTGGGAGTCGAGCGCCCGGCGCAACGTCCTCGCTTTTCGTGTCGCGAGCGCGGCGGCCGGATCGGTCCGGTAGTGCAGCACCGACTCGACGTCGTCGGACTCGGCCTGTAGTGCGTGAACAACGGCGACGAGCGCGCCGTTGGTCGTCCGAATCTTGGTGCCGACTGGTGTCGGGGTCGCGTGGAGCCCCTTGACGGTGGCGTGAACTTTCTCGAGTGCGTCGTCGTCGTCGACGGTGAGCGCGAGTGCGGCGAACTCCGGGTCGGTGAACGCACGGTCGGCGGTCTGTGTGTCTTGGTCTGTCATGGTGTCTCCTCCGTTCGCTCCCCGTCTTCTGTTCGAGACGCAGTGAATTAATATTCCCGGCTACTCCGGCCGAGCCAACGGTCGGCGGCGCGAGTATCCCTGCGTGACCACTATATGTTCGCTAGCCCTGCAGAGAGTATGCGCGCAGCAACGTTTCACGGACCAGGCGACATTCGTGTCGAGGAGGTACCGAAGCCAGAACTGACGGACCCGACGGACGCACTCGTCCGGGTAACGCACACTGCGGTCTGTGGCTCGGACCTCTGGTTCTACAACGGCGACAGCGACCGCGAGCAGGGCTCGCGGGTCGGCCACGAACCCATGGGTATCGTCGAAGACGTCGGCGAGGACGTACGCAGCGTCGAACCGGGTGACAGGGTATTCGCGCCCTTCGTCATTAGCTGCGGCGAGTGCGAGTTCTGCCGGAAAGGGCTGCACACGTCCTGTGCGAACGGCGGCTCCTGGAATGGCGAGAACGGCGGCGCACAGGGCGAGTACGTCCGCACGCCACACGCCGACGGGACGCTCGTGCGGGTGCCCGACCGCTACGCCGACGACGAGGACGTACTCGAATCCGTTCTTCCGCTGACGGACGTGATGGGTACCGGGCACCACGCCGCCGTCAGCGCCGGCGTCGAACCCGGGAGCACCTGCGTGGTCGTCGGCGACGGTGCGGTCGGCCTCTGTGGCGTCCTCGCCGCCCGCCGCTTGGGTGCCCGCCGAATCGTCGCTGTCGGTCATCATCAAAACCGCCTCAATATCGCCGCCGATTTCGGCGCGACCGACACCGTATTGGGCGGCGAGGACGAGGTCGAGCAGGTCCTCGACGTGACCGACGGCGGTGTGGACCACGTTATGGAGTGTGTCGGTGCGGCCTCGTCGATGGACACTGCCGTCTCGGTCTGTCGTCCCGGTGGGACCGTCGGCTACGTCGGTGCCCCGTACGGTATCGACGCCGACGGACTGGAGCTGTACGACTTCTTCGGCGATAATATCACGCTCACGGGCGGCATCGCGCCGGTACGTGCCTACGCCGAGGACCTGCTGGCCGACGTGCTCGGTGGGACGCTCGACCCTGCCCCCATCTTCACGAAAACGGTCGACCTGGCGGGCGTCCCCGAAGGATACCAGGCGATGGCCGACCGCGAGGCGCTGAAGGTACTGGTCAAACCCTGAAACCGGATATCGGCTCTTCCTCTCGGCGACCCGCGCGAGAAACGCCGGCGTGGCGCCGTCAGTAAACACCCTCTGCGACGTTCACGAGGCCGTTACCGACTTCGACGAGAGCGGTCTCGGACGGGCCGCTCCCGACCAAACAGTCGGTGCTGGAACTGTCGGTATCGTCCGCCTGAACGTCGACACGGTAGACTGCACGCGGAAGCCGCGTCTCGATGCTCGTGACCATCTGTGGGCCGAGGGTGTACGTCTGCTGGAAGGCGATTTCGTCGTCGGCATCGTGCAACTCGACGGTGACCTCGTGGGTGGTTTCGGCGTCGTAGTTTCGGAGGACGATGGTCTCGTCGGAGACGAGCAGTTGTTCGTCACCGACGGACGGATCTGCGACGGATCTGTGTCGGGGGCGGGAGTCGGGAAGCATAATCACACAGAGGGTGTCAAGACAGTAAAAACAGGACTCGGCGTTTCTGGTTCTGAAACACACCGTGTGCACGCAGACCGACGGTGCCCGAGTCGGACGGCCGAGGTTCCCCGTCGAACGCACCCGCTCCCCCTTCGGGAGTCACCGCCGGTGCCGGGCGGCGATCCCGACGACGGAGGTGTGAGCCGCGAACCAGTTCGGACACTAGTTCGACTCGACGAGCAGCGTCACTCGCCGCGTTGCGCCCTCGGTCGTCACGGTCACGTCCAGTGCGACAGCAACGACGTGTGTCTCGCCGACACGCCGTTGCACCACGACGCCATCCCGGGCCACGCAACCGCCGAAATTCCGATTCGATCCGCTCGGACAGTGTGCCGTCGCCCAGTCTCGGGCGGCCGACTGGTTGTAGCCTATTTGGTACGCCGTCCCAGACTCGATACGGGCGGTCGCGAGCGCCGACAGGTGCGGCGCGAGCCGGTCACGGACCGTCCGCACGGTCTCGTCGCGCTCGTTCCACGGTCGCCCGGTCGCGTTAGTCGCGCCCTCGTGGACGGCCCGGTCCAGCAGTCGCTCGGCGTTGGCGACGGGAGCGTCGTACTCGGCGCTCGCCGTCACGTCGGCGTGGTAGCCGAGCTGAAGATACGCGAGCACGACGGGCGCGAGCGCAACTGCGAGGACGGCCGCCGCGGCGAGGACGAGCTGGCCACGGTCGCCGCCTCGCCTCGCAGTGTTCATGTGTACCACACCCAGATGGTCACGTCGCCGTTGACCGTCGTGACGGTCGCCTGTCCTACCGGGACGCCCGCGGGTTTCTCGAACCCGACGGCACCGTGTGGGGTCCCGACGCGGTACATGAGATTGTCGGGGAGAATGCGTGCCACTCGTCGATCCAGCGCCGCTCGCTCCCGCTGGAAGGCCCCCGACGACGCGACGATTTCGGCGAGCCGCGTCGTCCCCCGGTGGCGGGGCGCCTCACCGGCAAGTACCGTCGCGGCGTCCTCGGCGTACACGTCGAGCTGTGGCTCTCGCGTGTCGGGCTGCGGAACGCCCAGCGCGAACCCCATCGTCACGGTCAACAGGAAGATGACGCCTACGCCCGCCTCGATGAGCGAGAGGGAGAGTTGGCCGCGGTTACCGAACATCGACAGTCACCTCCAGGACCGCTTTCGTCTCACGCGCGGGGACGTATGTCACACGCACGTCACCGGTGGCGAGACTGCGATTGGTCGAAAACGCCAATCTGGTAGTCTCAAGCCGCGACAGGTCGGCGGTGACTGTCCCCCGGAGCCCCGATGGGTCGTGGAGGACGACGCGGCCGTTCGCACGGACGGTGTGGATGGCAGTCCGCGGCGCCGGATCGAGCCTCAGGCGAACGCGGCCGGTCCGGCGTGGAATCGTCGTCGTGTTTCCGACATCGAGAGCCGGCTCGTAGCTCCGGGTCTGGGTCTCTCGAACGAGAACAATCCGTCGAATCGTCGTGCCTCCGCCGGGCGTCCCGGTCTCGACGAGCGTCCGGTTGTCGAGTCGAACACGGACAGCACGGTCGCCGATAACCGGGTAACCGTTCCGGAGTCGCGCGTCGGTGAGGTTCTCGACTGCCGTCGCGTTCAGAACGTTCGCACGGGTCGTCAGCCACCCCGTGGGACCGACCAGTCGCTCCGACAGCGCGACAGCAACTCGTCGGTCCTCAGCGTCGCGCTCGGCGCTGGCGAAGGCCCCGTCAGCCAGCGCCATGCCGACCCCGGCAGTTATCGTCAACACCAACAGCGCGACTGCAAGCGCTGGAAGATTCGTCTGTGCTCTCATCGCCCCTCCGTTTCGAGTCGAACCACCAGCCCCGCGTCCATTCGCTGGACGCGGACGTACGCCGGTTCGCCGCTCCTCCACCGTCCCTCCACACGAACGACCGGGGCCGGGAGTGCGAGCCGTGCCCGCCCGTCGAGCCGCCCTCGTGGGTGCTCGAGGACGAGCGACCGGTTCTGGGCGCGAATCTCGTAGCCGGCACCTCGGATCGTCGGCGGCAGGTCCACCCGCACGTGCACGTCGGCGGCGGTCGTGTTCGGCGGGACGGCCTGCTGGACGCGCTCGGCAGCCGTCGCCAGCGTCCGCTCGCTAACCTGCTCACCTGCCGCCGTTCGAGCGTCGGGGACGACGCCACCGTAAACGGTCACGGAGACGAGACTGACGAACAGCGTTACCAGCCCGATGGCCAGCACCTTCTCCACGACGGTACTGAACGCCCTCTCGTCCCGCCGCAGTTCGCCCGTCATCCGCCGCTCACCTCCGCCTGCATGTCGTGGACGACGAAATAACCCGTCCGGTCCCCCGGGAAGCGGCCGACGACGCTCACCGTTCCGTCGCCGTCGAAGTCCCGCAGTGAGACGGTCGCGTTCCGTTCGCGGAACCAGCGCTCAAGCGGTCCCGGTGTAGCCGTCTCGATTGCGATCCCGAAGCTCCCCTTCCCGAGTGCGGTTCGGTTGTGCGTGACACGGGTGCGGACAGTGACAGTCGTCTCGCCCGTCCCGCCGACACCGACGCTGCTGGCGTTGAGCCGCGCGACGCTCACGACGAACACGTCACCGCCGGGTGCGGCGGTGATTGGAGGCCCATCGTGGAGCCACGCGCTCTCGCCGGACTGCCGGACGATGGCATCGCCCACGTAGGTAACGCGCCGGTTGCCGGCCTCGAAGACGAGGCCGCCTATCGCGACGCTGGCGCGGACACCGGACCCGTCGAGGATTCTGACCTCGCGGTCGACGGTCGAGAGGTGGCCGCTGGTGAACCGGACGGTGTCGCTGTGCTGGCCGGTCGTCTCGACCGGTTCGAGTGTGTCGTCCATCGCTATTGCCACGCGGGACGCGTCGGCGCTGGCGGCGTTGTGCTGGACCAGTGCCCCGACGGCGGCGGTGAGCGCGGCCATCGAGACGACCGCAATCCCCAGCAGGAGAGCGACACCGACGACGTTCGACTGCGCGCGAGTCATACCATCCCTGCCCCCGCGAAGACGACGTATGCGACACCGACGAGTACCGCAGAGTGCAACAGAGCCTCGTAGCGACCTCGCGATGCGGTGCCGGCGAACCAGCCACACGCGAGCATCGTCGCCTGGGTGACGACGTAGAACCGCCAGCGGTCCCGGGCCGGTTCGATGGCGTTCGGACTGATCGCCAGGCCCGCGCCTGACCCGGCGACGGACGACAGCTGGGTGAACCCGTCGAGAACGTATCCGTTGACCGCCACCATGATGCCGACGACCAGTAGTGCTGTTGTCCAGCCGACCGCGACGTACACCAACAGCGACGAGCGCAACTGCTTTCGTGCGTGGTAGAGCCGGCCAATCTCCGTCTGAAGCGTCTCGAACACGTCTTCCGAGTCGCTCCCGGCGTCGAGCGCACCCGTCACCAGTCCGATGGTCTGTTCGGCCATCGGTGTCCCGACCGCCTCGACGAACCGGGCGAGTGCAGCCGCCTGGACGTCCGTCGTGTCCTCGCTCCGGTCGCCGCCAGTAGTCAGGTTCATCGTGAACGCCAGGTCGTCCACGTCGCTCTGGAGCGCGCCGAGGTCGACCTCGCGGGCGACTCGTTCGACGGCGTCGGGAAACGGCCGGCCGAGGCTGACGTGACCCGACACCGCGTGGACGAAGTCTTTGATTTCGCGATCTTTGGCGTCGTCGATGCGCGCGCGTCGGACGGCTACGACGCCGACCGGCAGTCCGAACGCCACGTACCCAAGTAAGACGGCGTTCAGGGGACGATAGCTCCAGGTCCACAGCAGCGCGGTCACCGCGCCGGCCAGTGGAGCGGTCACGACGGCCGCGCTGCCGGGATTCCTCGGAACGCTTTCCAACAGTCCGAGTACCTCGTCGGGCAGGCCGTACCGTCCCATCGAGTGTTCGGCCGGCCGAAGCGACTCGACGAGCAACGCCGAACCCGCACCGACCGTGAGCACGAACACGCCACTCCCATACAACAGGATGGTCTTGGTCGCCACCGGCCCGATGGGCGTCGCGACCGGCTCCGACAGCCCAGGTGCGAGGACACTCATGACCGTGAGGATGAGGACGAACAGCGCGGGGAGGACGAGCAGGACGACGAACAGTTCCGAGAGGAGTTCGAGGAACCCGCCAGTGCGTTCGCGAGCGCGTGCCTCCCGGTTCGAGAGCATCCGCCCCTCCAGTTGCAGATAGTTTGCCAGTGCGTCTCCGCCCTGGTTGGCGTGCTCACGGAACTTGAGCAGGAATGGCGCGAGCATGTCTTTCGAAGGCGTATCGCGGGCGACCATCTCCAGTCCCTCGTCGACGCTGCCCGTCAGTTCGGCCTTGTTCAGCGCGGTCCGAAAGGCAACTGCGGTCTCACCGTACGCGCCCTGGTCGGCGACGGTCCGCAACATCGCACGCCGGTCGCCACTTCCCGTCGCGAGGACACGCAGGTAACGGACCGCACCCGGCATCGTCCGCTCGATACTCGACCGGCGCGCGCTGGCGACCCACCGGAGATAGAGGCCGCCGGTCCGGACGGTGAGCCGCTTACCGACCAGCCCAGTCACCAACCCGACCCCGAGAGCGACGTAGAGCCGAGGAATCGCGGGCAGATTGACCCGGTTCACCACCGGCAGGCCTGCCCCGAGGAAGCCGACGACGCCGTCGACCAGCGCCGCCGGTAACGCAACGGTGACCGTCCCGGCTACCATCGCGAACGACACCAACACGACCCAGGAGACGCCGTAGACCCGCGCGAGATACACGTCGAACCCAGTCGGGAGCTTCGCGGCACGGTACCGCTTCCGATCACGTTCGTGTCGCGGCCGGTCTGCGTGCCGGGAGAACAGCGCGTACAGCCCGCGGTCGAGGACGCTCAGTGACCGAGTCCCGGTAGCTGGACTCGTCACCGTGTCCCGATCAGTCGTCGCCATCCCTGCCTCCGATGTCGATGTCCGGTTCGTAACCGCTGCGGTCGGCAAGCGACCGACTCGCCCGCTCGACCGTCGCAGCCTCGTCGGTGCGCAGGTCGGCGAGAAACTCGAACAGGGCCGCGAAGTCGGTGACACCCTCGCGTTCGAGATACTCCACGTACCGGCGCTTCCGGTGGAACTCGTCCTCGACGGCACCGACTGGCCTATCGGTCCGCTCGGCGAGACGGCCGAACACGCGCGTACCGAGCGCCCGCTCGTCGTCGCCTAACTGTGGGTGGTCGTACGCCAGGCTGAACTCGCCGTCGTGGCCGCGCTCAACGACGGTGTTGTAGTGGACCGTCGCACCGTCTTTCCGGATGGTCCCACAGGCGTCGGCTTCCCGATCCAGTTCACCAAACGCCGACTCGTCGAGCAGTTCGACGACCCGTCCGACGTAGCGGTCGCCGTCGACGTGGCGCGGGAAGACGACCAGATCGAGCTCCTTCAGCAGGTACGGTGGCAGACCCTGTTCGACGATGCGGTTGACCAGCGTCCGAACGTCGTCGGCGTGAGTGGTACCGATGATGCCGTGGCCGGTGTTCAGGCTCTCGGCGAACGTCTCGAAGGAGGCCGGCGTGTTGATTTCGGCGATCACCTCGATGTCGGGGTTGAGGTAGTTGGCCTCGGTCATCAGGTCCGACATCGTGACGCGTTTGTACTCGCTCTCGTGGTCGCGAGTCGTGAGCGAGACGCCGGTCTCGTGTGGCAACTGGACTTCCCGGGACCCCTCGTCGATGCTGATCGGCCGGTCGTCGTACCGGACGAACGGCATGTGCGCGTTCATCAGCGTCGTCTTGCCGACGCCTGTCGACCCGGAAAAGAGGACGACCCCGCGGTGTTCGTACAGCAGCCACAACAGGGCGACCAGTTCCGTCGAGACGCTGTTCCGCTGGAGCAGGTCGACGGGCGTCAGGACGTCCGGAGCCTGTTTGCGAATCGAGATGTGCGGGCCGTCCTCGCTGATCGTCGGGAGCGCAACTGCACAGCGGATTGTCTCGTCGACGCCCGCCGGTCGAAGATTCACCTTCGCACTCGGCGTGCTGGCGTTCAGCTCCGTCCCATCGGCGGCCGCCAGCTGTGTGACGACGTTGACGAAGGTCCTCTCGTCCTCGAAGGTCAAGTTCGTGGGGATGCGCTCGTTGTGACCCACGTCCGCACGCGGGACGACTTTGACGCGCTCGCCAACTCTGTTGGCCTCGATGTCTTCGAGTGTGGGGTCGCGGATCGGAATTGTCAGTTTGCCGTGGCCCACGTAGTCCCGAAGGACGTAGTACACCAGATCCGAGAGGCGGTCGTCGGCGAACCGGCGGTCGACCGGTGGGACCGCCAGATCGTACTCGGCTAGGGCCGCCCGCACCCGGTAGGAGAGCGCGTCGAACCACGCACGAGTGTTACGGGCGGTCAGCTGCCGGGACAGCAGTTCTCGGGCGCGTTCGTCGACGAACATGGCGGCGTCCTCGACGACGCCGTCGGTACTCGTCTCCCAGATACGCTCCTTGCAGTCCTCGACGAGCTCCTCGTCGCCTGGCAGAAGGTCGGGTTCCTGCACGGCGTACTTCGTCGTGAACGGGTCGTTGCCCAGCACGTTCTCGCGGTAGACGACCACGGGAATCTCGAAGCCGTGGAAGGCAACGGTGTGGCGCTCCAATCGAACGCTCGCGAACCGCTCGAGATGCTCGGGATCGGCCGGCAACTCGGTCACCGCGGGTGCGTAGTCCTCTGTGTGGACCACGAGTCGACTCTCGGCGGCGTCGGCCACGTCGATACGCTCGTCCAGGGCATACGGCGTGAGTTCTTCGAGACAGTGTAACTCGGCGAGGAGGTGATAGTTCAGTCGGCGACGTGCAGTGTCGGTGCAGTCGGTCAGCCGGTCGACCACGCGGCGAGATTTCGGCTCGAACCCACTCTTCATCAGCTCGATAGCTCCCTCGCGGGTGAGCGGCCGGGTGAATCCGGCGTCCGCGAAGTACTCGCGAACGTGATCGAAGTCGGCCCGTTCGCCGGGCGTCATGCTCGGTTCGCGGACCTCGTATGCGAACCCGTCCGGGCGCTCACGGATGGTCGCGACCACGCCGGAATGAATCTCCCGCTGGTCGCACACGTCGGGTGCGTACCAGGCGTCGGGATCGTCCGGCGGGACCGGCGCTGGCACCTGCTCCCCAACCCGTTGGCTCATGTGCCGGGCTTGGTCGCGCTTTCCGACTTAAAATTACGGACGGCCGGTGTCCGGACCGGCCCTCTCTCGTACCGACTGGCTCTGTGAGTGACCCGGGGACCCCTCCAGAACTGTGGTCCGCCGAAGCGTCCTGTGTACCCACTCTCTGATGACTCCTCGTGGATCGAAAGAGAACGATCCGAACCGATCCCCGCGGCGTATCGCTCCCCGACCGTACGCTGGAGTGCCTCCACGGTCATCTCGGCTACCCTTTCGTCGCGATCGTCGGGCAGAGGGACAAGGAGATCCGGATAGTCGTGCGCGCTGTCGTACACGAGTATTTCTCGGTCGGACACCGGCCGGCTTCTCCGTGACGGTCTGGTCGAGAACGATCCGGTCTACGCGCACCCGGCCTGTGTCGGTCGGTGACGCCGGTATCGGCGGGTCACCGACCGCGGCGGCGAATCCGAGCCGCGAGGACGGCGACGAACAGCGCGACCAGCGCCGCGAGTAAGCCGAACCCAGGGCCGTCGGCCGTGGTCGTGGTCGGTGCCGCGGTCGGCGTCCCGCCGTCTTCCGCGGCCGGCTCCGCCGCCGTAATCGGCGTCGCATCACTGGTCTCCGTCGCCGGCTCCGTCGTGGATTCGGTCGCCGTCGTCGTGGTGGTCTCCGTCCGGGTTCCCTCGGTCGTCCGCTCCGGCGTGGCCGTCACGGTCCGTTCTCCGTCGTCCGCCACTCCAGCGTCACCGCCGCCGGTCACACCGCCGACGTTGCCGCCGCCGGACCCCGTGCCGCCGCCGGACCCACCGTCCGAGCCAGTCCCGGAGTCGCCGGACCCACTGCCGGCGTCCACGTCCGCGGCGACGGTCAGCGTCGCCGACACCGCCGCCGGTGACTCGTACCGCGTTCCGTCGTCGTCGCTGATACTCTCGGTGTCGACGACGACGGTCCCGTTGCCGGTCGCCTCGCCGCGGAGGGTCGCTTCGAGGATGGCCGGCCCGTCGCCGTGGCCGGCCGCGACCAGTGCTGACCCGCCGTCGCGGTCGGCCAGCCGTTCGCTGTACTCGCTGTCGACGGCCGCCAGATCCGTAACGGTCAGCGGTCCGTCCGCCCGAACCGTCACGTTGAACGCGCCGACCGGGTCGTTCGGGACGGTGACGGCCACCGTCGCTGTCCCGTCTTCTGGGACTGCGACGCCGTCTTCGACATCGATCTCCGGTTCTGTCGCCGCGGTCTGTGCCCCCACGCCGGCGGTCCCACCGATGGCCGCACCGGCGAACGCCACGCCGGCGACCGCGCCGGGCGCGCTTGTGGGACCCGGTTCGGACGGGCTGACGACGGACGGCCGCGGGCCGCCTCCACCGGCACCGTCGCCCTCGTCGGTCTCGGCGAGTACCGTCTGGACGTCGTGGACGTCGACCCGGCCGTCGCCGTTGGCGTCGAACCGCGGGCGCTGCGTCCGTAACGACTCGTCGGTCCTGCGCTCGAAGAACGCTCGGAGGTCGTCGTCCGTGACGACGCCGTCGCCGTCGAAGTCTTCGTACACGCCGTCACAGTCGGCGTCGGTCGGCAATCGGCCGTCGACCAGCGGGGGTGTGTCGCCCTCCCGCGGCCGGACCTGCACCCGGGCGACGGTCCCGCGATCGGTGGGTGCCACGGACCGCGTGGTTCCGTTGTAGCTGTCGTTCAGTGCGACCGAGACCGACTGCCCAGTCGACAGGTTCGGCGCGGTCACGAACGCGCGTCGGAACCCGGTCGGTCGCTCCGCGGTCGCCGGCGGCACACAGACCTGGCGCGTCCGGACGTCGTCACCGTAGGCGACTTCTAGCTCCGTCCGCGTGTTATTCAGGCCGTCGTTCGTGATCGGCACGCTGACGAACGTCGTGTTCCCCAGTGACACCGCCTCGACACCGGGTTCCGGGATCGTCGGGCTGGCCCGAGTCAGGGGCAGTGTCTCGCGGGTCGCGGGTCGTTGCTCTGCAGGCTCGGTCGCCCGCACGAGCAGCTGGCCCGGCTCGCTACGGTTGAACACGTCGCGCGAGGCATCGAAGGTCACGCTCCCCGTCTCGCCTGGCGCCAGCGACCCGGCAACGCTCCGTTCGAGTTCCAGGTCGCCGTTCACCAGTTCGACCGACGCGTTCGTCACGAGCGTCTCGCCCGCGTTCGTGACTGTGGCGTTCACCACTAGCCCGTCAGTCGTCGGCGTCTGTCGCGCGTTCTCGATCGACAGCCGGGGCCGCTGTGCGACCGCCGTCGCCTCGTTATTCGCCTCCGAGAGTTCCGCCAACTCGCCCTCGGCGTCGGCTCTGAGCGTGACGACGCCGGTTTCGGGCACGGTCGTCGTGACGGACACCGTGGACCGGCTCCCGGCGTCGATCGGATCGACGGTGACCGTGTCGATCACGGTTCCGTTCCCGTCCGCCGCTGCCAGCACGCTTTGCTCGCCGGTGCCGGCGTCACCCGTGTTGGCGACGGTCACGTCCAGGCTCACGCGGTCGCCGACGGTCGCATTGCGGACGGTCGCACGGTCGTCCTGGGGCAGTGAGACGGTCAGGTCCGGCCGGTAGTCGTGGTCGACGTAGAACAGGTCGTCGACCGCACCCGGCTGTCCGAACGCGACCGCCGCCGCCACCGAGACGAACGACCGGTCGTCGGTCGTCACGGCGTGGTCGTAGATCGTCCTGTCGGTGTCGACGGCCTGCTCGACTGTCCGGGGCGGCGACCAGCTCCCGTTGCGGAACAGCTGGTAGTAGGTGGTCCGGGCGTTCGGCAGGAACGCCTCGTCCGCGGCCGGGCTCGACCCCTGGTACTGGAGCAACCGCCGGTCGCCCACCGTCGCGAGCCGCAGCTCCCGGACGGTGGTCCCGTTGCCGACCGGGACGGTTCGAACGCCGTCCCCGTCCGCCAGCGTGACCGTCCCTGACCCGGAGGTACCGTCCGCAGTCCAGGCGACGGCGTCGGCGGCGATGTCGAACGTCGTCAGATTGTCGACGGCCTCCTCGCGCAGCGTCGTCACGCCGGTGTCGTCCACTTCCGAGACGACGAGGGTACTCGCGCCGTCGCTCGGGTCTTCGTGGCCGATTCTGACCGCACCGGCGTCGGTCGGCGCTGCTCGTGGCCCGTGGCCGTTACCCAGGGTACCGTTCTCGACCGGCGTGCCGGCAGCGTCGAGACGGGTGTACTCGACGGTCTCGTCGTCGAGCGTCGTGTAGTCGAAGTCGCCGTCACGTTCGTACGCGACCACGAACCCGGTCCCGGACGCGATGGCCGCTGCGACAGGCGACCCCTGATACCGGCTGTCGTTGGTCAGCACGCGCGGCTCCGACCAGCCGGTGCCGTCGTTGATCGCGTACGCGATCTCGGAGGCGTTGCGCGTGTCCTGGAAGGTCAGCTCGCCCGCCGGGATCGAGTCGAGTTGGTCGTTCTCCATCCGCGCCCAGGCCACGACCGTCGTGCCACCGGTGCGTGCCACGGTCGGGTCGACGTTGTACGCGGCGTCGTCGGTCAGCCGGACCCGGTCGCCGAAGCTCCCGTCGGCGTACTCTCGGACGTAGATCTCCCGCCGTTCGGGCTGGGGCCGGTCGCGGGCCTGTCCGCTCCAGGCGACCGTGTAATCGCCGTCACTGCCGGCGATGGCCGGGTCGGTGTCGTTGAGGTCGTTGTCGGTCAGTCGACCGTCGGCCGGATCGTACGACGCCCGCCGGCCGGTCTGTCCCGGCGTCGGTGCCTGGTCCAGCGACAGCGGCATCGCCGGCGTGCCGGCGGCCATGGGGAGCACCGTGGACGGGCCGGCACGAGCGGCGAACGGCGGACCGGGTTGGTCGACGTCCTGTGATCCGGCGGCGAACAGGGTCTTTCCTGCGGTGAGCTCCCCACCGATGCCCGGCGCACTGACACGCGCGCCGACGGCACCGTCGAGGCTGCCACCGAAGTCGATCCCGGCGACCGAGACGTCGTCGAACCGGTCGGGGTCGTTGTCGATCGTCGTCTCGCCGTTGCCCTCGATCTCGCCGTCCACCGAGACGAACACCTCCTGGCCGGCGACGGACTGTGCCGCCTCGACGCCGGCGGTGATGTTCGCGTAGCCGAGCCCCTCGTCGACGGTCAGTCGGCCGCCCCTGATGCCCGACAGCGTCAGCTCGAACCCGTACCCGGGTCCGATGTAGGCGGACGCGCTGACGTTTTGCCCCCCGACGGCCGGGAACCGGCCCGGCACCCCGATCTGGAGGTCCCGCGTCAACAGCGTCCGGGCGATGACGTAGAAGCGGGCGTTGCCGTTCAGCCGCCACTCCGGCACGCCGTACTCGGCGGCCGCGCCGATGCGGAACGACTGGTTGACGTTGGTGACCGCGCTGAGCGGAACGCCGACCGACAGCGACCCGTCGCCGTAGCGGGCGGCGAAGGCCTCGCGCTGGTAGGTGTCGACGCCGTACCGGATCGCGCCGCTGAGACCGATTTGCTTCCCGCCGACGACCGGGTAGCTCTTCGGCGGTTCGACAGTCGCGTCCAGTCCGCCATCCGGAATCACGATTGCCTCGCCGACGGTTCCGCCGTCGGAACCGACGGTCGAGCCGCCGTTGCGGTAGATGCGCTCGGCCCACAGTGGCGGGTCCGTCGTGTAGAGGTCGACCGTCTCGACGGTCCGGCCCTCGTCGTCGACGGCGACGACGACCAGTTCCGCGTCCGGGCCGAACCCGTCGTCGTTCGGAACGTCTGCGACGTCGAACTCGGCGCTCCAGCCGTCACTCGGGTTCGTATCGGTGACGTTCCCGCCGTCGACCCACTGGGGTGCGAACGTCACCTCGGTCACCTGGTCCGGCGCGAGGAACTGCGCGTCGAACCCCTCGCGGATGGTCGTCTCGCCGTCCGGTTCCAGGTCGTCGTCGGGGTCGCTGATGTAGACGCCGTCACTGCCGTCGACGCCGGTGAGAATCGGCGGCAGTTGCTCGGGCGACCCCACGCGGTACGGTTTCGTCCTGAACGTCGTCTCCGGCTGGTTGGGGTGCTGGACGGTGACGCTGGCACCTGCACCGCCCGCTCCGGCGAACGCCTGCGTCACGCGCGTGCCGGTGAACGTGACCTTCTCGATGTCGTCCGGTACCGCGACTCCGCCTGGTCTCCCCCTGGCACGGTCTAACGAGGGGTACAGGAACTCCCACTCGATGTCCGGCGTCGTCCCGACGGCCTCGCCGCCACGGCCGAAAAAGTACGAACGAACCGCCTGTCCGACCCGGAACCGGACCGGTTGGGTCACCGGGAACGCCGGGTCACGGTCCGACTGGATCCTCGGCACCGGCCGAACGAGGTCCGGCAACAGGAACAACTCCATGTCCCGACTCAGGGTATCGGCCTCGAGCGTCGGCGTAATCCGCTCGCTCACGAGGACCCGGAGCGTCGCCGCGTCGCTGGTCGTCGGCAGCGAGACCGTCCGGCCGGGGTCGACGGTCTCGTTCCCGTCGAGGGACGTGACGGCCGACAGCGGCGTCAGTCCGTCGACGTCGGTGAGGTTCGTCCCGTCGACGATCACCTCCCCGGCGACCAGCGGCCGACTGGCGTTGTTGGTGAGTTCGAGTGTTCCCTGTTGGCGATCGTAACTCACCTCGAAGTCGGTATTGTCCGACGGCCCGAGTTCGATCTCCGGCAGACGGAACTCGAAGGTCTTGGTCTCCAGCGGCTCGAAGGTGACGTTCTCCCGGAATCGGACCGTCGAGACGACCTCGTTTCGCCTGACCGGCGCCTCCTCGGTCGGGACGCTGAACACCACGTTCTCCGTCTGGTTGACGACGCCGCGGTTCGTCACGTTGACGACCACCGTCCGCCCCTCCTCGTCGCGGAGGAACTGACGGAACTGGATGTCCGTGACCTCCAGACCGAGGATCTCGGTGTCGTTCTCCTCGACTTCACCGAACGCCCGGAGTCGCGGGTACTCGTCGGGACCCGGCACGAACCAGGTGTTCTCGAAGTCGAATCCAGTCATGTTCCCGCGGGCGGCGTCGCCGGTCATCGCCGCAGTCGTGAGGGCCGTGCCGTTGGCCGAGCCGTCCTGTCCGGTCGCTTCGGTGTCCCAGTAGGAGTTCCGCACCGTACGCTCGCCGGTGAACCGGTCCCGCTCGCCGGTGAGCCCGCCGACGTTGCTGTCGCCGGTCACTTCGCCGGTCGCATACGTCCGGTTGAGGACGCCGCCGAACGCGCCGACGAGACCACCGACGCTGCTGGTCCCCGAGACGTTCCCCGTCGCGTAGGAGTCGACGACTTCGCTCTGGACGTTCTGGAACCCGACGAGGCCACCGACTTGGGGCCCGGACGCGGCGACGTCTACGGCCGCCGAGGAGTTCCGGACGGTCACTTCGTCATTGAACCCGATCAGGCCGCCGGCGACACCGCCACCGGCCGAGATACGCCCGCTCGCCTGCGAGCGGCGCACGTCCGTGGTCAGGGCGATTCCGACCAACCCGCCAACCGTATTGTCCGTGTCGATCTCGACCGCAGTCGTCGAGTTGGTGATCGTCGTCCCGGAGAAGGCCGTTCCGGCGATGCCACCGGCGTTGCCGACGACGGAGCGAATCTCACCCGCGACCGATACGTTTCGGATCGTCGCGTTCTGCAGGGCGCCGGTGTACCCCGCGAGGCCGCCGACGTTCGCCGCACCGCCGACGTCGACGTTCTCGAGTGCGAGGTCGGTCACCCTCCCCGAGAGGTTGTGGAACAGCCCCTTGTTGTTCTCCGCCTGTCCGACCCCGGTCTGGTTGACGACGAGTCCCGAGATCACACGGCCGTTGCCGTCGAACGACCCCGTGAATCCGTTCGTGCCGTTTCCGATCGGTTCGAAGCCCGACCCGTCGTTGGCCTCGGGACCGGCGACGTCCTCGTAGCCCGACGTGTTCGGGGTAAGGTCGTTCGCCAGGACGTAGTCGCCGCTCAGGTTCCGTCGGATCGCGTCGAGGTCGTTCCAGTCATCGATCCGGCTACTCGGGCCGCCGTCGGCCAGCGCCCGGAGTTCGGGGTACTCGCCGGGTCCGCCCGCGGCCCACGTGTTCTCGAAGTCCAGACCGCTCATGTTCTCGCGGGCGGCGTCGCCGGTCATCTCGGCGGTCGTGAGCGGGGTCCCGCCCTGCGACTCGTTCTGTTCGGACGCGTTCGTATCCCAGTACGCGCCTCCGGTCGACCCGGTGACACTTCCGGCACTGTCGTCCCCGACCAACCCGCCGACTCGGTTGTCGCCCGTGACCTGGCTCGTACTGTAGGAGTCGGTCACGGTCGCGAGGTTCTCACCGACCAGGCCACCGACCTTACTACCGCCGGTGACCGGTCCGCTGCTGTACGTGTCCCGTACTGTGCTGTCGTCGTTCCCGGCCGGAAGATTGCTCCCGACGAGTCCGCCCACCGCCCCGTCACCGTCCACGGGACCGCTGCTGAACGCGACCGAGAGGGTGCTCTCCTGGAGTCTGCCGATGAGTCCACCGACTTCGTTCTCGCCGGTGACCGACCCCCTGCTGTACACTTCGCTGACGGTGCTGGACGAACCCACGCGACCGACGAGCCCGCCCACACCGAAGCCCGCTCCGGAGACGTTGCCGATCGCTTCGGAATCGACGACGCGTCCGGTACTGACGCTCCCGACGAGTCCGCCGACGACCCCGGTGTCGGAACCGACGTCGCTCTCGACCGTGCCGTTGCGGATGACGCCGTCCGACGTCCCGACGAGACCGCCGACTGCCTGGCTCCCAGAGAGGGTCACGTCCGTCGCACTCGACCGAGTGACGGTCCCGAAGTCGGAGCGGATCTCCCCGACGACACCACCGATGAACGCACCCTCTACGGTAACGTTCTCGACGCTACTGTTGCTGACGGTGCCGGAGTCGGTCAGTTCGCCGACGATACCGCCAGCGATGCCACCGTCGACGGTCGCGTCGGCGACCGTCACCCCCGTAATCGTCCCGTTACTGGTCGCGAACAACCCGCCGGTCCGTCCGGTCCTGTCGCGGAAGCCGGAGATCGTATGTCCATCGCCGTCGAAGGTCCCGCCGAACAGCGGTCCGATCGACTCGAAGCCCGACCCGTTGTTGGCGTTCGGACCGGCGACGTCCTCGTAGCCGGGCGTCGTTTCGTTGAGGTCGTTCACGAGCACGTAGTCGCCGTCCAGGTCGTTCCGGACCGCGTCGAGGTCGTTCCAGTCCTCGATCCGGCTGCTCGGGCCGGAACCGACATCAGCGCCGACCTGAACTCGGAGGTCCGGGAACTCGTCTTGCCCGCCGGTTTCCCAGGTGTTCTGGAAGTCGAGACGGTCCATGGCGCCGACGGCGGAGTCACCCCGCATCTCCGATCCCGCCAGACCGGTCGCGTTCCGGTCGTCAATCGCGGTCGCGGAGGTGTCGTAGTACACCCCGGAGACGGTGCCGTCGTTGAAGCCGACGGCCGCCGCAACGTCACGCTCGAGGTCCGATTCGACGGCTGCCGAGACCCACGAGCGGTTTACCGTCGCGATGTTGCGACCGACGATTCCACCCGTTCCCCCGGTATCGAACGGGTCCGTGTGGTTCACAGTCCCCGTATTGTAGGACGTCGTCACGGCCTCGCCTTCGATGAGGGCGTTGCCGTTGACCCCGACGATTCCGCCGACGGTGAACTCACCGTTCACCGTCCCAGCGTTGGAACTCAGACGGACGAGACCGTTGTTGCTCCCGACGACACCGCCTGCTTGTCTGGCCCGGATCGACGCCGTATTGTTCGACTGTCGGACCACTCCCTCGTCATTGTTGACGCCGACGACGCCACCGCCGTATCTCCCTTCGATGGTCCCGGACACTGTCGTCCGGTTGACCAGACCGCTGTTCGAGCCGGCGACGCCGCCGGTATAAAAGCTGGCATTCAAGACACCTGACACCCGGACGTTCGCCACGGTTCCGCTGTTCCTCCCGGCGGCAGCCCCGACTTGGTTGTTCCCGTTCAGGTCCACATCGGACAGCACGAGGTCGGTGACGGACCCGTGATTGCTCCCGATCAACCCCACTGGGGTCGTGTCGGGTCTGTCGGCGGATAGACCGACGATTTCGTGTCCGTCGCCGTCCAGCGTCCCGCTGAACCTCGCGCTGTCGTTACCGATCGGCTGGAAGCCTGACCCGTCGTTCGCGTTCGGGCCGGCGACCTCGTCGTAGCCCGGCGTCGTCTCGTTGAGGTCGGCCACCAAGACATAGTCGCCGTCCAGGTCGTTCCGGATCGTGTCGAGGTCGTTCCAGTCCCCGATCTCGACGGGGCTCGCCTGCTGGGCGACCACACTCGAACGCCCTTCGGCCACCGGCCCGCCGCCTGCGGTCCGACTCGTCGCGGTATCACTACCACCGACAGTTCCGGTACCGTCGTCGGCCTGTGCAGCAACGGTTCCGAGTGGGCCGACCGCACCCGCAATCGGCCAGACCACGAGCGCCGCGGTCACCACGAACACCAGCACGGCTCGCCCGTTCCCGCGCCGTGGTGACCTGCTTCGGTCAGACCGCCTCATCCTGACCCCTGCAGTCCCGCGTTCCGGACTCTCCGACCCCACGCCGGCGGTTTCCCTCACTGTACACCCTGACCGTGTCGGCCAGAACGGGACACCCAGTTCCCGTCTCACCCATTTGCTCGCTTCCGTCACCCCACATGCCTGCGATTAGTTTGCTGAGCGAGACTTTGGGTCGTCCATATTGAACCCTCGGCGAGTGTGTGCAGCAAGTACACAGCCGACGGACCTCGGAGAGGTGGCACTGCTCGGACCGACGGATCGCCCTCACTCGGGTGGGGCCCCGAGCGGTCGGCTCCGGGCTCGCACCTGCCGTGCGGTCGTCGCTGTGGACCGTCACTCCCGACGTCTGCGAGCGATCCGAAACCGTGCCTTCGAGCCACCGACCACCACACGGGGACTCCTGCAGGACACGGGAGCGGGTGCGACACTCGACCCGCCCGAACCCCGTATGGTTCAGTTCGAGCAGTTGTGAGCAGTGTGGCGCCCTCGGCACCCGCTAGCCGGTCCGACGTGCGGGACAAACGGAGAGTCGAGTGGACTCGTACCGGGGAGCGAACCCGAGTGACGATAGGGAGGGCCCTACTGCAGGCCGAGGTCCGCGGCGACCCGCTCAAGCGCCTCCAGCCCGGTGACCTCGCCGGGCTGGTCGGCGACGCGCCAGACGTCGAGGTCCGGGAGCTGTGCGCGGAGGTCCTCGATGGCGTCCTCCTGGACGGCCTTGTTGGCCTGGCACCGCTCGCAGTCGCCGGGGTCCTCGATGACCTTGTTGACGAGGAGTTCGCCAACGGGCACATCGAACCCGCGGAGCTTGGCGACGAGGCGGACGGACTCCCCGACGGCCATCGTCTCTGGAAGGGTGACCACGCGGAACGTCGTCAGGTCGGGGTCACGCAGGACGGACTCGACGCGGTTCATGCGGTCGCGCATCTCGGTGATGGCGCTGGGGTCGTCGGTGTGGCGGCTCGCCAGCACGCCCAATATCAGTGTCTTCTGGACGTTGACCTTCCGCTGGACCTGGTCGTGGACCTCCGCGGCCGTCGAGAGCGTGTCGGCCATGATGCCGGGCAAATCGAGCAACCGGAGTGTGTGGCCGGTCGGTGCGGTATCGAAGACGACGTAGTCGTAGTCGTCGGTGTCGACGTATCTCGCCAGTCCGTCGAGTGCGGCGAGTTCGTCGCTACCGGGGACGATACCGGAACTGAACAGGTCGGCCGCGTTGCCGATGCCCTCCTCCTTGCTCTCGAAGTCGACGCCGGCCTCCTCGAGGACGTCTTCCATCGTCTCGAACAGCTCCTGATAGCGCTCCAGTCCCTCGTCGGGGTCGACCTCGACGCCGAACAACCCCTCGCGGATCTCGGTCGGCTCGTCCCCGACCTCGGTCCCGACGGAGTCCGACAGCGAGTGTGCCGGGTCCGTCGAGACGACGAGGGTCCGTCGCTCGCGACGGAACTGAACCGAAACTCGCTCCGATGGCGCGACGAACTGTGATCCGGACGACCCGTCGAGTTCGGACCCGGGTGAGTGCCGACGCTCGCACCAGCCCATCGGCTGCTACCGCGTACGTGCCCGCCACACACTGTGGCCGGCGGGTTCCGTCCGTGCATTCGAACGCAGACGGAGCTCTCGCGTGAGCGAGAGCCTCTCGCTCGTCCTCCGATTTGACGGGAGCGTCGGCTACGGCCCGGACAACGCCGACCCACGGTCTGCGGCGATCGGATACGTCGCCGAGGCCGGCGAGCCACTGATCGATGAGTCGCGGGCGCTGTCGGCGTTCGTCTCCAGTACCTACGTCGAGTTCCGGGCCTTGGTCGCCGGCGCTCGGGCAGTCGCTACACTGTCGACCCACCGGCCGGTCAGCGCCGTCCACATCCGCGGTGACGCTGCGGCGGTCATCGACACCGTCGACCCGACCCAGCCGATCGGCCGTTCCGGGGGACGCGATCCGCCGCCGGCGTGTCGCTAGCGTCCGCGACGCACTCGCCGACACGGGGCAGGGACGCCTCCGTCGTCACTTCGACCCCAGTCGTCAGTTACTCGGCTGCGGGCGACGCCGTTTTTCTGCGCTCACCCGCGTTCGCGGTGAACAGCGCATACGCCGTGTCGGTCGGACGCTGTACGCCGTCTGCCGAGACTGACCGCGTCAAGAGCGATCACTGGAACGAACTGATCACATCGTTGAGATTCGGCACGAGCGAGTGCGTGATGTCGGTCGTCGTGACGATACCGATGGGCTGGCCGTCCTCGACCACGGGGAGTTTCTTAATGCCGTTGGCCCGCATCCGCTCGCAGGCGATTTCTATCGATTCCTCCGGTCCGACCGTCAGAACCGTCTCCGTCATCAACTGGCCGACAGTCTCTCCATCGACGGTTCGTTCCGCCGCGATTGCCTTCACCAGGTCGGATTTGGTGACGATTCCCTCGATACCGTCGTTTTCGACGACGAGCGATCCGATTTCGTCTCGTAACAGCGTTCTCGCGGCCTCCGACGTCGACAGCTTATAATCGACCGTCCGGACGGGGGCGCTCATTACCTCTGACACCGGTTGATTGAGTATGCTTCGGTCCATGGGCAGGGCACAGGCGGAACCGAACGCCCGTACATCACGAATGTTAGTGAGGAACACGTGAACAAATAACTAACGCTGCCCACAGCGGACGAGCCAGCGGTAGCCCACCGACAGCCACACGCAGACCGAAGTGTCCCGCCTCCCCGGAAGAAAACGCACGACTCAGACCGTTGGTGGCCGACCGAAAACCGACAGATGACCGAGGACTGGCTCTCTGGTGAGGAGACAAAACGACTCGACACGCAGGTAGCCGTCGACGGTGAGCGGAACGGGCTCTGGTTCCAGCGGACACAGCCGAACCCGGGTGGCTGGATTCACGATATGCCGGTCTACCACGACGGTGAGTGGTGACAGTTCGCGGACCCTTCGCCGTGGGTCAGCCACGACGCCGAACACACCGGGTTCACGCGCTCGAACACGACGACAGGGTGGCGTTCGACTCAGCCGTCGCAGAGTGGGAGGGCGACGGTCCCGCGCCGACCGCCACGGGGCCACACGGGAGCGCCGCCGACTGGACGGTCCAGAACCTATCACCGCGACCGAGTTCGATGGCACGCCCGACTGGAACGCAGTTCCGGTCCAGACGTCGACGCTCGTGTTCCTGGGTGTGGAGACGTAAGTGAGTCTAGTCGACACAGAACATCCGCAGTGCGCGACCGTCCGCACCCTCGAGACGACGATGTGGTCGCTTCACGATCGAAGCGATGGCGGGCGGAATCGACCGGGCCGACGTTACTCCAGCTGGTGGTAATCGAGCTCGTGGCCCTCGTTGAGGGCGACCTGGACGGCTTCGCTCGGCTCGTCGACAGACTCGGTGTGCGTGGTCAGTCCGCCGAGGTCCGCACGCTCGAAGTAGATATTGCGCTGCCAAGTCTCGTCGGTTTCGGGATAGTCGGTGCGGTAGTGGGCGCCTCTCGACTCGTCGCGTTCGAGTGCGCCCCGCAGGACGGCCTCTGCGTTGGTCAACATGAATCCCACGTCGAGCGCGAACTCGAAGGACTGGCTCGTGACCGAACCGACGTCCATGTCTGCGGCCATCTCGCGCACGTCGTCAAGCGTCTCGAGTCCGTCTTGGAGCGACTCCTCGTCGCGGAGCAACCCGGCGTGTTCCCACGTAAACTCCTGCACCGCCTCGAAGACGGTCTCGACGGCGTACTCGCCGTCGCTGTCGGCCGTCGCCGCGAGGTCCTGGAAGTGGGGCTCGATGAGGCTCTCGACGAGGCTGTCGGGCACCTCGCCAGGGCCGTCGACCCGTGGCGCGATTCGTTCGCCGGCCACGACGCCGTAGGCGACCGTCTCGGCCAGCGAATTGCCACCGAGGCGGTTAGCCCCGTGGACGCCCGCCATGGTTTCGCCGATGGCGAACAGACCGTCGACGTCGGTCTCGCCGTACTCGTCCACGGAGACGCCACCCATCCCGTAGTGTGAGGTCGGCGCGACCTCGACCGGTTCCTCGGCCATATCAACGCCGAGGTCTTGGAACCGCTCGTACATCCGGGGGAGTCGCTCCTTGATGAAGTCGGCGTCGCGGTGGCTGATGTCGAGGTAGACGCCGCCGTTCTCGGTGCCACGGCCCTCGGAGACTTCCTGTGCGATTGCCCGCGCGACCACGTCGCGGGCGTCGAGTTCCATCTGGTCGGGCGAGTATCGCTCCATGAACCGCTCGCCCTCTGTATTGAACAGCCGTCCACCTTCGCCCCGGACGGCCTCGGTGACGAGACGGCCACTCCAGGGTTCCCATTCTGGGTCGTCCTCGTCGACGGCCATGCCGGTCGGGTGGAACTGGACGAACTCCATGTCCATCAGCGCCGCACCGGCGTCGGCGGCCAGGGCCGGCCCGTCACCGTTGTTCTCGTCGTCGCGGGAGGTGTGACGGCCGTAGATCGCCGCGTAGCCACCGGCCGCGAGCACGACGTTTCCGGTATTGAACAGGACGAACTCGCCCGTGTCCATGTCGTACCCGATGGCCCCGTGAAGGCTCTCCCCGTCCGAGACCAACTTCGTAATCATCACGTTCTCGCGGTACGGAATCGACCGGTCTTGGGCCTGCTCGACGAGCGTGTTGAGCAGAGACTCGCCGGTGTGGTCGCCGGCGAAGGCAGTCCGGCGGAACGACTGCGCGCCGAAGAAGCGCTGGTCGACCTCGCCGTCGTCTGTCCGGGAGTAGTCCATCCCCCACTCGTCGAGTTCTCGGAGCCGGTCGGGCATCTGCTTGGCTACCGTCTCGACTTTCTCGGGCTCGTTGACGAAGTGCCCCTCGTTGAGAGTGTCGGCGGCGTGAATCTTCCAGTCATCCTCCGGGTCGTGAGTCCCGAGCGCGCCGTTGATTCCACCCCGCGCCCAGGTCGTGTGGGCGTCGCCGTGGTTGCGCTTGCCGAGTACGAGGATGTCGTCGACGCCACGATCCTCGAGTTCGATCGCTGCTCGGGCTCCGGCCGCACCAGCGCCGACGACGAGGACCGACACGTCGACCTCCTCGTACGCCGGCACCGGCTCGTCGTCGGTTGTCGTATCGGATCTGCTCACATTTGTATTAGAATCTGGAGACATTTGAACCCTCCGTGCGCGTGCGCTCGCGCGCATGTCAACGGTACGCAGGGGTGTGAACCAGTCACGGTGTGCCGCCAGCCTCGCTGGCGAGCCCGGCAACGACGACGTACAACCCGAACGTCGAAATGAACGTCCCGGCCAGTTGGACCCCTGCGGTCGGCAGAAACCCCGTGTCCCCGTACAACAGGGGTGCGAGCATAAACCAGCCACCGAAGATCGTCGTCAGGACTGCCGCCGGCAGACTCGGCCGGCCGGTCGACCGGAGTAACTGGACACTCCGAACGGTGAACACCAGTCCGAGCAGTCCGCTCGACGTGACGCTTCCGGTGAACGCCCGCGAGGCACCCGTCGCGAGCGGAACGATGGCCGCGACTGCACACGCGACCACACATACGGCCGCCGATACCACGAGGAACCGTGATGGCGCTGTCTCTGACACAGACTAGCCTTTGACGCTGTCAAATTAAGTCCCCCGTCAGACGGACGTCTGCCCGGCCGGCACCGCTGGGCAAACTCGGCGCGGCAGTTTTTGTCCTCCCGGCCCGTACTGGCCACCGTGAACCACGTCCCCGACGCGACACTCGACGCCATCGACGAGTTCGGTGAGGGCCTGCTCGTGGGCACGCCGCCGCCGATCACCGAGCGGTTGCGGAGCGACCTCCGTCTGGTCGTCCGGAGGGCTGGTGACGGAACTGCCAGGTGCCGGTTCGAGATGGAACACACGCAGCGGCCGCCGACGCTGCGCGAGCAGGGCTCGTTCGTGACGACGGTCGTCGACGGCATCGACAGCAGCTTTCGAGCATGGGGAATCGAGCCGCCCGACGCGTATCGGTACACCGAAACCGTCGATGGGAGCCACCACTACGAGGGACGGCTCAGCCTGCCCTGACTCCCGGTGGTGCCCGTAGGTGACGCCCCACCGAAGACATTTGTTCGTCTCGCTCCTGGTATGCGTATGTCCGAGAGGGTACATACCCCACCGGGACCACCGGTAGTCGGAAACGTACCGAAGCTGACCGACGACCCGCTTCGGTTTTTTGTCGGGCTCCAAGAGGCCTACGGGGGCCGGTACCCACTGGTACGACTCGACCCGCCGGTGGGACAGTCGTTCGTCGTCGTCCTCGACGCGGAACTGGTTCACGACGTCCTCGGCGACCGGGACCGGTTCGCGCGACCGGCGCTGGGCCCAGAGGAACAGCGCCGGCAGGGGTTACTCTCCAGCGACGGGGTACTCTGGGAGCAACAGCGATCCGTCCTCCAGCCGGAGTTCGTCGGCGGAAAACTGTCCGAGTATGCAGACATCACGGCCGACACGCTGTCGGAGACGGTCGGTGACTGGCCCGCAGAGGGTCGTCTCGACCTCCACGAGGAACTCTCGACGGTGACGATGCGGGTAATCACGCGGTCGCTGTTCAGCCGTGACACCGAGCCGGCGCAGGCCCGTGCCGTCCACGAGGCGCTGGGACAGCTGAGCGACGAGGTCGAGCCCAGCGTGACGGACGTGTTGCTGCCGGAATCGTTACAGCCGGGCCCGTCGGAGACCTTCCAGGAGGCAGACGCCGTCATCGACGGCGTCGCCTCGGAGTTCGTCGAGTGGCACCGCGAGCAGGCCAACCCGCCGGCGGACATGATTACCGCCCTCATGGACGCCCAGGACGACCCCGAGGTGGAACTCTCGGAGAACGAACTCGTCGACGAGGCGGTCCTCTTTCTCACCGGTGGACAGGAGACCACGGCACTCACCATCACCTACGCGTTCTACTGGCTCTCGAACCACCCGGAGATGCGCGAGCGGGTCGCAGCGGAAGCCGCGGCGGTTCTCGACGGCACCGAACCGGCGTGGGAGGACCTCTCAGAGCTGACGTACACCGAACGGGTGGTCCGGGAGACACTCCGACTCACCCCCGCGGTGTGGAACGTGACGCGCGAGGTGCGCCAGCCGACTACTCTCGCCGGCACGGAGTTGGACGCGGAGGACCTGCTGTTCATGCCGACGTACTCTCACCACCGCGACAGCCGGATCTGGTCCGACCCACTCTCGTTCCGTCCGGACCGATGGGACGGCGAGGTCTCACGCAGCGAGGACGCGTACTTCCCGTTCGGCAGCGGCCCACGGATCTGTATCGGCCAGCAGATCGCGCTCACCGAGGCCCAGTTCACACTCGCACACGTTCTCCAGCAGTACGACGTGACCGTCGACGCGGACGAACTGGACCTGCAACCGAGCGTGACGCTCCGACCGACCGACCCCGTCTACGCGACGATCACCGAGCGGCCGACGCCGGTTCCGGAGTGAATCGAGGCAGGCCACGGGGAACGCCTCCCCGAACGCGACTGGATTCAAGTCGGTCCAGACCCAGAAGCGGGCATGGAGTTGGCACCCGACCTCGACGGACGGACGGCACTGGTGACCGGGAGCGCGACGCGCGTAGGGCGCGAACTGCTGTTGACGCTCGCGGCCTGTGGGGCCGACGTGGTGGTCCACTACAACGAGAGCGCAGACGCCGCACGGACGACGGCGGCCGACGCCCGCGAGTACGGCGTCGACGCGACGACGGTTCAGGGGGACGTGACCGACCCCGACGAGGTGGACGACCTGTTCGCGACCGCGACGGCGGACCTCGGGGCGGTCGACGTCTTGGTCAACAACGTCGGTAACTTCGACGCCCGCCACTGGGAGGACATCGAGTGGGCGGCGTGGCGCGACGTCGTCGAGAGCACGTTCTACGGGACTGTCCTCTGTTCACGACGCGCACTCGACGGGATGCGCGACCGGGAGTGGGGTCGGATCGTCAACGTCGGCTTCGCCGACAGCGACCGGATGCACGCCCACCCGGTGAACTTCCCGTACTTCGTGGCCAAGACCGGCGTGTTGATGTTCACGAGGATGCTCGCCGGCGACACGCAGGACGACGGCATCACGGTCAACGCCGTCTCGCCGTTCGCGGTCGAGAACACCGTCTCGGACGTCTCCTCGTTCCCGCGCGGCCAGGCCGCGAGCTTCGATGACGTGGCCGCGCCGGTACTCTTTTTTCTAAGCGACGCAGCCGCCTACATCAGCGGCGAAAACGTCGCCGTCGACGGGGGTCGGCTTCCCGAGCGCTGACCGCGTCACACCGTGTTCAACAGCTTCCGGCGCGTGGCTGGAACCGAGTACCACAGTGGGGACAGCGGGCGTAGAACTCGTCGTCGGAACACTCGAACCCCTCACCACACGATTCACAACGCAACATAATCGCCATGCAATGCGTTCGACGCCGGCGCACAAAAACAATCGGGTCGGACACCGGCCGAAACCGCCTCGATGGTCGCCCGCACGCGCCTGATAAGTGTCTCGCGACCGTAACACGGTCGATGGGCGACGACTCACCGCAACCCGACAGCCAAACGGTCCGACTCGGACGTCTGGGCGTCGCGCTCATGCTCGTCGCACATCTCGTTTGGGACCCGGCGCTGACGCTCGCCGGCGTCGCTGCCTTCGGCGTCGTCGAGGAGGATTCCGCGCTGGTCCGAACACTGTTGACGATTCACCCAGCGGTGTGGCTCGCCGCGAAGGTCGCCGCGCTCGGCGCCTTCACCGGATTATTTTTTGCGATCGGCGCACACCGCGACATCGAGACCGTCCTATTCCCGTGGCTAATCGCTCTCCTGGGAATCGTCGCGCCACTGGGGTGGATCCCGCTCCTGCTGTGAGTGGGTCAAGAGCCGGTCACTCTGGGAGTGGGTCGTCGATACCGAGCAGGGCCGCGCTCTCGGTCCAGAGTCGGCGCTGAGACTCGGTATTCCGGGCGGCAGACGACGGCGTCGACGGCGTCTGCTGGTCGAAATACCGGCCGGAGATGTCGGCGGTCCGTTCGGCGGCGGCGAGGTAGACGAGCGCGGCCGCGCCGTCATCGACGTCGGTGACGAACGGGAGGCTGCCGAGCAGTCCGACCAGCCGGGGAAGCGGACCAGGGAGGAAGCGAGCGAAGTTCGAACCCGGGATAGCGCCAGGGTGGACGGCGTTGGCGGTGACCTCGCGGCCGAGACGGTCGAGACGGCGGTCGAGCTCGAAGGCGAACAGTACGTTCGCCAGTTTCGACCGGCTGTATGCCGACATCGCGGAGTATCCCTCGGCAGAGCTGACGGTATCGAGGTCGAGACTTCCGCTGCGGTGGGCTGCCGATGCCGTCGTCACGACCCGCCCGCCGTCCGGGACCAGATCGACCAGTTCCGCGGTCAGCAGGTACGGCGAGAGGTGATTCACGTGGAACGTGTACTCGACACCGAGGTCGGTCGTCGCACCACTGCGAAAGTACCCGCCGGCGTTGTTCACGAGGACGTCGAGGGTGTCTGTCGTCTCGCGGACCGTCTCGGCCAACTCTCGCACGGCCTCGACGTTTGCGAAGTCCGCGCGGACGAAGGTTCCGTCAGCGCCGCGGGCAGCGAGGTCGTCAACGACGCACCGGCCGGCGGCCTCGTCTCTCCCGTGGACGAACACGTCGGCACCGAGCGAACCCAGTGCAAGCGCCGCCTGCCGACCGATCCCGCTCGTCGATCCAGTCACTAGCGCGGTCGATCCTGTCAGGTCGCGGTCGGTGACACCGGCCCGTTCGAGCACTGTCTGTGCCATCGTCTCCTGTTCGGTCTCCAGCCGCAAAAACCGCTCTCCGCCCTGTCACTTCTCTCACACCAGCCCGAGATACACGATACCGGTCACCAGGGCTGCGAGCGAGACCGCTGCCACGGTAATCTTGGCCGCCTGGACGCGGTCGTCCCGCCGCACGCCGTCCGGCACGGTGCCGTGCTCGCCGCCGGACCCGCGGAAGTCGTACCGGCCGAACAGTGCCAGCCCGATACAGAAGGCACTCGCGGCCTGAAGAGCCCACTCGAAGGTGACCGCTAGCGGGACGAACACGCCGACGAGCAACACGCGGGGAAGCAGTCCCGAGAGGCAGATTGCGACGTACCAGACAGTGACGGCCGCGGCCGCGGTGGCGTAGCCGAACCGCCGCCTGCGCTGTGCCGCCCCGATGTTGCACACACCGGGCTGGTACTCGCTCACGACTTATCTACTGGCTGGGCGTGCAAGAGGGTTACCGTTCCGGCACCGCGTCCGACCGCCGCTCAGGGTTCCAGGACGACCCGGAACCGTGCCTTGTTCTCGATCATACGTTCGTAGGCCGCCGCGACCTCGTCGAGCGGATACGTCTCGATCTCGGGGCGCACGTCGCGCAGGGCGCTGAACTCCAGGGTGTCCTGTGAGTCGCGAGCGTGACCGGAGGCCCACCCTTCGACGCCGCCGCAGGCCCCGACGAGCGTGTTGACGTCCACTTCGACCGGCGCACCGGGGACGCCGACGACGACGACCGACCCGTCGGTACCGATACCGTCGACCACAGACGAGATGGCGTCACTCGATGGGGCCGTCGCGAGAACGACCCGCGCGCCACCGAGAGCCTGTAACCGTTCCGCGGGGTCGGTCTCGGCGGCGTTCACGAAGTGGTCCGCGCCAAGCGAGCGCGCGCGAGATTCCTTGTCGGGGCTCCGCGAGATCGCGACGGTCTCGTAGCCGGCCGCGTGAGCGTACTGGAGCCCGAGGTGACCGAGGCCACCCACGCCCTGCACGGCGACGAGGTCGCCCGGGCGGGCGTCGCTGTTGCGCAGAGCGTTGAAGGTCGTGACGCCGGCACAGAGCAACGGCGCGGCGTCGGCTGCATCGAGGTCGTCGGGGACCGCCGCGACGGCCTCGCTCGGGACGGTCACGTACTCGGCGTAGCCGCCGTCGAACGTGATGCCGGTGATTTCGCGGCTCTCACACTGGAGGAAGTTCCCGCGCCGGCAGGACTCGCAACTGAAGCAGTGGCCCCCGTGCCAGCCCGCGCCGACTCGGTCGCCCTCGACCCAGGCGGTGACGGCCTCGCCGATGGCGTCGACGCGGCCGGCGATTTCGTGGCCCGGAACGTGGGGGTAGCTCAACCCCGGATACGTTCCCTCTTTGGCGAAGGCGTCGCTGTGACAGATCCCACAGGCCTCGACGGCGACCCTGACCTCGCCGGAGTCGGGGTCGGGGACGTCGCGGTCGACGAGTTCGAAGTCGCCGCCCGCTTCCGGAAGCACCGCGGCACGCATCGTATCGGACATAACAGATGCTAATCGCGGTGAACGGGCAAAAAGACGGCGACGCGGGCAGGCGGCCAGCCGCGACACGCCACCCGAATACAGTCGGTTACCACGCCGGTGCCGCGGGCGAACACGGCACGGACAGTGCCAGTCGCGGTCGCCTCGGCCCGCGATGGCGGCGGTCTCGACGTGTGCCTCGAAACCGGCACCGAACCTTGGAAGCGCGAGGCGCTGTGCCAACTCGTGGGCAACGCACGCCGGTTCGCCGAGGAAGGTGGCCGGGCAGACGTGACGGACGGGATGTTCGACGCTGCGGTCGTCGGGCGCATACTGGCGTGTGATCTGGTGTCGGAGGCGGTCCGCCACCGCGTCCTCGGTCGGGGGACCAACGACATTACCCACGTTCGGGCCGCACAGATCATCGTGACCGGCCGCGACGGCCAGATTACGTTCAGCCGGGGCGGTGAGATCAGTACACGGGAGTGAATGGTACCGTCGATTCGGCCGCGAGAATTAAAATCACGAGTGGGCCCGGACTACGAGCCCTCGCCGCAGTGAGACGTCCTGTACTGCTCACTTCGGGCCGCCAGTGGGCCGGTCGGACCGGTCCGTGGCAGCGCCCGTGATGGCGTCGCCTGCCGCCTCGTCCTCGGTCGCGAACGAGGGCGTTTCCTCGTTCGCCGCGTCAGTCTCAGCGTCTTCCCGGGCGTCTTTCAACAACTCTTCGGCGATTTCGTCGCGCAGGATGAACCCTGGTGCGAGTCCGTGGCACATACATCTGTTTCACGGGCTGGACGCTCATAAATCCCGGCCCGCGCTCAAGCGGTCGCCGTCTCGGCCGTGTCGCGCAGGATGTCTGTCGTGGTCAGCATGCCTACCACGTCGCCGTCGACGACTGGGATGTGGTTGAACCCGCCTTCGAGAAGGTGCGCCGACGCCTCCGCGACCGTCGCGTCCGGTGTGATCGTCTCGACGGTGTCAGTCATGTACTGTTCGACAGTGGCTTCGGACGGGTCCACGCCGTCGGCGGCCAGCTGGACGAAGTCGGTCGAGGTGAGGATGCCCACCGGGTCACAGTCCGCGTCGATGACGGCGACGGACTTGATATCCGTGTCGCGCATCGCCCACGCGGTGTCTGATACCATCTCGTCCGGGGCGACGGTCAGTACTGGCGTCGTCATGATCTCACTGACTGCAGTCTCGCTCATACGCACTGCACCGTCTCGGCGAACAAAACCGTTCGTTTCTCGGCGAGTTCGTCCACGAACAGCCCCGCCACGCGGCCGTAGTCGCCGTCGAACCCGGCGGCGTGTTACATCACGAGCGAGAACCGCCCGGAATCGGGGTCCTGCCCGTCGAGCCCGACCCGGCGTTCGTTCTGTCGGTGACGTGAGAACCGCGACGAGCAGCGCGTGCATCAGCCCACCACCCCGCCGCCGGCCCGTCCGCGGTCCGCGTTGTTGTGCCGTCCGGTTTCGTCTCCTTCGGGCTATGACCCGTGTGACCTGAACACCCGTTGCTGTCCACGGCTCTGTCCATGCACAGAACTACTCGCAGTCAGTGTCATGAAATTAGCCTTTAGACACGTCGTGTCGCGCTGGTCGGTCCTGGAGCGGGGTCGGCTCGCCGCTCACTCCACCCAGACCTCGCCGAACGTGTCGAAAAAATCCTCGCCGGTGTCGACCGCGACGTGGCGTGCGCCGACACGGTCCCCGACCGCCTCGACCTCGTCGAGATGCTCCTGGAGCCGGTCGCGGTAGCGACGCTCGACGTTTGCCCCGAAGTAGGTCCGTAGTCTCCTGTCGGCCTCCGGGTCGCGGAAAATCGTGTCACCCTGCGCCGGCGGGTCCCGCTCGTCCGGCGAGAGAACGTGTGCGAGTGTGCAGTCGTTGCGCTGGAGAGCAGCCAGCCCCGCCTCTATCTCGGCGGTGTCGTCGAGGAAGTCACTCGCCACGAGGACGAGCGACTTCGAGTCGATGGTTGCGGCGTAGTCCGCACAGGCGGTCCGAAAGTCCGTCTCGCCCGACGGTTCGGTCTTGTTCAGCTGTTCGATCAACCGCAGTACTTCGCCCTGCGTCGAGCGGCCGCGGTCGATTCGCTCGAAGGTCTCTCCGAGTAGGGAGACCCGAAAGTCGTTCTGCTCGGCGGCAGCGAGCGCCGCGAAGCCCAGTCCCAGTTTGGCGGCGTACTCGAACTTGTTCGGGGTCGCCCGTGCCTCCCGGTCACCGCCGAAGTCCATCGACCTGCTGGCGTCGACGAGGACGTGGACGGTGAGGTTGCGCTCGGCCTCGTACTGCTTGATGTACAGTTCCTCGGTGCGGGCGTACACGCGCCAGTCGACTAGTCTGGTGTCGTCGCCGGGCGTGTACTTGCGGTGGTCGCTGAAGGTCAGTCCCTCCCCGACCTCCGTCGAGCGCTGTTCGCCCTGCTGAACGGCGTCGACACGTCGCTGGACGGAGGGGTCGAACCGCGCCAGCTCGTCGAGGAAAGTCGGGTCGATCACAGCAGGTCTCCGATCACGTCGTCGGCCGTCACGCCGTCCCGCTCGGCCCGGAAGTCCACGACGACCCGGTGCCTGAGGACCGGCCTGGCCATCGCCTCTACGTCCTCGCCGCTGACGTGGGCGCGGCCGGTCATGAACGCGCGGGCCTTCGCCAGCACCACCAGCCCCATACTGGCCCGCGGACTCGCCCCGTACTCCAACTGGTCGGCCGTCCGAGTCGCCCGAACCAGCTCGACCACGCGATCACGGATGTCCTCGGCGATCGGAACCTGCCGGACGAGCGACTGGATTCGCAGGAGTTCCTCGCCGGTCAACTGTTGTTCGACCGGAATCGACTCGTCCGCACGGCCGGTGTACCGGTCGACGATTTCACGTTCAGCGCCGACGTCCGGGTAGTCCACGAGCACCTTCGCCAGAAAGCGGTCTTTCTGGGCCTCTGGGAGCGGGTACACCCCCTCCTGCTCAACCGGATTCTGTGTCGCCAGCAGAAAAAACGGGTCGGGAAGGGTCCGGGTCTCCCCCCCTGCGGTGACCTGTCGCTCCTGCATCGCCTCCAGCAGTGCGGCCTGGGTCTTTGGCGTCGCACGGTTGATCTCATCGGCCAGTACGACGTTCGCGAAGATCGGGCCAGGCTCGAAGACGAACTCCCGGCCATCGCGGGTCTCCCGGATGATCTCGGTGCCCGTGATGTCGGAGGGCATCAGGTCCGGCGTGTTCTGAACCCGGGAGAACGAGCAATCGGTGACCGCCGCGATGGTCCGGACGAGCATCGTCTTGCCCAACCCGGGCGTACTCTCGAGCAACGCGTTCCCGTCGGCCAGCAGGCAGGCGAGTACCTGGTCTAACACCGCCTCCTGGCCGACGAGGCGCTTTCGTACCTCGGACCGCACCGCGGCGAGTCGTTCCTGAAGCCTGTCCACCTCGTCGTCGTCGAGTGTATCGTCAGTCATCGGTCTCACCCTGGATGCGCAGGTTGTACTCGCGGACAAGGTCCGCGTCGTTGAGGTTGCGCTCGGCGGCGAAGCCGGCCTGTCTGGCAGCCACGGTGTCGCCACCGGACGACAATCCACTGTCCTCGTAGCTGTCGACCTGTTCGCCCGCGCCGCCGCCGCCGCTCTGTGAGAAGTTCACCGACAGTTCCTCCCCGCCACCGGTGGCCTCCTTGCGCTCGCCGAGGACGTCGTCGGGGTCCTGCAGTTCGGACACGCCGTTTTCCGTCCCACCGACCGACCCCGAACCGCGCCGGTCGTCAGTCGTGTTGGTCGTCGGCGCGAACGTGACGCCCGCGACGGCTGCCTGGACCGTCAACACGCTCGCCACCACGATTACGACGGTGCTGACCGAGAGCCAGCGCGTGTGCAGGAAGCCGCCGGCGCTCGTCCGGTCGAGCCGGTCGACGACGTCCCGGTAGAGCCGCCGGGCCATCGGCGACTCCGCCTCGTCGGCCGCGGCGTCGCGGGCGGTCCGGAGCGCGTCGGCGACGACCGGGTTGGCCGCCTCGAACCGTTCGACCGTGTAGTAGCGGACCCGGAGGCCAAACTCGACGCTGGCCGCGAGCAGGCCGACGCCGGCCGCCGCGATGGTGCCCCCGCGGGCCGGGCCGACTGCCGGCAACTGGACTGCGAGGACCCGGGTCACCAGGTTCACCACGAGGAAGACGGCCACGGCGTCGACGATGGCGTGAAGCGCGGCCATCTTGTACCCCTCGCGTCTGATCGCCCGCACCGCCCGTTCGATGCCGGTCCGCCCCTCGCCCGTCTCGGTCGTGTCGTGTTCTTCGCTCATCTCAGGTACACTCCGGGTACTGTGAACTGTTGTCGATCTTGTTACAGAGGTCGTCCAGATCGTTCTGGAGGGCTGTCTTGTCCGACTCCAGGTCGTCGATCGTCTCGTCTTTGTCCTCGATGGTGCTGTTCAGCTCGTCGGTCAGGTCCTGGAGGTTCGCGTTGCGGTTCTGGAGATCGGTGTTTTCGTCGATTAGCTCGTCGCGTCGCAGTTCGAGTTCGGCCACCTCCTCCCGCAGGTCCGCCCGCTCGTTCAGGAGGTCGTCGATCTCGCGCTGAAGCTGCTGTCTCTCGTCTTCGAGCTGGTCGACTCGGTCCCGGGCGTCCGAGAGGTTGCGCTCGGCCGCTTCGAGCTGTGTGGTGAGCTCCTGCAGGTCCGTCCGGCGAGTTTCGAGGCTCTCGTTGATGTTGACGAGTTGTTCTCGCGTCCGGTTGAGTTCGTCCTGGACGGTCGCGAGTTCCGCCTCGGTGGCCGCTTTCTGCTGGGCGAGCCGTTCCGCGCGGTCGGTCACGTCCCCGGCGCTGTACTCGTAGTAGACGGTGACGCCTGCGGTGCCGAGGACTGTCAGTCCGACCACGGCGAGCAGGACGATGTTGAGCCTGGTTCCGATCATGGTTGTCTGATGCGAACGAGCCGCCGCGTGCCGACCTCGGCGAGGTAGACGAGCAGGGCGACGGCGAGCACGAGCCACGTCCACTCTCTGGTGACCGTCTCGACGGTCCGGGCCGCCTGCCGGACCCGGTCCGCGATGGCTGTCGCCTGATTCGCCTCGAACAGCCGCCCGCCGGTGCGTTCGACGGCGGTCTCGACGGCCCGGGACTGGCCGAACGCTGCGTACTCCTGTGGGTAGTTCACGGCGTACGCTGCTGAAAGCAGCGATTGGTAGCCCGCCGACGCTGGCACGAACGTCGCCTCGTACTGCTCGGTGTCGACCTGGGTGAACCGGTAGCCGCCGGCCGACGGCCGGTCCGACCCTTCGTAGGTGGCCGTCAGGGGACTCCCCACGCGGCCGTCCGAGATCGACGTGAGACCGGTTGCCAGCCGTTCAGGGTCGCCGATGGCCCAGTTGACGGACTTGGTGATGCCCAGCGAGTCCGGGGCCGACAACAGGCCGCCCAGCCCGCCGTTTTCGCCGTATGCGGTGATCGCGACGGTGCGCCCCAGCCCGTACCGCCAGGCCGTAATCGCCGGCGCACCGTCCGATCCGGCGACCAGCAGGTCCGCCCCTCTGGCCGCGGCGACCGAGTGCGTCCGGCCCGGCCGGGCGGTGAACTCGACTCCGTTCGTGATGAAATGCGTGCGGTCGATGACGGTGAGCCCACTGCCCTGGAACTCGCGGGTCTCGCCGCCGAACTCGACTCGGAGCTTGCTGGACTCGCCGGCCCGGAGGAAGACGCCGTCGCCGGCCGTCGCCACCTGCTGGAGGCGGTCGACGGCGACTTCACTGCCGACGCCGACCGGGATCACCTCGATGCCGCGCTCGCTAGCCCGTGCCGCCGCGTCCGGGGCGTTCCCGAACTGTGAGCGCCCGTCGGTCAGTACGATGACCGTCCCGCTCGACCCGAGCATCTGTGACGCCCCCTCGATGCCGGCGCTTACGTCCGTACTCCCCGTACTATCCAGGCGGCGGATCCGGTCTTCGAGGAAGGTTCTGGAACTCCCCAGCCCGGTGAGCCCGGCGACCCGGAACACCTGGCTGTTGAACGCGACGACACCGACCCGGTTCTCGTCGCCCAACTGGTTCAGTACGTCCAGGGCGAGCGCCTGCTGGGCCGACATCGACCCGCTCGTGCTGCCCGAGATGTCGACCGCGACGACCACCTGCGAGGTCTCACCGCCCTCCCCGATGGTGACCGGCAGGAGGTCGGTCAACAGCGACTCGCGGTAGTTCCCGCTGTCGAAGGCGTTCGGCCCGCCGACGGTGACGAGCCCCGTGCCGTCGATTACGGCTCGCTGGAGCGCACTCACGTTGCCCAGGTCGTTCGCGGCCACGTTCTGGACGACGACGGCGTAGTACTGAGAGAGGTTCGACGGGATCGACTCGGCCGTCTCCACGTCGTAGATGTCCCCGAGGAACTCCTCGAAGGCGTAGTCGCCACGGGAGACGTAGAGGACCTTCGGCGGCCGGACGACCCGCACGGTCTTGCGGAACACGTCGTTGCGGTCGTACACGTCGTCGCTCTCGATCCGGGCAGTCACCCGATGGCTCCCGGTCGAACTGAAATTGTAGGTGAACGTGAGGCCGCCGCTCCCCTCGACGGTCTCCGCACGGACCTGCTGGCCGTCGACGCTGACTGAGAGCCTCGCCGCAGCGCCGCCGAGGGCGGTGCCGTCGACGGTCACGCGGAACTGGTTCGCGACGCCGGTGCTGGTTTTGGCCGGCCCGCTGACGGTGACGGCCATCTCTGTCCGGTTCGAGTCGAGCGTGACGGCGTGGACGGAGGCGTTGACCCGTTCGGCGACACCCGCGGCCGCGTCCAGCGAGCGCCCGCCGGTCACGCGCCCGTCCGAGACGAGCAGGACGCTCCCGTTCGGAGCGAGCGCGCTCGTCACGGCGTCGCCGACCGGCGACCCGGTCTCACTGCCCACGGCCCGAGTTCTGACCGTGACGCCTTCGTCCTCGACGGCGGTCGCGAGTTCACTGGCCGCGGCGTCGGTCGTTGCCATGCTCGCCGAGCGGTCTACGAGCATCGTCACCGTCGGCTGGCCCGCCGAACCCGTCGTTGCCAGCGTGTAGGGGCCAGCGGCCGCGAGAACCAGCAGCGTCACGAGCAGGAGTCGCGAGGCCAGAAACAGCGCCCGCGACCGACCCGTGAACACTGCCCGCTCGCGCCGGCGGAACGCGATGCCGAGCAACACGACCGCGACCGGCAAAGCGACCAGCACGAGCGGTCGCTGGAGCCCCATTCGGAGTCCCGCGAGCGTCGTCTCGACTGGCATCAGATGTCACCCCGCCTGCGGAGATAAGTTAGCTCGGCTCCGAGCAAAACGAGTAGTCCGAGCAGAACCAGCGGCGTGAGGTCCTGCCGTACCTGTTCGCCCGTCGCGGAGCCGCCACTGCTCGCCCTGCCGCCGCCCGCGTTGATTTCGGGGGCGCTCACGTTCGATTCGGTCGGGGAGAGCAGCCCAGCGCCGGCCCGCTGGTCCGCCGTCCGGTACGTTCCAACACGGTCCAGTCGGACTCCCGCGGCCGTCCGCTGCCCGGTCGGCGTCTCGACGGTCGTCTCGTTGGCTAACTGGAACGTCGTTCCCGTCTGTCTGTTCAGAGCCGACAACGAGGGCCGGCCGGCCAGCCAGTGAATCGCCCGCTTCCAGAACACCGGGTAGCGATAGTCGAAGCGGAAGGCGGTCTGGTTCGGCAGATAGCCGTAGTACAGCGTCCGGCCGTTCGCCCGCCCACCGGTGGCCAACAGCGGCGACCCGTCCGAGAGTGTCACCAGCGCGGCCCCCGTCGCCGTGGCTTCGAGGTGGTGGTCGGGAGCCGGGAACTCGAAGCCGCTGGTCACCGGATGGGTGGTGACGTTGCCGACGCCGCCGGACTGTTCGACCCCGCCCGGCGTCACCGGAAGGAGGTCGTCGTAGCCGACCGCCCCGACGTTGCGCTGGGCCTGGATCAGAGCGCCGCCGCCGTCGCTGACCGTCTCCCGGGCGGTCTCGACGGTCGAGCCCAGCACCCGACCGGAGATCACGTCGGCGAACACTACGGCGTCGTAGTCGCCGGTCGTCGAGACCGGCGGCCGCTTGACGGTCACGTTGATCGTCGGGACGACCTCCAGTGCCGTCTGGAGGTTCCGGTTGTCCCCGTTAGTCAACAGCAGGGTGTCTTCGGCCCGGTTATCGGGAACGACGACGGGCACGCGGTCGTCGACTTGGAGCGCGTCGCTACCCTCCAGTCGGGCGGTCGACGACGTGGCGGGCAGCGGGAAGACGACCGAGCGCCGGTCGCCCGGCTGGAGCGACACCGACCGAGACCGGCCGGCGAACGTCAGGGTCCGCTCGACCGCCGTCGCGCCCGTGTTGGCGACGCGCAGGACGACCCGCCGGCTGTCGAAGGACCGATCGACGATGCCGACGTTCCTGGCCTGGCCCGCGTCGAACTGTTCGAGCGTAAGCGTCGCGCCGCTCGCTCGTACCGTCTCGGCTGCCTGTTTCCAGCCCGCGTCGTTCCGTCCAGGCGCGCGCGCGAAGTCGCTGAACACGAGGACGCGACTCTCCGAACCGGCGAGTTCCCGGGCGCGCTCAATTGCTCCACGGAGGTCACCCGGTGCGTGCGTGACACGGAGTCCGTCGAGTGCCGTCCGCGCGTCCGCCGGATCGGCCCCGGTGACCGGCGTCCGGACGGACCCGCCGGCGACGACGACCGTCGTCGGTGTCCCGACGGCCGCCTTCGCGGCCGCGACGGCTTCGGTAAAGCGCGATCCGTCGCCGGTCTCGGTTGCCATACTGGCGGAGGCGTCGACGACCAACACGGTCGGCTGCGCGCTGACCTCACGGGTCGTCGTCACGTATGGGGCGGCCAGCCCGACCGCGAGCAGGACGATCGCGAGCACCTGTAAGAGGAGCAGAAGGTTGCGGCGTAGTCGCTCGAGCACCGGGTTCGAGCCGCCTTCGTCCGGGTCGGACTGGAGAAACTCGACCGTCGGCAGGGGGAGTTCCCGCGGATCGGGCTGGATCAGGTACAGCACGAACAGCGGGACGAGGGCGGCGAGCGCGGCCAGACCGAGCGGGGTGGCGAAGACGTCACCGAGCGCCATATGTTGGAGGAACCACTGCAGTCACCCTCTCATTGTAGGACGGGTAGTATAAGCCCCGTGGAAAATGCGACCGGAACCCCTGCATCGGTACGACCGCTTTCGGCGTGGCCGTCAGTCCTCGGCCGCCGTGACGCCGCGGTCGTCTCCGGCCGACTCGTCCTCGACATCGCCGACGTCGACGACTGGAAACCGAACGGTCGCGGTCGTGCCTGCGTCGGTCACGTCGAAGGTAATCTCGCCCCCGGCGGCGCTGACACCCCAGGTGATCAGCCAGAGACCCAATCCACTCCCGTGTTCGAGGTCGGTCTCGTCGCCGTTCTCGATGACGGCTACTTCGTGGTCGGGCACGCCCGGGCCCCAGTCGCGGACGGTCAGGGCCACCGTGTCGCTGTCGTCTGTCACCGCGACGGTCACGTCTGGCCCCGATGTGGCGTCGTCGTCGCCCCTCCCGTGCTCCAGGGCGTTCTCGACGAGTTCGCGGACGACCACACGGAGGAGGGCTGGGTTGGTCCGGAGCAAAACGGCGTCGTTGCCGTCGACCTCGACGGTCGCGTCGGGGAACGAGTCCCGGAGGTTCGTAACGACCTCGTCGACCACGTCCTGGACGGTCAGAAGTGACTCGGTGTCGTCCTCGATGACCCGTTCGAACGTGCGGGCTTTCTCGCTGAGTGCGACCAGTCCCTGGGTCTTCTCCCGGGCAGGTTCGAGCAGGTCGGCCACGTCCTCGTCGGCGCGCTCGGCCGCGACGTCGACGTTCATGTCCACGACGGTGAGGTCGTTCCGGAGGTTGTGTCGGAGGACGCGGTTCAGGACCGCCAGGCGCTGCTCGCGCTGGCGCTCGGCGGTGATGTCCTGAAAAACGAGCGTGTAACCCAGGTGCGCGTCGGTCCCATCGTCGAGATCCGTCGACGTGATTTTGAACGTCCGTCTGCCCGCGTCGGTCCGGACCGTGGCGTCCTGTTCGGCCGCCCTGGGGTCGATCTCGTCACCCTCGTAGCAGGCCGCGAACGGTTCGGTCAGGACCTCGCGGCTGGCCAGCCCGAGCGTCGCGGCGGCGGGGTTGTAGTTGACGACCCGACGCTCTTCGTCGACGATTACGACCGGACTGCCCAGATCGGCAATGGCCGCCCGGTTGCCGGCCCGCCGGGTCGCAGGGTGGAAGTCGAACATCCCGCTCCCGACGAACGCGTAGGCGTCGAAGGCGACGTGAGCGAGAAAGAGGACCGGGGCGACGTTGACCCCCGGCGCGGGTACGATGCCGAAGGTCCAGGCGATCAGGCCGACCCCCGGCGGGATCGGGCTGAGTGCGACCGCGAGCGCCTCGCCCCGGTAGAGGTCGCCGTAGCTGATGACCGTATCTACCAGGAGGAGCGTCCCGACGGCGGTCCCGATGCTGGTGACGCCCAGAATCAGGAACGCGCCGCCGTGACGGGAGAACGAGGCGGTCGCGAGCCCCCGGGTCGACTCGACCCGGAAGTCCGCCCAGACGAGTTCGTGCAGCGGGTTTGTCACCACGAGCAGGGTCAACAGGACGGTGAGCCCCGCTAACAGTCTGAACCACGGTGAGTGGATGACGTGGCGGCGGCCAGTGTAGGCCAGCGCGAAAGCGATGAACAGTGCTCCGAGCCAGATGTAGGCCACCCAGAACAGCGCCTCGACTGCCCAGCGGAGCCAGTAGTCGAAGACGAGGTAGCCGACACCGTAGCCGGCCGTCAGGGCGAACTGCACGGCAAGTACCACGAGCAGCCACGTCGCGCTCGGACGGTCACGGACTGCCCAGAGGTAGTAACCCAGCGCGAGCGTCCCGACGGCCGCGGCGAGCGACCCGACCACGGGCCAGAGCGTGGTCGAGAACACGTCCATCGTCTCGGCCGCTCGAACTACGTACCTTTCGGTCGGCTCACGTCGCCGAACGGTGGAGCGTGGTGCCAGGGTTGAAATACCAAAGGCGGGGCAGTGCGGGATGTGATGGGACAGGAGTTCGTCGTCGGTCGCGGGCAGGACCCCGACGCGGGACCGTCGGGCCACCTCGGTGCTTACCGGGCGCTGGACGGGAGTCAGGGGGCACCGCTGTATCTGGACCTCGACAGCCCACACGCCGTACTGATCGTCGGCAAGCGCGGCTCCGGAAAGTCCTACACGCTCGGGGTCATCGCCGAGTCACTGGCGCGAGCCAACGGCGTCGCGCCGGTGGTCCTCGACCCGATGGACGTGTTCACGACGCTGGAGCAACCGGCGCGGAGCGACGCCAGTCCGGTGCCGGCCGACGTGATCGACGACCCGGCAGTCGCGCCCTCGGCGCTGGACCCGCGGTCGTGGTGTGCGCTGCTGGGGCTCTCGCCGGCGAGTGGGGCTGGCGGGCTCGTCTGGCAGGCCGCGAGTGAGGTGGAGACGCTCGACGAGATGCGCGACCACGTCGACGCGACGAACGCGCCGGACGTGGACAAGCGGGCGGCAGTCAACCACGTCGACATGGCCGAGGCCTGGGGCGTGTTCGACGCCGATGGGCTGACTGCCGACGACCTGGCGGGGTCGGAGGTCACGGTCGTCAGCGTCGCAGGGATGAGCAGCGACCCGATGAACGCCGTGGCGCGGGGAGTCGGCGAGGCGCTGTACCGGGCCCGCGAGACCGAGACGATCGACCGCCTCCCGTGGCTGTTGATCGACGAGGCCCACACCTTCTTCGAGGGGGTCGCGCAGTCGGCGCTGGAGACGATACTCACGCGGGGACGTGCGCCAGGCGTCAGCCTGACCATGGCGACCCAGCGGCCGAGCGCGGTGCCGGAGGTGGGTGTGTCACAGTCGGACGTGTTGCTCTCCCACAGGCTGACCGCCGAGGCGGACCTCGACGCGCTGCAGGCGGCCCGGCCGACCAACCTGAACGCCTCGCTGACCGACGAGGGTCGGATGCCCACCGAGACGGGGGAGGTCCTCGTCATCGACGACGCCACGGAGACGACCCACGCGGCACAGGTCCGACGGCGGGATACGCCCCACGGCGGGGAGAGCCCCAGCGCCAGCGACATCCTCCTCGATGGCGCGGGCGAAGACGCGGCCGGGGGCGAGTGACCGGTGGCCGCCCGCTCCGGTTCCGGGACCAGCCGACGTGCCGACGACACCGGAGAACCGGCGGCAAACGGGGTCGCTGGTGCCCTCCAGCGGCCCGTCGAGTAACGGGTACCTTTCGCCGCTGCCCGTAGACACAAGCGGCCCAGCCTGTTCTGTGTGCTCGATGTCCGACCCTACCGCGACCAGACGGACGGCACTGGCTACCGGAGCCGCAGCACTCGCCGCCCTCGCAGGTTGCTCGGGAACCGACGACGGAACACCGACGACCACCGACGCCGGGACGGCGGCCGACCGCCCGACCACGGCCGACGAGGGGACACCCGATGACGGAGAAGCCGCACTGGAGACCGTCGTCTCGATTCCGGGCGACCCCGTCCCGGAGAACCTGGCGTTCACACCCGACGGGGACCTGCTGTTCGGGATCACTGCCGGCGAGGTCAGACGGCTCGCTGCCGACCGCGTCACCGAAACCGGACTGTTTCTCTCCGACACCGAGCAGGTCGCGACGCTCCCGCAGGCGATCGGCGTCGAGACCGCGCCCGACGGGACTATTTATGTCGCCGTCCCGGCCGACGGCGAGCAGTCCGGTGTCTGGGAAGTCCCGCCGGACGGTCCGGCCCGGCAACTGGTCGAGATTCCGGGTTTTCCCAACGACCTGCTGTTCGACGCCAGCCGCGACCGGTTACTGGTCACCGAGTCCAGCGGTGGGACCGTCTACACGGTCACTACCGACGGGACGCGCGCGACGTGGCTGGACGACGACCGCCTCGACGCCGAGGGATTCGGCGCGAACGGTCTGACTCGCGACGACGGGACGGTCTACGTCGCGGTGAGCAGCACTGCCGACCGCACCGGTCGGCTTCTCTCGGTGCCGGTCGCGTCCGACGGTACGGCCGAGGCGGCGACGACCTTCCACGAGGGGGACGGAATCGTCGGTGCCGACGGTATCGCCGTCCGCGACGGGACGGTCTACGTCGCTGCCAACAGCCAGAACCGCATCGTCAGCGTGACGCCCGACGGCGCGGTCGCGACGGTCAGCGACGACGACCGGTTAGCCTTTCCCTCGGACGTGCTGTTCGGGGCGACCGATGCCACGCGGGACTCGCTGTTCGTCTGCAACTTCGCGAACAGCACTCCCGCCGAAGCCGCGCTCTTCCGGACGCAACCGTAGCCACCGTGCCGTCGAAAACCGTCCGGGACCGTCCCGCAGGAACCGCACCCCTCCGGCCGGGCACCCGCGAGGACGCCTCCGCTCGTGCCCGCCGTACGACGCTCGCGACGACCCGGACGCGACCCGTCAGGGGGCCCGCCGAGACCGACGACGAGGACCCACCGGAACACGCGGCAGTCAGTTCGACGACACACCGAAGGGTTAGGTGAGTCGGGCAGCATTGAGTACGTATGTTCGGGCTGGGGAGCGACTCTTACGAGGACGTCGAGGATGTCGTCGTCGAGAGTGCCGACGACCTGATTCTCTCGAATCCCGGGGACGTGTTCGTCGAACCCCGCGCCGTCGCGGGCGAGTGTCGCATCGAATCGGTCGGCGACGTGTATCTGACCGACGGCCGGGGGGAATTCCCCGACCCGTCCCGAGACTGTGTCATCGACGGCGGAGACGACACGCGCATCGAGACCTGCCAGGACGTTCTCGTGAAACGCGGAGCGGTCGACGGCGACCTCCTGGTCGCGGACACCCGTGACGACGTGTTCACCGCGACCAGTGCCGAGGTCGCCCTCGACGCGGTCGAAGACGTCTACCTCCAGGGTGGCGTCGGCCGTGGGGACACGGTTCGCGTCGAACGCGCTGGGGACGTGCGTATCGAGTCCGACGCGCGCGTTCCGGCGGTGACTGCCGACGATGCCGGAGATGTCCTCACAGCCGGCCCTTCCGCCGTCGACGACGGGGCCGAGGAACGAGCGTACCACGAACGCGCACCGGTCCACCTGGGCGACGTGGCTGACATCCTCGTCGAGGCCCGCGCCGTCGAGGGCCGACTGGTCGCCGTCGAACCGGGTGACGTCGACGAGGACGCGACGCTCTGAGCCAAGTGTGCCAACCCTTCTGGAAATCCCGGAAGCGACACGTAATCAATTAAACCCTTGACAGTACAGGTACCTGATATGACCGTGGATGCGCTCGTGTCGATCGCCAACCGTGAGGCGGACCTGTTCGCCGGGGCCGACGACCGACTGCGGAGTCGCCTGCGGGGGAGCGAACGGATCGGCGTCGACCGCTACGGTATCGACCAGCTCACGTCGATTCTGCAGGCGCGTGCCCGCTGGAGGCTGACGGAGAGCGCCGTTACGACCGACCAGTTACGCCAGGTTGCCGACGCCGCCGCGGGGGACGCCCGTGTGGCAATCAGCAGCTTCCAGGGCGCCGTCCGGCGCGCACAGCGGACGCCGGCCGGACCGACCCCTCGACGCTGTACCGGCGCTACCGCGAGGCCGTCGACGCTTCAAAAACCGACCGCACCGTCAGGAACTATCCCGGGAAGATGGTTCAGTACGACCTGCTCACCGCCGAGGGCACCAGTCGCGACTGCCGATACAGCGTCGTCGAACCCGCAGCCAGCAAGGACCGACGCCGGCACCGCCGACCCGAACCCCGTCACGGACAGGTTTATTTCGCTCACGACAAATTAGAACTTGTTCCTATGAGCGACTCCGAACACGCGCTACTGGCACAACTCGAAGCGAAACCTGGCAAAGAAGACGACGTCCAGGAGTTCCTGGAGTCCGCGCTCCCAATGGCGGAGGACGAACCCGACACGACGACCTGGTTCGCGCTGCGGATGGGCGAGTCGACGTTCGGCATCTTCGACACCTTCCCCGACGAGGACGGCCGACAGGCACACCTCGACGGCGATATCGCTGCCGCACTGATGGACCGGGCCGACGACCTGCTCGCCGAAGAGCCACAGATCGACGAAGTCGACGTTCTGGCGGCCACACACGACTGAGAGTCCGGGCGGGTGGTGTCCACGCGTCGCCTGTCAACCGTTCTGGAAACGCCCGAAGCCGACGGCTTAGCCCCGTGAGCGTTCAGTTCACCGGTCGAACGCGCGTTCCGGAAATTCCGGAACCGACGCGACAGCACCCTTCCGTGTGGCGCGTCTGGGCTCTCGTGTCGCACCCGACATCCCGAACTCCCGACGCTCGACCCCGGGTTCAGTTGCTGGAGACCGACGGGCACCGGGCTGATGGGCCGCTCCGTGCGCTCGTTCTCGACCAGGCACGGGCGCTGGCGGGCAGGTCCGCTGTGTCGACAGATGTACACATATAAAAACGACTCACGAGAGTGTCCTGTAATTCACAACCCATGGGCGCGTCCGGCCTGCCGTTCCGAGCAGGAGTTGTCGCAACCGGCACCGTTTACCCGTCGTTGGCCCGACTGGCGGGATATGACCGGAGACGAACCCGCCGTTCGGCTGGGCGTCGACGTCGGCGGGACCTTCACCGACGTGGTGGTGCTGGTCGGCGGGGAGCGGACGACGGCGAAGGTACCGACGACCGGCGAGCAACATCGGGGCGTCCTGGCGGGAATCGAGACCGCCTGTGCGGCCGCCGGGATCGACCCCGGCGACGTGGACCGCTTTCGCCACGCCACGACCGTCGCGGTTAACGCTCTGCTGGAGGGCGCTGGCGCGCCGACGGCCCTGGTGACTACTGCCGGATTCCGTGACGTACTGGCCATCGGCCGGCAGAACCGTCCCGCGCTGTACGACCTCGACGCCGAGCCACCGACCCCGCTCGTTCCCCGCCAGCGCCGCTTCGAGGTCGACGAACGGGCCACCCCTGACGGGGTCGAACGACCGGCCGATACGGAGCAGGTTCGCGAGGTTGCTGCCGGGATTCAGGACAGCGGTGCCCAGAGTGTCGCCGTGTCGCTGTTGCACGCCTACGCACACCCCGAGAGCGAGCGGGCGGTCGCGGACGCGCTCGAAGCCGAGCTGGACGTACCGATCTCACTCTCGCACGAGGTGCTGGGAACGTTCCGGGAGTACGAGCGCACCGCGACCACCGTCGCGGAGGCGGTCGTCACACCGACCGTCGAGGACTACCTCGGGCGGCTCGTCGAGCGCGCCCGTGACCGTGGTCTCCCCGACCCGCGTGTGATGCAGGGCAACGGCGGCATCGCCGATGCCGGGACCGTCCGCGACCACGCCGCGACGACGATTCTCTCGGGGCCGGCCGCAGGTGTCGTCGGCGCGGCCGAGTTCGGCGACCGGACCGATGCCGACGGGCTTGTCACCTTCGACATGGGTGGCACCTCCAGCGACGTGAGTCTCGTCCGCGACGGGGCAGTCGAGCGGACCACCGACGCCGACGTGGGTGGCCACCCCGTCAGGGTCCCGATGGTCGACGTGAACACGGTCGGTGCGGGTGGCGGGTCGGTCGCGTGGGTCGACGCCGGTGGCGCGCTCCGGGTCGGCCCGCGTTCGACCGGCGCAGAGCCAGGTCCCGCCTGCTACGGGAAGGGCGGCACCGAGCCGACGGTGACCGACGCCAACCTCGTTCTCGGGTATCTCGGTGGCGACACGGAACTCGGCGAGGGACTCGAACTCGACGCGGCCGCGGCCGAGGCAGTTCTCGCCGACTTGGCCGACGAGGCCGACATAGAGAGTCCGCAGGCGGCGGCCCGCGGCGTCTATCGCGTTGCGAACGCGACCATGAGCCGGGCGGTTCGGGGCGTGACCGTCGAGCGAGGCCACGACCCTCGTGCGTTTGCACTGGCCGCGTTCGGCGGCGCTGGACCGATGCACGCCGCGGCGCTGGCCGACCGTCTCGGAATCACTGCGGTGGTCGTCCCCCCTGCAGAGGGCGTTCTCTCGGCGTTAGGGTTGCTGGCGGCCGACGAGAAACACGACGCCGCCCGCACGCACCGAACCGCCCTCGCCGCCGCCGACGCCGAGACCGTCGACGCAATCTACGGCGACCTGGCCGATACGGTACTCGACGACGCCGCCGACCCCGGAGCTGCCAGCGTCGACCGCGAGGCCGACTGCCGGTACGCCGGACAGAGCTTCGAACTCGGGGTCGACGTGCCGGACCCCTTCGACCCCGACGTTGTCGTCGAGCGGTTCCACGAGGCCCACGAGCGGGTCCGGGGCTACCGGATGAACGGTGAACCGGTAACGCTCGTTACTCTCCGGGTGACCGCGACGATACCGGCCGACTCCCCGACGCTGACTCACGACCCCGACGGCGAACCTCGAACCGGAGCGCGTGAGGCGGTCTTCCCCGACGGCGAGGGTGCGACGACCCGGGAGACGCCAGTCTACGACCGGGACCGGCTCCCACCCGGCGAGACGTACGCTGGTCCCGGAATCTTCGAGGGTGGGGAGAGTACGGTCGTCCTGCCGCCGGACTGGACGGCGACCGCCGCCGACGACGGGTCACTCCTGCTGGAGGTGGACGGATGACCGACGACGTCGACGCCGTAGCACTGGAGATACTGCGCACACAGCTCGAAAGTGTCGCCGAGGAGATGGGGCAGGTCCTGATCCGCGGGGCGTACTCGCCGAACATCACCGAGCGCAAGGACTGCTCGACGGCACTGTTCGACCGCGAGGGTCGGATGGTCGCTCAGGCCGAACACATCCCGGTTCACCTGGGGGCGATGCCGGCGGCAGTCGCGGCCGTCCGCGACCACGATCCGCGACCGGGCGACGTGTTCGCACTGAACGACCCCTTCACCGGGGGCACACACCTTCCGGACGTGACGCTCGTGGCCCCCATCGCACCGCCCGAAGCCCACGAGTTGGCCGACGACGGGGTCGTCGGGTACGCGGTCTCGCGGGCCCATCACGCCGACGTTGGCGGTATGACTCCGGGGAGCATGCCCGCCGGAGCGCGCGAAATCTACCAGGAGGGTGTCCGGATTCCGCCCGTCAGGCTCGTCGCGGACGGTGAGCGGAACACCGACGTCGAGACCCTTCTGCTGGCGAACGTCCGCAACCCCGACGAGCGCCGGGCGGACCTCCGCGCACAGATCGCTAGTACCGACCGCGCTGAGGCCCGGCTCGGCGACCTCCTTGACGCCCACGGCGACCGCCTGCTCGACGCCTTCGACGCCGTAATCGATTACTCCCGCGAGCGTGTCCGGACCGAACTCGACTCGCTCCCGAACGGTCAGTACCACGCCAGCGACGTACTGGAGGGCGACGGCGTCACCGACCGCGACGTCCCGGTCGAGGTCACGGTCACCGTCGACGGCGCAACCCTCACGGTCGACTTCGCCGGGACCGCCGACCAGGTCCCCGGTAACGTCAACGCCCCACTCTCTGTGGCGAAAAGTGCTGTATACTACGTCGTACGATGTATTACAGACCCCGACATCCCGCCGAATCAGGGCTGTTACGAGCCGGTGACGGTGACGGCGCCGGAGGGGTCGTTGGTGAACCCGACGCCGCCGGCGGCGGTCGTAGGCGGCAACGTCGAGACGAGCCAGCGGGTGACGGACATCGTCTTCGCTGCGCTGGCCGACGCCGCGCCCGACCGCGTGCCTGCTGGCGGGCAGGGAACGATGAACAATCTGCTCGTCGGCGATTCGGCATTCCAGTACTACGAGACCGTCGGCGGCGGCGCCGGTGCACGCCCGGATGGCGACGGTCTCTCTGGCGTGCAGGTCGGGATGACCAACACGCTCAACACGCCCGTCGAAGCGCTGGAAGCCGCCTATCCGCTCCGGGTCGAGGCGTACGCTCTCCGCGACGACAGCGGCGGGACAGGGCAGTACCGCGGCGGCGACGGACTCGTCCGGGAACTCACCGTGCTGACCGACGCGACTGTTTCCCTGCTGACCGAACGCCGCCGCTACGCACCCCGTGGGTTGGCTGGCGGTTCGGACGGCCAGTCAGGCCGCAATCTCGTCGACGGCGAGGCTGTCCCGGCCAAAGTCACCCGGGAGGTCGACGCCGGCACGACCGTCCGAATCGAAACCCCCGGCGGCGGTGGGCACGGCGAGCCCGACGACGAGTAGAGCCGCGCCGCTTTTGCGTCTCGGCCGGCAACATTACCTATGGAGAGTCTCGAAGCCGAACTCGACCAGGCACGGGCGCTGGCGGTGTCGGACCTCGCTGACGCGATCGCCGAGATCGGCTTCGACTGTACCCGTTGTGGGGCCTGCTGCAAAGCCGAGACCTGTGGAAGCACGCCCGACGACGACGCCGACACGGAACCCCACACAGCGACCGTCTTCCCCGACGAGATACGCCGGCTGCAGGACACTGGCGACCAGGAGTACGACTTCAGAGACGTGGCCCGCCCCATGCCCTACGGCCTCGAAGACGGTCCGGAGGGCCAGACGGGCGAGACGTTCGAGTGGGCCCTCCAGACCGACGGCTGTGGCGACTGCACCTTCTACGAGGAGCGAGAGGCGTCAGAGACGTCTCACGAAGACGGCGATAGCGAGGCGCGAAGCGCCTCGAACCATTCGAGCGGGCAACGCCCGCGAGAAGAAGCCGTCGGAGACGACGGAACGGGAACGTGTACGGCCCACGACGACCGGCCGCTAATCTGCCGAACGTACCCGTTTTCGGTCGCACTCGGCGGGACTAGCCAGCCGATGGGCGAAGCCGTCGATTCGGCAGGGATGGTCCGAGCCCACGAGTGCGAGGGACTCGGCCGGGACATCTCCCGGGCCGAGGCCGAGGACCTGGCCGCGGCGCTGAAACAACGGGCGATCCGAGAGATCGAGGAGGCGATCGCCGTCCGCGAGAACTACGAACCGGTCGAAACGGGGCCGGGCGAGGTGGTCGTCCACGACTCGGAGGGACAGAAACGGCCCGACGGGACGCCGCTCGACTGAGACCGTGCGGAGCGGCCCATCACGGCCCGAACCACGGGCAAGTTCTTTACTGTAGGCCTCCCACATGCCCATGGAGGTCTAACCTTGGAGATATCTGATAAACTCCTGTGTTTGTTCAGCGCCGAAGTCGAGCGGAGCGAGGACGGGTACGTAATCGAGATACCACAGCGCGAACTCGACACCGGTTCGATCGAGGCCGACGACACCTACCGGGTGGCCCTCATCGAGCGTGACCGAGAGGAATCGACGGACGACGAACCCGAAACGCCCTCCTCGGAGCCCCAGCCCCCAGTAGAGGCCGGCGAGATTCGCTACGTCGAGATCGAAGACATCGGCAAACAAGGCGACGGAATCGCCCGTGTTGAACGCGGCTACGTCATCATCGTCCCCGGTGCCGAGATCGGGGAACGCGTAAAAGTCGAGATCACCGAGGTCAAGTCCAACTTCGCGGTCGGCGAAATAATCGAAGAGGACATCTGACCGTTACCCGCCTGTACCAACCGACCCGTCTCGGCTCCGGTGCCGGACTGTTCTCTCCCCGCCTAACACCCAAAACCGCACGACAGCAGCCGGTTAACCGTTTGTACCAAACTCGGTAAAAGGAACTGTGCCGTACACTGTCGTATGAGTGCAACCACTACCGCGACGAATCAGGCAGCAGCCGACCTCTCGGAAAAACAGGCTCGCATCCTCCGGCATCTCCAAGAGAACGCCGACACCCAAACCTACTTTAAATCCCGCCTCATTGGCGACGCGCTAAATATGTCCGCTAAGGAGGTCGGCACCAACATGCCCGCCATCAGAGATGGAGAGTTCAACATCGACGTGGAAAAGTGGGGGTACTCTTCCTCGACGACGTGGAAAGTCACGGCCTGACCGACAGACGCGCGGTTTTTTACCCGTCGTAGCTGAGCAGCGTGTCGGCCTCGGCCGCGAGCGCTGCGGCACCGGACCCGAACGAATCGGCGTATCGCACGAGCAAGAGCATGACGGTCTCCGGTTGTTCGACGGCGTAGCCGTCCGTCCGTGACAGCAGACCGGCCGTTTCGAGTTCGCTCGCGTATTTACTGACCGTCGGCGTCGAGACCGTTAGCCTGTCGGCCAGACCGCTCGCCGTCAGCGCCGGGTCGCGTAACAGGGCGACGAGCATGCCTCGGGGTGTCTCTCGTCGCAGGTACCCCAACGCCACCTGCTCGAACTCCGAGAAGCGGTCGGCCGGGAAGTACCGACGGTAGTCACCGTCCTTGCGGCTCTCGAGAATCCCCTCACGGACCAGTCGGCGGAGGTGGTGCTGGGTCTCGCCGGTCCCGAGCTGGAGGTCGTCGCGGAGCTTCGAGAAGTGTGCGCCGGGTGTCGCGGCGACGTACCCTGCGATGCCGTCGGGCGCGTCGCTGTCACTCCTGTCGTCGGGCTGAAAACGAGCGAGGGGGCTGGCCGCGCCGATCGCTGCGAACCGACGCAGCGTCGACCGCTTGGACTCGTCCACCCCCTCCTCGGGCATATTAATTCATTTGTCAGACGAGGGTAAAACGCCTTCGACTGATTATCGCGACCGATTCGAGCACGGTTGGCGGGCCGTTCGCGTCGGTCGTGGTCCAGTTCGGCTACTTGCTGCCGGACTGTCCGTCGGCGTTGGCGTCTTCGGCGCTTGTTCCGCCGCCACCGCCGGTCTCGAAGTCGTCGTCCATCTCGTCGATAACGTCGTCCGGGTCCTTGATTTCGGCGGTGTCGCCGCCCTGTTTGACGGCTTTGGCCTGTTCCTCCATGGCCTCGACGTCGAGTTCTGCTTCCTGGTCGATCTGACCGAGAATCTCCTCGATGTCGTCGAGTCCGAGCATCTCGCGAGTCTCGGTGTCGAAGTTCAGACTGTCGAGAGTTCCCTCGCCGTTGGTCTGGACGTCGCTGCCGGTGAGGTGTTTGCCGTACCGGCTGACGAGCGAGGTCAGTTCCTGGGGCAGAACGAACGTCGTCGATTCGCCCTGGCCGATGTTCTCGAGGGTCTCCATTCCCTTCTCGATGACGGCACGTTCGCCCATGGACTCGGCGGATTTGGCACGGAGGACGGTCGAGATTGCGTCACCCTGGGCTTCGAGGATCTGGCTCTGTTTTTCACCCTGTGCGCGGATGATGTTGGACTGCTTGTCACCTTCCGCCGTCTCGACGGCGGAGCGACGCTCACCCTGCGCTTCGAGAATCATCGCACGGCGGCGACGTTCTGCGGAGGTCTGTTGCTCCATGGCCTGCTGGACGTCCTGGGAGGGGTTGACCTCACGGACCTCGACGGACTCGACGCGGACACCCCACTCGTCGGTCGGTTCGTCCAGGTCACGACGTATTTTCGCGTTGATTTCCTGGCGCTTGTTCAGGGTGTCGTCCAGTTCCATGTCGCCGAGCACGGCACGGAGGGTGGTCTGAGCGAGGTTCGAGACGGCGCGTTTGTAATCGTCGACCTCGAGATACGCCTTTTTCGCGTCCATCACCTTGATATAGACGACGGCGTCTGCGGTCACCGGCGAGTTGTCGCGGGTGATCGCTTCCTGCCGGGGCACGTCTAGCGTCTGTGTCCGCATGTCGAACGTGTGGGTTCGCGAGACGAACGGCGGGACGAAACTAATACCTGGTTCGAGCAGTTTGCGGTACTCGCCGAAGACCGTCAGCGCACGCTTTTCGGTCGCGTCGACAATCTCGACCATCTGGTAGACGGTGACCACGGCAAGTAGCAAGACCAGCAGGACGACGACGCTGATGGTGCCACCACCGAGTTGCAGTACTGTCGCGGGGAACATTGATTTGATATTCGCACGAGCGACAGAAAAGGGTTCGGTCCGGTGGAGTCAGGTGGTCTGACCTGCCGGACGGTTCCCGCAGGACGCCGGTATGTCAGGTGCACAGAAGGGTTCGGTACGGTCGGGATAGTGGTCCCGCAATGGTTGGGGGGAGCGAAACCGGAGCACGACAAGCCGACGTGGAGGGCTCGCCGCGCTCGTGTACAACGGGACCACTGACACCAGTGGTGACCAGCCACGCAGTCGCTGACAGCGCACTCGGCACTGGCTACCCTGTCGACCACCTCCAACCGCCGGTGACGCCGACGACCCCTCTCGCCGCACGGGAACTGACCGATTGTGCAGCGTGTCTCTGAGGCCTGTACGCCCGTTGTCGATCGCACATTACGTCTACACGTATGTATAGCTGAGATAATAAAGATTGGGTATGAGGAAAAATATCGAAAAGTCGTGATTGGTCGAACTGCTACTGCCCGGGAAACGGAAACAATCGTCAAATACGAGTCTGGTTCGACCGCAGAACGAAGACCTGGGGCAGAAACTGGGCGGCTGTCCGAGGCCGATCAGGCCGCGTCTGGGTCCGCGTCCGGTTCGCCCGTCTCGGCCTCGCGTTTGCTAGCTTCTTCGGCGAGTTCTCGGTCGATGTCGTCCGCGATGTCGTCGATGGCCTCGACCGTGACGACGTTGCCTCCGCCGGGGTCGATGACGATGACCTCGGCTCCCTCGGCGATTTCACCGTCGACGGAGCGGGCACGGTAGTGTGGATTGAAGCCGCCGTCGTCGAGTTTCACCTCACCCACCGTCTCGCTGACGCGCTCCGTGACGCGGCCGGTTTGGCCCCGGAGGTCGTCCGAAGAGCTCGTCTGGCCGGAGCCTTTGCCGCCGTAAAAGTCGAACTGACGGTAGCCGTAGAGCGTGACTCCGCCGACGACGAGCACCAGCGCCGCGAGCACCAGCGGCGCGAAGATGCCGATACTCGCGGGCAGGAGGAGACCGGCGATGCCGGCGACCAAGAGGGCGACACCCAGAACGATGAAGTGAGCACCGGGGGCCAACGCCTCGGCGATGACCAGTCCTGCTCCCGCGACGACGAGGAGCAGTGCGAGGTCAGACCCCAGCACAGAGGCCGCCTGTGCGAACATCCAGGATACCATACCTGCGGGTAGGGTCGCCCCGGGATTAAGCTTCGGGGTCGACGGGTCAGATTACGCCCAGCACGACGAGAACGAGGAGGACAGTACTCAGGGCCCCGAGCAGGACGAACGCCGTGTTCTCCATCGACGGTGACCCCGGTTCCAGCGGCTGTTCGAGGACCACTGACCCAGCGACGTTCCCCGCTTCGTCACCGTCTTCGTCTCCATCCCCGTCGACGGTCTCCATCCCGTCCTCGTCGGTCCCTGCCGCCTCGTCGCCGTTCTCCTCGGACAGGTCCTCGACATCGAACTTCCAGCCGCCTTCGTCGTCCGCCTCGGACATGCCCGATACTACCGGCTTCATCAATAAAAGAACACGGTACGTGTCCGCAGTCGACCGCTCACTGAACTTTCGACCCCAGCGGCGCGTCGCTGTGGGTCGTCAGCAGGTCGGCCTCGTCGCCGGCTGCCAGGACCATGCCGTTGGATTCGACGCCGAACAGTTCGGCCTGTTCCATGTTGGCCAGTAGGATACACCGTTCGCCCGGCAGTTCGTCGAGGTCGTGGAGCTGTTTGATACCGGCGACGACCTGTCTGGTCTCGACGCCGATGTCGACCTCCAGTCGCGCGAGGTCGTCCGCACCTTCGATGGGTTCGGCGACTTCGATCCGCCCGACCCGCATGTCGAGGTCGTCAAAGTCCTCGAAGCTGACGCGCTCGTCGGTCAGCCCCTCGGGGTCGAAGTCGCTGGCCTCACGGTCCCCGTCGCCCTCGGTCGCGGCTTCGACCCGCGCCTGTAGCTTTTCGTTCAACTCGTCGGTACGATCGTCCTCGATCTTCGAGAACAGCTCGTCGGGCTCGCCGAACTCGGCCGGCGGCGTGGCCAGTGCATCGTCGAGTGCGACCTCGTCAACGGAGCCGTCTTCGTCGAGTTGCGCCCAGAGTTCGGCGGCCTTCCCGGGCATGACCGGTTGCATCAACACGGCACAGGCCTTCGTGAGCTGGACGCAGTCCCGGATGACCTGTGCGGCTCTCTCGGGGTCGTCGTCGGTGAGCTTCCAGGGCTCGCTGTGTTGGATGTACTCGTTGCCGAAGTCGGCCACGTCGATGGCGGCCGCGCCAATGTCGCGGATGCGATACTCGTTCAGTGCGTCCTCGAAGCCGGCGATGGCGCTCTCGATGTGTTCGCGCACGTCGTCGCTCACGTCCGCGTCCGGCGTGCCGTCGTAGTTGCGGTGGGCGAAGAGGAGCGACCGGTAGACGAAGTTCCCGAGATTGCCGACCAGTTCGCCGTTGACTCGCTCGGCGAAGCGGTCCCAGGAGAAGTCAACGTCGGTCTCCATCCCGCTCCCGTCGATCATGTAGTAGCGGAACAGGTCGGGGTGGAACCCCTCGTCGAGGTACTCGTCGGCCCACACGGCCCTGTTGCGTGACGTGGAGAGGGCCTTCCCGTCGATGCCGACGAAACCCGTCGCCAGTATCGCCCGGGGCTCGTTGTAGCCCGCCCCGCGCAACATCGCGGGCCAGAACACGGCGTGGTGCTGGATGATGTCCCGGCCGATCACGTGAACGATCTCACCGTTGTCCTCACCGGTGAGTTCGGACTCGTCTTCGACGGTCCAGACCGCCTCCCAGTCGTACTCGTCGGCACCCACGCGCTCGGTGTACTGCTTGGTCGAGGAGACGTACTCGATTGGCGCATCGACCCAGACGTACAGAACGAGCTCCTCGGCCTCGTCACCGGGGTAGTCGATCCCCCAGTCCATGTCCCGTGTGATACAGAGGTCCTGCAGTTCGCCCTCGATCCACTCGCGGGGCTGGTTCTTCGCGTTGTCGGTGCCCTCGACGCGGTCGATGAACTCCTGCAGGTAGTCCTGGAAGTCCGAGAGCCGCAGGAACTTGTGATCGCGCTCGCGGTACTCGGCGGGATTGCCGGTGAGCGTCGAGACGGGGTCTTCGACCTCGCCGGGTTCGAGGTGACGCTGACACCCCTCGTCGCACTCGTCGCCGCGGGCGTGTTCGCCGCAGTACGGGCAGGTACCCTCGACAAGTCTGTCGGGGAGCCACTGGTCGGCGTCTGGGTCGTACGCGACCTGAATCTCTTTCTCGAAGATATAGTCGGCGTCGATCCACGAGCGAACGAACTCGCGGGTCGTCTTCACGTTTTCCTCGTCGTGGGTGTGGCCGTAGTTGTCGAACTCGACGTTGAATTCGGGGAAGGTCTCGGCGTAGAGTTCGTGATACTCCATCGCGAAGTCCTCGGGCGAGACACCTTCCTCGGCGGCGTTGACGGCGATTGGCGTGCCGTGCATGTCCGAACCGCAGACGAAGGCTGTCTGCTGGCCGACGCGGCGGAGCGCGCGGGCGACCGTGTCACCGGTGACGTACCCACGGAGGTGGCCGACGTGCAGGTCGCCGTTGGCGTAGGGCAACCCGACCGTCACTACTGCGGGATTGTCGGTGGGGAACTCCTCGTGGCTCATGTCCCTACGGTCCCGACAAACGGCCTAAAACCCGCCGGTTCGCGGGCGGCCCGACGCTACTGCTGAACGACCCAGCTCTCGTCGTCCTCGCGGCGGACGACGGTGTCGAACAGCGTCGCGACGGTGGCCACGGTCTGTTCGTCCTGTGTCGCAGGGTCGAAGTGTGCGTGGACGGTCGCGCCGACCGCGAGACACCGGCTGGTGATCGTATGTACGAAACGGAACACACGGTCACGGTCGGCGTACTGGAGGAGGGCGGTCAGCGAGTTCAGACAGACCGTGACCGACTCTCCGTCGTCCCACCGGTCCAGATACCGCGAGATGGCGATGCTCGCGCCCGTGAGGTCGCTCGCCGGAACGTGCGTTGTGTGGACACCGGCCGGCGGCTCCCGGGTGGCGTGGGACTCCGGGCAGACGATGGCCATCGACGCCGGCGACGAGTCGTGGGCCGCCTGCCAGTGGTCGACGAGTCGCATCGGCTGGCGCGCGTACGAGAGCGACAGCACACGCTGACACTCGGGCCGCTCACGCGACAGCAGGTCGACACAGAGGTCGTCCGCAGCCGCGTCTGTCGTCGACGCCAGTACGAGCGCCCGTGGGTAGTCCTGGACCGATTTGGCCGTAGTCTGTGATTCCATTCCCCCGATCTATCCTGACATTCCAGCGCACCCATCGAATAGCTTTCGGTCGTTTCGGCGCGAACCAAAGGTCAAAAAACGGCGAACGCGGCCACCCCAAACGTTAGCGTCACCAGCAGCCGGCCAACGCTGCCTGCGAACGTCGCCACGGCGAACTTGGGGTAGTCCTCGTCCAGCACCGTGAACGCATAAATAGAGAGCGTGTCGGGGAAGCCAGGAACGGCGAGGGCCAGCGCCAGGCCAACGTACCCCCAGTTCCGGGCGAGCCGGACGGTTTTGCTCTCGGACCACGCCACCACGTCGAACCGCGACCGCCGCAGAAACCGGACCACCGGCCTGGACCGTTTGGCTTCCTGACCGATGTGGAACGCAAAGACGCTTCCGGCCGCCTTCCCGAGGCCGCTGACGAGGACGATCAGCCCGAGTTCGACCCAGTAGGGGAGCCCGAGACTGAGCGGCGTCGCGAGGACGACCTCGCTTGGCAGCGGGAGGACGAACGCGATCAGAAACGAGTAGACAGCGACGATACCCAGTCCCGCTGGGCCAGTCGCCGTCCGGATTGTCTGTTCGACGACCTCGAACTGAAGTAGCCACTCGAGAACTGCGAGCGTGACAGCGGGCACTACGCGAAGTCGCCGCTGGGTCGGCCTAAAGCTTCATATTTGTTCTCCCGAGGGCTCTGTAACCGTGCTGTCGGGCCTGCGACCGCCGGTCAGAACCAGTCGAGTTCGGCCACGAACGACCGCAGCATCGACCGGTTGACGTGAGGCATACAGACCACCCGCATCTCGCCCGCACCGGTCTCGGTGACTCGCCACCCCCGCTGCCGGAGGTCCTCGGTGACGGGCATCGACATGTCGGCGGCGACGATGGGTAGTTCCGGTTCGACCACGTCGTGGCCCCGGGCGGCCAGCCGGTCTGCCAGCCACTCGGCGTTGTCCATCGACTCGTGATACTGTTCGCGGTAGCCGACGGGCCACAGCGCGTCCATCGCGGCGACGGCGCTGGCGACGCCTGCCCCGCTCCGCGTTCCGGTCAGTGTCGCCTGGGATTTCGACTCCAGATACGGCGTCTCGACGGCGAGTTCGTCGAGCAGGGACTTCGAGTGCGTGACCAGCCCGCCCGAAGCGATGGCGGCCTGCCCCATCTTGTGCGGATCGATAGTCATCGTGTCGATGTCGGCGTGGCCGAAATGCCACCGGTGGTCGGTAAACGGCAGCACGAACCCGCCCCAGGCGGCGTCGACGTGACAGAGCGCGTCGACCTCGTTGGCCAACTCCGCCAACTCCGGGATGGGGTCGACGCGGCCGTACTCGGTGGAGCCGGCGACGCCGACGACGAGGACGGTGTCCTCGTCGACGACCCTGGCTACGGCCTCGGTGTCGGCCCGATGCTCGTCGTCGGTCGGCGTCGTACGTAACTCGACGTTGAGTACGTCTGCGGCCTTGTTGAACGAGAAGTGAGCGCTATCGGGCGCGATTATGTTCGGCTGGTCGGTGTCGGCCCGGTTGCGGGCGATGCGAACCGCCTGAATGTTGGCCTCCGTCCCGCCGGAGGTGATGTACCCCTCGGGGCTGGGCAGACCAGTGACCGTCCCGAGCATATCGACGGCCTCCGCCTCGAGTTCGGCGACCGTCTCGTAGGTGCCCGGATCGCCCGGGTTCGTGGCCAGAAACGACTCGGCGGCCTCGCGGGCCGCCGGATGTGGCTTGGTACACATCGAGGAGAGAACGCGGCTGAAATCCTGCGGTTCGACCCGCTGCATACTCGTGGCAAGTGATGGCACCGGCTTAGTGGTTGCGCTCTGTCTATCGCCCGCCACCGCAACGTACAGACTGGGTGCCGTAGCCGAAAAATTGTTAACAAGTGACAGGTTTCCATCCGTAGCCGGTCGCGATGACACGGCACTCACTCGACGGAGGGACGGCAGTCGCCGCCGGTGTGAGCGCAGGTGTCGGCCGTGCGACCGCCCGCGCACTCGCCCGGGAAGGTGCGACCGTCGTCCTCGCTGCCCGAAGCGAAGACAGACTCGGCGACGTCGCTTCGACCGCCCGCGAGGAGTGCGACACCGCCGCGCTGGTCGTGCCAACCGACGTCCGCGACGAGAACGCTGTCGTGGCGCCGGTCGAGGCGACCGTCGAGCGGTGCTGCGGACTCGATGTTCTGGTCGACAACGCAGGCCTGACACGGGGCGGCCCCATCGAGAACATGCCCACCGAACAGTACCGGACGATGATGGACACCAACGTCGACTGGATACTCTTCGCCGCCCGCGCCGTCATCCCCCACCTTCGGGAGTCCGCGGGGACGATGGTCTTTCTCGGGAGTTTCGCGGGCCGGTCTCCGCACGCGTCAAATCCCGTCTACGCCGCGAACAAATGGTGGACCCGCGGGTCCGGCAAGAGCCTCTCGGCGCAGGTCTGCGACGACTTCGCCGTGTCCGTCGTCAACCCCGCGGAACTGCGCACGGAGTTCGGCGACGAGGACGCCACGCCGTTCGAGGAGCGGTCCGACGAAGGCGACGCCGGCGAACCGGCCGACATCGCCGAGGCGGTCGTCCTCGCGGCCACACGGCCGCCGTCGATGGCCCCGGAAATCGACCTGTCCCGGCGTGACAAGTTCGAGCTGTTCTAAAAACCGGGCGAAAATCGAATTCGGGTCTGGCTGTTATCGCACCGAGTCGAGCAGGAGTTTCTGCTCGACGCGCTTGACTTCGTGCTGGACGTCGCGAACGGCGTCGATGTTGGCCGAGATGGAGGTCGCACCCTTGTTGACCAGGTGGTTGACCATCTGTGGTCTCGAGCCGGCCTGTCCGCAGATCGAGGTGCTCACGTCGTGGTCGCGGCAGGTCTCGATAGTCTGGCCGATCAGATCGAGGACGGCGGGGTGGAGCTCGTCGAACTGGTCTGCGACGGTGCCGTTGTTGCGATCCACCGCGAGGGTGTACTGTGTCAGGTCGTTCGTCCCGAACGAGGCGAAGTCGATGCCGGCCTCGGCCATCTCTTCGATGCCCAGCGCGGCGGCGGGCGTCTCGACCATCACACCCCAGGAGCGTTTCTCGGGGTCGATGCCGACCTCAGCCATGAGGGATCTGGCCTGCAGCACGTCCTCGGCATCGTTGACAAGTGGAAACATGATTTCGACGTTGTCGTAGCCCATCTCGAACAGCTGTCGGAAGGCTTCGAGTTCGTGTTTGAACACCTCGGGACGGTCGAGACTCCGTCGGATACCCCGGTACCCGAGCATCGGGTTGTGTTCCTCGGGCTCGTCGTCGCCGCCTTCGAGTTGGCGGAACTCGTCGGTCGGAGCGTCGAGCGTACGAACCCGGACCGGTCGCGGGTAGAACTCGTCTGCGACGCCACGAACACCGTCGACGATCTCCTGAACGTAGGCGCGTTCGCCGTGGTCCTCGATGTAGCGCTCTGGCGTCTTGCTCGTCGAGAGGATCATGTGCTCGATCCGGAGCAGACCGACGCCGTCGGCACCGGTCGCCGCGGCACGTTCGGCTGCTTCGGGAATCGAGACGTTGACCTTGACCTCCGTCGCCGTCATAGGCTTGACGGGGGCCTGTGGTCGGACCTCTTCGACAGGTTCGGTTTCGTCTTGGGCCTGGCGGCCCTCGCGGATCGTCCCCTTGTCGCCGTCCAGGGTGACCACCTGGTCGTCTTCGAGGGTGTCGGTCGCGCCGCCGGTTCCGACGACCGCGGGTGCGCCGAGTTCGCGCGCGACGATGGCGGCGTGGGACGTCATTCCGCCCTCGCTGGTGACGATTCCGGCGGCTCGTTTCATCGCCGGTACCATGTCCGGCGTCGTCATCTCCGTAACGATGATATCACCCTCGCCGACCTTGTCGAGTTGGTCGAGTTTGTCGACGATCCGCACGGCACCGGAGGCGACGCCCGGACTCGCGCCGAGACCCGAGAGGAGAACGTCTTTCTCCGCATGCTGGACGGCTCCACCGGAGCCATCGGCGGTCGCGGCTCCCTCTCCGTCCTCCGAGATCGTAGTGATCGGGCGGGACTGCAGCATGTACACTTCCCCCTCGAAGATTGCCCACTCGACGTCCTGTGGGGTGTCGTAGTGGTCCTCGACACGTTCCCCGAGTTCGACGAGGCGTTCGATCTCGGTCTCGTCGACGACTTGCTCGTTCCGTTTCTCCTCGGGAACGGCCCGCTCGTCGGTTTCGCCGGTTTCGGGGTCTTTGATATACATCGTCTTTTTGTCGGCGACCTCCACGTCGGTCACCGCAGCCGTCCCCCGGTCGATCACGTAGTTGTCGGGCGTGACCGAACCGGAGACGACACCCTCGCCCAGCCCCCAGGCAGCCTCGATGATAACTTTTCGTTCCCCGGTCGAAGGGTGCGACGTGAACATCACGCCCGACTTCTCGGCCTCGACCATCTGTTGGACGACGACCGCGATGTCGACCGTGTCGTGAGCGAAGCCCTGCTCCTGGCGATAGTACGTCGCCCGCTGGGTAAACAGAGAGGCCCAGCACCGCTTGACCCGGGCGAGCAGGTCCTCGCCGGTGACGTTCAGGAACGTCTCCTGTTGCCCCGCGAAGGAAGCGTCGGGCAGGTCCTCGGCCGTCGCCGAGGAGCGTACCGCGACGAACGCCTCGTCGTCGCCGATCTCCTCGTACGACGCGAGAACCTCCTCGCGCAGGTCCTCGGGCATCTCCGTCTCCAGGATGATCTCCTGCGCGCGAGCCTCCGCCTCGGCCAGCGCCTCCGAATCCTCGGCGTCCACGTCGACCGCCTCGAACAGTTCTTCGTCGATGCCTGTCTCCTCGATAAATCGTCGGTAGGTCCCCGCTGTGACGACGAACCCCGGGGGAACCGGCAGACCTGCGGCCGTCAGCTCCCCTAACGAGGCCGCCTTCCCACCGACCGACTCGAGGTCGTCTGCCCCGATTTCGTCCAGCCAGAGTACAGCCATGTCCTCACCTCGGAAGTGCAGAACACCGATAAAGAAGGTTCCGAACCGCGCGTGGCGTGCAACGCTGCCGCCCGCGACGGGCGATAAGACGTAGCAGGCGCTTCGACGCAGCGGAATTATACCTCGATGATGTCGTCGTCCTCGGTCTCGGGCACGACCAGTTCCCCGTCCAGCGCGGTGACCGCCCACCCGCCGACCTCGACCTCCGCCCCGACCCGAACGTACACCGTCCCCGGTCGGTCGACGAAATGCCCCTGCTCGAAGACCAGTTCGTCGGGGATGTCGTCGAACGCGTCGAACTCCCGCAGGTAGGCGCCCACCGCACCACTCGCGGTCCCAGTGACGGGGTCCTCGGGCACGCCGCCGTCCGGCGCGAACATCCGGCCGTGTAGCGTCGACTCCTGTTCGAGCGTATCGAAGGTGAACGCGTAAACACCGGCGGTGTCCGCCTCGCGACTCAACTCGGCGATGGCCCCCATGTCCGGGTCGAGGCCGCTGAGATGTTCGAGGAAGTTCACCGGAATCACGAGGAAGGGCAGCCCAGTGGTGCTCCGGGCCAGCGGGAGGTCCGCGCCTACGTCCTCTAGCGCCGCCACGTCGACGCCGAGTGCGTCGGCCACGCGGTCGTAGTCGAGGTTGACCCGCCGGATTGCGGGCTGGTTCTGTGTCATCCAGACGCCCCCATCGTCGGTGACCTCGATGTCCAGTACGCCAGCCTCGGTTTCCAGGGTATGGTCGCCAGCACCGATCTCGTCGCGTTCGTAGAGCGAAACGTAGCTGGCGACGGTCGCGTGGCCACACATCTCGACCTCGGTCTCGGGCGTGAAGTAGCGGACCGCTCGGTCTGCCTGGCCCGACGACCGCAGGAATGCGGTCTCGCTCGCACCCAACTCCGACGCGATGGCCTGCATCTGTTCGTCGTCGAGGCCATCGCCGTCGGGCACGACGCCCGCGGGGTTGCCGGCGAGCGGAACGTCTGTGAACGCGTCGACCAGAAGCGCCTGTCGCGTGTCCATGCCACCGAATTCGGAGAGGCTCCGGATTAACCTACCGTCGGTGCGCAGCCCCATCCTGGGTCACCACGCCGTCGGACGGCTGGGACGGTCCTTCGCCGGACACGAACAGGTGGCTCGAACGCGGCTCCTCCTCGAACCGGACCGACTCGCGCAAACCGAGGGCCTCCCGACACCGCCCGAAGCCCGCGTCGGGATTCACACGATAACATCGGAGCGTTTCGCCTCGTTACACACCGACCGGTCGCTCGCAGCCCCGCGGACCGTCTCGATGGACCGTCAGCAGTGCCCGTCCTCGCGAACGTACTGGATCGCCTCGAGGAACCGCTCGGTGTCGGTACCGCGGATGCGGGCGACCGGTGGGGTCACGCCGTCGCTTGCGGCCGATGCGGGTACAGTCACCGACCTGCTGTGTCTCCGCCGTCGCCGCTGGATGCCGCGCCAGAACTAGTCCGCGACGGCCTCCTCCGAGCCCTGTATCGCGTTGGGGTCTTGCACCCAGAGGTCACCGAACAGGTCGTCCTGCTGGAGGTAGACCTGTCCACGGTGAGACAGAAAGAGCAGGCCGAGAAACGTCTCGACCCGGGACCCGCCGGCGTCCTCGATCTCGGCGTAGAGAAGTTCTTCTCGGCCGCCATCCCACCGTTCGAGGCAGGCGGCGTAAACGTCGTCGATGATGGCATCGATGTCCTCGCCGTGTGCGGTCCCGGTCACGTCCGCGGCCGTCGGTTCGTCGTCCATCCGGAACTCGTCGCCGCTCCGGTAGTCGAGTTCCTGCGTGCCCCGCTGGTACGTGCCGGGACTGTCGCTCGTGTCGTACTCCCGGGACTCCTTCCACCAGGTGTCCCGTTCGGCCTCCCGGAGGTCCCGCACCAGTTCGTTTAGTGTCTGTGGCATTCCCCGCGCCCGCTTCCGGTCGAGCCGGCGATCCATCTCCCTCTCCAGCGAGGCGAACGGATCGGCCTCGGGGTCGACGGGCGTGTCCTCACCCATCGCCGCCGCCTCCCACGGCTCGGGCCCGGGCTCTTCGTTCTCGTCGTCGGTGAGCATCGCGTCACTTTTTAGCCGCAGAAGAACGCTCGCATAGAAGAGGGCCCGTCCCGACGTCCGGAGGTCGGCCTCGTCCAGCCGGTCGAGGAACTTGTCCGTCACCGTCACGATATCGATGTCCCAGGGCTCGATCTCGCCGTCCCTGGCCAGCTGGACCAGCACTTCGACGGGTCGAACGTCGTCCTCCGACGGCGGTTCCGGACCCTCGACACCCGACACCAGACCGGGCTGTCCGGCGACCCCAGCGTCCTCACTATCGCCGACTCCGCCGTCGTTGCTCTCCAACTCGTCGTCGCCACCGTCCACCGTCGACGACGTTCCGCCCGGTCCGTCGCCCGCTTGCGGGTCGCTCTGCCCCCCGCTCACGCCGTCGGAACTGCCCGGCGGCTCCCGACTTTCGTGACCGGCGATATCGAGCGGGATGTTGTCCTCACCGTCGTCCGCTTCGTCGCCGTTCCGCTCGCGGTTCGCTTCGCCCTCCGCTCGCGTTTCCGCGGCGTTCCTTCTGTCGTCTCCGCTAGTCATCTGCGGGCACCTCCTCGTCGCCGTCGCCGACCCCGCTCAGGTCGATGCCAGTTACGGCGGAGATGTTGTCGTCCTGCATCGTGACGCCGATGGCCCGCTCGGACCGTTCGAGCAGCGCAGAACGGTGGGAGACGACGACGAACTGCGCGTCACCCGCGAGTTCGTCGACCATCTCACCGACCATATCGGCGTTAGCCGCGTCGAGGAACGCGTCCACCTCGTCCAGCGCGTAGAACGGAGCCGGGTTGTAGCGCTGGATGGCGAAAATGAAAGCGAGCGCAGTCAGTGACTTCTCCCCGCCGGACATCGCCGCCAGCCGCTGGATCGGCTTGTCTTTCGGTTGGGCCTTCATCGTCAGCCCACCGTCGAACGGGTCGTCTTCGTCTTCGAGGTGCAGCGTACCAGTACCGTTCGACAGGCGCTCGAAGATCTCCTCGAACTGCTCGTTGATACCTTCGTAGGCATCCACGAACGTCGCCTTCTTTTTCGCCTCGTACGTCTCGATCCGGTCGCGGATGCCGTCGGCCTCCTCGACGAGCGTCTCCTTTTTTCCCTCCAGGTCGTCGAGGTCTTCGGCAACCTCGTCGTACTCCTCGATTGCGAGCATGTTCACCGGTTCGAGCGCCTCCATCTCGCCCTCCAAGCGGTCGATCTCGCGTTCGACCTCGTCGTGGTCGGGCACGTCCTCGGGGTCGTAGTCCCCGACCTGCCCCTCGAGTTCGTCGACTTCCCAGTCAAGACGCTCTTTCTCCTCTCGCAGGGCCTCCAGGTCGTCCTCGACGTTCGTGACCCTCGACTGCTGTTCGTCGCGACTCTCCGTGGCCGCCTTGAGCTCCGTTTTGAGCTTCTCACGCTCGCCTTTCAGGTCTGTGAGCTCTGCCTCCAGTTCGGCGACCGCTGCTTCCTTCTCGTCGAGCAGGGCTTCCTGCTCGTCGACGTTCGCCTCCAGTTCCCCGATCCGTTCTTCCTGTTCGGCCTTGCGGTTCTGGGCTGCCTCGATGTCGTCGTGCAGCTCCTCGATGGCGTCTTCGGCGTACTGTTTTTCCAGTTCGAGCTCGTTCAGGTCGCCGTCCAAGTCGTCACGGCGGGCTGTGAGGTCGTCGAGCTTCCCGCGTACCTCGTCGGCCTGGCTCGTCAGTTTCGGTAGCTCCGAGTCCTCGACTTCGCCCTCTAGCTCCGCGATGCCGTCTTCGAGCGCCTCGATTGCCGCCGTCCGTTCCTCGATATCGCTCTCGAGTTCGCCCATCCGGTCCGAGACCGTCTCTCGGTCGCGCTCTATCTCGTCGAGTTCGGCCTCCAGTCGCTCGATTCGCTCGTCGGTCTCGTCGCGCTCGGCTTCGAGAGCGTCGATCCCACTTTCGATCTCACGGACCTGCTCGGCGGCGTCTCCCTTCCGGTCGCGGGCGTCGTCCAGCCGGTTCTCCACGTCCCGGAGGTCAGACCGAATCGACTGGCGTTCGTCTTCGAGGTCGTTGATCCGCGCGGCGACCCGTTCGAGCTGTCCCTGGCCGCCGGAAAACGAGTAGCGCGTCCCCTTCGAGGACCCGCCGGTCATCGCACCGGACTTCTCGACGAGGTCGCCTTCGAGGGTAACCATCCGGAAATCACCCATCAGGCCCCGGGCGGTGTCCATCTCGTCGACGATCAGCGTGTCACCGAGGACGTAAGAGAATACGCCCGCGTACTCACTGTCGAAGTCGACGAGATTGTAGGCGAAGTCCACGACGCCGTCGTGGCTGGGGAAACTGGGGCGTGACCGCCGCTGCATCTTCGTGATCGGCAGGAATGTCGCCCGACCCGCGTTCCGCGATTTCAGATACTCGATACAGTGCTGCCCGATTCCGTCGTCGTCGACGACGACGTGAGCCAACCGGCCGCCGGCCGCCGTCTCACACGCCGTCGCGTACTCGGGTTCGACACCGCCCAACTGGCCGACCGTCCCGTGGACGCCGTCGATGCCGCCGTTGAGTATGGTCGTCACCGCCCGACCGTAGGATGAGTCGCCATCCCGCCCGGCCTTGGCTTCGAGTTCGGCGTACTCCTGTTGTTTCGCCGAAATTTCGTCTTCGATGTCGTCGAGAGCGGACTGCAACTCGCGTTTTTCCTGTTTGAGGTCCTCGACGACGCCGGAGATGGTCGACCGATTCTCCGTTGCCTTCCCCAGTTCGGTCTCCAGGTCGGCGATTTCGGCGTCGATTTCGGGCAGACGAGCCTCGGCCTCCTCGATGGCCGCTTCCTTTTCGCGCTGCTGGTTCGAGCGCCGCCGCGCTTCGTCGAGCAGGCGGTCCTGTTCGCGTTGGAGGTCGTTTCTCTCGCTTTTTGCCTCCTCCAGAGCGGCGCGTTTCTCGTCGAGTTCGTCCTTGACCTCCTCGAACTCGGCCCCGACCTCCTCGATGCGCGCTTCCAGCGTTTCGAGTTCCCCCTCTTTCTCCTGGATGTCGGCCTTGAGGCCCGACTTGGCGACCTTCGTCTCGCGGATATCCCCCTCTATGTCGTCGATCTCCTCCTGTTTCCTGTCGATCCGGACGAACGCCTGCCGGCGCTCGTTCTCTGCGTCCTCGATTTTCGTCTTGGCGCTTTCGACGGCGTCCTCCAGCCGCGAGATCTCGCCTTTGACCTCCTCGATCTCGCGTTTGATCCGTAGCTGCTCGTCCTCGCCTTTGCGTTCGATCTCGGCGTTGAGGTCTTCGAGGTCCTCTTCGAGGCGGACGACCGCCCCCTGACGCTCGTCGAGTTCGCGCTGGAGGGTTTCGAGTTCGACCTCGAGGTCGTCGACCTCCTCGCGAACGCCGTTGAGGTCCGCGCGCTTGTCCTCCAACTCTGCGGCCCGCCGGTAGGACTCGTACTCCGCTTTCTCCTCGCGGAGACTCTGGTACTCCAGGGCAGTCTCGCGCTCCGCTTCGAGTTGGTCGAGGCGGTCCCGTTTCTCCCCGATGTGCAACTGGGCCTCCTCGATGTGTTCCTCGACGACGTCCAGTTCCTCGAAGGCGTCCTGCTTTTTCGCGTCGAACTGGGCGACCCCAGCGATCTCGTCGATGATCTCCCGGCGCGCGTGCGCTGTCATATTGATAATCTCGGTCACGTCGCCCTGCATAACGACGTTGTACCCCTCGGGCGTGATGCCGGCCTGTGCCAGCAGGTCCTGAATGTCCGAGAGGTTGACCGAACGGCCGTTGATGTAGTAGTACGAGTAGTAGTTGTCCTCGGTCTCCTTGACGCGGCGCTTGATGGAAATCTCCTCGCAGTCGCCTACGTCTTCGGTCCCGGCGGCGTTGACGACGGTCCCCCGTTCGAGGGTCCCGTCGGCGTTGTCGAGGATGACCTCGACACTGGCCTCGCGTTCTTCGTCCCCGTCACGCTCGCCGTCCTGATGACCGGGATTGTAAATGAGGTCGGTCAATTTCTCCGCGCGGATGCCCGACGTCCGAGCCAGACCCAGCGCGAACAGAATCGAATCGATGATGTTGGATTTGCCCGAGCCGTTCGGGCCGCTCACCGTGGTGAAATCCTCGTAAAACGGGATTCGTGTCTTCCGGCCGAAACTTTTGAAACTGTCGAGGACGAGCTCTTTGATATGCATGGGGGTGCTCGTAGCCGGAGCCAGTCAGGCGACGATGATATCGCTTCCCTCAGACTCCGTCTCGTCTTCCGCCTCGGTGCCCTCAGATTTAGGCGCTTCGGCCCGCTCTGCGTCCGCAGTCGGTTCGGGTTGTGGCTCGCTCACAGGCGCTGTCCCGTCGGTACTGCGCTCCCCCGGCGGCGTCGACGACCCGACGCCACTGCCGTCGATGGTGTCCAGCCCGACTTCGGCGTCGACGACGTTCTCTAGCTCGCGAATACGCACCTTGCACTCGACGAGTTCGTCTGTCAAACCGTCGACCGTCGCTTCAAGCTCGTTCACGCGCGATTCGAGTTCCTCGACGCGATTGCCGCTCGCCATAGCAGTAGCACCTGCCGCTGTCGACATAAAGTTACGTCAGACATTCACGTAGCTTCTGATAGGAACGCGGCTGGTGAAAATGTGGCCGACGGCACTGGACTCACCCGGTCACACGTCGTCGGTTTCGACGGTGATTGGCCCGTCGGGCTCTTCGATTTCGCTCTCCTGCTCGGACCCACTGTCCCGTTCTTCGAGCAGGAGGCCGACGCCGCCAGTCGCGAGCATACCGACCCCCGCCGCGCGAACGGAGCGGACGTACCACGGTTTCGGCTCCAGTTCGTCCGCGTTCTCGAAGGCAACTCCCCACAGCCTGGCGTTCAGTCTGATACTCCGTTCCGGGCTAGTAGCGGCCAGCAGTCCCTGGACGAGCAACCAGCCGTAACTGAGGCGGCGCAGTTTGTCGATCAGCATAGCCGAATTTGGACGAGGACGGACAAGAAAGGTGTGTCTGTCCCCGCGAGCCGGGAGCGGCGGTCGCCCGGGTCGTTAATCTTTAGCCGGCGGCACACGTTTCGCGAGTAATGACAGCACAGGCTGCCGAAACGGGGGATCTCATCGCCGTCATCGGGCTGGAGGTGCACGTCCAGTTGGAGACGGACACGAAGGTCTTCTGTGGCTGTTCGACCGCCGTCGGCGACGACGAGCCGAACACCCACACCTGTCCCGTCTGTCTCGGCCTCCCCGGTGCCCTGCCGGTCCTCAACGAGGGGGCCGTCGAGGCCGCGGTCAAAGTCGGGAAGGCCATCGACGCCGAGATTCCCGAAGAGACCACGTTCCACCGGAAGAACTACTACTACCCAGACCTGCCGAAGAACTTCCAGATTACCCAGTACGACGCCCCGATCTGCCAGGACGGAGAGCTCGAATTTGCCGTCGACGGCAACCGCCGGAGCGTCGACATCCGCCGGGCCCACCTCGAAGAGGACCCCGGCAGCATCAAACACGTCCGGACGGGCACCGAGAGTCTGGAGAGTCGCACTGTCTCCATCGAGCGCGCCGACTACACCCTGATCGACTACAACCGCGCCGGCACACCGCTAATGGAAATCGTCACCGAACCGGACTTTCGTAAACCGGGCGAGGTCCGGAAGTTCCTGGAAAAACTGGAGGAGGTTCTCGAGTATCTCGGCGTGTTCGACCCCGGCCGTGACGGCTCGCTCCGAATCGACGCCAACCTCTCGATGGTCGCCGCCGAGGACGTCGGTGCCGACGGCGAGATCGACGACGCAGTGCTCGACGACGCCAACCGCACCGAGGTCAAGAACATCTCCAGCCACACGGGCGCGGAGAAGGCTCTGGCATTCGAGAAGTCCCGTCAGCGGAAGCTCGTCGAGTCCGGACGGGCCGTCGAGCAGGAGACGCGCCACTTCAACGAGACACACGGCAACACGGTCTCGATGCGCTCGAAAGAGGAGGAGAAAGACTACCGCTACTTCCAGGAGGCCGACCTCCCACCGCTCCAGGTCGCCGACTGGACGGAAAAAATCGCGATTCCGGAGTTGCCCGACGCCCGTCGCGAGCGCTTCGAGGCCGAGTACGGCCTCAGTGACGAGGCGGCGTCGAAACTCACCAGCACGAAGCAGGTGGCTGACTTCTTCGAGGACGTGGCCGAGGAGTTCGACCCCGACCTCGCCGCCACCTGGGTCGCGGACGACCTCCTGGGTGAACTGAACTACCGGGACATGCTGATTACGGACATCGACGACCGTTTCGACGAGGTGACGACACTCGTGAAACTCGTCGCCGAGGACGAAATCACGGCCAAAAACGCCCGTGAGACGGTCCTGCGGACGATGCTCGACGACGGAAAAGCCCCCGAGACCGTCGTTGAGGCGGAAGACTTGGGCAAGACCAGCGGCGATGAGGTGGCTGTCGCCGTCACCGAAGCCATCGACGAGAACCCCGACGCCGTGGCGGACTACCACGACGGCGACGACAACGCGATCAACTTCCTCGTCGGGCAGGTCATGCAGAAGACCGGCGGGAGTGCCGACCCCGGCGAGGTGAACCAACTGCTGCGAGCGGAACTGGAGGGCTGACGCGGGCCCACCCCGGCTACTCGCGATTTTTTCGAGACTCAGGTCGTTCGTCTCCCGAACTCCCGTCTGCGTCCTCACACGGGAGAGTCACGTTCTCGCGCGAGCGACGGGTCACCGGCCGTCGTCAGCGAGCGCCTCGTCGGCGGCCGCCTGGACCCGCTCGTCCGAGTGGTCCTCGCGGGCGTCCCGAAGCGCGCCACGTGCTGCATCGCGGTCGACCTGTCCCAGCAGGGCCGCGGCCTGCCTGCTGACGGCGATGAACCTGTCGTCGAGCGCGGCCACGAGCGTCCTCGTCCTGTCCCCGTCGAGGACCGCCAGGTCACGGGGCGCTGCGCCGCGTGCGACGGCCGACAGGAGGTACTGTCGGGCCAGATGGTCGTTCTCGGTTGCCGAGTCGTCCCCGCCCGCAGCGGCGAACGCGTCGAGTAGCGCCTCGACCTGTGCTGGGGTAAACTCGTAGGTGACCCGCGAGAGCGCGTGGTAGAGTCCGACCGCCCCGGCGGCGCGAACGCCGGGGTCGTCGGCGATGGCGTACGGCAGCACGTCGCCGACCACCGTGGCGTCGGTCGTGACCGTCAGCGCCTCGGCGGCCGCGAGCCGAACCCGCTGGTCCGGGTCGTCCAGGCGCTCGACCAGCGGGTCGGCGGTGACGACCTCGTGGTAGACCTCGGCAGAGCCGAGGACTTCAGCGGCGGTCGCGCGAACGAGCGGGGACTCGTCGGAAAGCGCCGCGCGGACCTCCTCGGTCGCGTCGTGACCGTACTGAAGCGGGTTGCGACCGACCTCCTGAATGCGCTCGGCCCGTTCCTCTGGGTCGATCGGGTCGTCACTGTCCGACCCCGGAAGCCAGGACAACAGACGCCGGAGCATCAGTGCAATCTGACTGCCGCGAGATGATAAGTCTTGAACCTGCGCACCCACCGGCGCGCGAGGGCGCGTACCCGCGCAGTCCTGCGTTTTGACTCCCGCTCTGGCGAAAGCTTCAAAGCCTGGGTACGCGTAGGCAGGCTCGAATGACCACCCACGCACCGGGAGGTGGGCCGCCGTGGAACTGATTATTACGGAAAAGAACAACGCCGCGCGGCGCATCGCCGAGATTCTCAGTGAGGAAAGCGCCGAAGCCGAACGCCGGAACGGTGTCAACGTCTACCGCTGGGGCGACAAGCGCGTCGTCGGCCTTTCAGGTCACGTCGTCGGCGTTGACTTCCCGCCGGAGTACGGCGACTGGCGCGACGTGGAGCCCGTCGAGTTGATCGACGCCGAGATCACCAAGTCCGCGACCAAGGAGAACATCGTGCGGACGCTCCGGGAACTCGCTCGCAGAGCCGACGAGGCCGTCATCGCGACGGACTACGACCGGGAAGGCGAGTTGATCGGCAAGGAAGCTTACGAGATTATCCGCGACGAGACGGAGGTGCCGATCAAGCGAGTCCGGTTCTCCTCTATCACCGAGCGCGAGGTCAAAAACGCATTTGTGGAACCGGACGACCTCGACTTCGACCTCGCGGCGGCGGGCGAGGCCCGTCAGATAATCGACCTGATCTGGGGCGCGGCGCTGACGCGCTTTCTCTCCCTGTCGGCCCGGCAACTGGGCGACGACTTCATCTCCGTCGGCCGGGTGCAGTCCCCGACGCTGAAGTTGATCGTCGACCGTGAACGGGAGATCGAAGCCTTCGAGCCCGACGACTACTGGGAGTTGTTCGTCAACCTCACCGAGAACGGAGCGGTCTTCAAGGCGCAGTACTTCTACGACGACGACGGCAAGGAGGCCGAACGCGTCTGGAACGAGGGCGCGGCCGACGAGGCCAGCGGGCGGTTGCAGGCCGCGTCCAGTGCGACGGTCACCGAGGTTCGGCGGCGCACCCGGACCGACGAGCCGCCGGCGCCGTTCAACACCACGGCGTTCATCAGTGCCGCGGGGTCGCTGGGCTACTCGGCCCAGCGAGCGATGAGTATCGCCGAGGAGCTGTACACTGCCGGTTACGTCACGTACCCGCGCACGGACAACACGGTGTACCCCGAAGACCTCGACCCGGAGGAACTGCTCTCGGCCTTCGCCGACACGAAACCGTTCGGCGAGGACGCCGCCAGCCTCCTCAACCTCGACGAGATCGAGCCGACGCGGGGCGACGAGGAGACGACCGACCACCCGCCGATTCACCCGACGGGTGAACTCCCGAACCAGAGCGAACTCGACGACGACGAGTGGGAGGTGTACGAGCTCGTCGTCCGGCGGTTTTTCGCGACGGTCGCGGAACCCGCCACCTGGGAACACCTGCGCGTGGTCGCCGACGCCAACGGCTGTCAACTGAAAGCCAACGGCAAGCGCCTCGTGGGACCGGGCTACCACGCGGTCTACCCCTACTCCAGCGCAAGCGAGAATTTCGTGCCCGACGTCGAGGAGGGCGCGGAACTGGCCGTGTCGGACGTGGAACTGGAAGCAAAGCAGACCCAGCCACCGCGCCGGTACGGTCAGTCGCGGCTGATCGAACGCATGGAGGAACTCGGACTCGGGACGAAGTCGACGCGGCACAACACGATCGAGAAGCTGTACGAACGCGACTACATCGAGCAGGACCCGCCGCGGCCGACGACGCTGGCGAAGGCCGTCGTCGAGGCCGCCGAGGAGTTCGCCGACCACGTCGTCAGCGAGGAGATGACCGCCGGACTAGAGGCTGACATGGCGGCCATCGCTGGCGGGGAGGCGACACTGGACGACGTGACCGAAGAGTCCAGAGCGATGCTCGAACGCGTGTTCGAGGAACTCCACGACTCCCGCGAGGAGGTCGGCGACCACCTCCAGGAATCGCTCAAAGCCGACCGGACGCTAGGCCCCTGTCCCGAGAGCGAGCACGACCTGCTGGTTCGACAGAGCCGGCACGGCTCGCATTTCGTTGGTTGCGACGGCTTCCCGGACTGCCGGTATACGCTGCCGTTGCCGAGCACGGGCCAGCCGCAGGTAATCGACGCGGCGTGCGAGGAACACGAGCTCCGGCACGTCAAGATGCTCGCCGGGCAGGACACGTTTGTCCACGGCTGTCCACAGTGTGCGGCCGACGCGGCCGACGAGAGCGAGGACGAGATGATCGGTGACTGTCCGGAGTGTGGCGCGCCGTCGACGACGAGAGACGGAAGCCGTGAGAGCGAGGCACAAGACGCCTCGGACCGCTCGGGCGGACGAGACTCACGAGAGGAGTCCGCCGACCCGGAGGCCGGCGCCCTCGCAATCAAACAACTCCGGAACGGCTCGCGCCTGGTCGGCTGTACGCGGTATCCCGACTGTGAGTACTCGCTGCCACTCCCGCGCCGGGGCGACATCGAGGTGACCGACCAGCAGTGTGAGGAACACGACCTGCCCGAGTTGACCATCCACAACGGTGACGAACCCTGGGAGCTGGGCTGTCCGATCTGTAACTACCGTGAGTACCAGGCCCGGCAGGCGGTCGACGACCTGGTGGACCTGGACGGGCTCGGCGAGCGGACGGCAGAGAAACTGGCGGAGGCAGACGTCGAGACGCTGGCGGATCTGGAAACTGTCGACCCGGACGAGATGGCGACGACGGTCCAGGGGGTCAGTGCCGACCAGATTCGGGAGTGGCAACAGCAGGCCGGAGCCGAAGCGGCGGACTGAGCGGTGACTGCCTTTCCGAAGTAGTTTTTACCGTCCACCGGGATGAGCCGGGTATGAGCGGGCCATGGACGGAGTGGGACCATATCCTGAAAATCGACCCGGACAAGTCGTTGGTCGACGGTGAGACGTTCGAGGACGTGGCCGCGACCGGGACCGACGCCATCGAGGTAGGCGGCACCACTGGGATGACCGGAGAGAAGATGTCGCGGGTCGTCGACGCCTGCGGGAAATACGATATTCCGATCTATATCGAACCGTCCAACCCGTCCTCGGTCGTCCACAGCGACGCACACGACGGCTACCTCGTCCCCATCGTAATGAACGCCGGCGACGTAACGTGGACGACCGGCGCACACAAGGAGTGGGTCCGACTCGACGACGACATCGACTGGTCGCGCACCTGGACGGAGGCGTACATCGTGCTCAACCCGGAGGCGTCGGTCGCCACCTACACCGGGGCCAACTGCGAGCAGAGCGCGGACGACGTGGCCGCCTACGCCGAGGTCGCCGAACAGATGTTCGGCCAGGAGATCGTCTACGTCGAGTATTCGGGCACGCTCGGCGATTCAAAAAAGGTTCGGGCCGCCCACGGCGCGCTCTCGGAATCTACGCTGTTCTACGGCGGCGGTATCCACGACTACGACTCGTCTCACCAGATGGCCCAGGAATCGGACGTGGTGGTCGTCGGCGACCTCGTCCACGACGAGGGCGTCGACGCCGTCCGCGAGACAGTCGACGGTGCGAAAGACGCGAACTAGTCCTGCTGTCCGTCCGGTCCGCCCGTTTCGTCCGCGAGCGGCCACAATGGCGTGCCCCGTGGCCCGTGTCCGGCCGCCGCGACGGTCGCTTCGATTCCGAAGACATCGGCCAGTAACGCCTCGGTGACGACGGACTCGGGCGGCCTGCAGGTGGCCGACGGGAGAGACGCTAAACTGCTCCCGCTCAGAAGACGATTCGTTCGACCATCCGACGGAGGATGCCGGGTCGGTCGGAGTGTGCGGGTTGGATCTGGACGGCCGTGCAGTCGACGCTGTCGACGATCCAGTCTGCCGGGCGGCCGAACAGGCTGCTCCGGAGGCGACCGCCGTCGGTCCCGATTATCAACACGTCGGCCGGGTCGGCCGCGGAGACGAAGTCGCGCGCCGGGTCGTCGCTCTCGACGACAGAACGGTACACTGGCACCGAACAGAGTGTCTCCAGTTCGGACAGATACTCCTCGATGGTCTCGCGTTGGGGCTCGGTCGCGCTCCCGGTGACGGGGTAGAGGAGGTCGATGCGTGACTCGGTCTCGCTCGCCAGTGCGTTCGCGATGGCGATTTTCTGCGGATCGAACGGGCCGTCGTCGGTGACGACCGTGATCGAGTGGATGTCCGTGAGGTCCCGATCTTCGATCAGCAACACGTCACAGGGAGCCTTTCGGGTGATCCACTCGACACTCGTGCCGAAGATCGGTGCGTACGGCGACTCGTCTCCGCGTTCGAGCAGGAGGAAGTCCGCGTCCTCGTGTTCGGCGAAGTTGACGACTGCGTGCCTGACGTCGTGGCTGACGATTTCGCCGTACTGGATCGGCACGTCGAACGCCTCCGTGAGGTCGGCCGTCCGCCGCTCGAAGGCCTCGTCGGCGGGCGAGAGCGTTTCCGAGACCTGTTCGAGAGGGGCCTGGTCGGGCACCTCGTCGAACTGGACGACGGTGACGCTCCCGTTGTTCTCCCGGGCAATGTCGGCTGCGATCCGGACCAGTGAGCGCTCGCGTTTCGCGCTCGTGTCTTCCGTGATCGCTACGAGCGCCTCGTATCCTTCGACCTCCTCGAACGTCGACTTCGTCCGCTCGATTGCTTCCTGTCCGATTGCCCGTCGGAGCACGTCGGTGGCTGCGCCCTCCCGCTCGACCTTCCCGCTGGCGTAGTAGAAGTACCACAGGACCGACCCGACAGTGATGACCACCGCGCCGACCAGCGCGTCCTGTCCCATGAACCCGATGAGCGCGAGGCCGCCGACGATCCCGGCGACCTGGGTCCAGGGGTACAGCGGTGACTCGAAGCTGGGATCGTACTCGCCGACGTTGCCCTCGCGGAAGGCTACGACTGCGCCGTTGACCAGCGCGAAGACGACGATCTGGAAGGCGCTGGCGAGTTTCGCGATCTGTTCGATGGGGACGAAGGCGATGAGCAACAGCATGACGACGCCCGTCAGCGTGATCGCTTTCGAGGGGGTCCCCCACGACTCGTGGATCTCCGTCAGCGACGGGGGGGCGAGTTTGTCGCGGGCCATCGCGAACGGGTACCGTGACGAGGAGAGAATGCCCGCGTTGGCGGTACTGACGAGCGCGAGGACGGCCGCGACGATGACGGCGACGACGCCCGGGAACGCCAGCGTCGCTTCGGCGGCGTGGATCATCGGAACGTTCGAGTCACTGAGTAGGTTCGGCGGCGTGACACCGACCATCACGACGACGATGAGAACGTACAGGAGCGTCGTGAACCCCAGCGAGATGAGAATCCCCAGCGGGATGTTCCGGTCCGGGTCCTCGATCTCCTCGGCGATGCTCGCGACCTTGGTCACGCCGGCGTAGGAGACGAACACCAGACCGGTCGCGGCGAGCAACCCGCCGGTCCCTTTCTCGAAGAACCCGCCGTAGTAGCTCCCGGTCGCGCTCGGCAGGCCGGAGACGACGAACCACACCATCGCGAGGAGCATCACGACGACGATACCGATCTGAAGCCGGCCGGTCTGTTTCGCGCCGACGAGGTTGACGGCGATCAGGAGGGCCGCCAGCGCGAGCGCGATCGGCTTGACAGGGAGGTCGAATAGGTACAGCAGGTACGGGACGCCACCGATGAGCGCGAACGCGCCCTTGAACGCGAGCGAAAACCACGTTCCTACGCCCGCGACCGTCCCGAGCAGCGGTCCCATGCCACGCTCGATGTAGATGTAGGTCCCGCCGGCTTCTGGCATCGCGGTCGCCATCTCTGCCTTGCTCAGCGCCGCTGGCAGGACGAGAACCCCGGCGACCAGATAGGCGAGGATAACCGCCGGGCCGGCCGTTTTCAGCGCGATACCGGGCAGAATGAAGATGCCGCTTCCGACCATCGCACCGACGCTGATCGCGATCACTGCAGGGAGCCCAAGGTCTCGTTCGAGTTCTTTTGGCATTGTGTGAGCGGTAAAACGTATCGTCAGGTTCCGGATTCCGGTTCGGTGAGTCGCTCGCGGACGGCTCCGGCCAGCAACGACGGCGGGTCCACGAACCGAATGTCCGTCTCCGCGAACGCGTCGCGGTAGGTCGCGTCGGTGACACAGGCAATCACGGTCTCGACGCCGCAGCAGGCACGCAGCAACTGCGCGGTAAACAGTGCCGTCCGGTCCGGGTCGAAGGTCACAATGGCCGTATCGAACCTCTCGACGACCGGATAGAGACTGCTCGCGTCGGTCACGTCGACACAGTGTGCGTCCAGTCCTTCGTCCGCCGCTCGGCGGACGAGGGACCCGTCGTCGCTGACGAAGCGAACAGTTGCGGATTCATCGAAGCGTGACGCGAGCCCTCTCCCTCCGTCACCACCGACGACGACGACCGACGCCGTGTCGGCCGAGAGAACGGCTTCTGACCGGTTTTGCTTGGGTATCATTGGTCTTCGTTTGAGTGGGATGGACGTGGCTATTCGGGGAGCAACGCGACCCGAATGCCGGTGTTCGCCCGCCTCCTACTCGGTAGTGGCTGTTGTATCCGCATAAATCAACCGGTTATTCTGCGGAAAAGGTAAACAGAACCCCTTGTTTGTGGGAACGCGTTACAGGACGTCGCTAGAGTCGGTCAACTCTCGGGTGAAAATCCCTCGTACGCGTGGACGTACTCGTTACGGATGATGTCCTCGTCGACGACCTCCAGACCCAGCGCGTCGAGTTCCTGTCCGATCCGGCTGAGGTCGTCGCCGTCCCGGCCGACGACCTCGACGTGGACGTTCTCGCTGCCAGTCATCACTTCGCGGACGGCGACGACGCCCTCGATTTCGAGCGCCTGTCGGGCCAACCGCTCCCGGTCTGGAATCTCGGCGTTACAGACGATGAGGGTGTGTAGCTGGAACCCGGTCCGCTCGTAATCGACGTCGAGGTAGTAGCCGTTGATGACGCCAGCGTCTTCCAGCCGGTTGATCCGGTTGCGGACAGTGCTGGCGGCCACGTCCATCTCCTCGGCGATGGTGCTCGCGGACGTGTTGCGTGCGTCGTGCTGGAGGCGATAGACGATGCTCCGGTCCAGGTCGTCCAGTTCGACGATATCGTCTCTGTCGCTCATAGCGAGTGAACTGGACACCTAATAAAAAGTGTACCGTCGTCGCGCCTCGTCGTGTGCCTGACGGGAAACGCGGGGGCTTAAGTCCCGGCCGCCGATAGCCGACAGCATGGACGACCGTACATACACCGCAGCCGCCGAGCCGGGCGACACGGTCACCGTCGCCGGCTGGGTCCACGAGATTCGAGACCTGGGTGGTATCGCGTTCATCATCATCCGCGACACGACCGGGAAGATTCAGGTCAAGTTCGAGAAAGACGAGATGGACGACGACCTCGTGGAAACGGGTCTCGACGTGCACCGCGAGAGCGTCGTCGCCGTGACCGGCGACGTGGAGGAAGAGGACCGCGCGCCCACCGGCGTCGAGGTCGTTCCCGACACCGTCGACGTAGTCGCCGAGGCCGACCCCGAACTACCGCTCGACCCGTCCGGGAAGGTCGACGCAGAACTCCCGACTCGGCTGGACAACCGGACGCTCGACCTCCGGAAAGACGAGGTCAAGGCCATCTTCCAGATCCGCGCCGCGGCGCTCGCGGCGGTCCGTGACGCCTTCCGTAGTCTCGGCTGCACGGAGATCAACACGCCAAAAATCGTCGCGACCGGAACCGAGGGTGGCACCGAGCTGTTCCCGATTACGTACTTCGGGCAGGAGGCCTTCATGAACCAGAGCCCGCAGTTGTTCAAGCAGTTGATGGTCGGCTCCGGCCTCGAACGTGTCTTCGAGATTGGCCCGATTTTCCGCGCCGAGGAACACAATACGCCTCGGCACCTCAACGAGGCGACCTCTATCGACTTCGAGTCGGCGTTCTACGACTACACGGAGGCGATGGACGCCTGTGAGACCATCGTGAAAGCCGCCTACGAAGGCGTCGCCGAGAACTGCCAGGACCAGCTCGAAGCCCTCGATATGCAGGACGAGTTCGAGGTCCCCGAAGGTGATTTCCCGCGGCTCACGTACGAAGAGGCCCTCGAACGGATCAACGCGACGGGCGAACTCGACGAAGTGCTCGTGTGGGGCGACGACCTCTCGACGGAGGCGGAACACGTCCTCGGACAGGAGGTGGGCGAACACTACTTCATTACGGACTGGCCCAGCGAGATCAAGCCCTTCTACATCAAGGATCACGACGACGACGCGGACGTGTCGACGGGCTTCGACATGATGCACCCGTCGATGGAACTGGTTTCAGGCGGCCAGCGTGAACACCGCTACGACCACCTCGTTGAGGGCTTCGAACAGCAGGGTCTCGACCCAGAGGCTTTCGAGTACTACACCAAGATGTTCAAGTACGGCATGCCGCCCCACGCCGGCTGGGGTCTCGGCGGCGAGCGCCTCATCATGACGATGCTCGGACTGGGCAACATTCGGGAGGCTGTGCTGTTCCCGCGAGATCGCCAACGTCTGAGCCCGTAGGGCGAAGACGTTGGGAGCCCACGAGACGAGTGCAACGAGTCTCGTCAGACCGGCAGCGACCCAGTCGGTAGGACTGACGACTGACAGTCGAGCGGGAGCAGCGAGGGAGCGTAGCGGACTGACCGTGTCGCCGGCGCTCCGCGTCGGCTTCAAGCGACTCCAACGAAGTCACACTGTTCCCGCGAGAGCGACTGCACTCCGACGGGCTGGCCTGCGTCACTCGCTCGCTCCCACGGCCTGTTCGCGCGACTCGCCGGTGAGGTGGAGACCGTGACTGTCGATCCCGCGGACCACGCGCTTGGCCTGTGGCCGGGTGAAGCACTTGTCGGCGATTGCGGCCCGGACGACGACGCCGAACGTGCCGGTCACCGTCGCGCCGAACCCTCGGCGACAGTCCGGAGCCGCCGGTCTTCGGAGACCAGCCCGACCGTCGGCTCGTCGTCCGCACTTCCGACCGCCGTCTCACCCTCAAGCGATTCGTCCACGCCCGGCGACGCGTCCGTCGCGTCGAGGATTCTCCGTCACGCGTAGCGCGTCGTCGGTCCAGTCGGTTTCGACTGCGTGGCCGTCGACGAACCGACCGACGTTCGCTCGCGCCGGCTCGGTCGTCACCTCTGCACAGACGGCGTCGGGAACGGCGACGGCCCCGTCGAAGGCACCGAGCAGGTCGAGTTCGACCACCTGTGTGAGTGCGCTGGCCGCCGTGGCGTCGAGGGAGAGCCGAACGACCCGACCGCGGACGACTGTGGAGACAGCGGAGTGGCCGACTGGGGGACGCTGGCGACGGGATCGGTGTCACCGAATCCGCCGGGGCGTGTGTCAGGACCGCAGCCCCTCGTCGAGCGTCGCCAGCGTCCGTTTCCAGGCTTCCGCGTCGGCCCGGGCGTACCCCGCGGGAGTGCCGCCCATGTCGAGTGTCAGCGGCCGGCCGGGCACCGGGAACGGTCGCGTCGCCCGTTCGGTCGTCGGGTGGTAGGGGAGCTTGATATCGTGCCCAGCGGCGGGAACTCTGAGGTGGTCGTAACTGTGTGCGTACGCCTGCTCGTCGAGGTGTGCCGTCGCCCGCGTCGACAGACGGTCGGCCGGCCAGACGCGGTCGTCGCCGCCGGTCACCAGCAACACGGGACCGCCGATTGCTTCGACGGGTGTCGTCGCCGCCCGGACCCTGCTGTCGCTCGCGCGAGACAGTCCGCGCTCGAACAGCGGTCGGAGCGACAGCGCCCGGCCACGGAGCCACCGGGCGACGGCTCGCAACCGGAAGCCGGGCGGTCTCGCCAGCGGGACGTATGGCAGGGGCTCGCCGTCGACGGTCCAGGCCGAACCGGCGTCCGACAGCAGCCGGTTTCCTTGGAACGTAACGGGACTCGGTGCGTACCCGATGGCGGTCCGAAGTCGCGCACAGCGGGACGCCACGAGCAAGGCGAGTTCGCCGCCCCGCGACCAGCCGACGACCCCCAGCGGCTCGGGCCGGACCCGCTCGCGCTCGGCGAACCACTCGACCGCCGACTCGACGTACTCCAGCGGGACCTCGACGAGTCGGCTGGGGAGGCCCTCGCGGCCGAAGTACGCCAGCGCCAGCACGGCGTAGCCGCGCGATGCCAGCAGCGACGCGACACGACGAGAGGGGAAGCCACCACTCGACCCACCGAGCAGGACGACGCCGGGGTGGGACCCGCCACCGCCCGAGGAACCGACGGATGGTTCGTACAGTTGTGCGACGAATTCGGGGTGGTCGACCGGTTCGTCGGCGACACCCTCGCGCCGGAAGCGTCGCTCGACGGTGGCGCTGGCGACGCGTTGCCCGCCAACAGTCGCGGTGAGTGAGACGTTGCCGTCGGTCTGGGTTCGCTCGCGGGGGGCAGGACGGGCACCGATTCGCTCGGCCGACCAGACAAGCCCCATCGCGTCGGCCGCCGCGTACGTGCCGTCGAGAGGACGCTGCGTGTCGAGGTCGACGGTCCCATCGTCGTCGGTCCGCACCGTCGCCCGGGACTCCCAGAGACCGCCGTCCAGCGGCATCCGAGCGCGAACGGTCACCTGCCGCCACGGCGGGAAACCGGCGAGCCGGACCGAGAACCGTTCGTCGACCAGCGCGCGGTCGGGGCTGACGACGACTCGCGGCGTGTCGCTCATACCACGGGTCTGGCGGGCAGCGGTGAAACCGATGGCGGCTGACGGTCACATTCGGAAACCGCGACGGCCACCCTTTATTCACTCGGGGCCCCGACCGAGAGGCATGACCGAAGCCGAGGCGTTCGTCCCAGGCCACGTGACCGGCTTTTTCACCATTCACCGGGACGACGACCCGACGAAGACGGGCTCCCAGGGCGCGGGGCTGACGCTCTCCGACGGCGTCACCGTGACCGTTCGACCGGCCGAGGAGACGAGTGTGCGCTGTAACGACGTCCCGGTCGAGATGGAAGCGGTCGAGACGGTACTAGAGACGCTCAGGGCGACCGCGCGTGTCGACGGTCAGACGCCGCTGCCCATCGGTTCCGGGTTCGGCGTCTCGGGTGCGATGGCGCTCGGCACTGCCCTGGCGGTCAACGAGGCGCTCGACCGCCGGCTCTCGGAGAACGAACTCGTCACTATCGCCCACGGCGCGGAGGTGCAGGCGGACACGGGGCTTGGCGACGTGGTGGCACAGGCCCGCGGTGGCCTCCCAATCCGACTGGAGCCGGGCGGACCGCAGGACAACCTGCTGGACGCGATTCCGGCCCGCGGCCCCGTCGAGTACCACGCGCTGGGCGAACGCTCGACGGAGGATGTCATCTCCGGCGACGCCGACCTGCTGAACCAGGCCGGAAAGCGCAGTCTCTCGCGGGTCGTCGAAGAACCCACGCTGTCGTCGTTCATGCGTGCATCCCGACAGTTCGCTCGCGAGGCCGAGTTGCTCACACCGGCGGTCCGGGACGTGATTCTGGACGTGAACGAGGCCGGCGGGGACGCCTCGATGGCGATGCTCGGTGAGACCGTCTTCTCAATCGACGGCGGGCTCTCGGCGGCCGGCTACGACCCGTCGACCTGCCGAATCGACCCGACGGGTGCGCGTCTGCTCGAATAACCCTCGTCGTCGGTCATCGGCAGAGGTGTGAACTAACAACACGTTTAAGATATCGAGTGGTCCAAACGTCGAACTGTAACAATGGCAACCGGGTCGCAGCCGGACAGCGTCTCCTACGGACTCTACGACGAGTACATTGGGGAGCCACGGACGAAACCGGAGGTGTACGGCTACTGGGTACTGGTGGTCGGACTGGTGGCGGTACTCGCCGGCGCGGGGGTGCTCGTCACCGGTCGGACGGGAGTGCTCCCGCTCTCGCGAGTGGCGGTCACGGAACTCGTGCTCGCGCTGGGGGCCGCAGGAGTGCCACTCTTCGTGCTGGGAACCGTCCTCCAGTTGCCTCTACGCCGACGGGCGGTCCCGGTCGCGGCACTGGGTTCGCTCGTCTCTGTCGGAGCGGTCGGGTACTTTTTTCGGGCCTATCCCGGCCGGCTGGGGACCACAGACGGACAGCTGTTTTTCGCCGGGTATGGCGGTGGCCTGGCGCTTCTGGCACTCGTCGCTGCGCTGGTGCCCGTGCTGACAGGCCGGCGAGGCTACTTTTTGCCCGACGAGGACGTGGCCGCGATGGGGTGGGTGGTCGAAGCGGAGACGGAGACACGCGTCTCCGACGTGCTGGTCGGCAACGCGGACCGTGACGGCGTGTTCGCGGTCTTCCCGGGTGAGTCAGGCTGGCACTGGTGGTTCGTCGAGCAGGCGGCCGTCGCCGACGGGGCACAGGCTTACGACAGCCAGAACGACGCCGAGACGGCGCTGGAGGAGATCAAAACGAAGGTCGCCGGCGCGAGTCTTCTGGAAATCAATCACGCTGCCTTCCGCCTGTACCGCGACACGGACGGGAACGGCGACGGCGGCGCGGGCGTTCGCTGGACGCTCGTTGACGGGGACGGTGTCGTCCTTGCCGACAGTGACGGCAACTACGCCGACCGCGAGACGGCCGAGAGCGCGGTGAATCTGCTGAAAGAACACGGTCCCGGTGCCTCGTTGCTCGACGTGGACGAGGGTGCGTTCGAGGTCTACGGCGACGGGGCGGCACGGAGTCCCGCCGAGAACCGGGCCGGGGCCGGTGGCGGGGACTGGCGCTGGCGGCTGGTCGACGAGAACCGTGGCGTCCTCGGCGAAGGGCCACGCGCCTACGACGACCGTGACGACGCCGAGGCGTCGATCCGGTCGATTCGAGAGGCCGCCCGCGAGTCGCCGGTGATGGACGTGGAACAGGTCGGTGTCGAACTGGTCGAAAACGGGGGGCGCTGGCGCTGGGAGATGGTCGACGCCGCCGACGACAGTATCATGCGGTCGAGCGACGAGTTCGAGAGCCGCGAGGCGGTCGAGGCGTCAGTCCGACGCATCATGGAGGGGGCTATCGATATGCCGTTTCTCGAAGCTGGGTCACCCGCTTACGAACTCATCGAAGGCGACGACGCCGGGTGGCGCTGGCGACTGGTGGACGCCGACGACGAGGTGGTCGCCAGGTGTGACGGCGCGGTGCCGTCCGAGGAGAGCGGCCGCTCGGTCGTGGGTCGGATCAAGGACGTCGTCGCGGACGCGTCGGTCGTCGAACTCGACGACGCCGAGTACGAGATCTATCCCGAGGGCGACCAATGGGCCTGGCGACTCGTCACCGAGGACCGCAACATCGTCGCGCGCAGTCCGGCCAGCGCGACCTTCGAGGACCCGGCGGATGCGGAGGCCGCCGTCGAGGGGATGCGCGAGGAGATCGAGACCGCCGACCGAATCGAGTTCGGCAGCGCCGCGTTTCACCTCTACGAGGCCACCGAGGGTGGCTGGAACTGGCGGCTGGTCGACGCAGACGGGAGCGTCGTCTCCGACAGCGGGCAGGAACACGCCTCCCGCGAGGACGCTGCGGCGGCGATGAACACGATGAAACAACACGCGCCGGAGGCCGACCTCGTCGAAATCGGGAGCGCCGCGCTGGAGCTGTACGAAGCGGCGGCGGAGTGGCACTGGCGACTGGTCGACGCCCGCGGGGAAACGCTGGCCACCAGTCCCGGCCGCTACGACAGCGACGAGGCCGCCCGCGAGGCGATGGACGCCCTCTCACTGTTGGCCCCGGAGGCCGACACCCGCCGGATGGACGCGGCGCTTTTTCAGGTGTACATCGGCGAGGGCGAGCGCCGACAGTGGTGTTGGCGGCTCATCCACCCCGACGGGAGTACCATCGCCCGGGACCTCGGCGGATTCACCGACCGGGAGAGTGCAACCGAGTCGGCCACGTCGGTCGCCGACTTCGCCGCCGATGCGGCCGTCCACACCGTCGAGGACGTCGCGACCCGCTTCTCCGTCACCGAGGGCGAGGAGGGCGAGGTCTGGGAGTGGGAGATCGTCGACCGGGACCGCGAACCGCTCGCCGTCGGCACCGACAGGTTTCCCTCCCGCGACGCCGTGGCCACGACCGCGCGACTGGTCCGGGACAACGTCGGTGGTGCGAGCGTCTTCGCGGTCGACCCCGCAGCGTTCCGGCTGGAAACGGTCGGCGACGACGAGGGCGACCCTTGGCGCTGGCGACTCGTCGACCCCGACCGGAACACACTGCTGGTCGGGGCTCGAACCCACGAGAGTCGTGAGAGCGCACGAGCGGACCTCTCACGGGCTCGCGAACTCGCCGGCGATGCGGGCCTGCTGGACTTCGATCTGGCGGCTTTCGAGATCACCGAGCGAGCGGAGGGGTGGAGCTGGCAGTTCGTCGACACTGCGGATAACACCGTCGGCCGCAGCGGCCCGACCTTCGAGTCCCGGAGCGCGGCCGAGCGTGCACTCGCGTCCGTCCGGGACGTGCTGACGACGGCGAGCCTGCTCGAGATCGAGTCGCCGGCCTTCGAACTCCACGACGGTGACGGGGACGACGGCTGGCGCTGGCGGCTGGTCGACACCGACGGAACGACCGTCGCCGAGAGCAAGCGGACCTACACCACCCGCCGCGAAGCCCGGGAGGCGCTGGGCGGCCTCCGGGAGTTCGGTCCCGACGCCGCGACCGAGGTCAAGGCCTGACCCGGGGCCGGGAATTGACAACTGTCGCGGTCGGGCGCTCACCGGGCGATTTTTCATACCGTCGGAAACTTGACCCAGTATGGACGAGACCGACGTACCCGACAGTCACCCCCGCCACGAGTCGATCCTCACTCGACACCGGATCGAACACGGGGTCGACCTGGGGATCACCTCTCGACAGGGACTGATCGCTCACGGACGTGGTGAGGCCTACGACTACCTGCTCGACGAACGCACCACAGAGAGCGCCGACCGCGCGGAACGCGCCGCCGCCGCCCACCTCCTGCTCGCTGCCCACCCGGTCCTCTCGGTCAACGGAAACGCCGCTGCGCTCGTCCCCGGCGAACTGGTCGAGCTGGCGGACGCGACCGACGCAGAACTGGAGGTCAACCTCTTCAACCGCACCACCGAACGGATGGAACGAATCGCGGCCCACCTCCGCGAACACGGCGCGGGCGAGGTCAAAGGCCTCGACGCCGACGGCCGGATTCCGGGGCTTGACCACGAGCGTGCGAAGGTCGACGCCGACGGCATCGGCGACGCCGACGTAGTGCTGGTCCCGTTAGAAGACGGCGACCGGGCCGAAGCCCTCGCCGAGATGGGCAAGACCGAACTCGTGATCGATTTGAACCCGCTCTCGCGGTCGGCCCGGACCGCGGCGGTCCCCATCGTCGACAACATCATCCGCGCGGTGCCGGGCATCACCGACCACGCACGAGCCCTCGCCGACGCGTCCCGCGACGACTTGGAAACCATCGTCGACGAGTTCGACCGCGAGACGGCCCTCGACGCGGCCGAGGACGCGATCCGGAGCGGTGATCTCTGATGTCGCTGCCGCCGTACATCTACGTAGACCACCGGCTCCCCGACGCCGACGACGTGCGGGACGCGCTCGCAGACCGGGCGCTCACGCCGTTCGGGGACGACGAACGCATCGAACGCCTCCATCGCGTGTTCTACCCGGTTTTCCGTGTCACGGTCCGCTACGAGACCGACAAGGGGCAGTGGTTCGGCACCGAGGAGCACGAGGACACCGTGTTCCTCGACGGACTGTGGGCGGACAACGACGCACAGGTCGCCCGCTACGCCGAGGACGCCAGCCGGTTGCTGAACGTCGCGACCGGTGACTACGACTTCGGCGACGGTGCCGAACTCGGCCCCTCGGTGTTGCTCCAGTTCCAGGTGGACAACGACACCGCTGGCGACCTCATCCCCGAGCGGGTCGCGGACTGGGCACGTCAGCGCGACGCCGGACGGGACGATGCGGCCGACGTGTTCCTCCGGAAACTCCGGGAGAACTACGGCCTCGCCGGTGAGTTCGACCCTGCCGGGTTCGACGAGGTGACCGAGGTCACGCGAGTGTACCTCCCCTTCTGGCTCGCGGAGTACCGCAGCGAGACGGCCGACCGTTCGATTATGCTCACCTTTCGCGAGCCCGACGCCAGCGAACGCGAGTTCAAACGCCACGGCTGGCTCTCGGAGTTCATCGCCGACGACCCGACCCGGCTCGCCGAGTACGGTTACGACCTCTCGCTGGATCGGGTGCAGAAACAGCTCTTGGACGACGAGGGCCAGCAGGGCACGAGCGGCGACCGCGAGACCGGGACGCCGGACCGGTCGTTCGGCGGCGACGAGGACGCGGACGGCGAGGGCGGGGTCGTCCAACCCGACGGCGTCGACATGGACGCCGAGTCCCTGGTCACCAGGCAGGTCGAACGGAGCTTCGGTGACGTGGGTGGGATGGACGACCTCAAAGAGACGCTCCGCCACAAAGTGATCCGTCCGCTGGAGGACCCCGAGGCCTTCGAGGAGTACGGCATCGGCGTCGTCAACGGCGTCTTGCTGCACGGCCCGCCGGGCTGTGGGAAGACCTACATCGCGGAGGCGCTCGCGGGCGAAGTGGGCAAGGACTTCGTCGAGATCAGTCCAGCCGATCTGACGAGCAAGTACATGGGCGAACCCGCCCAGAACGTCAAAGAACTGTTCGAGGTCGCCCGGGCCAACCAGCCCTGTCTGTTGTTCATCGACGAGATCGACGCCATCGCGGGGACACGCGACGGCGACGCGAACATGAACTCGAGTGAACAGCAGATGGTCAACCAGTTGCTGACCGAACTGGAGGGCGCCAGCGACGACGACGTGGTCGTGATGGGTGCGACCAACCTCGTCGACGACGTAGACGGTGCGATCCGACGCTCGGGCCGGTTCGACGAGCGCGTCGAGGTGCCGCCGCCGGACGCCGATGCCCGGCGGGAGATCGTCGAGGTCCACCTCGCAGGCCGGCCCACGGCAGCGGCGATCGACCTCGACGGCGTCGTCGAGAGGACGGCGGGCTACGCGGCCAGCGACCTCGAACTGATCGCGGAGAACGCCGCCCGGAAGGCGTTGCGGGCCGGCGAGGAGATCGGTGAGTCACATCTCCTGGCGGCGACCGAGGACGTGGACTCCTCAATCCCTGACTGGAGCGGGCCGGAAGACGCCGCGGACCACGTCGAACAACCGGACGACGCGGACCTGAACGCTCGCTCGCTGGTCGACCCCGACCCCGGGATGGACTTCGACGACGTGGGTGGCATGGCCGAGCTGAAAGGCCGACTACGCGAGACAGTGATCGAACCACTTCAGGACCCCGACCGGTTCGAAGACTACGGACTGGACGTGCTGAACGGCCTCTTGCTCTACGGCCCGCCGGGCTGTGGCAAGACGTACATGGCGACCGCACTGGCCGGCGAACTCGGCCACAGTTTCCTCGACGTGACGCCCGCAGACCTCACGAGCAAGTGGATGGGAAAGCCGGCACAGAACGTCGCGGACCTGTTTTCAATCGCTCAGGCCAACGCGCCCTGTGTCCTGTTCATCGACGAAATCGACGCCATCGCGGGCAACCGGACGGGCGGGATGAACACCAGCGAACAGCAGATGGTCAACCAGTTGCTCGCGGAACTGGAGGACGTCGGTGAGGACGTGGTGGCCGTCGGTGCGACCAATCTGCTCGAAGACATCGACGGCGCGATTCGACGCTCGGGCCGGTTCGACGAGCGCATCGAGGTCCCACCACCGGACGTCGAGGCTCGCCGGGAGATTCTGCAGGTCCACCTCCGGAATCGGCCGCTGGCCGATGCCCTCGACTGGGACGGGATCGTCACCGAGACCGATGGGTACGCGGCCAGTGACCTCGAACTCGTCGCGGAGAACGCCGCCCGGATGGCGATGCGGGCCGACGAACACATCGACGCCGAACACCTCAGACGGGCTGCCGAGCGGACGACCTCGAGCCTCGAGGGCTGGACTTAGCCGAAATCGAATCCTACGTCGGTCTCACCGATAGCCAGCCCCTGTGCGGTTGTGACGCCGGTGACCTCGAAGCGCGCGCCGCCATACTCGTCCGCCTCGTGGCTGCTGGCGAGCTGGCCGTCGACCGCCCGAATCTCCCAGCCGTGGGCCTCGACGATCTCCTTGACGATGGCTAACCCGAAGCCGGTGCCGTCCTCCTCGGTTGTATGTCCGTAGTCGAAGACGTCTTGCCGTTCCTCGGCCGGGATGCCCGGTCCGTCGTCTTCGACGACGAAGCCCGCCCGGGTACGGTCGGTGTCCTCGCCGTCGTTCCCGCTGTTGCTCGCGTCGGTCGACCCCGACGCGACGCCGAGTTCGGCGTCGTACTCCAGCGGTTCGACGACCAGCGAGACGTCCGCGCCGACGTGGTCGACCGCGTTGCGAAAGAGGTTCTCGAAGGCCTGCTGGAGGCGGTCGCGGTCGGCCTCGACGAACATCTTGCCCTCGACCTGCAGGTCGGCCTGTGGGGCGTTTACGAGCGACCAGGCGTCGCCGGCGACCTCGCGCAGCGACACCCGTTCGGTCTCGTCGACGGTCTGTCCCTGCCGGGCGAGTTGGAGCAGGTCGTCGATTAGCCGGTCCATCCGGTCGGCCGCCCGGTCGAGCGCCTCGAAGTGTTCCACCTCGCCACTCTCGCGGGCCAGTTGTGAGCGCGCACTGATTACGTTCAGCGGGTTCCGAAGGTCGTGGGACACGACGCTGGCGAACTCTTCGAGCTGTTCGTTCTGCTGACGAAGCCGGCGCTCGCGGCGGACGCGCTCGGTGATGTCCTGCAGGACGACCAGCTGCCCCATCACCACGCCGTCGCTGTCGGTCAGCGGCGTCCCGGTTCGCTGGTAGGATCGCCCGGTCTCGGGGTTGGTCACCACTTCGCGGTCACTTTCTGGCTCCCCCGACCGGGGCGCGGGCGGCACCGCGAACGGACGGAGGACCGCACCGACGGAGCCACCGACGGCCTCGCTGGGGTCGACGGTCAGGAACGGCTCGGCCTGTTCGTTCACGTTGACGACGAGACCGCGGATGTCGATGACGACGACCGCATCGTCCATCTGTTCGACGGCGGCCTGACTGGCGATGGGGATCAGCGTGAACAGCCCGTGGCGGCCGACCGCCCAGCAGAACGCGCCTCCGGTGATGGCCAGCGAAATCGTCATGAGTTCCAGTCCGGGCAGCGGATTCATACCGGAAAAGTAGACCCCGGCGGCGACGACCGGCACGACTGTCCCGGTCACCAGCAGCGCCGACTGTCGGCGGTATATCCCGGCTGACTCGTACGCCCGCCACAAGAGAAGCGCGATACTGGCCCCACTCAGCAGGACGCTGACGGCTACGTACACGACGACTGCATCGCCGTACTCCGGCCGCAAAGCCGCGAACGCGCGGTTCGGGATAATTTCCGGGTTCGACCAGACTAGCTGATGTCGCTCGTTGGTGAACGCCAGCCCGATCATGGCCAGTGGAATCACCGAGACCAGGCCGACGCTCCACCACCTGAGCCACCCGTCGCGGCCCGTGTACTGCAGGGTAAACAACAGCAGGAGGACGGGAACGGGCATGAACCCGATGTAACCCAGCCTGTACCAGAGGAGCTTCTGTGAGAGTTCGACACTCCCAATCTGGAGCGCGTACGTGAGGAGTACCCAGCAGATCGCCACCGCCAGGACCACTGCGACGTATCCGCCCGGCACCGGCTCGTATGCTCGCTGCTGGCGGACGACGTACAGCGCCGCAATGCCCACCAGTCCGGCCGCGATGAGCGTGAGGGTGAGAAACGGGGTGTACTGCCAGGTCATTCCAGAGTTGCGATGTGTTGTCCGGCCGGTGGCTTATGAGTTTTCGCTATTTCCGCGCCGGACGACGAACCGACAGGGGGCCTCACCCTCGCCGGTGCCTCGTCGTGACGACCAGAACACCTTTCAATCACTGGGTGGTAGCACTGACTACTATGTCCGACTTTGACCAGTTCAGCGATGTCGGCGAGGCGGAAGTGACCCGCGCCATCGGCCAAGAGTGGACCGAGGAGTTCATGAACTTCTCCGACAGCGACGTCATCATCGTCGGTGGCGGCCCGTCGGGGCTGATGGCCGCCAAGGAACTCTCCGAACGAGGCGTACAGACGATGGTCGTCGAGAAAAACAACTACCTCGGCGGCGGCTTCTGGCTCGGCGGCTTCCTGATGAACAAGGTCACGGTGCGGGGCCCGGCCCACCACGTCCTCGACGACCTCGAGGTGGACTACAAGGAGTCCCAGGACAGCGAGGGCCTGTTCGTCGCCAACGGGCCGGAAGCCTGTTCCGGTCTCATCAAGGCCACCTGTGACGCCGGCGCGAAGATGCAGAACATGACGGAGTTCACCGACATCGTCATCCGCGAGGACCATCGGGTCGGCGGCATCGTCATGAACTGGACGCCCGTCCACGCCCTGCCCCGCGAGATCACCTGCGTCGACCCCATCGCCGTCGAGTCCGACCTCGTCATCGACGCCACTGGTCACGACGCGATGGCCGTCAAGAAACTCGACGAACGCGGCGTCCTGAACGCTCCCGGCCTCGAAGACGAAGCCAGCGGGATGGACCAGACCGGCGACGATTCCTACGGCGCGCCCGGCCACGACTCGCCCGGTCACGATTCGATGTGGGTCGGCAAATCCGAGGACGCCGTCGTCGAACACACCGGTCTCGCCCACGACGGCCTCGTCGTCACCGGCATGGCCACCGCGACCACCTACGGCCTCCCGCGGATGGGCCCGACCTTCGGCGCGATGCTCCTCTCGGGCAAGCGCGCCGCCCAGGCCGCCCTCGACGAACTCGGCGTCGACGCCAAGGACGTGGACATGACGACGCGAGCGAGTCCTGCTGACGACTAACCACCTTTTTACTGCGTCGGGTGCGCCTACGGCGCACCACTCCTCGTAAAAACGTGGGCGAAAAAGACATCGGCGCGACCAGTCGCGCCGAGTGAACCGCGCCGCGGAGCGGCGCGGACGCTCTTGCCCACCGACGACTGCGCCGTCATCCGCAACCGCACAGCGACCGCCCCCGCTACACCGACACCACCAGCAGCTCCGTCACGTCCGGCATGAACTCATAAGAGATGTTCCGGAAATCGACGGTGTGGCCCCGCTCGCGGAGGCTCTCGGCGACCGGCGCGACGAACTCCGAGCGAGTCATATCCAGCGACGCCAGCGGAAACACACGCACCTCCTCGCTGGCGACGCGGACCAACTCGTCGAGCGCCGCCTGGTGAAAGTCCAGACCAAGCCGGTCGTCGTACAGAAAGCACAGGTGCGCCGAGAGAACGCTGTCGACCGCATCGTCTACGAAGGGGAGATCGGGCAACGCGGCCACGACGTACCGCTCCGGGTACTGAGCGTAATCGGCCAGAAACCGCTGCCCGGCCGCCCGAAGATACCGACACCGCGTCTCGACGCTCCCGTAGTAGTCCCAGACGAACTGGTCGCGTTTCGCCCGGAGTTGTGCCTCGGTGTCGGCGATGGCCGCCTCGCAGTCCGTCGCCATGTCCGAAATCGGCCGCCCGTACTGCGGATCAACGGCGTACGTTTTCAGCCCTATCGACCGCGCTACTGCGGTGAACGACGACGGGCCGCCCGGACAGTCCAGCACCGACCCTGACAGCGCCCCCACGTCGAGGTCGAACAGCTCCAGGTACTCCTCGAACGTTCGCCCCTGGAACCGGAACGACTCCTCCACCTCGAACGCACCCTCGACCATACTGTACGAACTAATACAGTAGTGGATAAGCTTGGGGGCAGTTTCGTTCGCCGCCCGGGCTGTCCGGTGGCCCGACCGGACTGCCACCGGAACTAAGTCCACGCTGTCCGTCAGGTCGGTCGATGGACCGACGACGCGTGCTGGTATTCTGTCTCGTGTCGGCACTCGCACTCGGTGTCTTCGTCACTGGACCGGCGACCGCCGACGCCGCGGGAGCGACGGACGCGAACACGACGACTGCCCAGAGCGGTGAGACGTTGCAACTCACGAAACGCCTGCGTCTCACGCCGGACCGACCGGGCGAAATCGAGGTCACGGCACAGTTCGACGACCCGGAGAATCTGGTCGAACTGGAGGCGAAACTCCCCGCCAGGGCGACGGTGACCGAGACCGACGGGTTCTCCGGGTCGGATGGGCAGTTCGCCTGGGACGGGCGGACGGACGCACCGAGCTTCACCTACCGGCTGTCGGTCAACGAGACGCGTGAAACCGAGGGTCCACTGGCCGGGCAGGGCGAGTTCATCTTCGTCGACGCCGGGCCGTGGGCGCTCGTCCGGACGCCACAAGTCAGCGTCTCCTGGAGCTGGCGCGGCGGGAACGTCACGCTGGACCGGCGGACGCGGGTCGCCGGCGAGGGCGTCGCCAGCGAGGCCATCGCCTTTCTCGGTCCACACGGCCAGTACATTCGCCGGGCCCACGACCAGCGATTCAGGCTCGTCGTCCCGGCGGCGGCGACGCTGTCCGAGTCCCGGAGTCGAATCTTCGACTCGGTGACGGCAGCCTCCGGCGCGTTACGGGTGGGTGACCGCGACGCGAGCGTCTTCATGTTCGCCGCGCCGACGACGACCGTCGAGTGGTCAGTGCAGGGTCTCCAGACTGGCGGCAGATCCATGTGGGTGCAGGACGACGAGGAACTCCGGGTGCCGGACAACGTCTGGGTCCACGAGTACGTCCACACACGACAGGCGTACGACCGCAACGACGGAACACGCTGGTTCACCGAGGCTAGCGCCACGTACTACGCCGCACTGTTGACGCTCGAACAGGACCGGATCGGCTTTCCGGCCTTCAGCAGCCGACTGGGGGCTGGCAACGCTCGCTCGGAGCCGGGCGAGGTACTGGCGAACCCGTCGACTTGGACCGGCCGGACGCCGTACCTGAAAGGCACGCTCGCGGCGGGCGAACTCGACCGACAGATCCGCCTGGCAACCGACGGTCGACGGCTCCAGACCGTCTTTCAGCGCATGAACGCGGCCAACGGTCCGCTGACAGCACCGGCGTTCGAGGACATAGTGACCGACGTCGCCGGCGCCGAGGTCGGTCGGTTCGCGGACCGGTACACCACGACCGACGCCATCCCCACGATGTGGACCCGGAACGAACACCGTCGCGCCTTCCAGGGGGCGGCCCCGCGCATCGAGTACGCCCTCACACCGGACGCCGAGCGCTACCGCGTTGATGGCCCCTACCGCAACGGCTCGCTCGCCGCCAGCCAGTCGGTCGAACTGGCGACCGGCGAATCCCTCTCGCTCGACGTGTTCGTCGAGAATACGGGCGACGCGACCGGCGAGTTCGACGCCGCCTTCACGGTCGACCGCCGGCGACTCGCCGACCGATCGGGGTCGCTCGACCCCGGTGAGCGGGAACGACTCAGCTTCACACACACCTTCGACAGCCCGGGGGCGTACACCCTCACGGTCGGTTCGCGGTCCGTCGAGGTCGCGGTGCGTGACCCGTCACCGCCGGCCGTTTCCGACCTGCGGGTGAACGCCTCTCGCCTCACAGCGGGCGGTCGCCTCGAACTGACCGCGCGGCTCGGTAACGACGCTGCGGTCCCGGCTGCCGGGACGCGCACGCTCTACCGGAACGGGACGGCGGTATCGACGCGCGAGGTCGTCGTCGAACCCGGCGACGAGCGGCAAATCACGTTCGTCACAGCGCCGCCGGTCGGCGCGTACCGATTCCGGGTCGGCAACGCCACGGCGACGGTGACCGTCGACCCAGTGCCGACGGAGCGAGATGAGACGGCAACGACCCGGACGGCCGTGGACGGTGCTGGTTTCGGCGTGCCAGCCGTCGTTCTCGCGGTGATCCTCGGCACGGTCGTCGCCCGCCGTCGCTCGCACTGACCGTGGCGACACGGGCGTCGAAGCGTCACCCAGAACCTGTAACTTCTGCGCCGACGGACTGACGAACATGCCCGAACGAGTCACGCTCTACCGCACGCCGACGACGCCGGCCGCCGCCGCTGCCGACTGGCTCGCCGAGCGCGTCCCCGTGACCGTCGACGTTCGGGACCGCCTGCTCGACCGCCCCGACGACGAGGAACTCGCCGAGGCCTTCGCCGAGGCTCGAGTCCTCAGTCCGTACGACCGGGAGACCGGTAACACGATGCTCGGTGTCGTCCGCTACGAGGAGCGCGCGCTTGACCACCCCGAGCGCGCCGGTGGCGTCATCTACGACGGACTGGCCGTTCAGGACGCGCTCCGGGAACGCCTGCCGGCCGACGAGCGGTCACTCGACCACCTGCACGTCCCGCTTCTGGACCGCGTGTTGGGGACCTGAGGCGACCACGACGAACGCTGGCACAAGCGTGTGAACGTCATCGGCCAGCCCGCCCTCGTCTCGGTGCCTGGCCTCTACGAGGCCCCGGCCAAGCCCGAACAGTACTACAAGAGAAAACAGCGCACAGCGATGGTCAGCGGCGACACACCCCCGCGTGCGGTCCTCGAAGAACAGGTCGAGGGCGACTTTCTGGTCGAGGACGACCCCCGGACGGTCGAGGCGATCAAGGGGTACGTGTTGCAGGCCTACCACTATCTGGCGACCGGGGCGGACTTCTGTGCGAACGAGGGGTGTCGGCTGGCCAATCCGCACCGCCAGCCCGGCGTAATCGAGGCGCAACTACGCGAGCCCGAATTCTGTGACGCACACGCCGAACGGTACGAGGCGTAAGCTCAGGAGCCGACCCGTACGGTCACGTTCGCGGTCGTGCCGTCAACCGAGGCGGCGTCGACGAAGGATTCGTCGCCGAACACGAGGGCTGTCGTCTCGTCACTGATCCGGACCGTCCGGAAGTCGCGGTCGGAGTCGGCCCGTCGCGCCACCTCGTACTCCTCCAGCGCGGTGATGGCCTCGTCGGCCTCACTGTTACTGTCCCAGCGGTGCGTCCAGACCCAGCCGTTCCGGCTCTCCGCGCCGCTGGACCGGAACACTGTCAAGTGGTCCGTCCCCCAACCGGTAGCCGCGGCGGCGGCACGGTCGGACGACAGTTCGGTCCCGAGCGAGTGACGAATCGTCATCTCGCCGAGCGTGTTGTTCCCCAGAAACTCCCAGGATTCCGACGGCGCGCTCGAATCGACCGCGAGGTCGGCTTCCGGCTCCTCGCTCCGGGTGTAGTTGTGGAGCAGTTGCTCTGTGGTTCGCGGGTAGTTCCGGTAGACCGACGTGAGGTTGGCCGGCGAGTCGATCACGTGGGCCACGTACTGCTCGCCGAACAGGTACGGCGCGAGTGCCGAGCGGTAAGTCGCGCCGCCCTGCTCGTACTGCGCCCGGACGAACGCCGAGTTCGACGCCGTGTCGAGGTACCGCTCGGTGTAGGCGTCGGCGACGTACACGGCACCGCCCTCCTGAAGCGCCCGGTACGTCTTGGCTCGGTCGAGCTCGACCCGCTGGGTTCGCAGTCGGTCGAGCCACGGGAACATATTCGCCTGGTACTGCACCGTGTGAGCGAACTCGTGGGCGACGACGCGCTCGACCGCCGCGGGCGACCCAGCGCCCGGATGGACGTAGACGTATCCGGTGATCCGCGTGGCCCCAGAGGGCTGACTCCAGTTCACGGAGACGTTCTCGAACCCGAGTGCGGCGTTGAGCGGGTTCGCTGCGATCCGCGGGAGCCCCTGTCGCCACTCGCTTAGGTTCCTGATCTCGACCGGTCGAGGCTCCACGTCCGTCCCGACCATCTCCTGTACCCGATCGAACGTCCGGTTCACGTCGAACGGGAGTGTTCCGTTCTGCACCTGAATACTGTACCCGCTCGTCTCCTCGCCACCGTCGAGTGGCCGGTCGTCGGACGCTCCGTCATCGCCGGGCGTCGCCGCACCCGGTGTGTCTCCCTGGTCGGTGGCCGGTGTGTCCGTCGCCGCCGGCGCATCCGTCCCAGACGGTGCCGTCGTCGTGCCGTCACTCGGACCGGCTCCGCACCCTGCCAGCAGCAGGAGGAGGGCGACCGCGAGCGGTGCGATTCGCTGTGCGGACGGCATATTAGTACGAACTGACACGACGAATCAAAACTCTTCCTAAACGCGGCCGGAGAGCAACCCGAGGTAGCCGCCACCGAACGTTTCGTAGCGGCGGTCGTCGGTGCGGGCGGCGAGCGCCGTCCGTCCGGCTCCGACCCGGCGCTCGAAGGCCGCCGTCACGGACTCCGCCGGGGCGCCCCAACCCGGCGACCCGGCCCAGAGAAACGCCGCGAACGCGAGGTTGATCGGGGCGGCCAGAGCGCGGTCACTCCGCTGGAAGTTCAGGACGGCGACGCGGCCGCCCTCACGACACAGGTCCACCCAACCGCTCACGACGGCCGCGGGGTCCCTGAACAGGCCGAGCACGAAGGTCCCGAGGACAGCGTCGACCGGTCCCGAAATCGGGGGGCGGGTCGCGTCCCCGGCACAGAAGTGCGCGTTCGGCCAGCCCTGCGCCGCGGCTCGCCGGTTGGCGCGGTCGAGCAGTGGTCTGGTCACGTCGAGTCCGACGATTCGCCCCGCCGACCCGACCTGCTCGCGCAGGAACGGGGCGTTCGCGCCGGTCCCGCACCCCATCTCCACGACGGTATCGCCCGGCGAGAGCTCGAGTGCCGTGGCCGCCCGGCGTCGCCAGGACCGCACGCCGGGCGCGGTCGCCAGTCGGTCGTAGAGGCTGGCCCACTGGCCGTAGAACTCCCGCACTCGGTCGAGATCGGACATTAGAAGCTGTCCAGGAGCCGCTGGGCGACCGTCGGCGCGTCGGCGCCCAGGAGGTAGATCACGGGTTCGATTCCGAAGCCGCCGGTCTGGTAGAGGATGTCGGCGTCGGGGGTCGCTACCAGGGCTTTGGGGATGGCGTCGTCGATGCCGGTTTCGGCGTCGAACTCGGCGGCTGTGTGCCCGCGCGATTCGAGCGTGTCGATGACCGTGGGATCGTAGCGAACGTTGATCGCGGCGCGGGCGTTGCTACCGTGCTCGCGGGCGGTCAGGAGAACGCTGGCGACGTACTCGCTGACGCCGAACTCAGGTTCGGCGGGAATCTCGGGGCGCCCTTTCAACTCAATAATGCGACCGGGCACCGCCACCACGTCCTCGATACCGGTCGCGTCGGGCAGGGCCTCGACGAGGTTCGTCCCGACTGCCGGGATGTACCGGGCGAAGTCCGTGGTATTCTCGATTACCGTGAGACCCCGTCGGACCGAGGCCAGCGCCTGTTCGGCCACGCGAACGTCGCTGTCGGGGTCGTGGACGTCGAACGCGCCGCCGTAGGAAGCCAGTTCGGGCACCTCGTCCTGGTGAAGCTGTGCCAGCACGTCCCCCTGCTCGAGCTGTCGAATGACGACCTCGGTCTCGACGAGCGCCTGCACGGGGCTCATCTCGCCGTCGGTCAGCCCATCCCCTATCCGCTCGACCAGATTCACCATCCGTTCGTCGGCCAGCAGCCGCCGGTTCCGCGCCACCTCACCGTGGGCGTACTTCGAGACGGCGCTCTGACTGATGCCGATGAGGTCTGCCACGTCGCTCTGGGTCAACCCTCGCCCGCGTAAGTCCTCGGCCAGCATCGAGCGGAAGGTCGGGAGAAACTCCTCGACCACCACCTCCTCGATGAATCTCATTGCTGCCACTCCGACGCGAACCGGCATAAAAATCCTGCTCCCGCCGAACACTGCTCGTTCTCGCTGCCGACGAGCGTGAGCAAAGCGGAGCACGCTTCGCTCTCAGACCTGGTCGCCTCCGAACTCGTGATCCCCCTGAATCTTCGACGCCTGCGGTCCCGACTGGTCCTGATACTTCGAGCCCCGTTCCTCCCCGTAGGGCCGATCCGCAGGCGTCTTCAGTTCGGTAAATGTCAACTGCGAGATGCGCATCCCGGGCGTCAGCGCGACGGGCGCGGTCCCCAGATTCGACAGTTCGAGGGTGATCTGGCCCTGGTACCCCGGGTCCGCTAAACCGGCGGTCGCGTGTACCACAATCGCCAGCCGACCAAGCGAGGACCGACCCTCGACGTGAGCGATCAGGTCCGGTGGAATCTCGACGCGCTCGACGGTCGTCCCGAGGACGAAATCCCCGGGATGGAGGATGAACTCGTCGCCCTCGTCGACGTGGGTCTCGTCGACGTACTCTTCGACCTCCTGTTCGCTGTCGGGGTGAATACAGGGGATGTTGGCGTGCTGGAACTCCAGAAACTCCCGACCTAGCCGTAGATCGACGCTCGCGGGCTGGACCTGCAGGTCGACGTCCTCGAGGGGCCCGACGACCAGGTCGCCATCGGCGAGGCGGTCGAGAATGTCCGCGTCCGAGAGGATCATATCTCTACCAGCGAGGCCGGTCGTCTAAAGTCCAGTGGGTCCGCGACGACCAACGGCCAGACCTATTATCGCTGCCCCGCTTCCACACGGTATGAAACAGGCAATCGTCGCGCGCGCCGACGTAGGAATGGGCCAGGGCAAACTCGCCGCACAGGTCGCCCACGCGTCGCTGTCGGCCTACGAGGACACACCCGACCGGGCCCGCCGCGCCTGGAAAGGCGAGGGGCAAAAGAAGGTCGTCCTGAAAGGCGAGAGCGAACAGCGATTGTTCGAACTGGCCGACGAGGCCGAGCGTGAGGGGCTGGCCAACGCCGTCGTCCGGGATGCCGGCCACACTCAGCTCGAGCCGGGGACCGTCACCGCCCTGGCAGTCGGGCCGGGTGACGAGGACGCTGTCGACCGCGTGACGGGCGAACTCTCGCTTTTCTGAGCGCGTAGGAAGCAGCCGGCACTCGCCGTCGAGACCCCGTCAGCACGAGCCACCGGGTCCGCCGACGGGACCGGCGCAGACGAGCAGCCTGCCAAGCAACCTGCCCTTCCACAGCGAGGTGGCCGTCGTCGCCGAGACCGCGTCGCGACGCGGACGGACCCTACCCGATACCTGTCCTGAATCTCCACCCTTTTATCCGGCCGGCACGAACCTCGGAGCCATGACGACCGAGTTCCAGGTGAGCCGCTGATGCGCGAGGCGGAACCCGTCGAGCGCGCCGTCGGGATGACGTACTACGTGAGTGACGCCGATGGCGTCGGTGGCCGCCTGCGCGTCGAGCCCGCGGATTTCCGGGTCACCGAGATCGAGGCGTTCGACCCCGAACCGGTCGACGCCGACTCCGGGGCGTATCCCCACGTTCTTCTGCGGGCCACACTCACCGGCTGGGACACGAACGACTTCGCCAGTGCACTCTCGAACGCGCTGGAATCCAGCCGCGAACGCGTCTCCTGGGCCGGGACGAAAGACAAACACGCCGTCACGACCCAGCTGTTCTCCGTCGCCGACGCCGACCCCGAGGCCGTCGCCGACGTGACCCTCTCGGACGCAGATATCGACGTGCTGGGTCGGACAGGTCGACCCATCTTCTTCGGTGACCTGGCGGGCAACGCCTTCGAGGTCACTGTCCGGAGTCCCGAGCGCCCGGACTCGGTCGACGCAATCACCGACGACCTCCGGACGGTCGCGGGCGCGGCTGGAGACGACGAGGCGGGCGGCACAACGACGGATGGCCCCGCTACTGTCGGTGTCCCGAACTACTTCGGCCAGCAGCGGTTCGGGAGCTATCGCCCAATCACCCACGAGGTCGGCCTCGAAGTCGTTCGCGGGAACTGGCGAGAGTCCGTCCTCGCCTACGTGGGTAGACCGTCCGAGCGCGAACCCGAGGAGACCAGAACCGCCCGTGAACGTGTCGCGGAGGTCGCGGCGGGGTCGGGCGACTGGCAGGCGGCCCTCGACGCGATGCCGGGCTACCTGAACTATGAGCGAGCGATGCTGCACGAACTGGTCGACCGGGACGCCGACGAACCCGCGGACTTCCGAGCTGCCCTGGAGACGATGCCTACCAACCTCCAGCAACTCGTGGTCAACGCCGCCCAGTCGTACGTGTTCAACCGCGTTCTCTCGGAACGGCTGGCTCGCGGCCTGCCGTTCGACCGGCCCGTCGCGGGCGACGTGGTCTGTTTCACCGACGCCGACACACCTGCAGCGGTGACTGTGCCCGACACCGACCGGCTCCAGCGTGTCGACGAACACCGCGTCGACACCGTGACCCGGCATTGCGAGCGCGGGCGGGCGTTCGTCACCGCGCCATTGGTAGGCACCGACACGGAACTCGGCGACGGCGAACCGGGTGACATCGAGCGGGAAGTACTGGACGACGTGGGGCTCGACCCTGCGGACTTCGACCTACCCGGGGAGTTCCACTCGACGGGGACACGACGGGCGGTGCTGGTGCGGACTGAACTCGAAGTCGAGCGCGATCCGCTCTCGTTCTCGTTTGCACTACCGAAGGGAAGTTACGCGACCGTCCTGCTCCGGGAGTATCTGAAGGGCGATCCGGTGGAACTGGGATAGGACAGCACGGGCCGTGGCCCCCGGCGAACCGAACCGTCTCCCTTATCCCGTCGAATCACCGATACGATGACATGGACTGTCGGCAGTGTGCCAGCAACCTCGACAGACCCGGCGACTACTGCCTGGTCTGCCGGACAGCAAACGCCGACACCATAGTCTTAGACCTCTCGCGTGACCGCGCCACGGTCACGACGCTCCTGGACGACGAGACAGTCAGCCAGCGGACGATTACCACGACGCCGGAGGAGGCCGACGGGGAGCGCGACGTGATCGAGCTGCGAAACTTTGCAGGGCTGATAGCCGACGAAATCAGGCGCAAACGGCCGGAGGAAGTGTACGCGACGGGCGACCGAACCGTGCTTCGGACGGTCCGCGGCCAGGTCCATTACGAGTTCTACCGGGTGACCGGCGACGACCCCGTGACGGCCGTCATCGAGCGGAAAGGACGACCGGCGCTGGAGGTAGTGAAGGCGTCGACAGCCGATATCCTCGGCGGCTCTCACACCACGTTGATCGGCAAGCGCGCGGGCAAACAGGCAATCGAGACGGTCGCGGGCCACCCGCACGTCAAGAAGGTCATTCCGGGCCCTATCGACGCCTCCGGTTCCGGTTCACGAGGCGGCGTTCGGGCGAAGGCCACGCGAGCCGACGCAAACGGCAACGTGCGACTGCTGATCCGGGACGGCTCTAGCGTTCAGGAGAACCGTGTGGTGACGACGGCTGGCGACCGCGAACTGGGCGAGCAGGTCCGGGCGGACCTCAACGACGCGCTCGGCGAGGCCGGACTCCGAGAGTGAACGCCACGCTCACGTCCGACGCGCTCCGAACACACCACCGGCGTCGAGCGCCAGCGGACCGACGTGGAGCGTTGCGACGACTGGATAGCTGAGCGCCACCCCATCAACGACTCCGGTGACGCCGACACCGACTGCGACAGCACAGGAAAACGCCGCCGCGGCGTAGCCACGAGCGCGCCCCCAGCGGCCCGCTCGTCCGACGGCAATCGCGGTCCAGGTGTACCCGAGGGCGAAGTCGACGAGCCAGACGACAGGGACCGCACCCGGCGACGCGCCGACTGTGACGGCCCAGAGCGTCGCTGTCGTCGCGGTTCCGTTGAGCAGGCCCCAGCCGAGCAACGGCACCGAGAACCGGACCGCGTCGACCGCGTGCCGGCCGATGACGAACAGCATCGCCGTGACGGGAAGCACCCACCAGGCGAGTGCGACGAGGCCCGCCGACGGGTCGGTCGTCCGCTCGATGACGGCAGTCCCGGTCCAGCCGACGAGGCCGAGTCCGGTGCCGAGCCGGAGCAGCCCCGTCTCGCCGACGCGGCCGGTAGTCGGGAGGTCGTGATGGAGGAGCGTGGCCACGTCCGCTATGACGGGAGTGGGGACAAAGCCTCGTCGGTCGAACACACAGGGTTTATGACCGGGCTGTGCAGACATTACAGTACTATGGCTAAAGACAAGGCACGGACTGGGAGCGCCGGCCGGTTCGGCGCTCGCTACGGTCGCGTCGCGCGACGCCGCGTTGCGGACATCGAGGACGACATGGGCGACGACCACGAGTGCCCCGAGTGCGGGAAAGACAGTGTCGACCGACAGGGCACCGGTATCTGGGAGTGTGGCTACTGTGGCTACAAGTTCGCCGGCGGCACGTACCGTCCCGAGACGCCCGGTGGCAAAACCGTGACGCGCTCGATTCGCGCGGCACTCGCCGAAGACGACGAGTAATGAGCTACAAATGTTCCCGCTGTAAGCGTGACGTAGAACTGGACGAGTACGGCGGCGTCCGTTGTCCGTACTGTGGCCACCGCGTGCTGCTGAAAGAACGGAGCCGCGACGTGAAGGAAGTCGACGTCGACTGACGTGGCTCGCGCCCACGAGGCCGTTCTGGAGTTCAGCTTCGAAGACGAGCGTCGTGCCCGGACCGTCGAGCGCGGCGTCCGTCCGGAAGTCGGTGCCATCGCGGGAGACCGAGCGACGGCGACGCTCGACCGGGAGGACACGACCGTGACAGTGACAGTCGAAGCCGACGACCTGGTCGCACTCCGTGCCGGAATCAACACCTGGTCGACGCTCGTTTCGGTCGGTCAGCGGGCCGACGCGGCCGCCTGTGGTGTGCTCTGACGCCGGCGATACGCTTATGACCCGCTTCGAGTATATCGGGGTATGACCGAGCAGCCGTCGTCACCGGTGCCGGCGACGTTCGTGTGCGTGGGGGCCGAGAATGAGTGAGGCAGTACGATATCAGGGTGACTGGTGGGTCGACCCGGACAGTCGGAGCGAGTGGCCGGACCCGGACGACGCGTCGCGGGCGATTCTCGACACGCTCACCGACCTGCTGTACGTGTTCGACCGGTCGGGCCGACTCGTCGACTGGAACGAGAAGTTCGAGAACGTGTTCGGATACTCTGCGGAAGAAATCGACGAAATCGACCCGTTGACGCTGGTCGCGGACCGCGACTACGAGCAGGCGGCCGCCGCGCTGGACCGCGTCGCACAGGGGGAGGAGGTGTCGGTCGAACTCCACCTCGAAACGGCCGACGGACAGGAGATTCCACACGAAGTCACGGCCGCGCCGCTGTACGAGAACGACGAGGTGTGGGGACTCGCCGGCACGGCCCGAGATATCAGCGAGCGCAGGGAGCGCGAACGGGACCTCTCCCGGTACAAGTCGTTGCTGGAGACGGTCGGTGACGGCGTGTACGTCCTCGACGAAGACCTCCGGGTCGCGAAGGTCAACAACGCCATGACGGAGATGGCCGGCTATGACCGCGAGGAGCTGCTCGGACTGCACTTCTCCGAGTTCATGAACCCCGAAGCCGTCGAGCGCAGCAGGCGTCTCGCGGCCACCCTCCAGGAGACCGACCGAACGGTCGAGACAATCGAGTACGACCTCGTCCGGGCGGACGGCAGCCGGCTCCCCGTCGAGGGGCGCTTCTCGATGGTCTCGGACGAGGGGTACGCGACGATCGGTCTCGTCCGTGACATCAGCACACGCAGGGAGCGCGAACGGGACCTCTCACGGTACAAGTCGCTGCTGGAGACGCTCGGCGACGGCGTCTACGTGGCCGACGACGACCGTTGCGTCCGGAAAGTCAACGACGCCATGCTGGAGATAGTCGGTGCCGACCGCGAGACGGTGCTAGGGCGCCACGTCTCCGAGTTCACCGATCAGGAGACGGCCGAAAGGGCTGGTAAGCGGTCGAAGGGTCTCAAAGCCGGCGAGGACGTGCCCACGACGATGGAGTTCGACCTGCATCGCGCGGACGGCACGCGGGTACCGGTCGAAGGACGGTTCGGGCTGGTCTCTGACGAGGAGTACTCGACCATCGGGCTGGTCCGGGACATCACCGAGCGCAGGGAGCGCGAGCGCGAACTCGAACGGTACGAGACGATCCTCGAGACGGTCGGCGACGGCGTCTACGTTCTGGGTGACGACCTGCGAATAAAAGAGGCAAACGACACCCTCGCGGACCTGTTCGGGCGCGACGTCGAGGAGATGATGGGCGCGCACCTCTCTCAGTTCGTCACCGAGGAGACGGCACGGAAGGGGATCAGGCTCCGTCGGGAAGTGGTCGAACGGGACGAGAAGGCAGTTGCGACCATCACGGGAACAGCTATCGACGGCGACGGTGAGCGGCTCCCCATCGAAGTCCGGTTCATGCCGCTGGAGGGTGACCTCGCCGCACTGGGGCTGGTTCGGGACGTGAGCGACCGTCGGGAACGCGCGGCGTTGCTCGAACAGCTCCACTGTGGGACCCGAGAACTGATGTCCGCCGAGACACACACTGAAGTCGCCGAGACGGCCGCAGCGGTCTCACAACGGCACTTCGAGTTCGCGACCACCGGCGTCTGGATGGTGACGGAGGACGACCGACTCGAACCGGTCGCGGTCGCGACCGACGACGGGCGACTCGACGAGCTGCCACCGACGTACGCGGTCGGCGAGGGGTTCGTCGGTGAGGCCTACGAACGCGGCGAGTCGGTTGTCGTGGACGATATGCGTGACCTCGACACCGACTTCGACTACGAACCGATTCGGAGCGCGCTCTTGCTCCCCATCGAGGGGTACGGCATGATCGGCATCGCCTCGACCGACCCGTCGGCGTTCGACGAGACACACCGGGAACTCGGTCGGCTGTTCGCGGCGGACGTGGAGTCTACGTTCCGGCGGGCAGACCGCGAGGAGAAACTGCGGCAGCGAACCGAGGAACTCCAGCGCTACGAGACGCTGGTCGAGACCATGAGCGACGGCGTCTACATGACCGACGAGAACCACGACGTGCGGATGGTCAACGGGGCGGCCAAGGAGAAACTCGGATTCGACCCGGCATCGTTCGAGGGACTGGACGCGCGATTGTTCGGGTGTGACGACGTCGTCACGAAGGCCCGGGCACAACGCGAGGAGATGATCGACGACGAGCGGTCGGTCGGAACGGTCGTGGGGACACTCCAGACGGCGAGTGGCGATGAGATTCCCGTCGAGAACCGCTTTTCGTTGCTCCCGTGTTCCGACGGAGAGTTCGCCGGCACCGTCGGCGTCGTCCGCGACATCACCGAACGCAAAGAGAGCGAACGCCGACTCCGGAACCAGCGCGACGAACTGGAGACGCTGAACCGGATCAACGAACTCGTTCACGAGACCATCGGCGCGCTCGCCGCGGCCGCGACGGCCGAAGAGATCGAGGAGACGGTCTGTAAGCGGCTGGGCGGCTCGTCGCTGTACCGGTTCGCATTCACTGGCGTGCGCCGACCAGGCAAACCGCTCGTCGAGCCGAAAGCCTGGGCGGGCGAGGGCGCGGCGTACCTGGAGGAAGTCGAGATTCCGGTCGACCCGGACCACGACGGGGCTGGACCGGCTGCGAAGACGTTCGAGACCGGCGAGGTGACTATCACACACGACGTGGAGTCGGACCCGCTGTTCGAGCCGTTCCGCGAGCCGGCACTCGAACACGGGTTCCGGTCGGTCGCGGTCGTTCCGTTCACACACCGGACAGCGACCCACGGTATGCTGGCAGTGTACGCCGACCGTCCAGGGGCGTTCAGCGACCGCGAGATCAGGGCCTTCGAGGTTCTCGGGGAGATGGTCGGGTTCGCCATCAGCGCCACACAGAACCGCCAGCTCGTCGAGTCCGACTCGCCAATCGAGATGACGCTCGAACTGGACGAGCCGGCGACGTTCTTCGGGACCGTCTCTGCGGAACTGGACTGCACCTGCCGACTGCTCGGGTCGGCGAAAGCCTCGGGCGGGGACCGCCTCCACTACGTCGCCGTCACTGCGCCGCCAGCGGACGTTCGGGCAGTGGCCGACGACCGGGGAACGCCGGCACCCGAAACACTCCGACTGGTCACGGAGAACGACGATCACGCCGTCTTCGAGGCGCGGATGCGGCCGTCGGTCGCGTCCGTCCTGTTCGAGTCCGGTGTCAAGCCCATCGTGGCCGAGGCCGAGAGTGGCAAAGTGACGGTCGAGGCGGCCGCTCCCCGCGGATTCGACCTCCGGGAACTGACCGAACGGCTCGACGAACGGTTCGGCGGCGTCACGCTCGCGGCCAAACGCGAGGGCGACAGTTGGATTCAGGCGTCCGCCGATCCGTGTGACGGCGTCGACGACAAGCTTACCGACCGACAGCGGGCGGCACTGTCGGCGGCGTACTTCGCTGGATACTTTCACTGGCCGCGCGACAGCACCGCAGAAGACGTCGCCGACTCGCTCGACATCGCCTCGCCGACCTTCCACCAGCACCTCCGGCACGCCGAGCGGAAACTGCTCTCGACGTACCTCGACGACGATCGAACCTAGATAGCTAGGCATCTATCTCATGCGGGAGGGCATACGAGTAGAAAGTGTAACCTCCATGAGAGACAATCGTCAGTCCGAACGCTCAGTCGGGTCCCCAGACGTGACGAATCCGCTCGACACGAACCGCGCGGTACTAACACCGTCGATCGACGACGTGTTCGAGTTACTCTCGAACGACCGCCGACGCCGCGTCTGTCTGTACCTGCAGCGGACCGGGGTCGAAGTGGCAACGCTACAGAACCTCGTCGATGCGCTCGCCACCGGTGCCGGCGACGAGGAACGCGAACGGCTCGCTATCAGTCTCCACCACCGGCACCTGCCGAAACTCGACCAGGCGGGAATCGTCGACTACGACCCGCGGAGCAACACCGCACGCTACTGGGGCCAGCCGACCGTCGAGAAGTGGGCCGAACACGTCGAGGCCGTCGACGATGGTCTGCAGGCCGAATCCTGACCAGACGGCTTTTCTGCGCTTCCCGCTGGCACTTGCTCCGGGACAGGCAGGATAGCCGCCGCCGTGCTGAAGTGGTGAGATGCGTGGGTTTTTCACTCCGGATGCCGAGTGTTCGGGTATGCAGGGTAATCTGCCGCCGGAAGCACAAGAGAAAATCGAAGAGCTACAGGACCTCCAGGAGACCGCACAGCAGGTCGCCGCGCAGAAACAGCAGGCCGACACACAGCTAACCGAGTCCCAGAACGCGCTCGAAGAACTCGACGGCGTGGACGAGGAGACCACCATGTACCGAGAGGTCGGCGAACTGCTCGTCAAGACCGAGTACGACGAAGCCAGAGAAGACCTCGAGGAGTCCGTCGAGAGTCTCGAAGTCCGCGTCGACACGCTCGAAAAGCAGGAAGAGCGCGTCCAAGAGCAGTTCGAGGAACTCCAGCAGGAGCTCCAGCAGTTGCTCGGCGGTGCCGGCGGCGGTGGCGGCCCGATGGGTCCCGGTGCTGGCGGCGCCTGAGATGGGCGACCCGACCGACGAGGAAGTCGTAGAGACGGCCGCCGACGCGGCCGAGGGGGTCGTGTTTACCCGTTACAAACAGTCCGAAGTCGTCGACCTCGACGTGACCGTCACCTTCGAGGACGGGGTTCTCGAAGTAGATGTCTACCTCAACGCACCTTCGGACACGCGCGACCCCGAGCAGATCGCCGACGACGCGGCACTGACCGCCCGATCCGCCGTCGACGACCTGTTCGCCGAGTAATTTTTTACGAGGCGCTCTCGCTGCCGCCGCGCCGCGCTACGATTACCCGAGCGGCCGCGTACGCGAGGACGACGAATGCCGTCGAACCCAGCGTGTACGGCACTACCGATGTGACGTAGCCCACTACGCTCCCGAGCAGAGACCCCTCGTCGGCCTCGTTCGCCGCGGAAGCGTTCGCCGCCGTGGTGGTCGGCCCAGGTGTCTCCGTCGCCGTCATCGTTCGCGTGGGTGGTGACTGCGGCGTGGCCTCGGGCGTCGCTGTCGGTGGCCGTGTCGTGTTCGGCGTGCCCGGCTCGGGGGTGGCCGTCGGCTCCGGGGTCGCCCGGGCCTCGATCACGAGCGTGCCGGACAGTGACTGGTCGGTCCCGGCGAGGCGAACAGTGTAGGGGTACTCGCCCGGGGCGAGCGAGGGGTACGAACTGCCGAAGGCGACGACCCGGCTCCTGTCCGGTGTGACGGTGACTGTCCGGTTGCCCCAGAGTTTGCCGTCGATCCGAAGCCTGATGTCTGCGGTTCCGTCCGCGACCCCGGTGTTCTCTACCGTGGCGGTGAGCGCCGACAGCGACTGTCCTTCGGTGATGGCCACAGACGAGGCGGCGTCGGTCAGTTCGAGTTCCGCCGGGTCTTCGGGGTCGGCGGCGACGACGACGGGGCGACGGTCGACCAGCCGTTCGCGCAGGAACAGCTCTGCCTCGACCGGGTTCTCCGAGTCCAGCGCAGAGAAGTCGACCTGCGGGGTTCGGAACGTCTCGTCGCCACTGATCTCCACGTCGTCGATCTGAATCTTGGTCGGTGGCGGCCCATCCCGAGAGATGAGCTGGACCTCGACGTCCGTCCCGGGCGCGTACGTCGTCGTCCCGGTGAGCCGGTACTGTCCGTTCGTACCGACAATCAACTCGCCGTCACTGGTCAACTGGTTCTCGTCGTACTCGATGCGGGGCTCGACGACGGTGAACGTCGTCGTCGACTCCACGGTCGTCTCGTTACCGTCGAAATACGGGTACTGTTCGGTGCGGTCGGGGTCGGACGTCGAGCGGGCGCTAAACGCCCCCGGCAATCCGCTCCCGCCCGGGAAACGGTACTCCTCGTCGGCGGTCCCCTCGAACTCGAATGTCACTCTGAATTGGTCGCCGGGGGCCGACCGGGAACCGAACCACGTCCCTTTCGACGTGTCGATGACCATCGAGAACGACGCCTCGTCGTCGGTGAACTCGACGAGTAGGTCCTGGGCGTTCGCGCTGTCGAACGTGACCTGTTCGGGCTCTTCGTTCACACCGGGGTTGAGGTGCTCGATAGTGACGTTGACGCCCTCCGGGTGGTCGAGTAGCGTCTGAAGTTGGTCGAGCCCCCCGCCGTCGATGGTCGCGAGTGTCCCGCGGAACCCGACGGTCGAGAAGCCGTCGATCCGCACGCGGTCGCCGACGGCCACCCGACTCCGGTCGGTCGAGGGCGTGAACTCCCCGTCGACCGCACCGTTCGGTGCGACGCTCGTCCCAAGGTCGCCATCGAACGCAGTGTCGACCAGCTTCAGGTTCGACCGGTCGAGAGGTTCCTCCAGGTACGGTACGCCGTCGTCGCCGAGAACGAGCGTTTCGTTCGCCCCCGCCAGCAGCCGGTAGCGGGCGGGCTGAACTGGCCGTGGGAGCCGCGTGATGCCCACCTCCCGATTGAACCCCGCGAGCGTCTCGGCGACCTGTTGACCGTCCTCGTTCACGAACTCGAACCCGTCGAACTCGGTGGTGTCTTCCGGTGCGGCGTCGGCGCCGTACGTCTGTGCGTAGCTGACGACGTTCCCGGAGTAGGCCGACCGGTTGGTGCCCAACAGGCGCGTGTTGACGGTGACCGTCGTGCCACTCGGAACGTACAGCAGGTCGAGGAAGTTCCGGTTCGATGCGGACTCGACCGTCTTGTCCCCGCCGACGAGAAGGTAGCCGCTACAACTGGTCGTGATTTCGACCGTGTCGCCGGCAACTCCCTCGAACGTATCTGTCCCGAAACAGTCCTCCTGTGCCAGCGCGGCCGCCGTTGGCGTGACGCCACTGCTGCCGGCCGAGGTGCCAGCGACGGGTGCCCCCGCGGCGGGACCGGTGACCGCGAGCAGACACAGGCACAGGAACACACAGTAGACCGCCCAGCGTGCCAGCCGGCCGGCCGGGGGACTCGCGTTCTCTGGTGACAGTGGCGGTTGCATCGTCGGGTTCCTGGCGGTCCGGTCCGCCGTTTCCGGACGCTCGGACTGGCCACGGTATAAAACGTCCCGTCGGATTATCAGATTCGGTAACTATGCGAGGGCGAAGAGAACAATCGAGATGGTAATAACGGCGACGACGACGGCGGCCGCCAGCGTCGCGCCCATCGAGATCATCGCGTTGGCGTGTGAAGCCAGCGTCTCGGTCCGGTCGTTGCCGAAGACGGTGACCGCTGCCCGTTCGGAGGCCATGCCCGCCTCGACCGGTTCGACGTCATCGGTCGCGCCCGCCACGAGGTCTGTCACGAGGCTGATGAGGTCGTCGTCGTCGATGGCCGCACCGACCTGGTTGTCGGCCTCGACGGTATTGACGATGTGGGTGTCGGTCGTCATGACTTCGGCGTGGTCGACGCCCTCGATGGCGTCGACGAGCGTCCCACGCAGGCCCGGTTCCATGTTGTTACCGTCGATCAGCACGTAGGCGGTGCGGTGGTCACCGACTTCGAGGACGGCTACCCGAATCCCGAGCGGGCCGATGCCGTCTTCGGGGCCCCAGGGCGTTTCGTCCCAGGTGACGCCGAGTTTCGGCTGGCCCTGCTCCGCGTCGACGAGTCGTCTCCCGACTTTGCCTGCCCCGGAAATCATATCGAACGACCGCCGGCTCCCGGGGGTGACGTGGCCCAGGTCGCCGCCGTTCAGGCCGTTGTTGCTGTTGTGCGCGTCGATGAGCATCACGTCGTCCAGTCCGGCTGAGCGGGCCTCGGCAGACGCCGAGAGGCCGACCGCGTACTCCACGTCGTCGGCGAACGACGGAGCGTAGGTCGCGACTGCGAGTGCGTCGTCGCCGAAGGCCTGGCCGACGAGTTTCGCGTCCCCCTCGCCGGCCCGGACCGAAACGGTCGCCTCGTCCGTGAACTCGATCTCACCGGTCGCGGTGTCGGCCGCGTCCAGAATGGTGTCGACCTCACGCTCGGTCACGAGGTTGAAGTCGTGGCCGGCGGTCGCGTGGGGCGGAAACGCAAGCCCCTCGGCCCGGCGGGCGACCCGCTCGGGGAGGTTGCCACCGCCGATCTCACCCATCGGCCCCGGGTGGATCATCGGGAGGACGAAGCGGGCCTTCTCGGCACCGTTTTCGGTCCGGAAGACGAGGACGGTGACCGGGACCATAGCCTCCTCACCGATCTCCTCGAAGAAGTCCTCGAGTTCGCGGGTTCCCTCGGCGATGTGGCCAATAAACCCACGGACAAAATCCAGCACGGAGACGTCCAGACTGCGCCGCCACGGCGAGTCGATGGCCCAGAGAAAGAGTGCCACACCGCACGCGTAGACGAGACAGATGATCCCAAGCAACACGAAGTCCCGCGGGATGACCACTGTCAGTTCCGGCGGGGCTGCCTGGGGACGAGAGAGATAGGAGTTCAGTATCGGGCCGCCCACTTCCAGAAATCGGAGCGTCCCGCTGTAAATGAACAGCAAGACTGCGGCCGCGACGGTCTGGATGCTAGCCGGAATCGCCGCGACCAGCAGGGAGTGTCTCGAGACGGCGACGATCACGAACAGTCGGATCGCGAAAATCGACGCCAGCGCCAGCAGGAGCGCGTCGAAGACGAACTGCTGGCCCAGTGCGCCGACGACGGGCGCTGCGAGTAGCAGGTCCTGAACGGTCCCCGTGAGGAGCCCCATCACGCCTGCCATCATCAGTATCGCGACGGTCACGAGTTCGCAGGTCAGCGCCAGCAGCGACGCGCGGTTGTGCGTCAACTGCCCGCCTAGCCGGCCGTCAACGTACGGCGTGATGACGCTCGCTGCAATCGTCGGCAGGCCGATGAAGAAGATCCCTTCCCAGGCGTCGCCGAGGACGTACCGGCCGTCGAAGACGGCGACGCCAGTGACGGCCGCGATCACGAGGGCGAACGTCAGGGTCGAATGCCAATTGGGTACGCGGAAAATGAACCGCGAGAGACCGGCGAGATCACCCTGCGTCTGGGTCATTGTAATGCCCTCTTTCGTCGTTCGGTATAGTTCTTGATATATGACTGATCACCCGACGGACGGAGACGAGTGACCGCCGTGTCTCCCCACGCCCGGCGAGCACCGGTTGAGGTCGCGGGCGCGCGGACTACGCCTTTCCCGTGCACACGGAACCGAACCACGGGGTCCAACTTAAATGAAGGGTCGTGGGGCGGACACCGGGGTCCGGACGGGCGGTGTTCGTCGGGCGCTCACTCACAGATCGCGAGGAAGTTCTCGAAGACTGCCTCCCCCTCCTCGGTGTGTGACACCTCCGGGTGCCACTGGACGCCGTAGAGGTCGCGGTCGGCGTTGCTCATGGCCTCGACGCCACAGACGTCGCTTCTGGCGGTTCGGGTGAACCCGTCAGGGACCGTCTTGACCTCGTCGGCGTGGCTGGCCCACACCCGGGTTTCGGGTGCGAGCGACCCGAGCAGGGGGTCGCTGTCGTCGGTTATCTCGACGGTCACGTCGGCGTAGCCGCCGTAGTCACCGGCGTCGACCCGGCCGTCGAGTTCGGCCGCGATCGCCTGCATACCGAGACAGACACCCAGCACCGGGACGTCGAGTTCGAGGTACGCGGGACAGTTACCGATGTCCCCGATGTCCGGCCCGCCCGAGAGGACGAGGCCGTCGGCGTCGATCTCCGCGGGCGGCGTGGTGTTGTCGATGAGTTCGACGTCCACGCCCAGGTCGCGGAGCGCGCGGTGTTCCAAGTGGGTGAACTGGCCGTGGTTGTCGACCACGTCGATACGCGTCATTGTGAGAACACAGATTCAGCGAAGGGATAAGTCGCCCGGAACTCACTGCTCGCGGTCGAACCGCTCGGCGGCCGACTCGAATCCCAGTTCCGCCTGCTCGCGGGCGCGCCGTGACTCGGCCGCAGCGATGGCCTCGGCGTCCGGGTTCACGTCGTCGTCGATGCGCGCCCACGAGTCGTGGACCTTCGCGTGACACCACCGACAGAGGACGACGGTGACCTCGTGGCCGGGGTCGCCGTCCCCGGTCGCGGCGTCGTCGTACGAGAGGTGGTGTTCCTCCAGCAACGGCCGCTCGTCGGAGTGGGCCAGCCGTCGCGCTTCCAGTCCACACCGGACGCATTCCCGGGTGTGATCCCGACAGCGGAAGTGCCGGCAGTCGGCCCACTCCCACGGACCGGTCAGCCCCTCCTCGTCGAGGTCGCCGGCGACCGGACACTGGAAGTTCTCGGCGCCACGGGCGTCGGCGAAGGCCGGGTCGCTGTCGCCCTGTTCGACCGCGAAGCGACACTTCCCCGCGTCGGTGAGGTGGTCACACCGGTCGACGTGCGCGTAGGGGTCGTCGACCCCCACAGCGGTACCGGTCGGCGTCTTCTCCATACTACCTTTCTGGGCCCACGCTGGCTTCAATCGTCCGACCGTCACACCGGTCTGGATCGCGGACCGGCGAGCGTGTGACACACCGAAATCATCTCTGAATACGAAAATGCGGCGTCAGGACGCTCGAAGTACGCTGAGTACGACACGAAGAGGCAAAATTTCACAGCCCGGGAATTGAGGGACCGGTGAACCGTATCCAGGCTGAGGTTCGAGACATACGGACCAAGTTTTCGACAGGCATCGCGCCCTGCTGTGGGGGTCGATGGACCGGTTCGGTGTGACAGGCTCTGTCCAGCGGAAGTCGTCGCCGCGGTCGTCGTTGCGTTCCCGAGCCCACTCTTGATCACGCGCGAGGACCTGGTTACGCCGATCAGGGACCTCGAACGGACGGTCGCGGCCGGTGACCTCGACGTGACCGCCGCCCGGACCGACCAGCCCGACGAGGTCGGCTCGCTCACTAACGTTGCTGCCGACATGAGCGAGTACCTGACCACGGCCTCCCGGCGGGCCGACGCGCTGGCCCGACAGGAGTTCGACGCGCCCTCCCTGGACGAGGACGTCCCCGGTGAGTTCGGCGCGTCGCTGCCGACCACGGCCGAGGAACTCGAGGGCTACACGGCGGAGCTAGAGGAGACAACTGCCGAACCCCGGGTCCGCTCGGCCAACTTGGAGGAGGTGGCCGCTGTCTTCACCGAGGCGACCGAACGGGCCCGCGAGGGCGACCTAACCGTCACCGTCGGCATAGACGCCGCCGACGACAGCCATTCGGCCGTCGTCGACAACTACAACGACCTCCCGGGGACGCTGGCCGCTACTATCGGTGATGTGGCCACGTTCGCCACTGGGGGCGCGGACACGAGCGACGACCTCCAGTCCTCGGTGACCGAAACCGACCACGCCAGCGACGAGATCGCCACCGAAATGAACACGCTCTCGGCGACGGTCCAGCAGATCGCGGCCTCGGCCAACGAGGTCGCAGATACCGCCGAGGCGGCCGCCCGGCGCGGACGCTCCGGGCGTGAGGCCGCCGCCATCGCCGAGGAGACGAACCTGCTCGCGCTGAACACCTCCATCGAGGCCGCACGCGCCGGCCGGGACAGCGAGGGGTTCGCCGTCGTCGCGGACGAGGTGAAGGCCCTCGCCGACGAGATGTCCGCCCTCATCGCCGAGGTCCAGCGTGGCGCCGACGACATCGCCCCGGAAACGAACGAACAGGTGACCGAAGTATCGCGACTGTCGAGGGAACGCCGTCGAACTTCGAGGACATCGTCGCGGTCGTCGGCGAGTTACACACGAGCGTCGCGGAGATTTCGACGGTGACCGACGACCAGGCCGGGACCACGCAGGACGTCGTCGAGATGGTCGACGAGGTGGCCTCGATCAGCGAGGAGACCGCCGCCGAGGCGAGCGACCTGACCGACCTCCTGGCCCGGTTCCAGCTCCCGGACGCGTCCCTCCAGCCCGACGCGGCCACCGTCGGCGCGTCCCGGCCCGCCGACGACTGATCGCCTCAGGTCGGGGCGTGTGGCTCCTGCTCGTCGACAACCGGCCCACCGCCCACGTCCGAGAAGACGAACCGCGTCCCGGTGGACTCGTCCCGCTCGGCCGCCGTCTCCAGTTCGACGGTCCAGCCGTGGGATTCGGCCATTGTCTCGACGATGGAGAGGCCGAGCCCCGTCCCCTTCTCGATCGTGGTGTACCCGTACTCGAAGACGCTGTCTGCGTGTTCGTCGGGGATGCCGGGCCCGTCGTCTTCGATGTAAAACCCGCCGTCGGTCGCGCCGACTTCGACGGTCACGTCGGCGGGGCCGTGGTCGAGCGCGTTCCGGAAGAGGTTCTCGAGGATCGTCAGGAGTTTGCTCCGGTCTGCCTGGAGCGTGCGGTCCTCTGCGACGGTCAGGGTGGCGTCGCCCGTGTCGACGTTGGCCCAGGCGTCGCGGGCGGCGGCGGCCAGCGAGACCTGCTCCGTCGCCTCGACGGCTTTGCCCTCGCGGGCGATGGTGAGCACGTCCTCGATGATCGCTTCCATCCGTCCGTGCGTGTCGCTCGTCTTCCGCAGGCACGCCCGGGCCTCGTCGGTGTCGGCCGCGTCGAGACCGTCCGCGTCGACCATGTCGTCCAGCATCTCGACGTAGCCGTCGGCCACCTGAATCGGACTGCGGAGGTCGTGGGAGACGGTCGAGGCGACCTGGTCGAGGCGTTCGTTCTGTCGTTCGAGTTGCCAGCGGGAGCGTTCGAGCGCGGTCACGTCCCGGAGCAGGATCGACAGCCACTCGTCGTCGCCGCCACGCCGAGCGACCCGTGAGACGGTGATCGAGAAGTGACGGTCGCGACCGTCGGCCGGCAGCGTAATCCGGGTCGTCTCGCCGTCGTCTCCCGTTGGATCGACGGTCTCGGCGAGTGTGGGGCAGGCGGTCTCGAAGGGATCACCGACATGGCAGTCGATATCGGGCCAGACGCGGGTGCTGGCGTCGTTGTAGTCGACGATACGGCCGTCGTCGTCGAGGACGACGACGGGGTCCCGGAGGTTCTCGACGACGGCGTTGCGCGCGACCGGTTGGACGCTCAGCAGGTCGAACCGGAACAGCGCCAGCGTCGCGAACAGATTGAACGGGATCGTCGCGTACGCCGCGTGATTGAGTTCCGCGGCCGGGAACAGTCCGGCCTGACTCAGCGCGACGATCAGGGAGATCGAGAGCGACCCGGCGATGAGCAGGGCGAGCTGTCTCGTCGACCGTGCCGAGGTCGAGAGCAGGTAGACGAACAGCTCGTAGTAGGTGTAGAACGTGAGGGTGTAGACGAGCAGATAGATGACGCCGAGACCGGGTTCGACGTCGTAGGCATAGTAGGTGATCGGCTCGGTGACGAGTCGGAGATTCGAGACCCAGAGACCCGACGGCTCGAACAGTGCCAGCAGGACGTAGCCACCGAGGACCGTCGTGACGGTCGCCTTCGCCAGCCAGTGGCGGTGGAAGTTCGTCCCGGTGTACCGGCCGGCGAACACGGCGAACGAGACGTACGAACAGATCTGCAACAGGCCAGTCAGGGAGCCCAGTGGCCGCATGATCGCCGGTGGACTGAGCAACTGGACCGAGAACACGCCGGTCCCCACGCCACCGATAGCCAGCGTGATCACGAACCATTTTGCCCCGGCCCGCGCCCAGTGGCGTCGGTAGACCCAGTAGCCGAGGCCCGCGTGGAGCAGCGTGGCCACCGGCGGCAACACGTGGTACGCCAGCGCGACGGCTGGGAGGCTACTGGCCATACCCGACGTACCGACGGCGCCGGTTTCAACTATCCCCTCCAGTTCTCACAGGTTGAAACCCACCGCTGCCGGCTCAGGACTGGCCGGGACCGACTTCCGGCCGGCCGGCGTCGTGGTCGACGTCCACGTTCCCGAAGACGAACCGGGCGCCCTGCTGGGTGTCGGTGTCGTACTCGACGGTCCAGCCGTGGGACTCGGCCATGGTCTTGACGATGGAGAGACCGAGTCCGGTGCCCTCGTCGGTCGTGGTGTACCCGTACTCGAAGATGTCGTCGGCGTGTTCGTCGGGGATGCCGGGCCCGTCGTCTGCGACGGCGAAGCCGCCACCGATCACATCGACTTCGACGGTCACGTCGGCGGGGCCGTGGTCGAGTGCGTTCCGGAAGAGGTTCTCGAGGATCGAGAGGAACTTCGAGCGGTCGGCCTGCAGTTGGCAGTCGCCGTCGACGGTCAGGGTGGCGTCGCCCGTGTCGACGTTGGCCCAGGCGTCGCGGGCCGCGGTGGCCAGCGAGACGGAGCGGGTTTCTTCGACGGTTTTGCCCTCGCGGGCGATGGTGAGCACGTCCGCGATGATCGCCTCCATCCGGTCGTGGCTGGTCCGGATCTGGTCGAGATGTTGGTCGGCGGTATCGGCTTCTTCGGCGTCGAGGCCGTCCGGGGCGATCATGTCGTCGAGGATTTCGGTGTAGCCGTCGGCGACGTTGATGTGGTTGCGGAGGTCGTGGGAGACGGTCGAGGCGACCTGGTCGAGGCGTTCGTTCTGTCGTTCGAGTTGCCAGCGGGAGCGTTCGAGTGCGGTCACGTCCCGGAGCAGGACGGAGTACCAGTGCCGGTCGTCGCGGCCACGGCTGACCTGCGAGACGTTGACGGAGTAGTGCCGTTCCGCTTCCGCGAACTGGCGAGTGAACCGTCCCGACGTCTCCTCGCCGGCCTCGGGGAACGAGACCGCCTCGGACAGGTCCGGGCAGGCGACCCCGAGCGGGTCACCGACGTGGCCGTCGAGATCGGCCCAGAGCCGGATGCTGGCCTCGTTGTAGTCCACCACCCGTCTGTCCTCGTCAAGGACGACAACGGGGTCCCGGAGGTTCTCGACGACGGCGTTGCGCGCGACTGGCTGGACGTTCAGTAGGTCGAAGCGGAACAACGCCAGCGTCGCGAACATATTGAACAGGAGCGTCGCGTACGCGGCGTGATTGAGTTCTTCGGCGGGGAACAGTCCCGCCTGGCTCGCGGCGATGACGACGATGACCGAGAGGACTGCGGCGATGAGCAGTGCGAGTTGTCTGGTGGCGCGCGCCGAGGTCGAGAGCAGGTAGACGAACAGCCGGTAGACAGTGTAGCCACCGAGTGCGTACGTCAGGAGATAGATGACGCGCAGTCCCGCCCCGACCTCGTACGCGTAGTACGTAACCGGCTCCCGTATCAGTCGGACGTTCGCGGTGTAGAGGCCGGCCGGCCTCGTCAGCGACAGGGCGACGAACCCGCCGAGAACTGCTACCATCGTCACGCGGACGAGCCAGTGGCGATGGAAATCCGTCTCCGTGTACTGACCGGCAAATATCGGAAAGGCGAGATACGAACAGAACGCGAACAACGCGATGGGAAAGAACATCGCACGCTTGAACGCGGTCGGTGGGACGAACAGGTAGAGCCAGAAAAAAAACGTCGAGAGCCCACCGGTCGCGAGCGTGACCACGAACCACTTTGCACCCCGGCGGCCCCAGTGGTCCCGGTAGATCCAGTAGCCGACCCCGGCGTGGAGCAGGACCGCCACCGATGGCAGCGCGTAGTACGCCAGCGCCACGGCCGAGAGACTACTGGCCATACCAATCGTACTGGTCGCCGCATTTTGAACCCCCTCCTCCAGTTCTCAGTGGTTGAAACCACCCCCTGGCGAGCGGCGGCCGTGTGTCGACCCCCGCAGACGGGTGCGTGACGATCTCCGGTCGGGCACTCGGTCGTCGTGCGCACCAAAACGTTTTGTCGGCACCGGGCGAGCGGTGGATATGCGTGTCGTGCACGAGACGGCGGGTGAGCGGCGAGCGCTTGCGACGACCGTCGACCTCGCCGATTCGTTCGTCTCACAGACCATCGGGTTGATGGGGCAGTCCACGGTGTCCGACGACTACGCACTAGTTTTCGAGTTCGGTGACCCCGGCTTCTTCTACCGCCTTCGCGACACGGTGCCCCGGCGTGTAATCCACATGCTGTTCGTCCGGATGCCGCTCGACGTCCTCTGGCTCCGCGGCGACGAAGTGGTCAAGGTGGCGACGCTCTCGCCCTGGACAGGCATCGGTGTCGCCAAAGCCGACACCATCGTCGAACTCGCCGCCGGTAGCGCCGAGGGCGTCGCGGTCGGTGACCGCGTGGTCGTTGAGCGCGAGGCGTCGCCCGACGACGGGGAACCGACCGACGACGAGCAGTCGGCCGAAGACGAACCGGCCGCCGGCGCGACCGAGTGAGTCGCGCGGTCGGCCGCTGTGTCGAATCCAATAGATTAAAGCGCGAGCACGGGCCTACACTGGTGTACAATGTCGGACCAGACACCGACGGGGGATAGAGGAAGTCGCCGCAAGGCGGCTGGGCGCGAAATTCTTGGTTCTGCCTGATGGAAGTGGACAAACGGTGACACAACGTAGCTTCTTCGGGAGCCACCCACAGCTTCGGGACCCGAGCAACGTCGGAGACGTACAGTTTCTCGATACAACGCTTCGCGACGGCGAGCAGGCGCCGGGCGTGTCGCTGACGCCCGATGAAAAAGCGCGCATCGCCCGCGGGCTGGACCGAGCAGCGATCGACTTCATCGAGGCCGGCAGTGCCTGCACCGGGCCGGGCGAGCGCGAGACGATCAAGCGCGTGACCGGCCTCGACCTGGACGCGACAATCACGAGCTTCTGCCGTGGGATCAGAAACGACGTCGACCTCGCACTCGACTGTAACGTCGACGGCGTCACTATCGTGGTCCCGGGAAGCGACAAGCACATCGAGAAGAAGGTGGGGACGACTCACGAGGAGAACGTTCGGAACACTCGTGAGCTGGTGTCCTACGCCAAAGACCACGACCTCTGGGTCGAGGTCATCGCGGAGGACGGTTCCCGGGCGCGCGTCGAGTACCTCGAAGAACTGATGACGGCGTCGATGGACGCCGGTGCCGACCGGATCTGCTACGCCGACACGGTGGGCCACGCCACGCCCGACGACACGCTCGAACGGATCGGACCGATGACCGAACTCGGCCCGACGAGCACCCACACTCACGACGACCTCGGCCTTGCCGTGACGAACGCGATGGTGTCCGTCGCCGCAGGTGCCGACCTCGTCCACGGGACGATCAACGGTATCGGCGAGCGTGCCGGCAACGTCGCGCTCGAAGAGGTCGCCATCGCGCTGGACCACGGCTACGACGTCCAGCCGATGGACCTCACCGAGGTGCACACCCTCGCACAACTAATCTCCCGCTCGACCGGCGTGCCGTTGGCCCCGAACAAAGCCGTCGTCGGCGAGAACGCCTTCACCCACGAGTCGGGTATTCACACCGACGGAACGCTGAAAGACGACGCCATGTACGAGCCCTATCCGCCGGAGAAGGTGGGTCGGGAGCGTCGGCTCGTCCTCGGGAAACACGCCGGTCACGCCGGCGTCGAAGCCGCCCTCGAAGAACACGGTATCGACGCCGATGACGAGGAGATCGAGGCGGTCGTCGAACGCGTCAAGGCCATCGGCGACCGCGGCAAGCGCGTCACCGACGCCGACCTGCTCACGATCGCCGAAGAAGTCGTCGGTCAGGACCGGGACCGTCGCGTGAAGCTTCTAGAGATGACTGCCGCGAGTGGTTCGGGTACCCCGACCGCGAGCGTTCGAGTCGAAGTCGACGGCGAGGAACGCGTCGCGTCGGGCTACGGTGACGGCCCCGTCGACGCCGCCGTCTCCGCCGTCCAGCAGGCGCTCGGCCACGCCGCCGACGCCTCTCTCGATTCCTACCACGTCGACGCCATCACCGGCGGCACCGACGCCGTCGTGACAGTGGAAGTCGAGATGTCCCGCGGCGACACCGCCGTCACCGTCGCCGTCTCCGACGCCGACATCACCCGTGCGTCGGTAGAAGCGATGGTCGAGGCTATCGACCGCCTGCTCGAGAACGAACCCGAGCAGGTGCTCGCCGACGACTAACCACGAACGACGACGCGGCCGGTCCGCGCACTCTGTGTCTGTCCACCGATGGCAGGGTCACCGGCTCGTACGGGAACGTAGTCGCCTGGCTCACTCCCTCTAAAAGCTGAGTGATACACTGTCACGGGTAGCGCGAACGCAGTGGTTCGAGTTCGAGAGACGGTCCGCCAACCCGTGTTATTCCGGCGAGCGACGGTCGCGAGAGGACACGTCGGCGGCCCACTCACGCCCCCTCGTGACGGTGCGGTGGGCCTGCCGAACGGTCAGCGGAACCGGCTCGAGACGAACCCGGTCTCCATCAGGACCCACGGAGCCAGTCGACGAGACGCGTGAACAAACCCTTCTCATCCCGTTCTGTCGGGACATCGCCGCCTGCTTGTTTCTCCCGCTTGAGTTCGTTCAGCGCAGCCGTCTGGTCGTCGACGCTGGTCGTCGAGGTGTCGACGTTGTTGTTCTCGCCTTTGAGCTGTTTGAGCCCTTCCACCTCCGAATCGACCCCGCCCGGACTGACAGTCCGTTCTGCATCGATGTCCACGCTCTCGCTGGTGACCCCGTCCTCTTCCGGGGTGAACTCCAGTCGGCGATGGTCTTCCCGCTCGACCCCGCCCCAGTTGAGATCGACCTCGGACATCGCGTCGTCGATGTCCGACTCGACCTGTTCGGTCGTCACGGTCTCGTTCGCGTCGCCTCCACTGTCCTCCAATTTCGTGACCGAATTCTGTGCCTGTTCGACCCGGTGCGCGACGAGGGCGCTGCCCGCCACGGCGATGAGGATGGTAATCCCGATCGCATACAGTCCGACGACTGCGAGCGTGTTCCGTGTCCCGAACTCGAACCACTGGTCCGGGTACGCGAGGAGGAACGCAGTGGCAGCGACGACCGTCAACACGGCCCCGCCGTACCCTGCGACGGTGGGGGTTCGATTGGTCGGTAGCAGGACCACAATCGACAGTGCTACCGCGGGAACGGACAACATCGCGAGGAAGTAACCCGGCTGGGCCAGCGCGAAGTAGCCGCCGTCCCGAAGCCCGTAAACCGCCGTCCCCGCGAGAAACAGGAGGAGACCCAGGCCGGCGAAGGCACAGCCTCCAAAAAAGAGGCCGAACCCGAGATACACTTCCGTATCCGTGGTCGGCTCCCCGATATACTGTCTGTACCACTTGAACAAGACGTTTTTCCGCGGGGACCGTTCGGTCATTACAGGCTACTACAGATGCTGCCGTACTAAATGTTTGTTCGGCAGTAGAAACGACTGTATCGTCACGAACTGTCGTCCTCGTCGTCCGCGTCGACGTTCCGAAGCTTTTCCACGGGGTCGACGCCGCCCGTCTCGGAACTGCGAACCTCGGTGACGTTGCTTGGATCGAGTCTCCGCTTACCGTCCCCGTCGGCGGGTCGCTCACTCGGTTCGGCGTTGTCGTCATCGGAACCGTCGGCCCCGCGTAGCCACGACCGTATCCGACCGAGCAGACTCATCGATACTCACGGAACAACGTCGCTTTCACGTCGTCTTTCGTCCGGACGGTCGTCGTCTCACCGCCAGGCAGGTCGACCTCGTACGGTTCGTCGCCGGACGCTTCACGCCACTTCTCAGAGTGCGTTTCCAGCAGGTCGAAGAGCTCGTCCGCGTCGGTCTGCCCCGCTCCGGACGCATCACTCGCGGTCGATTCTTCGGTCTCCGCCGTGCTATCACCTGCGGGCGCCGACCCCGCCTCCGACTCGACCGGTGGGTCCAGGTCACTGGTCGCGTCGGCGAGGTCGAGCAGATACTCCATGGCATCCTCGGCCGCAACTGAAGCGTACGGTCCCGCATGTGCTGTCGCGAGCTCCTCGCGTAATTCGGCGAGACGCTCGGCCTGCTCCTCGCGTATACGTAACTCCGGCATGTCGCGGGCTTGTTTCTCGACCCACATAATCACACCACCCTCAGGAGGCCGTCTCGTCCCGCTCGCCCCCGTCGACGTCGTCGCTCGTGCCTTCGGCATCTGTGGCCTCTCGGTCGGCTAAGCCGGTCCCCGTACGGAACCGGTCGAGCGCGGCTGCCCACGATTCAGAGGCCCGACGCTCGGACGTGTGATCGATCGAAATACCTACGAAATGACACTTGTTACACGAGAGTGACCGTTTGTTTTCGAGCGTGTAGACGGCCATCTCGGCGTCACAGCGGGGGCATTGCATGGTAGCGGATGTGTGAAACGTTTGGAGAACTGTTTCAGCAGTGACCGGCCGGTCGTGGCAACCCGGTAGCTGCCGACTCTCTCAGTAGGTCTCGCCGGATTCGACCGGCGAGTACCTCAGCTCTCTTCGGCGGCCTCGGCCGCTTCCTGAGTCGGCTTGTCTGCGGTCCTGCCTCCGGCTTCTTCGGTGGCTCCGGCCGCGTCCTGCTCGGGTTCTTCCTCGTCGGACCGCGCCGCGACGAGCGCACCGCGTGCCACGCTGTACAGCGGTTCCGAAGCGTGTGTGACATCACTGATGCTGAAGGGGATTTCGGCGTCTTCGATGTGGTCGCGGAACAGGTCCTGAAAGCCGTCCGGACTCGCCGTCCCACCCGTGACAACGACGGGCACGTCGAGTCCTTCCTCGATGTCCTCTTCGTCGACCTCTTGTACGATACGCTCGACCACGTAATCGAGCAGGTTCTCGTAGTAGATGCTCAGCGCACCCTCGACACCGCCGACGTCGGTCTGGAAGTCGAGCTCGAAGTCCTCCTCTTTGATCGAGGTGACCTTGTCGACCGGCGTTCCCGTCGCCTGTGCGGCCTGCTCGTCGACCCAGTCGCCACCACGCGCGACGGAGAACTTCATCACCGGGACGGCGTAGTACGAGAGACAGACGTTGGTCATTCCTGCGCCGAAGGAGATACCCAGGCCGGTAAACGAGTTGTCCGCCAGTTCGGAGTAAATAACGGACATCCCCTCGTTGATGGGTTCGGCGTCGTACCCGATGTCGTCGATGAACGATTCGAGTGTCTTCTGGTGATACAGCGTCGAAAGGTCCGAATCGATCGGATCCGCTGGTGAGGAGAAGTACAACCGCTCCCCCGGGTAGTCCGGTTCACCGACGACCTGCTCGAGTATCAGCTTCATCATCGGAATGGCTGACTGTTCGTCGCTCGAGAGGATCCCGTGTTGCATCGGCCGCCGGGTCTCCTTGTTGAATATGTTCGCGAAGTTGAGAGCGTCGTCACCGACCACGTACACCTTCTCGTCTTTCCGAATGTGTAGGACGTCGCTCCGGGAAAGCATCTGCTCGGCCATGTCGGAGTACTCGATTTCCACGAAGGAGTTCCGCTGTTGAACGAAGACCGTCTCAGAGCCGTCCTGTCTAGCTGACAATATGTTCATCGTTCCCACGTCTAATCCTTTTGCCATATCTGAGTGTGCGAGGCCCAAGAGAATAAATCCCCCTGTTCCGCTCGGATTGATGTCGTATCAATTTGTCAATAAGCAACGAGTGAGAAGTTTCAGTACGGCACTCGTTTTCCGGGAACCGCTCGGAGACAGTCTCACCGGTGCCAACAGCAGTGATCGGAACGCCGGTCTCGCATCGCTCTACATCCGCGACAGCGGGTGTCGCGCGGGCCCGCCGTGGATTCCGTCGTCGGTACGGAACCCGTGACAGAGACTGACAGAGCGGCCAGGGCCGGTCGTCAGACCGAACGGCGTGACCGACCGGTCCGACTGGCGACACCGAGTTTCTGACCGTGAAACTCCAGGTTCGGTTTTATTACGTCGTACGAACCAGACAACGTATGAACCGAGAGCAGGCGTTCCTCATCGTCCTCCTGGTTGCGACCGGTGTGGCGAGTTTCACCGTTCTCCTCCCGTTTCTGCAGTTCGTGCTGGCTGCCCTCCTGCTCGGCTACGCGCTCCGACCGCTGCACTGTCGGCTCATGCCGTATCTCGGCGTGCGGCCGGCCGCTATCACCGCGATCGTTAGCGGTGCCGTCGCACTCCTCATCCCGCTCGCGTACGTCAGTTACGTCGTCTATCGGGACGCAAGACAGCTCGCGACCGGCGAAACCGGGCTGAACCTCCAGCGCATCGAGGCCGAAATCCAGGCCCTCTCCGGGTCGAACCTGGACCTCGCGGGCACGACCGGTGACATCGGTTCCTTCGTGGCCAACTTCGTCACGGGCAACGCTCCGCAGATCGTCTCCTACGTCACATACATCCTCCTCGGGGTCGCGCTCGTGTTGTTCCTGGTGTACTACGTACTCGTCGACGGGCCAGATTTCGTCCAGTGGGCGGTTCGAACTGCGCCACTCGACGACGCCGTTGCACACGAGATCGTCGCCAGGATGGACCGGATGACGTGGGGCGTCGTCGCGGGCCACATATTCGTGGGGACTGTACAGGGGCTTATCGGCGGCGCCGGCCTGTGGGCAGTCGGGATTCCGAACGCGACGTTCTGGGCGGTCGTCATGGCGATTACTGCCCTCCTCCCGGTAATTGGTGCCTTCCTCGTGTGGGGGCCGGCGGTCGGTTACCTGTATCTGCTCGGCGAACCCGGCCTCGCGGTGGCGCTGTTGCTCTGGGGACTGGTTCCCGTGAGCCTCGTCGACAACTACCTGCGCTCGATCGCGATCGACCAGTCGGCGGACGTCAACCCAGGCGTCGTCCTCGTCGGCGTCGTCGGCGGAATCTACACTTTCGGTGCCGTCGGCCTGTTCGTCGGGCCGCTCGTCATCGGCCTGTTCGCCGCGATGGTCCGTGCATTCGACGCTCACTACGATGCTCTCGCGATGAACACGCCACCACCCGAAGTCCCCGAGGACGGACGACTGGGCTGGCTGGAGACGAACCCCGCCGCGACACGGGAGAGCAACGGCGGGCACGCCGACCCGGGCAGCGAGGACTGAGGTGACGAGGCCGTCCTGCCCGGTTCGACCGTCGTCGCCAGTCACATCCGGGGTCCTCGTTCTGTGTGGCGACGACGAGCGTCGCGCGGGTGCCCGCGACGCCAACGACCCTCCCGATTACAGAATAGCGAGGCGAAAGCCCACCCCTTCAGGGGTGTGAATGAAGCCGACATGACATGGCATAAACCACAAGACATAGGCTGGTTGTAATCCCAACGTTTACACCAATCTATCACATAATATACTGTGTGAGCGACCGGCCACAGCGAACGAATACCTACACTGCTGGAGCGACCAGCAACAGGTATCGGCAGTGTTTGTTTGACTGGTTGGCCGCCCAACCACCCCTCTGGAATCAGATCACCTACCGACGCCGCCAAGAATACTTCAGCGACAATGGTGACGTATGGGACGCCGACCACACCGACCTCTACGACGAGTACGCGCCGATACTCGGGAAAGCAACGTGCCAGCAAATCGCTCGCAAGAACAGCGAAGCATGGCGGAGCCACTTCCAGTTGCTTGACCAGTACTACGACGACTCCGACCCGGCAGTGATCGAGAAACCCTCACCACCGGGCTACTGGGGCACTCGTGAAGAGGGCAACGAGTTGCACGGTCTCGTCCGCAACGACCTCTACACGTTCGATTGGGACGAAGACCGAAGTACACTCGAGTTTGGCGTCGGTGACGTACTCGAAGACCGCTACGATTTCGAGTACGGCGTGGAGATACGGCCGTCGGGAGGCCAGGCCGCGTCAGCCGACTGGCTCGTCGACTTCGATCGTCACTGGCTCCGGGTCGGTCGTCTCCGTGACCGAATCCGGCTGGTCACTCCCAGCTAACTCCTCGACCAGGAGTTCGACGTTGCGCTTGTTGGACTTCCAGATCGCACTGAAGACGGTCCCGACGAACGGCACGGCACCGCCGCCCGTGTCGATGGCGACGTTGACGAGCATTCGCGCCAGCGTCGCGTATGAAACGCCGAGATACGCGGACTCGACGACGATGTACAGCGAGAGGCCACCACTGACCACGTCGCCCACTACGGGCACCGCACTCAGCAGCGGGTCGAACCCGACCCGCAACTCCGTGCCAGGGACGCGGATACTCTCGTCCATCACGTAGGCCACGGCTTTGAGCCGATCGAGCGCCGCCTCGTCTACACCGTCCGGTGGGTCCCCGTCGAACGCCTCGTCGAGTCGCGCCTCTAACTCCCCGCTCATGTCCGATTGGTTCGGCTCCTCAGGTTATAACACCGACGCCGCTCGTGTTCGGGTATTGATACCATCGCTGGCAGTTCGACACGCCGGTCGTCGCCGTTGAAGTGGCTGGCGCGCGAAGGTCGGCCGTGACCGGAACCCGCGTCGCCGTCGCCGGAACTTTCGGGCCGCTCCACGACGGCCATCGGCGCCTCCTGCGGACGGCACTGAAACACGGGGACGAGGAGGTGACTGTCGGACTGACCAGCGACGCGTTCGCGCAGGCGTCGCGGACGCGCGAGGTGCCGCCCTTCGAGCGGCGACGAACCGCGCTGGAAACCGCTCTCACCGCCCTCGACGAGTGGGACCGCGACGTCGAAATCAGGCGGCTGGCCGACGAGCACGGAATCGTCAGCGACGAGCCGGGAATCGACGCCTTGGTCGTCTCGCCGGAGACGGCGCCGGAACTGGCGGCGATCAACGACGGACGGCGCGAGCGAGGATTCGAACCGATCGAGGGAATCGTTGCACCCTACGTTCACGCAGACGACGGCGAACGCATCTCCTCAACGCGGATCGTTCGGGGCGAGATCGACGAGCACGGACGTGTCCGTGCGTGATCAGGCCCCCCCGTCCTCGTCGGTGGGACGGACCGTCACGACCGGTGCCGGAGAGGTCCGGACGACGCGTTCGGCGACGCTACCGACCAGGACGCGCTGTATCCCCCGCCGCCCGTGGGTCCCCATCACGACTAGGTCGACTCCCTCGTCCTCGACGTACTCGACGATGGAACGGTGTGGGACGCCGACGAGAATCGTTTCCTCGGTGTCGGGAACAATCGCCTCCTCGGTCTCGTGTCCCTCCGCCCTAGCCATACTCACGACCTCGTCGATGTCGGCCTGTGCCTGTGTCCGCAACGTCGACTTCAGGTCGCCCAGACCGGTGTCGGTCGGTGTGGCCAGGGCCACGTCGTCGACGTCGACGACCGCGAGGACGTGAACTGCCGCGTCGTACCGCTCGGCCAACCCGATAGCGTGTTCGGCTGCCAGTAGCGCGCCCTCGCTCCCGTCGGTCGGAACCAGAATCGTGTCGTAATCGTGAGCTACCATGGATTCGGTTCGAGCTTTTCACCGCGGAACAAAAAAGACGGCCGCCGCCTCTCAGTCGCTGGAAGGACCGCTTCGTCCGGTCAGGTGCCCTCGACGTCGAACTCCTCGGGTGGGCGGCCGGCGGCGTCGAGTACCTCGTCGGAGACCAGGATCGGGCAGTCCACGCGAAGGCCGAGCGCGATGCCGTCGCTGGGGCGGGCGTCGAAGACCAACTCCTTGCGCTCGCCGCCGTGGTACTGCTCCGTGTCGATTTTCGCGTAGAAGGTGCCGTCGGCGAGGTCGTCGATGCGTACCTTGTCGATAGCGCCGCCGAACTCTGCGACCATCTCTACGAACAGGTCGTGTGTGAGTGGTCGGTCGAACGGCTCGCCCTCGATGGCGAGTTGCATCGACTGGGCCTGGTCGCTACTGACGAAAATCGGTAGGAGTTCGTTCCGCGCACGCAGGACAACGACGGGCGTGCCCGAGCCTTCGTCGCCGACGCCGACACCGACGCCTTCGACGGTGGCTTCGTTCATACCCACAGTACGGTCGGTGGGTATGAAAAGATATCCCGAGCCGGCGGTGTGGCGCGCGAGGAGTTCGGCGTTGGCATCGACGTGCAGGCGACGGACCACCGAGCGCGATATCGCGCGCCGCGCAGGCGAGTCTTTTTATACGCCTCGGCAGTGGATGGGGCCATGCAATCGATCGGAGCCGGAACGGTCGCGGTCTCGTTCGAGGGCCACCGGGCGGACGTACTGCTGGACCGCCCAGAGAAGCGAAACGCACTGAACCTGGCGGTCATCGACGACCTCCGGGCGGCCGTCGAGACCGTCGACGACCGCGACGACGTGCGCGCGATGACGCTGCTCGGGAACGGCTCGGTCTTCTCGGCCGGGATGGACCTGGAACTGATGGCTGAGGCCGACGTGGACGGTCATCAGGCGATTTACGACGGTCTGCGCGGCCTGTTCGACGGCATCGCAGCCCTGCCGATTCCGACTGTCGTCGGCGTCGAGCAGGCCGCCATCGCCGGAGCCTTCGAGCTGACGCTGTCCTTTGACTTCCGAATCCTCGGTGCGGACGCCGCATACGGCCTCAAGGAGACGAAACTGGGCATCTTCCCGTTCGGCGGCGGCACGCAGCGTCTCCCCAGGCTGATCGGCCTGGCGAAAGCAAAAGAACTGGTGATGAAGTCCGACCAGATCGACCCCGAGGAGGCTGAACGGCTCGGCCTCGTCAACGAGGTGGTCGAACCGGGGACCGTCGACGAGGAGACCCGTGCGTACGCCGACGAACTCGCGACCCGCGCACCGATGGGGATGACCCGCGCCAAGGAGTGTCTGCACAGCGCCTTCGACGTGACACTGGACGACGGCCTGGACATGGAGTACGACCACTCCCGGGAACTGTGGGGTAGCGACGACCGCCGCGAGGGGTTCGCGGCGATGCTAGAGGACCGGGACCCGGAGTTCCGCGGGGAGTGAGCTAGAGGTCCTCTGGCGTCAGCCGCGCCAGTCGCATCGCGTTGCCGGTGATGGCGCTGGTCATGCCGACGTCACCGATCAGGACGGCGTGGATGACACCGACGAAGCCGAACGGAATCCCGAGCGCGAGGAGGGCCTTCACGCCCAGCGAGCCCCAGATGTTCTGGCGAATAACACCGTTGGCTCGCGCTGCGAGCTTCGAGAGGTACGGCAGTCGCGAGAGGTCGTCGCCCAACAGCGCCACGTCGGCGGTCTCGATGGCCGTATCCGAGCCGGCCGCACCCATAGCGACGCCTACGTCGGCGGTCGCCAGCGCAGGCGCGTCGTTGATGCCGTCGCCGACCATCGCGACCTCGCCGTAGTCGGTCTGCAGTGATTCGACTGCCGTTACCTTGTCCTCGGGGAGCAGGCCGGCCCGGAACTCGTCGACGCCGACCTGCTCGGCGACGGCGCGGGCGGTCCCCTTGTTGTCGCCGGTGAGCATCACCGTCGTCAACCCCTGCTCGCGCAGCGCCTCGACGGTGCGAGTGGCGTTCGGTCGGACCGTGTCCGAGACGGCGATCAGCCCCTCGACTTCCTCGTCCGTTCCGACGAGGCTCACGGTCTTGCCTTCGCCCTGGAGCCGTGGGATGGTGTCCTCGACGAGGTCGAGACAGTCCGCGCGCTCACACCGGTCACGAGCGTCCCCGGGCAACTCGCCCGCGTCGGTCGTGAGGTGGACGTGTCCCAGGTCGAAACCCAGACTCTCGAAGAGGCCGGGCTTACCGGCGTAGTGTGTCGATCCACCGAGGTCTGCCCGGACGCCCTGTCCAGTCAGGCTCTCGAAAGCCTCAATTTCGCGGTCGCCGTTCGTGACACCCGCTGTGCTCGCGTGACCGACGATCGCCGTCGCGATGGGGTGTTCGCTCCGGCTTTCCAGCCCGCGGGCACAGCGCAGGACATCGGCCTCGTCGTTCCCCCCGAGTGGAACGATATCCGTAACACCGAGGTCGCCGGTCGTCAGTGTCCCCGTCTTGTCCAGGGCGACAGCGTCGACCTCCCCCATCGCTTCGAGGTGATCGCCGCCCTTGACGAGAACACCGTTGCGGGCCGCGCTCGTCACCCCAGAGACCACCGTGACCGGCGTCGAGATGACGAACGCACAGGGACAGGCGATTACGAGGAACGTGATGCCGTTGACGAGCCACTCGACGGCGGGCCACCCGAAGACGAGCGCCGGAACGGTCGCGGTAAGAATCGCGGCTGTGACCACGATAGGCGTGTAGTAACTGGCGAAGCGGTCGACGAACTGCTCGCGGTCGGTTTTCCGCTCCTGTGCACCCTCGACGAGGTCGATCACCCGCGAGAGTGTGGTGTCGTCGGCACTCGCGGTTACCTCGAATTCGAGGTAGCCGCTTTCGTTGATCGACCCGGCGTACACCTCGTCGCCGACGCCGGTGTCCACGGGGACGCTCTCGCCCGTGATCGGAGCCTCGTTGACCGCGCTCTCGCCCTCGATAACCTCGCCGTCCAGGGGCACCCTCTCTCCTGGCTCGACGACGACGGTCTCGCCCACCGTGACCGTACTCGCTGGCACCTCCGTCGGTTCGCCGTCACGTCGCACAAGTGCGCGCTCGGGTGCGAGTTCCAGCAACTCGGCCAGGGAGTTTCTGGCCCGACCGACGGCGTGACGCTCCAGCAACTCGGCGACGTTGAACAGCACTGCGAGCGAGGCCGCCTCGATCAGCAACCGTTCGGGCGTCGCCAGCGACACCGCGGTCGCGCCGACTATCGCGACGGTCATCAGGAAATCGATGTCGAGACGCAGGTTTCGTGCCGAGTAGTAGCCGTTTCGAGCGATCACTTCACCGCCGATCACGACGGCCACCAGCAGGAGTACGTCGGGGGCCAGCAGCGACTGACCGAAGAGCCGGGCGACCGGCACGTCAACTCCCAGCGGCAGGAACCGCATGGCGAGGCCCACCAACAGCAGCGCGCCGCCGGTTGCGGTCTTTTTCGCCCGCACGGTCTGCCAGACCGGGTCCGCTGCGGCCGGCCCCGCTCGCGTCGTGCCGGCTTTGGACACGCCGGTCACCTCGTAGCCGGTACCCGCTACCGCCTCGACAGCCGCCTCGCGAGTGTCTGCAGACGCCGCCATCAGCGTGACCACGCCTGTCGCCGGGCTACACTCCACACCGGTTACGCCGTCGACGCCGTTGAGTGCGCTTTCGACCGTTCCGGCACACGACGGACAGTCCATCTCCGGCACCTCCAGACGGAGCCGAGTCCCATCGCCCGGCCCCCCGTCGCCGTTCGCGGTGTCTTCGCTCACTACCAGACCGTAGTCCGGCAGTGCTTATTAATCGCGCTGTTATCAGCCGGCCACCTGCTGCCTTTTCTTAATATCTGGTCTGCATTTTGTTAATAATATTTGTATGCCGAGCGTGGTGAACAGCGGGGTGTTTTTTACTCCCAAACACCAACACTGTGTATGGATAAACTGGGTTTCGGCGACGAGGACGGAGTCAGTCGCAAGCAGGCGGCGCTCTGGGTGTTGCCCTTCCTCTCGCTCGGGATTGCGGACGTCGTCCTCATCCTCGGGTGGGGCCTCGACGGACTCTGGGGCTTCATGATTCTGCCGCCGATTCTGTTCATCTGTGTCCTCGCGTACATCGCTTTCCGGACCGGGTTCGCGGCCGACCGCACTGGTGACGTGAAAGGCGGGGCCGACCGACCGAAGTGAGCGCGTCTCGAAGCGACTCCGAGCTATCAGCGCGCCCGTGGCACCATCTCCACGGGGTCGGTCGGCGAGGCCGTCACGCCCGAGGTTAGCTCCAGCGGGCCCCCGTCGCCGACCAGTTCCAGTCGAAAACTCCTGGCCAGCGTCGCGAGAATGAGCTGGGCTTCGAGCTTTGCGAAGCGCATCCCGATACAGCGACGCGGCCCGCCGCCGAACGGGAAGTACGCGTAGTCCGGGCGGTCGCTCTCACCCGCCCACCGCTCCGGTCGGAACTCCATGGGGTCGTCGTACCACCGCGGGTCCCGGTGGACGACCCACTGCGGCATCGTGAGAATCGACCCCTGGTCGACGGTCCGACCGCGCAACTGGACGTCCTCGCTGGCCTCGCGGACGACCCGGTGGACTGGCGGATAGTACCGCATCGCCTCCTGTACGACCTGCTCGGTGACAGACAGGTTCCCGAGATCCGCCATCGTCGGCACCGCAGTCCCCAACACATCGTCGACTTCCGCGTGTAACTGCTCCCGTGCGCCCGGATTCTCTGCCAGCAGGTACCAGGTGTAGGTCAGCGCCAGCGAGGTCGTTTCGTGGCCCGCGAGCAGGAATGTCACGAGCTGGTCCCGAAGCGTCGCCCGGTCGATCTCCCCGTCCTCGTGTGCGACAAGAAGCGTCGAGAGGAGGTCGTCTCGACCTGCGGCGTCGCCTCGCCGGCGCTCTATCAGATCCTCGATCACCCCGTCGATGGCGTCGACGCCACGCTGGGCCCGCCGGTCCCACGGCGTCGGCAACCACTCCGGAAGTAGGGCCGTCGCCGCCGGTGCCTCGGCCTGTGCGCCGATGTCCCCCATCGCGTCGGCGATGGTCTCGATGTGGTTGCTGATGTCGGTCCCGAACAGCGACCGCGCGAGGACCTGGACGGTGATCCGACGCATCTCCTCGTCGACTGCGACCCGCCGGCCGTCCCACCACCGCGTACTCGCCTGCTGTGCGCAGTCGGTCATGATCTCGACGTACGAGTGGATCTTCTCCGGCCCGAACGTTGGTTGGATGCGCTGGCGCTGCTCGCGCCACCGCTCGCCTTCGCTCGTCAGCAGCCCCTCGCCGAGAACGTCGCTCAACTGCTCGCGCTGAAAGGCTCCTTTCTCGAACCTGCGATGTTCCGTCGAGAGAATCCGCTCGACGTCCTCGGGATGCGTTACGAGATAGAACGTCAGCCCGCCGACCTCGTGGGGCACCACGTCCCCGAAATCCGCACACCGCTCGTAGAACCCGAATGGGTCCCGAGCGAACTGGAAGGTGTTGCCGACGACTGGCCACCCGTCCGGCCCCTTCGGCCGACCCGTATCTGTCTCTGCCATGCTTTTATCTACGTTTGCCCCCGTTTGATTACACCGCCTTCTTTCGCGGGCTTTTGAAAAGCGGTGCCGTGGTCCGCACGCCGAGTACAGCCGACGGTTCGCTTCGCTCACTGTAATGGGCCGCGAAGATGACGCCGAGGCGGAGATTTGAACTACACGGAGAAGGTCCTGCTCACTCGCTTCACTCGTTGTGCGGGCTGGAACTCCTCTCGTTCAAACTCCACTTGCCGCCCTGCCGACGGTACCGACTCGCGGTGCTCGTCGGAGTGTGTCGGCAGAAGCGCCGAGGAGGAGATTTGAACTCCTGAGTCCGTGAGGACAGTTGCTCTCGAAGCAACCGCCTTGGCCAGGCTAGGCTACCTCGGCTCGCTTCGATATTCTAGCGGTTGGTGTTTATCCGTTTCGTTTCGGAAGAGGGAGTGCTCTCTCGTCGGCACAACGGGTAAATGCGACGCCCCGGATGCTCCAGGCATGGAGATTCCCGACGCGAACTCCGTCCTGGACTCGGTCCGCGAGGAAGTCGGATCGGCGGTCGTCGCCGACGACGAGTTCCTCGACACGGTCCTCCTCGGTATCGTCGCTCGCGGGCACGTTCTCATGGAGGACGTGCCCGGCACCGGCAAGACCCTCACCGCCCGCAGCGTCGCCACGGCGCTCGGACTCTCCTTTTCTCGCGTGCAGTTCACGCCCGACCTCCTCCCCTCGGACGTGACCGGCACGAACGTCTACGACGAGCGCGACCGCACCTTCGAGTTCGCGGACGGTCCCATCTTCGCCAACGTCGTGCTGGCCGACGAGATCAACCGCGCGCCGCCCAAGACCCAGTCGGCGCTTCTAGAAGCCATGGAGGAGGGCCAGGTCACCGTCGACGGCGAGACACACCCGCTCCCACAGCCGTTCTTCGTCGTGGCGACTCAGAACCCGGTCGAGATGGAGGGCACCTTCGAGTTGCCAGAGGCACAGATGGACCGCTTCGCGATCAAGACCGACATCGGATACCCCGACGAGGCCGGCGAGGTCGAACTGCTGAGACGCCGCCGCGGCCGGGACACGCTCAGCCCGAGCGTCGAACCCGTACTGGCTGCCGGCGACGTGGCGGCTGTCCGGGAGGCGCCCGAGGCCGTCCGCGTCGATGACGACCTGCTCGACTACATGGCGGCCGTCGCTCGCGCGACTCGCGAGGACCGCCGCGTCGAAGTGGGCGTCTCGCCCCGGGGGACCCAGCGGCTGTTCGAGACCGCTCGTGCCCGCGCGGTGATCGCCGGCCGCGAGTACGTCATCCCCGACGACGTGAAGTGGGTCGCCGAACCGACGCTCGCTCACCGGCTGGTACTCACCCCGGACGCGCGCCTCGACGATGTCGAAAAAGAAAGTATCGTCCGGGCGACCCTCGACGAGATTCCCGTACCGACGGTTTAGGGTTCGGCGCGCGCGCCGTCGAAGTTGAGGTCGCCCTCGACGGCCAGCTTCTCCAGATGGCAGACTGTGGTCGCACGCGCGAGGTCACGAACACCAGTGAGGTCCTTCTCGTAGGCCTCGTCGAGCACCTCCTCGACCGTCCGAGCGCCTGCTACGACGGCTCGCCGGATCGATTCCTCGCGGTCGAGACGGTGGTCGAGGAGCCGTGCCAGCGTCGCTTCCGGGTCGTCGATCACCGGTCCGTGGCCCGGGTACAGGGTCCCGAAGCCACGAGCGCGAAGTCGACGGAGACTCGTCAGGTACGCGCGCATGTCGCCGTCCGGTGCGCCAACGACGACGCTTCCAGCCGCGACCGCCAGATCGCCGACGACAGCGCCACGACCCCAGGTGAGCGCGACGTGTTCCTGTGTGTGGCCAGGTGTGTCCACGATGCCGACTGTGCCGTCGGCAGTCCGGATCGAGTCGCCCGGAGCAAATGTGCGGTCGGGGGCGACACCGGTGGCCGCCTCGAACGCGCTGGTTCGGCCGGTGCGTGCCCACAGCGTCGCGTCGCAGGTACTGGCGTACTCGGCGACTGCGCCGACGTGGTCGGGGTGATAATGTGTCACTACGATATGACCGACACTCACCGCGTCGACGGCGTCGTCGAGGTCGCCGGTCTGTGCGGCGGGGTCGACCAGAACAGCGCCGTCGCTGCCGAGCAGATACGTGTTCGTCGTGCCGCCGGGACCGCGCGTAGCGGTATCGACGGGAACTCGGGTAACGTCCATATCCCACCCCAGGGCCACGCCGGTCAAAAGTGGCGGTGGTCAGCTACTGAGGTAGTAGACCTGTTTGCGCGCGTCGCGGAAACTGTAGCGCGACCCGACAAGATCGGACTCCTCCAGCCGATTCAGCGCGTACCGCACGGTCCGGTCTGGCAGCAGTGACTCCTCGGCGAGCTGACCTTGTGAGAGGGGTGCGTCGCCCTCCAGTACCTTTGCGACGAGCTTCGCACTCGGTGGAAGCTCCCGCAACCGCTCGCGAAATTCCGGATCGGCCAACGGGCTCTCTTCGCCGTCCTCCGTGTATGCACTTTCGTCCGTCCTCGTGCTCATATTTGAGCCTGTTCGAACACTACGTGTAAACCTTGGCTACATGTGTGACAAAACAATAGGAACAAATAAGTGCGTATTATGCGTCCTTATACAAAATATACCGACACAAATTATCGGAATCGGCAACGCACTCGCGTACGTCGAATCACCTCGTTCAGTCGGGAACTCGTTCCGCAAACATCCGTATAGTTACCACTTCGGCGTCCCGGGCGACACTGAGCGGTGCGTTTCAGTACCGTTTTATGCACTCCGAGCAGCAATCAAGGACAAGCCGTGAAGGGACAGGAGTGGTATCAAGAAGACGACATCGCCGAGGAGTATGAGGAAAAGCGGTTTTCTAAAGGGGGGCGACTCATCGACCGGCGGGAGAAACAGGCCGTGTTGGACGAGATTGGCCCGGTCGAAGACAGGAACGTACTGGAGATTGCCTGTGGGACCGGTCGGTTCACAGTCATGCTGGCCGAACGTGGCGCCAACGTCGTCGGACTCGACATCTCGGGACCGATGCTCCAGCAGGGCCGGGAGAAGGCAAAGCGTGTGGGTGTCGCAGAGAACATGAATCTGATGCGGGGCGACGCAGGGCGACTTCCGTTCCCCGACGACAGTTTCGACTCGGTGCTGGCCATGCGGTTCTTCCACCTGGCAGACCAGCCCGCCTCCTTTCTGAGCGAGATACGGCGAGTCTCGCGGGATCAGGTCTTTTTCGATACGTTCAATCGCTTCACTACGCGTTCGCTGTACAACTGGGCGCTCCCGATGGGGTCGCGGCTCTACTCGCGCTGGGAGGTGTCCCGGCTACTCGACAGCGCTGGCCTCCACCTCGTCAAGTCCGACCACGATTTCGCCCTCCCGTACGGACTGTATCGGGAGATTCCGAACAAACTGGCTAGCGTGTTCCGAGACGTCGACACCACGCTCATCTCGTCACCCCTGGGCAAGCGGTTGGCCTCGGTCTCGTACTGGCACGCCCGCGTCCCCTGACGGCGCGAGTTTTTAGGGGTCCGGGGGAGAACGAGGAGTATGGATCTCTCGGTGGTCGTTCCAACACTCAACGGGCGTGAGCGGCTGTCGGGCTGTCTGGACGCCCTCGCCGACCACGCGTTCGACGCCGAGGTCGTCGTCGTCAACGGACCCTCCTCGGACGGGACGACAGGGATGGTCCGGGAGCGCGACGACGTGGACCTGCTGGTCGATATCGCCGACCGCCGGCTCAACGCGGCGCGTAACGCTGGTCTTGACCGGGCGACCGGCGATGTAATCGCGTTCGTCAACCACGAACTGGCCGTCGAACCCGACTGGCAGTCGGCGCTCGAAGTCGGCATCGAAACCGCCGACGTTGTCACCGGCCCGACTCATCAAGAGCTCAAGGCTGGTATGACGACCGAGAGCGTCGAGTCCACGACGGTCAAGGGGCGCACGGTCACCTACTTCAACGGCGACAACGCGGCCTTCTCTCGGGCGGCACTGGACGCTGTCGACGGGTTCGACGAGTACCTCCTCACCGGCGGCGCACGCGACGTGGCCCACCGACTGGCCGGGCACGAGTACGAGGTCACCTGGCGCGGCGACATGTCGGTGCGTGGTGAGTACGGCACCGACGGCGGTGTGACCGACACCGACTGGCGCTGGAAGTACCGCTCGCTGGCGTACCGACTGACGAAGAACTACGGCGTTCGGCCGACCGTCGTCCGACGCCTCGTCGGTCACGCTCTCCGTGACGCCGGCAGTGCGCTCCGGGATGTCGCTGGCGGGTTGATCGAACCGTCGCAGTGGTTCGGCAACGGCCGGGACGTCCTCGCGGGACTGGCCGTCGGCCTCAAAGACGGCGTCGGTGCGCGGTGGCGCGACCGGACGCCGGCACGCAACCCCAACGGCCGGGCCGACCGCACGGACCGCGCGGTTTCGGTCTACGACTGGCGCTGAGTCCGGTTGGCCAGCAGGTAGACCTCGATGCTGTTGTACTGTCGGTGGCGAACTACCTGCCGGCTCTCGTTCACGACGTCCAGCATCCGCCGGCGCTCGCCCGGCAGGAACCAGAGGTGTGTCAGGACGAGCCACACCCGGTCGTGGCCGTCGGTCATGTTCCGGAGCGTCGCGTTGGGTGTGACGTAGCTTCCGTTCGGTCCCAGTCCGGCGTGGACCGGTCGTACCGTCACGTCCCGTCGGGTGCGGTAGTAGTCGAACGCCGACAGCCCGGCGCGGTCGATTACGAGGACCACGTCGCCGGATTCGGCCGCCGATTCCAGGTCGGGGACGGCCTCGTCCCACTGCTCTTTGCCCTCGGTCGTGTGGTAGTGCGCCGTCGCCGGCACGATGGCGACGACGAGCAGGCCGGCCAGCGCGTAGCCGACGTGGCGACGTTCGATGCCGAGTCCGAGTCGGTCGCGGTCGAGACTCGTGAACCCGCGAACCGCGAGCAGGACCCATGCCGGCGCGGCGGTGACCGTGTACCGGTCCCAGAACAGCGGCGTCACCAGGTACGACACCGCGACCAGTCCGAGGATCGGGACCAGTGCCCAGACGACGAGGAGGCGACGGTCGCGCCCGACCGGCCGCGACCGGAGTGCCAGGGCGACACCGACGGCGACGAGCAGACAGACCGCAAGTTCGGCCGTCCCGGCGGCAGTCGTAAAGTACTCGACGACGGTCCCGACGACCCGCCCCGGTCCCGGAGGGGAGATGAAATCGAAGCCGGCGACGGCGGTGTCGAGTTTCAGGAACCCGAGGACGAGAACCGGGGCGAGCAACCCCCAGCAGACGGCTTGGGCCCGCTCCAGGGTGGTCAGCTCGTCGACTCCGAGGACGTCACCGGCGGACAGGCGGTCGCAGACCGAGACGAGCCCCTGCGTGAGGAGGACGAACAGGCCGAACGGATGGACGGCCGCGGTCGAAAGTGTCGCGGTGCCGTAGCCGGCGGCCAGCCGACGGGTTGGCTGGCGTCGGAGCCGGAGGAACGTCAGGAACGAAACGAGGGTCAACATCGTCCAGAGGCTGTACATCCGCGTCTCCTGGGCGTAGTAGAGTTGGAACGGGGCGACTGCGAACACGAGGGTCGCGACCAGCCCTGTCGTCCGGTCGAACAGTTTCCGGCCCAATAGGTACAGCAGGGGCAGGGAGACGATGCCGAAGACCGCCGATGGGAACCGGACAGCGGTCGCGTCCGTACCGAACGCCGCGACCCAGACGTCGAGGAACACGTAGTACGGCGGGAGATGTGGTTGCTCGCTCGGGATAACCCACAGCAGTTCGAGCGGGCCGTGGTTCTCGACGAACCGGAGCGTGATTGCCTCGTCGACCCAGATACTCTCGACGCCGAGGCCGTACAGCCGCAGGGTCGCTCCGACGACGAGGATACCGGCCAGCGCCACCACGTACCGGTTTCGCCAGTCGATGTGGCCACCCACTGTCACTCTCTCTGCAGGTCTCGGTGATAAATACTACGGGACGGAGCGGTTCACCCCTCAGCGTCCGCCCGACGACGAGAGCTCCGGGACCACGCGGGAGGCGTTCTTCGAGAACACCTTCACCATCGCGTCTTCGGGCACGTCCAGCGTGAGAATCTCCATGAGGCCCACGTCGGGGTGGCTGGCCGGCGCGCCGCTACCGAAACAGATCCGATCGGGGTGTTCCATAATCGCCCGTTCGAGCGGCGTCCGGAAGCGGACGAAACTCGTATCGAGAAAACACGACTCCCAGCGGTCCAGCAGGGTGATGCCGTCGCCGATGAGTTCGCCGTCCAGCGGGTAGCCGCCGAAATGTTCGACGATCACGGGAAACTCGTACTCGAGCAGGTGGTCGGCCACGGCCCGGGGCGGGAACTGCTGACCGCTGTGAACGAGGACAGGGAGGCCGACCTCGGCGAGCCGTTCTAGGACGTCCTCGTCGGGGAGGCCGTCGGCTGCGGGGTGGAGTTTGAACCCGGCGAAGCGGTCGTCGTAGGCGTACTGCTCCACGTCCTCGGGCGAGGTGTGGTGTTCGTCCCGCGAGCTGGTGAGGTTGCGCAAACGCGCGCCCGGACTCGAACCGGCATCTCTGGCCCCGTTGATGCGGGCGAACGCGACGAACGAGCGGCCGACACTCATGCGGGCGACCGCGTTGTTGACCTTGAGATAGCTCCCGTCCCGGGACCCCGGGAACACGACCGACCGGATGACCCCCGCTTGGTGCATCTCCCGCTCGATTGTCTCGGGGTCGCCGGTTCGGGCGTCGGCCCGTCGCGTGTCGTCGGGCTCGAGACAGACGTGAACGTCGACGACGCGGAACTCGTGTTCCAGCTCCAGCATCCACCGAGGTAACGAACGGCCGTGTAATAACGGTTGCCCGCCAGATGGTCTGCCTCTGTTGCCGAATCCAACCGTCACCGCACCGATATCCCCTCGCCGTCTCTCGCTTTCCTCCGATAGCAAAGTTTATATAGAACCGCTTACCATCTCATTACTGACTATGTCTCAACAGCGACGGATGGGCGGCCAGCCCATGTTCATTCTCAACGAGGATTCCCAGCGGACAGAGGGGAAAGACGCACAGACATCCAACATCGCCGCGGGAAAGGCGATTTCAGAGGCGGTACGGACGACACTGGGTCCTCGCGGGATGGACAAGATGCTCGTCTCCGACTCGGGCGACGTGGTCATCACCAACGACGGGGCGACTATCCTGAACGAGATGGAGATCGAACACCCCGCCGCGCAGATGATCGTCGAAGTCGCCCAGACCCAGGAAGACGAGGTCGGTGACGGGACGACGACGGCCTCCGTGCTCGCGGGAGAACTTCTGAAGCAGGCCGAGGACCTGCTCGACGACGACGTGCACCCGACGACCATCGTCGAGGGGTACCACGAGGCTGCACAGTTGGCCCAGGCGGCAATCGACGCCGAGACACTCGACGCCGACGTGGACGAGCAGACGCTCCGCTCGGTCGCCGAGTCCTCGATGACCGGCAAAGGCACCGGCGACGTGAACGCCGGTGGCCTGGCCGAGACGGTCGTCGGGGCCGTCCAGCACGTCGACACCGACGCCGGCGTCGTCCGCGACAACATTACTGTCCGGACTCAGACCGGTGCCTCCTCCTCCGCGACCGAACTGGTCGAGGGCGTCATTGTCGACGAGGAACCGGGTCACGAGAACATGCCCCGCTCGGTCGAAGACGCCGCCATCGCTGTCGTCGACAACGATATCGACCTCAAGGAGTCAAGCATCGACGCCGAGTACAATATCACCGAGGTCGACCAGCTCGACCAGGCCATCGAGGCCGAGGAAGAGGAACTGCGTGGCTACGTCGACGCCATCGAGGACGTCGGCGCGAAGGTCGCGTTCGTCACCGGCGACATCGCCGACCGCGCGAAGGCCTTTCTCGCCAAGCGCGGCATCCTCGCCTTCGAGAGCGTCGACGACGACGACGCCAAGGCCATCGCCTCAGCAACGGGCGGTTCCCGCGCCGGCTCCGTCGACGACCTCGAAGCCGACGACCTCGGTGAGGCCGAGGCGGTCCGTGTCGACAAGTACGACGGCGACGACGTCGCCTTCATCGAGGGTGGCGCGGCCGCCGACGCTGTCACCGTCTTCGCCCGCGGTGGCACCGAACACGTCACTGACGAACTGGAACGCGCCCTCAACGACGCGCTTGACGTCGTGACCGCCGCACTCGACGAGGGCGGCGTCGTCTCCGGTGCCGGTGCCGCGGAGATCGCAATCGCGGCCCATATCCGCGACGAGGCCGCGAGCATCGAGGGCCGCAAACAACTGGCTGTCGAAGCGTTCGCCGACGCCGTCGACGTGCTCCCGCGCACGCTGGCGGCCAACACCGGCATGGACCCCATCGACGCGCTCGTCGACCTCCGCTCGGAGTTCGACAGTGAGGGCCGCGCCGGCATTATCTCCGAGGGTCAGACCGGCATCATCGGCGACCCCGTCGAGTACGGCGTCCTCGACCCCGCCGCAGTCAAGGAAGAGGCCGTCGAGTCCGCGACCGAGGCGGCGACGATGATCGTCCGCATCGACGACGTCATCGCGGCGGAGTGAACGATTTGGCCGTGAGGACTATCGGGTCAGAACGGTCAGTTCGCATCCGGCGGCGAACGACCGCAGCATAACGTCTCGACGTCCCGTTTTTTGAAGCGTCGTCCCGGAGCGACTGCGCCGCCCGTTCACTCGAACGACCCCTGGACCCAGCCGAGCCCCTCGACCTCGTCGCCCGGTTCGGGGACGTACCCGTCCACGAGGTTGTGGTCGGCGACGTACATCGACACGTCTATGTCGTCGCTCCCCTCGGCCCGGACGAGGGGGGCGCGGAGGCGGTACCCCGCGGTGTCGCGCCACGTCCATCGGGTCACGTCGTCGACGGTCGTCCAGACGGCGTAGTCGTCGGCGCCGCCCTTCTCGAACGGGAGGAATCCAGCCGTCGCGTCCGCTTTCGCGCCGTCAGCAGTGACGAGCGGCTCCGTCGGGTCGGCCGACTGGAGATTGTAAAGCAGTACTGACAGCGAGGCCGTCACGTCTCCCCCTGGTGGGGCCGACCGGTGGGCGAACCAGTCGACGTCGAAGCAGGTCACTGTCACCGCACCGACCGTCCCCTCGACCCAGGCCTCGACCCCGGACGCCCACTCCGTTCGGTCAGTCACGCCGAACTCGTGACCCACCCCGTCGGCGACCGGGTAGCCGGTGGTGACCTGTTCATCGAGCGTGACGACGGTTGCACCGACCGGATCCGGGGAGTCCCGGTAGCCGACGAGGGGCGCGCCTTCGTGCGTGCCGGCTTCGCTCGGAGTCCCGCCTTCGACCGTCGCCGTCAGGACCGTCCGGAGCGCAGCCTCTCGGCCCTCGGGCGCGAGGACGGTGTCCCAGTGACTTCCGTGACGCTGGCGTTCGGTCCCCCGCCGATCGTCTGTCGGTCCACTGTCGCCGAGGAGGTCGCCGAGCCAGTCGAACAATCCCATATCGGACCTGTCGGCCGACGGAGACAAAAACCCACGTTCCGGCGGGGGGGCGAGTGCCGCTCACTCCTCGACGACCACCTCGCCTTTCATCCCTGCCATCTCGTGGGGAACACAGTAGTACTCGTGAGTGCCGGCCGCCTCGAACGTGTGGGTGTAGGACTGGCCGGACTGAACGGCGCCGTCGCCGCTCTCCCACCCGGTTTCGGCGGCGGACTGGGACTCGAAGCCGCCGGAGGCCCAGTACCCTGCGCCCTCGGGAATCGCGTCCTCGTAGGCGACGACGTTGTGTGCCTCACCGGCGCGGTGTGCCCACGCGACCGTATCGCCCACTTTCACCGTGAGTTCGGCCGGCTCGAAGGCGACGGCCCGCATGTCGACGATGTGGTCGGCGCCGTCCGGCACGCCGTCTTGGACGTCGGGACCGCCCTGGAGGCTCGTTTCTTCGCTCTCGCCGCTGGCCTCGCCGCCTCCCTCGCCGACAGGAGCATCGGCCACGGCGTCGACGACGGCGAACTGTGCACGGGTCGAGGCGTCGGCGTAAGCCGTCGCGGCGCTCTCGACGCCCGACCCGGAGTCGAGGGCGCTGATGTAGTCGTCCAGCGCAGCCTCGTACCTCTCGTAGGTACTCTCGTCGGCTTCTTCGAGCATCTCGTGGACCGTCGCCTCCTCGAAGGCGGCGAAAGTGTCCTGCATCACGGGCGTGACGACGCTGGCGCCGCCGGCGCCGACGACTGCGTAGGCGGCGTCGACTGTCTTCCCGTAGAAACTCTTCGCGGTGCCGTAGACGGTGCTGCCGTCGTTGGCCGCGGCGCCGACCGCCGAGAGGTCGCTCTCGAAGCTCTCGTACAGTTCCGAATCCGATTCCTCCAGCGCCTCGTGGAAGCCGCCGGCGCCGGCCTCGAAGCCGGCGAAGGTCTCCTGGACGACGCTGTTCGCGCGCCCGGACTTGCCGAGCGCGGCGACGCCCGCGGCGTCGAAGATCCGAGCGGCCATGTACGCGGTCTCGCCGGCACCGACCTGGCCGGTCGACCCGGCGGTCGTCTCGAAGCCGAGCAGTTCGTCGAGCACGCCCGTCGCGTGGGTCTCGACGCCGCTGTCGTTCGTGTTCTCGAAGGCCGTCTGCAGGGAGCCGAGGTGTGACTCGAAGGACTCGTAGGCCTCGGCGTCTGCCGCCTCGAAGGCCTCGTGGAAGCCGAGTTCGTTCTGCTCGAAGGTCCGGAACAGGGACTGTGCAATCTCTGCGGCGGTGTCGGCGCCACCGAACCGGTAGACCTCCCGGGCGTCCTGGAGTCGCGCTCGGAAGAACTCGGCTTCGAGGACCGCCGAACCGGTGTCGCCGACCAGCGCCTCGATACCCGTCACGAGGTTGTCGTCGACCGCTGCCAGCGCGTCGTCGACGCCCGCGGAATCACCGCTGTCGATGGCCGAAATCAGCGAGTCCAGTCCGCTCTCGAAGCTCTCGTAGGCCTCGCTGTTGGCCTCTTCCAGCGCGTCGTGAGCCCTCGCACCCTCGAAGTGCGCGAACACGTCCTGAGCCATCGTCTGTGCGGTGTCGGTCTCGCCGCGGGCCGCGACCCAGTGCGAATCGTGGACGCGTGCGCGATACGTCGTGAGAACGGCGGCGTGGGCCTGTGCCTCGCCGGCACCGCCCATCGAAGCGAGCGTCGCGGCGTCCCAGCCCTGTGCCTGGTAAGCCGCGAGTTGGCCCGCGCCTGCGACGTTCCGGCTGCCGGCGACGGCGTAGGCCCCGGTCGCCGAGGCGCTCAACGCTGTGTTCGTCGCGCTCCGGACTCCCGCCACGTCACCGGACTGTGCGGCCGAAATCGCGTCCTCCATCGCGCCTTCGAGGCGCTCGTACGCCTCGCTGTCGGCACTCTCGACCGCGTCGTGAGCGGGCGAACTCTCCCACCAGCTTAGCACTTCTTGTCCGACCGAGGCCGCGCCCTCGACGTCGCCGGCGGCGGCGAGCAGTTCGACGTTGTTCACGGCCGCGCCGAACCGGAGGACCGCCAGCGCGTTCGCGCCGGTCTCGCCGATGCGGGCAACGGTCGCCTCACGGAGGTTGGTGTTGGCCGTCCGCCAGCCGTCCCGGGCGGCCTCGGCGTCACCTGCGTTCAGCCTCTCGTTCATAACGACCAGTCCGTCCTCCTCGAAGCCGCTGTAGTTGGCCTCGTCCGTGGCTTCGAGGTACTCGTGTGCGCCGTACTCACCGTTGGCACTCTCGAACTGGGCGAACACGCTCTGACCGACGCTCGCGCCTGCCTCGGTGTGGCCCGCGACACCGAGGGTGAACGCGTCGTCGAGTCGCATCCGCATCGCCGTCCACTCCGCGGCGACGGCCGCCTCCGCGCCGACGCTCGTCGAGCCCGCTTCGGCTTCTGAGTCACCCTCGGCCGAAGCCGGCGTGTCGGCGTCCGCGCCTGTCGCCGTTTCCGTCGGTGTGCCGTCCTGATTGCTGCCGCTACACCCTGCGAGTCCCAGCCCTGCAGCCACCGCCGTGGCCGTCCGGAGCAGCTGTCTTCTGTTCGCGTTCATCAGTTTTAGGGTGACCTAATCCACAGTTAAATCCGTCGAAGTTTAGGCGAGCCAAAAAACTGGTTGGCCGCAGTCACGCTCGTCCGTCCCGGGGATTCAATTCCGTGGCCGGTGAGTCTACAGCCTATGCGACAGTTCGGGACGGAGCCACTGATCGAGACACGCGTCGGGGATGCGCTCGGGCGACGCGGTGAGACGTTGGCGGCCGCCGAGTCCTGTTCGGGCGGACTGGTCGCCTCACTCGTGACCGACGTGCCGGGGTCCAGCGCGTACTTCGACCGCTCGTTCGTGACGTACAGTTACGACGCGAAACAACAGGTCCTGGGCGTCGCCCGCGAAGCGCTCGACGACGAGAGCGCAGTTTCGGAACGAGTCGGCCGCGAGATGGCACAGGGGGCACGTGACGTCGCGGGCACGACATGGGGCCTCTCGACCACCGGTGTGGCCGGTCCCGAGCGCGACCGCGCGGACCATCCAGTGGGCACTGTCTTCGTCGGCGTCTCCTCCGCCGCGCCGTGGGGGAGCGGTGCGTCGACGACGACCGTCCAGCGATACCGGTTCGACGGCTCTCGAACGGAGGTGAAAGAACGAGTGGCCAAGCAGGCGCTCTCGGACCTGCTCGACCGGATAGAGACGGATTAACTGAGTTCGAGCGTCAGTCTGTCGCCGACACCGACGCCGAACGCCGCCTCGCCGCGGCCACGATTGACTGCGAGTTCGACGTTCTCGTGACTCCCGACGGTCACCAGCCGCCGGTCCGCATCGACCGCGGCGTACGTCGGTTCTACCGGCGCGGGCTCGCCGTCGACCGCCACCGTGCTGCCGTACCGACCGGCGAGAACGTCGCCGGGAACGTTCGTGATGGCGTTGCCGAAGCCGTCGACGACCAGTACCTCGCCGGTCGCTCGGTCGTCCGCCACCGTCGGTTCGGGGAACGTGAGGTCCACCCAGTCCGCGGCCGGTGTGAACTCCTCGCGTGTCTCGACACGGCCGACGCCGGTCTCGTGGACGAGCGCGGCCGCCGGCGCGAACACATCTCGCCCGTGAAACGTCGAACTCGCGGGGTCGCCCAGGTCGATCTCGAAGCAATCGATTCCGTCGCTCTCGTCCGCGAGCCGGCGGGCTGCCGGCAGGAGGACGCCGTTGTCCGGACCGACGAGGGCGTGATCGCCGGCGCGGACGACGACGGCGGCCCGGTCGGTTCCCACGCCAGGGTCGACGACGACCAGGTGGACGGCCGGTGGGAACCAGGGGAGAATCTCCCGAAGCCAGAAAGCCGCAGTCCGCACGTCCTGACGGGGGAAATCGTGGGCGACGTCTACGAGGCGAGCGTCCGACTCCTGCAGGACGACGCCTTTCATCGCGGCGGGGTACGGCGAGCCGAAATCTGTCGCGAGGGTGAGCATGCTGTGTGGCTGTGGGTGTCAGTGGTCGTTCTCCGTGGCGTCGTCGCCGTCTTCGTCCGCGATCCGGCGGAGTCGCTCCAGCCCGTCGATTTCGTCGAGTACCTCGACGACGACGCCGGGAACGAGATGCTCCCAGTCTTTCCCCTCGACCATCCGAGACCGAATGCGCGAGCCCTTCAGATTTCCGCGGTTGTACATCTCGGACTGGCGGACTTCGATGCCGGCTTCCTCGAACAGTCTGATGACGAGTGGGTTGTTCGAGTACGCGACGTCGAACTCCGGGGCCATACTCTGGATGTGGGCCACCCAGACGGAGTTGCGGTCGATGTCTTCGATGGGGACGACGTACGTCTGCGTGTCTATTTCGTCGAGGACGCGAGAGACCATCATGATTCGTTCACCTGCAGTGAACGGGTTCCGGACGGTGTGTGAGACGTCGGCGCTGCCGATACCGACGACCACTTCATCGACCGTCTCGGCGATACGGTCGGTCATTTCCCGGTGGCCATCGTGGAACGGCTGGAAGCGGCCGATGTAAAACCCCCGTGCCATACCTGTACGTACGTGGGCAGTCGCATAAAATCCGCGAGTCGTCGTCGCCACTCTGAATACCCGCACACGACGCCGCTGTCCTGCGGTTTTGTCCTTCTCACTGGCCTGAATAGGGGAGAAAGTATATCAGTAGACAGCCCTTCGATTTCAGTAACAGCAACGATTCTATGAACGACAGTACGGACACCGACGACGACCCCGAAGACGGGGGGCCCGACTCCGCTGAGGAGTCCCCGGACGCGTTCGACAACGTAGTCGACGACATCGACGATGTCGACGGCATCGAGAGCGTCCACGACGATGGGGACGGCGAGGAGCCTGGGATTCCCGACGGTAACGATGGTAGTATCGACGACCTGGGCAGTGAAGTAGAGATCGACGCCCCGGTCGACGAGGAAAACGCCGAGGACGACATCCTGGGCGGCCTCAAAATCGACTCGACCCACGACATCGAGGTCCCGGACCGACTGGTCGACCAAGTCATCGGACAGGACCACGCCCGTGATGTGGTGAAGAAGGCTGCAAAACAGCGTCGCCACGTCATGATGATCGGCTCACCTGGGACCGGAAAATCGATGCTCGCCAAGGCGATGAGCCAGTTGCTCCCCAAAGAGGAGCTGCAGGACGTCCTCGTCTATCACAACCCCGACGACGGTAACGAACCGAAGGTTCGAACTGTGCCCGCCGGCAAAGGCGATCAGATCGTCGACGCCCACAAGGAGGAAGCGCGTAAGCGCAATCAGATGCGTAGCTTCCTCATGTGGATCATCATCGCAATCGTCATCGGCTACTCGCTGCTGATCGTCCAGCAACCCCTGCTGGGCATCCTGGCGGCCGGTGTCATCTACCTCGCGTTCCGGTACGGCTCGCGGGGCAACGACGCGATGATTCCGAACCTGCTGGTTAACAACGCCGAGCAAAACACCGCGCCCTTCGAGGACGCGACCGGTGCACACGCCGGCGCACTGCTGGGCGACGTCCGCCACGACCCGTTCCAGTCCGGCGGCATGGAGACGCCCAGCCACGACCGCGTCGAACCCGGCGCGATCCACAAGGCCAACAAGGGCGTCCTGTTCGTAGACGAGATCAACACCCTCGACATCCGCAGTCAGCAGAAACTGATGACGGCGATTCAGGAGGGCAAATTCTCGATCACGGGCCAGTCCGAGCGTTCCTCGGGTGCGATGGTCCAGACCGAGGCCGTCCCCTGCGATTTCATCATGATCGCGGCCGGGAACCTCGACGCGATGGAGAACATGCACCCAGCCCTGCGCTCTCGAATCAAGGGGTACGGGTACGAGGTGTACATGGACGACACCATCGAAGACGAGGCCGAGATGCGTCGGAAGTACACCCGATTCATCGCACAGGAAGTCGAGAAGGACGGACGACTCCCCCACTTCGACCGGCAGGCCGTCGAGGAGATCATCCTCGAAGCTCGCCGCCGCGCCGGTCGGAAGGGACACCTCACCCTGAAACTGCGTGACCTCGGTGGACTGGTGCGAGTCGCTGGCGACATCGCCCGCGCAGAGGACAAGGAGTACACCGAACGCGAGGACGTGCTGCAGGCTAAACGCCGCAGTCGCTCCATCGAGCAGCAGCTCGCGGACAACTACATCGAGCGACGGAAAGACTACGAACTCACCGTCAACAAAGGCGACGTGATCGGCCGCGTCAACGGGTTGGCGGTGATGGGTGAGGACTCCGGTATCGTTCTTCCCGTCATGGCCGAAGTCACGCCCTCGCAGGGTCCGGGCGAAGTAATCGCCACGGGCCAGCTCAAAGAGATGGCTCAGGAGGCCGTCCAGAACGTCTCGGCAATCATCAAGAAGTTCTCCGACGAGGACATCACCGAACGAGACGTTCACATCCAGTTCGTCCAGGCCGGTGAAGGCGGCGTCGACGGCGACTCCGCCTCAATCACCGTGGCGACCGCGGTCATCTCGGCACTGGAAGAGGTCCCCGTCGAGCAGAACCTCGCGATGACCGGCTCTCTGTCGGTCCGGGGTGACGTGTTGCCTGTCGGTGGCGTCACGCACAAGATCGAAGCCGCGGCCAAGTCCGGTCTCGACACGGTCATTATCCCCAAGGCCAACGAGCAGGACGTGATGATCGAAGAGGAGTACGAGGAGATGATCGAAATCGTCCCCGTCTCCCACATCAGCGAAGTGCTGGAGGTCGCTCTCGCGGGTGAACCCGAGAAAGACGGCCTCGTCAACCGCCTGAAAAATATCACCGGCAAGGCGCTAGAGCAGCGCGAAGTCGGTCGCAGCGGCGGAAGCCCGAGCCCTCAGTAAGCCGTGGCGCAGTGGGGTGCGTTCGTCGGACTGACGGGCGTCGTCCTCACTCTCTTACTCGCGCTTGCTCGTCTCTCCCAGCGCGTCGTCCGTGACGACGAGGCCGGAGTCACCGACCGCACTGCTTCCGCATCCGACCGCCGACGCGCCGACGAGATTCCGACGTTCGTCCCGCCGGAGGCTGACACTGACTCCCGCGCCGACGAGCGACCGCTCCGAGCGAACGGCGAACTCGCGGCGACCGGAACACCCGGCGGGCGGAACTCGGGTGCCGACGCCGCCACCGGCGCCCTCTCGACCGGGACGTTGCTGGCCAACGTCGCGCTCACGCAGGGGCTGTTCGGCGGTTTCCTGCTCGCGGGCGCGTGGTACTTCGAGATTCCAGCGTCGGCGTTCGGCGTCACCGACGCGCCGCTCTCGACTGGCCTCCCGGCACTCGCGGCCGGTGTTCTGCTGGGCGTCACGCTGTACGCCGCCAACGAGATTGGCGCGGTCAGCGCCGACGCGATGGGCGTCGAACACGACGAGCGCCTGCGGTCGATGCTCGCACCGGAGTCGACCGGCGGGTGGGTCGCGCTCCTCTTTGTGGTTCTCCCGATCATCGCGGGCGTCGAAGAGTTCATTTTCCGGGCGGCGGTCGTCGGCGCGACCACCGCCGGATTCGGGACGTCCGTATGGGCGCTGGCGGTTGTCTCCTCGCTCGCCTTCGCGCTGGGCCACGGCGCACAGGGTCGGGCTGGCGTCGTCGTCACCGGGTCGCTCGGCTTCGTGCTGGCCGGCGCGTTCATCGTCACCGGGAGCTTTCTGGTAGTATTCGTCGCCCACTACCTCGTGAACGCTCTGGAGTTCGTCGTCCACGAACTGCTGGGCGTCGAGTGGGGAGAGCGTGTCGGCGGTAGCGGGTGAGGTCACGACGCTGCTTGGTACGGCGGAGGACCACCGTGACCGACCTGTACGGACGCCGTCGGGCTAATCTGTGAGACGCGGCGATTTGATGTCGGAACCGAGCGCTCCCGAGTTCGAACTGAGTCGCAAAGGGGAGTAAACGGACACTACCGGCGTGGCTGGCGGGTGTACCGCCCCGTCCACATTCAGGGAAACCGTCGCTGGGAGTTCGGACACACTCCGACCGAGGCAGGCACGGTCACGACCGAACCGGACGGGAACGGAACCGGCCGGGAGAGACCGATTCGAACTCACTCGCCGGGTTCGATACGGTATATCGGCGCGCTGTCGGCATCGACCGCCGCGTAGAGGTGACCCGAGGCCGGCGACACTGTCACGTCACGGATACGCTGACCGCTGTCGGCCAGCAGTGGCGCCACCTCCGTCACCTCGCGACCGTCGACCGTGAAGTGGGCGAGGTACTGCTTGGCCAGACCGGCGACGAACAGGTCGCCACGCCACTCGGGGAACGCGTTCCCGTCGTAGAAGGTGGTGCCGCTCGGCGGGAACCCGCCGCTCCCGCAGGCCCACCCGTAGACCGGCGCGACCACGTCCGCACGCTCTCCGTGTGAGACGCCGACCGGGTCGTCGGTACCGTACCGACAGGAGTTGTCCGCGACTGGCCAGCCGTAGTTTTCACCACCTTCGAGAATATTTATTTCGTCGCCGTCGCGCTCGCCGTACTCCGTCTCCCACACCGCGCCCGTCTCGGGGTGTATCGCGAGTCCCTGCGGGTTCCGGTTGCCGTAGGTGAACACTGCGTCCGAGGCGTCCGGGTCGTCGACGAACGGGTTCGAATCGGGAACGGACCCGTCGTCCTTGAGTCGCAGCACCGACCCGAGGTCGTCGTCCAGCGACTGTGCGACGTGGTCCGGGCCGAAGTTCTTGAACTGCCGGTCGCCGACGCTGACGTAAAGATACCCCTCGGTATCGAAGACCACTCGTGAGCCGTAGTGGCCGTTCGACTCGACGAACGGACGGGCGGTGTAGACCGGTTCGAAGTCGACGAGCCGGCTCCGGTCGCGCTCCAGTCGCCCGCGACCGACCCGTGTGGTCGAACCGCCCTCACCCGCGACGGAATAGGTGAGGTAGACGAGTCGGTTCGAGTCGAAGTTGGGGTGTAGCGTCACGTCCAGCAGCCCACCCTGGCCGCGAGCGTGAACCGTCGGGACCCCCGACAGCGCGGTTCGGTCGCCGCTCTCCACGTCCGTCAGCAGGAGCTGCCCGGCCTGCTCGGTCACCAGCAGGCCGGACTCGTCGGGGAGGAAGGCGAGCCCCCAGGGGTTCGAGAGACCGGTCGACACCTCGGTGACCGTGACGCCGGTGGCCGCGTCGGGTGAGTCCATCGGAGGCGCCCGTTCGGTTGCCGTCGGCGTCCCGGATGGTGGGCCATCCGACGGAGTCGCTCCGGACTCCCCCTCTAGCAAGCCAGTACAGCCCGTTACCGAGCCGGAGACGGCTACCGCTGCGAGCAGCCGGCGTCGAGACACACGTTCATCAACCACGGCCGGGAGATAGCACCACGTGCCTATGATACTATTGATGGCTCCGCACGGGCGGGCACACTCCGCTACGAGAGAGGGCAGAGGTACCGTTCGACGATCCGTTCGGCAGTCCGGGCCGCCAGCGCCTGTCCCGCGTTCGTAGGAGTTCCCTCGCCCACGGAGTTGGCCAGCGTACTGTGATCGGCGACGAACAGGCGGTCCACGTCGCCGGACGCAGACGCCGTGATGACCCTTGAGACCGCAACCGCTCCCACAACCCACTGTGACGTCGTGTAAAATCGTTCGCCACGATAGCTCGTTCGCCACTGTGACCTGTTGTCTACACGACAGGGGTAACTGAGTTCACGGAGGAACAGCACGCAACTCAAATCGACAGGCGGCGAGGTACCGGGACTCAGATACCTTCGACGGACCGGAGTTTGTCGGCGACCGCGCGCGGGGTCGTGCCGGGGCCGTCGCGGACGCGGTGGTCGGGGATGAAAACCGGTGCGGGGTTCTCGGCGAGCGCCTCCTGAACTGACCGCAGGTCGGCGTCGCTCTCGTCGTCCAGTCCGGGCGTCATCCGCGTGAGTTGCGCGACCGAGGAGTCCCGTCCGTACGGAATCTCCCGGACGGACTCGAGCACCTGTCGCTGGTCGGTCGGGACGGTCAGCGCAACCTGAACGTTCTCGAAGGTTTCCTCGCTCCCCTGCAGGTACGCGCCGACCCGATCCAGGAGCTCGTGTTCGTCCTCGGCACCCTCGTCGGGGGTTTCGGGGAACGAGACGGAGATGACTCGACCCTGTGCAATCCCGACCTGCACGAAGCGGTCGAGATACTCCGATTCGCGTGCGTAGATGCCCGCGACATCGCTACTCATGCTCGCGTGAAGGGGTGAGAGGGTCTTGAAACTGGCTACAGGGTGACTGCTTGCTCGCCGGCGAGCGTCTGCGATACCCTGAGTCGGACGGTTGCCGTCGCGCTACTGCCAGTCGCGACTCTGACCGCAGCCGCGACCCCAGGCCGGAGCGATTCACCGAACTCCTCCACGCGGGATACCCCGTCGGTCGTCCAGAGAGCCATCGACAACCGCATCCGGTCGTCGACGACGTCCACGACTGATGCGGAGTCGTCCGAGTCCGTGACCGGGGCGAGCCGAAAGCCGCCGTCGACCGTCGCCCCACCCGACGTCGTAGCGACATCGTCGGTTCCGTTCGCGCCGACCCTTTGGACAATCAAGACGTCCAGGCCGACGGGACCGGCCCCCAGAGCGGGTACGACCGTCAGTTCGACGGCGCTGATCCGCCCGTCCGCGACGACCCTCACCTTCGAGGCGGCCTGTCTCCGGTCGGTCGGCCGCCGGTCGTCGTCCGTCGTGGTCTCGGCCAAATCGTTCGTATCGGTGCCTCCACCACTACGGTCCCGGGTATCTCGGTTCCGCCGGCGTCGTCGGTTCCGCCGTCACTGTCGGCGGCAGGGTCGACCGAGTCGTCCTGGCTGGTGCAGCCAGCTACCGCGAGCGCTGTGGCGGTGATGCCGGTCCGGAGGAGCATCCGCCGCCGACAGGTAAACACAGACGAGTCGCGCCCGACCTGTAAACGACCGTACCGTAACGCGACCGGAAATCACACACCGCCGGACGGGTGCCAGTGGACGTCAGTCCGCCGGTACGACGCCAGCCGTGCCCGTATAACTCCAGGCGCACGTCGGCTGGAGCCTCTCCCGGCCGACAGTATCAGTCGATGGTCAACTCGACGGTTCCCTCGATTTCCGTCACGTCGGCCGGGGCCAACAGCCGGACGCTCGTCGTTGACCCACCGGCCGTCGTGAGTCTGAGACCGACGACGTCGTCCTCGCGCACGACTTCACCGAAGTGCGTGACGTCGGTCTCCGTCCGCCGGTGCCGGTCGTCGTTCTCGACGTCGTCGTCTCCGAGGTCGAACACCAGTCGGTGCCGCTCGTCGGCCGTCTGCAGCGTCGCGTCCGCGGCCGTTCCCCTGTCCGGTTCGATTCCGAAGTAGCCGTCGGCGTCGGTATCGGTATCGGTGGTGGCCGCGGCCAGTTCATAGCTGTCGCCAGGGACGGTCCAGGTGGCGGTGAGATCGGTCAGATCGACGCTCTCGACCCAGTCGGCCCTGCCGACCGTCAGTTCGACCGTCCCAATCCGGCGGGCCTCGACGCCGGTTCCGACCGCCGAGACGACTCGGAGTGCCGATGGGAGTGACCCCCCGTCCCCCGCCTCGTCAGGCTCTCGGGACTGACTCCCGGACGCAGCCGGTCCCACCGTGGTCGGCGTCCGTCGCCCGTCCCCGCCGCTCCCGCCGCTCCTGCCGTCATCACCGAGACAACCGGCCACGCTGGCCGCTCCGAGGAGCGTCAGTCCCCCGAGAAAATCTCGTCTATCCGTCATTTCAGTTCGACAGTTCGTCGTGTCACCTCTTCAGGCTATTCCTCGACTCACCGTTCCCGGGCGCAAGTCTTATGTGCAGTTCCGTCCGTCAGTGTACAGTAATGGACGCTAGTGGAGAAATAGCACCAGCGGTGGAAGCAATACTCGCGGCCGCTCGCGAGCGAGGTGGGGGCGACGGGCGGCTGTCGGTCGACCCGCGGTCGCTACCCGACGCGTTCGCGGCAGCCGAGGCCGACGGGCGGGTACCCGTAGTCGCAGAGATCAAGCCGACGAGTCCGACGACCGACGGCGAACGGACCGACGACCCCGTCGAGCTCGCCGAGGAGATGGTTGCCGGCGGCGCGGCGGCCCTGTCGGTGCTGACCGAACCGGACCACTTTGGCGGCTCACCGGAGAACGTGCGCCGAATCCGCGATGCCGTCGACGTGCCGGTCCTGCGGAAGGACTTCGTCGTGCGCGAGGCCCAACTCGACACCGTGGCGGCCGACGTCATCCTTCTGATCGCCCGGTTCTTGCAGGAATCGGATACCGACGGACTGGCTCACCTGCTCGGAGCGGCCCGGGACCGCGGGTTCCAGGTTCTCGTGGAGGTTCACGACGCGGCGGAACTCCAGCAGGCACTTGACGCCGGAGCCGATATCGTGGGTGTGAACAACCGTGACCTCGCACAGTTGGACGTCGACCTGGGGACGTTCGAGCGTGTCGCAGCCGACGTACCCGACGACGTGACCGTGTTGGCCGAGAGCGGTATCGAGACCGCTGCCGACGTGTCCCGAATGCGAGCGGCTGGGGCAGATGGGCTGTTGATCGGTAGCGCCATCATGGACGGACCGGTCGAGGAAAACACGTCGCGACTGACGCAAACGGAGACCGAAACATGAGTGAGACAGGAAAATTCGGAGAGTACGGCGGTCAGTACGTGCCAGAGGCGTTGATGCCGGCCATCGAGGAGTTGACAGACGCGTACGAACGGTACGTGCTGAACAACGAGGACGGGTTCATGAACGAGTTCCGCGAGCGACTGCGAGACTTCGGCGGCCGGCCGACGCCGTTGCAGTACGCCGACCAACTCTCGGGCGCGTACGACGCCGAGGTGTACCTCAAACGTGAGGATCTGCTCCACGGAGGCGCACACAAACTGAACAACGCGCTCGGACAGGTTCTGCTCGCCAAGTATATGGGCAAAGACCGGATCATCGCCGAAACCGGGGCCGGCCAGCACGGCACCGCGACGGCGATGGCGGCCGCCCACCTGGACATGCCCTGTGAGATCTACATGGGCCGAACCGATATCAACCGCCAGCGGCCCAACGTGTTCCGGATGCGGCTCAACGGGGCAGAGGTGAACCCCGTGACCGTGGGCCGGGGCACGCTCAAGGAGGCTATCAGCGAGACGATGCGCGACTGGGCAACGACCGTCGAAACCACCCACTACGTCATCGGGTCGATCGTCGGCCCGGACCCGTTCCCGCGGATGGTCCGTGACTTCCACAGCGTCATCTCCGAGGAGATGCGCGAGCAGAGCCGCGAGCGACTCGGCAGACTCCCCGACTCGGTGGTCGCGTGTGCCGGCGGCGGGTCGAACACGATGGGGGCGTTCGCCGAGTTCGCCGAGGACGACGAGGTGGAACTGATAGCCGTCGAGGCCGGCGGTTCCTCGCTGGCCGTCGACGAGGAAGAAGGCGTTGCCCCCAACTCGGCGACGCTCTCGACCGGCGACGAGGGTGTTCTCCACGGTGCACGCACCAAGCTCCTGCAGGATTCGGACGGGCAGATCATGGAGTCACACAGTGTCTCGGCGGGGCTGGACTACGCCGGCGTCGGGCCGGAACTGGCCCACCTCGTCGATACGGGCCGGGTCAGGCCGGTCAACGTCGACGACGACGCCGCGCTGGAGGGGTTCCACCGCCTCTCACAGGAGGAGGGGATCATCCCCGCGCTGGAAACCGCCCACGCCTTCGGCTATCTGCACGAGAACCCCGACGCGGTGGGCGACGTCACAGTAATAAACGTCTCGGGCCGAGGCGACAAGGACCTCCAGACCGTCATCGAGGAGACCGAACAGCGGGACCTCGACGTGGATGTCGACATGAGCGTGTTTGACACCGCCGGAGGTGCGATGTAGATGGCCAACAACCCCGACCTCGGCACTGCGTTCGGACGCGACGAGCCCGCCTTCGTCCCGTATCTGGCGGCCGGCGACCCCGACTACGAGGCCTCGATCGGGTACGTCGAGGCGCTGGCCCGGGGCGGCGCGGACGTGATCGAGCTCGGTCTACCCTTCTCCGAGCCCATCGCGGAGGGGAAAACGATTCAAGACGCCATTGTTCGCGCGCTGGACGCCGGGATGACGCCGGACCGGTACTTCGAGTTCGTCGAGGACGTGGACGTGGACGTGCCGCTGGTCTGTATGACCTACTACAACCTCATCTACCAGTACGGCGACGAGGACGGGCCGCGTTCCTTCGTCGAGAAGGCCGCAGATGTCGGGCTGACGGGCTTTGTCGTCCCGGACCTGCCGGCCGAGGAGGCCGACCCGCTCCGGACCGCCTGCGACGAGTTCGGCCTGGACCTCGTGTTCATCGTCGCGCCGACGACACGCGGCGAGCGCCTTGACGAGATGCGCGAGCAGGTGTCGGGCTACGTCTACGTACAGGCCCGACTGGGGACGACCGGCGCGCGCGACGACGTGAGCGACCAGACCGACGAGAGTTTAGCCCGTATCGACGACTGGAAGGTGCCCAAAGCCGTCGGCTTCGGCATCAAAAAGGGCGACCACGCCGCGCGAATCGTCCGGGCCGGGGCCGACGGGGTCATCGTCGGCTCTGCTCTCGTCGACATCGTGGCCGAGGGCACAGAGAGCGACGAACCGGTCTCAGCGGTGGCCGACCGACTCGAAACGAGGGCCCGCGAACTGAAGCAGGGAGCACTGCGCGGGGCTCGAGAGCGGGCCAAGGCCGGTGGGGACTGACGCGTGTTCCCGGGCCGACACCGCTCGGTCCGGCGACGCTCTGGACGCGAACTCACCGACGGCGGCCGGTCCGGAACGGGTGGCCGTGTCGCAGTCTCGCAACGCTTATGTCTGTACTTGCCACACTTTCCCCTAACATGAGTACGGGGAACGCAGCGCGGTTGGCGCGCATCGGGACAGGGGAACGCCACCTCATCGTCCCAATGGACCACGGCATCACACTGGGGGCCGTCAGCGGCCTCAAAGACATCGAATCGACGATCGACGCGATCACACGGGGCGGTGCCGACGCAGTTCTCACTCAGAAGGGCATCGCAGAACGTGTGCACGAAAACAAGAACCGCGCGGGCTACATCTGCCATCTCAACGGCTCGACGGCCATCGGTCCGGACGAAAACGACAAGCGCGCGACCGGGACCGTCGAGGACGCCATCCGGGCGGGTGCTGACGCCGTCTCCTTCCACATCAACGTCGGCTCACAGTACGAACGCGAACAGATCGAGGCACTCGCAGCGGTCACGAGCGAGGCCGACCGCTACGGGATGCCCGTCCTCGCCATGACTTACGCGCGCGGTCCGGAGATCGACCCCGAATCCGACGACTACAATCAGGCTGTCGGCCACGCCGTCCGCCTGGGCGAGGAACTCGGCGCGGACCTGGTGAAGACCGGCTACACCGGCGACGCCGAGAGCTTCCAGCACGTCGTGGAGTCGACGAGCCTGCCGGTCGTCATCGCGGGCGGGTCGAAAGGCACCGACAGGGAGACGCTGGAGATGGTGCGGGGCGCGATGGACGCCGGTGCGGCCGGCGTCTCGATGGGCCGGTCGATCTTCCAGCACGACGACCCCGAAGCGATCACGCAGGGCGTCGCCAGCGTCATCCACGACGACCAGAGTGCCGAGGAGGCCGCACGAGAGGCCGGGCTGGCAGTGGAAGCCTGAAACCGTACTCTCTTTCCGTGGGAGTTGTTCGAGCGACGCCGCTGGCGCCGTCACGGCAGGCGCTCACGCATTCTCCCTCAACTTTTCACGCAGGGGGCCGTCGCGGGCGACTCCGGTAACGGAACCAGTTAGGATTAAAAAAGGTACCGTTTGTCCGTCTCCGCGGCGACCTCGACCATCTCCAACTGTGCGTCCATGTACTGCAGGGTATTTTTCATGTCGGCGGTCACGTTCAGCGTCCCGCCCATCACGGCGTCGAGGAGGCCCAGTTCGCCCGACAGTAGGCGTTTCCAGTCCGCGTACTCGCCGGTGAGGCGGACGCGGTGTTCGCGCTCGTCTAAGGATTGCATCGTCGCGGTCTCCAGACAGTCGCCGTCGACCATGTTGAGCCAGGCGAAGACGTGGCCCTCGTCGGTGACGTGTTCGTCGAGTTCGTCGACAAGGTCGTCCAGCACCTCCGGCATGATGTTGCGGAGACCCGGCCAGACCTTCTCCGGGGACTCCTCGATGGGCGTCTCCAGCAACTCCGCCGCCGCCCGCTCTTGGAGGGTGCCGGTCCGGGCCTCGATGTTGTTCTGTATCCCCTCCGGTGCGGTCTGCAGGACGGCCTCGAGTGTGCTGTCAGGCAGGGACTCGATGGCGTCGCCGAGGTTGCGCCAGAGCTCCTCAGGCAGGTCGTTGACTGCGTTCTCGAAGGTGGGGAGATTCCGAATCTCGAACACGAAATCGCCGTTCCAGTCGGTACCCCAGCCGTTCATTTCCCGGTCGAGTTCCTCGCTGGCACACAGCCGTTCGGCGTAGGTCTCCAGCCACGCCGTCGTCGGGAAGTACTCGTCCAGTTCGTAGTAGTTCAGTTCGTCCGCTGCCGTCCTCTTTTTTCCTCTACTCATGTGTGGACCACCCCGTGGTCGCCGTGATCTGCTGGACCCGCCCCAATCCAGCGATACGCGGGCCCACCCAGCATCACGGTAGATATCCAACTGCGCTGGATAATAAAACTGTGTTCGATACGGTCCCGCTCTTTCGACGCGATACACTCCGAGACCGACGGCCGGCTGAGCGACCGGTCGCAGTCCCGTCGAAATCCGCCCGAACTGACACTGATTTACCGGAGGACCTTCTATCCGCGTGTATGCTCAGAGACGAGTTCGAGGCAGTCGGGGACCGCGACCCCGAGGACCTGCTGGCCGCCTACGAGGCGGTCCTGACGGACGTGATCGAGCGACAGGGCATCGAGACCGTCGCGGCCGAGACCGGAATCGACGCGACGACGCTCTCGGGGCTGGTCGAGGGCGATTCGCCCGACCTGACGCTGGAGGACGGGGCGGCCATCCTCGCGACCGACCCGGACCGGCCCGACGATCGGGACTTTCTCGTCGCGGACGCCCGCGACATCCTCCTAATGGGGATGAGCAGTGCCGTCCTCGACGTGGAGGCGATCCAGTCGGGAATCGGCAGCCAACTCGAAGCCAAGGAGATACAGCAGAAAGTCGAGGGCCGACACCCGATGACGCTGGCAGAGTACGCCCTGCTGCATAGGTTCATCGAGAGCAGGCGGTGACGATGCGCGTCGCGATTCTGGGCTGTGGCTACGTCGGACTGGAATTGGGTCGACAGCTATCGGCCGACCACGACGTCGTCGGGGTTCGCCGCTCGGATTCGGGTGTCGCCGCAATCGAGTCGGCGGGGCTCGAGGCCGTTCAGGCGGACGTGACCGACCCCGTCGACTTAGAACAGGTACCGGACGTCGACGCGGTCGTGTTCGCCGCCAGTTCCGGCGGGCGCGGGGCCGAGGCGGCTCGCGAGATTTACGTCGACGGTCTCCGGACGACCGTCGAGCAGTTCGCCGCTCGCGAGAACACACCGGACCGGCTGGTCTACACCTCCAGTACGGGCGTCTACGGCGACCACGACGGCGACTGGGTGGATGAGGAGACGCCACTCGACCCGACGACAGAGAAGACCGAGGTGCTGGCCGAAGCCGAGCGGATCGCCACTGAACTGGCCGGCGCGAACGGTATCGACGGAACCGTTGCCCGCTTCGCCGGTCTGTACGGCCCCGACCGCTACCGACTGGAGCGATATCTGGAGGGACCGGTCACGGCCGGATATCTGAACATGGTCCACCGGGACGACGCCGCGGGAGTGGTACGGTTCCTGCTCGAGACCGACCGTGGCCGCGACGACGTGGTGCTGGTCGTCGACGACGAACCGGCCCCGAAATGGGAGTTCGCGGACTGGCTGGCCGCCGAGTGCGGCGTCACGGAGCCAGCCAAACGGACGAAAGCCGAGCGGCTGGCCGACGAGGCGCTGTCTCCCGCCGCGCGCCGCCGAGTCGAGACGAGTAAGCGGTGCTCGAACGACCGGCTCCAGGAGTGGGGGTACGACCTCTCGTTCCCGACCTATCGGGAGGGATACCGGGCCGCAATCGAGGCGTACCGCGGCGACTAGGTGTAACGCCGCCGTACAGCACCGGAGTGTTCGTACCAGGGGTTGACTTCTACTGTTGTACTGATGGGGAAACTTCATGTTCGTTGGGCCCGACACAACGCGAGTATGCCACTTGCAGCCGCGGGTGGCGTCTGGCCCGATGCGGCCGTCGACACCACCGCGGCGTTCGCCATAGACGGCCCACCGTCGGTGGTGGTGGCCGTCGCCGTGCTCGTCGCTCTCGGCGCCGTCGCCTGGGTCGTCGCCCGCCTCCGCCGACCCGAGGGGGCGAAAATCAAGCGGCTTCTGGCCGCCCGGGACGACGTGTCGGTGCTGATGCACCCCAATCCCGACCCGGACGCCATGGCCAGCGCGATGGCCATTCGAACGCTCGCCGAATCCGTCGACACCGACGCGTCGATGCAGTACACCGGCCAGATCCGGCATCAGGAAAACCGCGCCTTCGAGACCGTCCTCGACCTGGACTTCGAGCGCATCGAGGACGCCAGTGAACTCACGTCGAAGGAGGTCGTCCTCGTCGACCACAACACGCCGAGAGGGTTCTCCGGCGCGGACAGCGTCGACCCCTTCGCCGTCGTCGACCACCACCCCGGAGACGGCACCGGCGTTGAGTTCACGGACGTTCGCACCGACATCGGTGCCTGTGCAACCATCTTCGCCGAGTATTTCGAGAGACTCGGCTGGGACCCCAGTGACCCCGATGACGAGGCCGAGGCCAAACAGTTGCCAACGGATCTGGCGACGGGCCTCATATACGGCATCCAGTCGGACACCAAGCACCTCACCAAGGGCTGTTCTGCCGCCGAGTTCGGGGCCGCTTCCTACCTCTACGAGGGCGTCGACGAGGACATGCTCGACCGCATCGCTAACCCCGAGGTCGACGCCGAGGTGCTGGAGGTCAAGGCCCGTGCCATCACTAACCGCGAGGTTCGCAACGCTTTCGGCTTCGCCAACGTCGGCGAGGTGAACAACGCCGACGCCATCCCGCAGGCCGCAGACGAACTTCTCCGGCTAGAAGGCGTCACGGCGGTCGTCGTCGCCGGCAAGAAAGACGGTACCGTCCACCTCTCGGGACGGTCGCGGGACGACCGCGTCCACATGGGCAAAACCCTTCGCGCTACCGTCGACGACATTCCGATGGCCGAGGCCGGCGGTCACGCCCGCATGGGTGGCGGCCAGGTCTCGCTGGACCACATGGAGGGAATCGGCCCCTCGACGGGTATGACGATGCCCGAACTGACGGACCGGTTGTTCGACGCGATGAGCGGCGATATCTAACCACTTTTTACTTCGTCGGGTGCCGCGCTCCGCGCGGCACCTCTCCTCGTGAAAACGTGGCGAAAAACTGCCGGACGCGAGCCGCTGGCTCGCGTCCGGTACGACACGGAGTGTCGACCGCACCACCCGCGGCCGCTCCGGGGGGCATGGGTGCCCGAGCGGCGAAACACCTACCACCATTTTGTACACAGCGTATACACATAAGTACGATCCGGGTCAGCGAGGAGGTCAAAGAGCGATTGCGGGACCTCAAGCGGGACGACGAGAGCTTCAACGACCTGCTGGAACGGCTCAGCCGAACGGAGAAAGACGTGGAACGGATCGCCGAATCGCTCCCGCCCGTCGACGACGAGGACATCGAGCGGATGGACGAAGCGCGCGACCGACTGAACGAGTCGCTGGAGGAGCGACGATAGATGATCGCCCTCGACAGGGACGTACTGGTCAAACTGCGGAACTCGAATCAGGCGGTCATCGACCACCTCCAGCAGTACAGCACCGAGGAGTGGACGCTACCCGCGCACGTCGCCTGGGAGTCGTTCCAGTATCACACCAGCCGTGCCGAGCGGCGACAGGAGCAACGCCGTCTCAGGTCGACGTTCGACCGGATTCTCTCGTTTACCGACGACACGGCCATCGAAGCGTCCTATCTCGACGACAAACTCCAGTCTCAGGATGTCGTCCTCGACGCTGTCGACCTGTTCACCCTCGCAACCGTCTACACCGAGGGCGGGACCTTCGTCACGCACAACAAACGCGACGTCGACGAGGGGCCGGTCCACTCGCTGGCCGATGTCGATGTCGTCCACACCGCGGAGTGACGATATCGACTCCGAACACGGAGCGGGAGAAAGCACTTACCGCGACCGCCACCACTCGAACCCGAATGCGCCGCCGTCACTTTCTCGGGGTGCTGGGCGTCGGATTCGGCCTCGGGACTGCCGGCTGTAGCTCGGAGGCAGGAACTCCGTCGGCCGAGACGGCGAGCGGCGAACCGACCGGACAGTCGTCGACGATTGACACAGCCACTCGAACGGCACCGCCGGACTACGACTGCGGTGAAGCCAGTCGGCCGACGCTGGATTCAGCGGACCGCCGGACCGACGATGCCGTCGAGCCCCAGGCATACCCGGGTGGCCCTCCACGGATCGGCGATGAACCCAACGTCGTCGAGCACGCGACGCAGTACGAACGAGCGTTCGTCCAGAAGTCATCGCGGCGGGATCTGGACGGCCGAACCGCACAGTTCGGATTTGGAGTTCACGACATCTGGGCGCACACGGCACTCGATAGTGCCGCCGCCGTCCGACTCGAGTACAACTACTTCGCCACCCTCTAATCTGAGGGCGAGGGCAGCGGAGGCAATCTCGATTCACCAATCTGCTACGTTTCCTTAGATGTGGACGATGGTGTCGTGCTTCGAGCGGAGGCCTGTGGCATCCGTGATCCCGGGGACGCGCTCGTTCCGGACTCCCTGGAGACCGGCGTCCCCGTCGAGTGTTTCGAGTGAGCGCACTGGGTGGAACCGGTACCCGCGACCGTCCCGTCTTTAGGCCCCGCGCTCCAATCTACGCCCATGGCTACCCGCGAGGCAACCTGGAACTACCGCGACCGCCACCACGAGCGGTTCGCCCGCACGTACTTCCGATCCTTCGGGAACTGCGTCGTCTCCTCGGTCGGCGTCGGCACCTACCTCGGCGACCCCACCGACGAAGCCGACGAGGACTACCACGAGGCACTCGTCGAGGCGCTGGAATCTGGCATCAACGTCGTCGACACGGCGATCAACTACCGATGTCAGCGCTCGGAACGCGTGGTGGGGGACGCCATCACCGAGTCCGACGTGAACCGCGAGGCCGTCCTGGTCGCGACCAAGGGTGGGTTCGTCCCCTTCGACGGCGAGCGACCGACAGACCCCGGCCAGTTCGTCCGCGAGGAGTACGTCGACACGGGTCTCGTCGACCCCGACGACCTCGTTCGGGGGCAACACTGCATCGCGCCAGACTACATCGACGACCAACTGGAGCGGTCGCTGGACAACCTGGGACTCGACACGGTCGATCTGTACTACGTCCACAACCCGGAGACGCAACTCGAAACGAACTCCCAGGACGCGGTCTACGACCAGCTCGAGGACACCTTCGTTCGGCTCGAAGAGCGGGCGGCCGACGGGGACCTGCGTCACTACGGCGTGGCCTCCTGGGAGTCGTTCCGGGTCGGCGAGGGTGCGGACAGCTACCTCTCGCTACCGGCGGTCGTCTCACGGGCGCGGGCGGCGTCGGACCGGGCGGGGACGGATTCGACCCACCTCCGGGCGGTCCAGTTGCCGTTCAACGTGTTCATGGCCGACGCGTTCACCGTCGCCGCTCACGATGGGGCGGAGGGGTCACAGTCGGCGCTGTGGTTCGCCAACGACGCCGGGTTGGACGTGTTCACGAGCGCCTCCATTATGCAGGGACGGCTAGCGACGGAGATGCCCGAACAGGTGGAAGCGAAACTGGACGGTGAGACACGGGCCCAGCGGGCGATCAACTTCGCGCGGAGCGCACCTGGGGTGACGAGCTCGCTGGTCGGGATGGGCTCGCCGACCCACGTCGCGGAGAACGTCGGGGCGGGGACCTTCGAGCCCCTTGGAGCGAGCGCCTTCGACGCCGTCTTCGACTGACTACCCGACTTTTTTCCACTCGCGGTCACAGCCCGGACAGAACCTGATGGTGTTGAGTTCGTCGGGGTCGTTTTTTGTCCCGAGCTGCTCTCTGCACTCCGCACAGGTGAGTCGCTCGTACGTGTCCTTCTCGATGTCGCCCGAGCGCAGTCCTTTGCGGACGGATTCCATAATTCTCAGTACATGCGGCCTCAACAAAAACCCCGTGCCGACGTGTCAGACGAGCGTTCGACGGTGAGGCTCCGGCGAACGGCAGGGAAACCGGCACACGGCCGAGAACAGCGGGCTTTTTCAGGACCAGTTCTAACCAGGACGCGATGGAATACGTCCAGGAGCGGGTGGCGACGCTGCACGCGTTCGCCGACCGCGTTCCGGAGGCGCCCACGGAGAGCGCCGCCGTCGTCGTCCCTCTGACGGAGCGGGAACACGCCAGCCTCGCCGCCGAGCGGGTGCTGACGACGCTTGATAGGGTCGACCCCGCTCGCGTAATCGTCGCGCTGCGGGCCAGCGAGGAGCGGGTCGACACCGTCGCCCGCTGGCTCGATTCTTTCGAACTCGGCCCCGAGGTGCTGTGGTGCAACGCCCCGGAGGTGCGAGACGCTCTCGGTGAGTACGGGTTGAACGGCCCCGCCGGCAAGGGACGGGACGTGTGGCTGGCGCTGGGGCTCGCCGCTCGGGAGGAGTACGTCGCGGTCCACGATGCCGACGCGACGACGTACTCGCGGGCCCACGTTCCGCGCCTGCTCTTTCCACTCACCCGTGGCTACGACTTCTCGAAGGGCTACTACGCCCGTGTCGAGAACGACCGGCTGTACGGCCGCCTGTTTCGGCTTTTTTATACGCCGTTGGTTCGAGCGCTCGCCGCGGACGACGACGCGCCGGTCGTCGACTACTTAGGGAGTTTCCGGTACGCGCTGGCCGGCGAGTTCGCGGCGACGAGCGACCTCGCCCGACGCCTGCGCGCACAGCGAGGCTGGGGGCTCGAAGTCGGGACGCTCGGTGACGCGTTCGAGGCCGCGGGCTTTGCGGGCACGGCACAGGTCGACCTCGGACGACACGAGCACGACCACCGCGCCGTCGGCGGTCCGCAGGGACTGGGCGACATGTGCCGTGAGGTCGCCGCCGCGCTGTTCCACGCGGTCGAGGACGCCGGTCTCGACCCCGACTACGGGCGACTCCGCGAACACTACCGGGAACTCGCGGACGGCCTCGTCGCACAGTACGGGACCGACGCGGCGTTCAACGGGTTCGAGTTCGACGCCGCCGGCGAGCGCGAGCAGGTCGACACGTACGCAGAGGCCGTCGCCCCGCCGGACGCCGACACGCGACTTCCCGCCTGGGCGGAGACGGACCTCGACCCCGAGACGATCGAACGGGCCGCTCGGCAGGGACTGGACCGCGCGACCGACCGGTGAACGCGGCGCTCACTCATCTCCGCCGTCTCGCTCCGACCAGTTCATAACCACGCCCATGACTGCGGGGCGTCCCTCGTACCTGATCCGGCCGCCGTGGAGTTCCAAGTCGAGAGTCGAGCCGTCTCGGTGTTTCCCGGTGATCCGGTAGTGGCACTCCTCGCGGTCACCACACAACTGTTCCTGTAGTCGTCGACCGACGCGGTCGCGGTCGGACGCGGAAACCAATTTCAGCGGCGACATCCCGACGACGGCCTCGCGGTCGTAGCCGTGGATGGCGGCGAGTTTCTCGTTGACGAATTGGAACGCCCCATTCTGGATGAGATAGATTCCGACGAGTTCCTGCTCGACGAGACGTTGATACTGCTCTCTGGTCCTACGCAGTTCCCGCTCTGCGCGATGGCGCGCGACGGCTGTTTCGATCTTGTTCGCCAGCACGTCGTAGTGGTCGACGCCCGATTGTTTCTGGAGATAATCGGTGACACCTGCGGAGATGGCGTCGCTGGCGATTTCCTCGCTGCCTTTCCCGGTGTAGAGAATGAACGGGAGGTCGTCGTACCGTGCGCGAACACGGTCGAGGAAGGCCAGCCCGTCCATGCCGGGCATGTCGTAGTCGCTGAGCACGCAGTCGACCGGTGACTCACCGAGCACGTCCAGTCCGGCCGTGGCCGTGGTCTCGTGCACCACCGTGAGCCGGTCCGAGGACTGCTCTAAACACTCCCGAGTCAGATCGAGGAGACTGACCTCGTCGTCGACGTGGAGCACCTGTATCCGGTCGTCGGTCAGCGCGGGCACAGTTCATTACAGTTTGGGGATATTATGTAATAAACGTAGGCCCTGACAGGCCCGGTTGTCGACAGTCCCGCCAGAGTAAAGAGGGTGCCACTCGCCGGTCGGAGTATGGACCTAACGGGCGACGAGTTGGCGGGGGTCGTCGACCTGTTCGACGCGCTGACGCCCGGTGAACTCGGGCAGGCACTGGCCGAACTTGCGTACCGGCAGGGCGACGACGTGGAGCCCGCAGTGTTCGACGACGACGTCGCCGTGGCCCGCGAGACGTACCATCTGGTCGCGTTCGAGCCGACGGCGGCCGACGGACCGTGGCTGGTCCCTGGTCCCGTGGCGTTCCCGGAGCTCCCTGAGGATGCGACGGACCTGCCGCACATCCTCGATGTCCCCGACCGGACGGTCGACCGGGACCGGCTCGGTGCCGCCGCGGAGGAACGGTTTCGAGCGGACACAGCACGTGCCGTCGCCGACGGGAACGACGACCGGATGCGGGAACTGCTCGACGCGAGCTACGAACTCGAAGTGTGGGGTCCGGTCGACCTCGCGTCGGCCCGGGAGCGACTTGACGACGCGCTAACGTGACCCACGGACAGCGGTGTCCCCGGGCAAATTAAGAGCGCGGGGCCCCACGTAGAGGATATGGACCTGGAGCGGGTTGGGAACTTCCCGGCGACCGAAATAAACAACGGGGAGCGTGAGGCTGCCGTCCTCGCGCCCATCGTCGCCTGTGATGGAGGTGCGCACGTGCTGTTCACGAAGCGGGCGGACCATCTTGGGGAGCACCCGGGCCAGATGAGTTTCCCCGGTGGTGGTCGCGAACCCAGCGACAGGAATCTAAAGGCGACTGCGCTCCGGGAAGCAAACGAGGAAATCGGCCTCGACCCCGAGCAGGCAGATATCGTCGGCCGCCTCGACGAGATCAGCACCGTGACCCGGTACGCTGTCCGGCCGTTTGTCGGGACGATTCCAGACCAGGAGTACGTTCCAGACGAGCGTGAGGTCGCCGAGATTGCGGTGTTATCGGTCGCGGACCTCACAGACCTGGACAAGTACGAGTCCGAGCGTCGGGACCATCCACACTACGGCGATATCCGTCTACACTTCTTTCACGTCGACGGCTACACGGTCTGGGGCGCGACCGCGCGCATTCTCGTGCAGTTGCTGGAACTCGCGACCGACTGGGAGATGCCGGCGGAAGCGGATCGGGAGGTGGACCCGGATGCGGACCTCCCAATGTAGCGGCCAGGGGACGGGAATCGGGGTACGGGTTCGGCGGACGCGGACCTACGACCGTTCCCTGTTGTTATCAGATTTGATTCCTCTCGGGCCAGGAATTTATTCTGCCGCTCGATAGAAAACTGCATGTCGTGTGAAGTCATCGCCGAGCAACGTCTCTACACGCTCGAGTGGGACGACGGACTCGATGCAATCGTGTACACCTGGGACGAGTTCGCCGCCGGCGAGACGTTCCGTGACGGCGCGAACGACCTCCTGGAGGTGAGCCGAGAGCGTGACACGTCGAAGCTGATCGTCGACACCAGTGGTATCCGGGCACGCGGCGACGACCAGGTGTGGCCGGAAAACGAGTGGGTGCCGAAGATAATCGACGCGGGCATCGAACACAGCGCCACGGTCCACGCCGACAGTACCGTCGCGAAGACGGACATAGAGAGCTTCATCGACGATGTTGACGGCCTGCACACGGCCATGATGACCGACAGTATTCGCGAGGCCCGGGAGTGGACTGCCGAGCAGTAACGGTGGCTCGGCAGTGACACACCTCGGCGCCCGCCGAGAGAACCGACAGCGTTTAGCTGTTTTGCAGGCGCTAAGCCCCCTTCCTCAAGGAGCGACCGGAGGAAGCGAGTAGGGCGGGGATACAGCGTCCCCAGAAATCTCCGATTTCTGGTGTGCGAACGAATCGCGGAGCGATTCGTCCACGCCGTCATGGTTTTACTTCCACTACACGGCATGCCCTTAGTATCCCTGCGGTCGAAGATGGTAGTATAATGCTCACCACGTCTCTGGTGGTGTTCAAGCGAGACAAGAAGCGCGCACCGTCGGTTGTGGTTGAGTGTCCAACCGGTAGGAGTGGGACACTCCGAATCGCCTGTGAAGGGAAGCCGCCTGTGGAGTCTGGAATCCCTGTGCCCACGTCGGGTATAAATTCTGACACAGAAACAGGAAGCCCCGACCTCAACAAGCGAGGGCCGGGTAGGCCCGAGCGCGGTAGGTCGGGGTAGTTCACCCGCCGTTGACGCTGTATGACACACGAACCCGTGCGAGTTAGCCGCGAGCCCCACCGATGCTCACGACAACGGCGCTACCGAATACCGGGACCAACGTGGCGACATTGAAGCTCACTGAGACGACCGTCTCGCGAGCGACGCTGCCGTCCGTCGACACAGCCGCCGGCCACGAGAGTCGCAGATTCCTCTCCGAGGACGCTACGACGGACGCGACGACTGGCCACATTAAAGCCGCCCTCACACAGGCCCGCCGGGACTATGCGCCGGTCGGTAACGGAGAGACAGTCGAGTATCGGATTGCGCAGCGCCGAGAAGTCAGAACCGACACGGTAGCCGCGTGCTGGGCACGCGGCCCCGGCGCGTTCGGCCGATGAGTGTCGGCCGGGCCCGTGCCGTCGGTACCGTCGGTGTCGTCGGTCTCCTCCTGACGCTGGTGGCCGGCGTCCTCGAAACGTCGCCGGACCTGGCCGCGACGGTCGCGTGGGCGGCCGAACTGTTCGTCTTCGCCTCCTTTCGGATTGCGGCTGTTGCCGTGTTCTGTCTGGGGTTTGCGGTCATCGTCTACTCGGCGTACCACCAGCGCCAGGGGCGCGTCGACGAGGCGGCCGCCCGACGAATCACCCTTGGCGTCGCCGGCGTCCTCGTGTTGTCGCTTTTTCTCCCTCTCGTCGTGTTAGACGACCTCCTCGCGTTGGCCGGCGACGCCCTGGGGCGGACCGGTGTCGACATCGACGGCATCGAGGTCTTCCACGTGGCTCTCGCCGTGTTCGGCAGTTTGACACTCGTCGGGCTGGTCGACGCCGTCCGTCGACGCCGAAGCTAAGTGCAGTCGCGCCTCAGACGTAGCAGTGACCGACTCGGTAGCCGTCGTCGGCGGCGGTGCGGTGGGCGTGACCGCCGCCCGTGCACTCGCTGCCCGCGACGTCGACGTGACACTGTTCGAGCGCGGCGAGATTGCGGCCGGGAGCACGGGCCGAGCGGCAGGTCTCTGCTACGACGCCTTCGCTGGCCAGACCGACGCGGCTGTCGCCGCACGGGCGATGGACCGTCTCCGCGAACTGGCGGCCGAAACTCGCTTTTCTTTCGTCGAATGTCCATACGTCTGGCTCGCCCGCGAGGGCGACGAGACGCGAGCGGCGGCCATCCGCGAGCAGGTGCCCCGGATGCGCGAACGGGGCCGTGACGTCGAACTGCTCGACCCGGCGACGCTGGCTGCCGAGTATCCCGCTCTGAAGACCGACGACGTAGCTGTCGCCGCCGTTGCACGCGACGCCGGCTGTGCCGACCCCGCGGAATACGCCGCCGTCGTGGCCGAGCGAGCCCGCAAAGCGGGCGCGTCGGTGCAGACAGAGACGGAGGTCGGCGTGACGGCCGACCCCGCGGTCGAGACGCCCGACGCCACGGTAGCGTTCGACGCAGTACTGGTCGCGGCCGGCGCACACACCCGCAAGTTGCTGGCCGGAGCCGGCGTCACGGTGCCGGTCAAGGCCTACCGGGTCCAGGCGCTGGTTACGGAGCAGACACCGGCGAGTGAGTGTGTCCCGACGCTGTACGACGCGACCGAGCAGTTCTACTGGCGTCCGGTCGAGCAGGACGAGACCGGGTTCGGCACACGAACACCGGGCAGCAGCCAGCGGCCGGGTGCAGGCGGACTGCTCGTCGGCGACGGCGTCGAAAAACGGGACTTCGACCCCGACGACTGGGAGCGAGCAGCCGACGCGACGTTCCGTACCAGTGCGGTCGAACGGGTGGACGCGGCGCTCGCTCCGGGGGTCGCCCGGCCGGTCGAGGTCGAGCGGTCGTGGGCTGGGCTCTGTACCGCGACGCCGGACCGAGACCCGCTTGTGGGTGAGGTCGAACCCGGACTGTTCGTCGCGACGGGGTGGCACGGCCACGGGTTCATGCGTGCGCCGGCGCTCGGGAGAACGATCGCCGAGCAGATTCTGGGCGAACGCGGTATCGACAAGTTCGAGCCAACGCGGTTCGACGGTGACGAACAGTTCCCAGTCGTCGAGGGGATGACCGTCGAGTAGCTACGCGTCGTTCGTGTCCGGTGTGTCGGTCTCCGCGTCGCCGACTCCGTCGTCGGTGTCTTCTTCCGTAGACTCCTCAACGCCTTCGACCGCAGTCGATTCGTCCGTGACCTCCATCTCGTGGGTGGCTTCGCCTTTGGGGATGCGAACTTCGAGCGTGCCGTTGTGTCTGAGTGTGGCGTCGGCACCGCTCGGGTCGACGGCGGCGTCGGCGGGGAGGGTGACGCGCCCGTCGAGTGCGAGGCCGCGACCGGGGACTAGCATCTCGAAGCCGTCGTAGAAATCCCGGAACCGGTCGACCCGGACCTCGACGGCGTTGTCGTCGAACCGGACCTGGATGTCGCTGCTGGCGGTGCCGGGCGCGTCGAACACTGCCAGAAAGGCGTCTTCGGATTCGAGCAGGTCGGCAGGAAGCGGGCGGCCTTCCTGGACGCGGCTGGCCGCCCGGCCGACGGTCTCCATGACCGTGTTGCCGAGCGACCGACCGAGTTCCCGGATCATAGCTCGATCTCCTCCAGTCCGTCCGTCTCGCCACAGTACGGGCACGCGAACTCCGCGACTCCAACGCCGTCGGGCATGTCGTACGTATAGTGGAGCGCGAACATATCGAGTTCGCAGTCCCCGCTCGTGCACCTGACTTCGAGCGTTTTGGGCATATTTCTCGATATGGTGGCCTCGCGTATCAATGCCCCGGCTTTTTGCCTCCGACGCACCCACCTATGAGCATGTATCACGGCGTCGACTTCAGCGGCGCAGCCCAGGCCGGCCACAACATCTGGATCGCCGAGGCCACGCCGACCGACGACGAACTACACGTCGAATCCTGCGAGTCGGCCGCCGACCGCTTCGGTGTCGCCGAGCGCGCTCCTTGTCTCGGCCAGTTAACTGCCTTTCTCCGCGAGGCCGAGACGGTCGGCCTCGACTTTCCCTTCGGCGTTCCCGCGACCGTCCATGACTGCGAGACCTGGGAGTCGAGCGTCGAGTGGGTCGCCACCGCCGCGACGGACGCCGACGAGTTTCAAGCGACCTGTCGCTCGCGAGCCCGCGAGGTGACCGACGGCGAGCGAGCGGACCTGCGCCGAGAGACCGACGGCCCTGTCGGCGCGCTCTGCCCGTACGGAAGCCACGTCTGGAAGCAGACGTTTTTCGGGATTCGAGACGTTCTCGCCCCCCTCGCTGACACCGACGACGTAACCATTCGTCCGATGCAGGGGAGCGGCGATGTGTCCCTGTGTGAGGTCTACCCCGCGGCGACGATAGCCCAGTGTGACCTGCCCGCCGCCGAGTACAAGAACGGCGGCGAGACCGCCCGTGACCGTCGCCGGACCATCGTCGACGGACTGGAAACCGAGACGCCCCTGGCCTTCTCGCAGGGCGTCCGCGCCGAGTTGATCGACGACGCAGGCGGGGACGCACTGGACGCCGTGGTCGCGGCGCTGGCGACGTATCG
>NZ_JAQCNH010000020.1 GCF_028275115.1 Halorientalis sp. | reverse complement strand
ACTGAAGTTCGTTCGGGACCGGTTCACTCCTCGACGCGTTCGCGGGCGGCGGCCACCAACAGTGGGAGTGTGATAGTCGCGTCGGCGTAGACGGAGACGTTGCGGGCTGCCGTCTCCAGTTTCCCCCACGAGCGGGCTTCGTCCAGCGTCGCACCCGAGAGGCCGCCGGTCTGTGGCGGGTCCATCGTCAACTGGACCGCCAAGTCGTAGGCGCCGGGCGCGACGAGCATCGTCTGGAGGACGTAGTTCTTCGGGACGCCGCCGCCGACGACCAGCGCGCCCGTCCGGTCGGCGTCGAACGCCTGGTCGGTGAGGGTGTCCATGTCCGCCAGCGCGTCGAGCGAGAAGTCCGCGGTCTGGTTGTACATCCAGGCCTGCAGGCCTAGCACGGAGTCCTGCACCGCCGGACAGTAGATTGGCACGTCGGACTCGAAGGCGGCCGCGGCGATGCCGGAACCTTCGTCAACCCCCTCCTCGTCGTTGACTGCGGCGTTTGCCTCACCCAGTTTCTCGGTCAGCCGCTGGATGCTCACGGTTCCCTCTTCGGCCAGCGCCGGGAACACTGTCTCGCGGAGGTGCGACTCGAACAGCGTGAAGTGTTCCTGCGGGAGGTAGACGTTGTAGATTCGGTCGACACCCTCCTCACGCAACTGTTCGTCGTGGTCGCGCTCCCGTTTCTCGTCTGGAACCGGGCCGTGGTGGTGTTTCCCGCCAATGGCCTCGATGGTGTCGTGCGTGAGGTTCGCGCCGGTAGTCACCAGCGCGTCGACGTGGCCGTCCCGGATCAGATTCGCGACGATACGACGCATCCCGCTGGGGACCATCGCGCCCGCTAGCCCCATCACGACCGTCACGTCCTCCTCGAGCATGTCGGCGTAGATGTCGACGGCCTCGTGCATGTCGGCCGCGCCGACGCCTGCTTCGCCGTACTCTGTGGCGAGTTCGCCGACGGTCGTGCCCGCCTGCGCCTCCGCGTGACCGATCGGGTCGTGCCCGAAGGCCTCGCGTGGTGGCTGTTCGTGACCCGCGCCGTCCTCTCCGGTCCCGTCGTCACTCATTGCCTCTCTGTGGCTGCCCGAGGCGTTTCAACTCCGCGATTGTCGCCTCGGCCTCCGCGTCCCGGACCTTCCAGTTGTTCCGGAACGTGGAGAACCCATCGTCGAAGAGTACTACGCCCTCACCCGTCCGTGCGTCCTTGAGGGTGCAATCGCCGGCGACGTCGCCCATCCCGTCAGTCTCGACAGTAAACACCTCGTTCCCGTCGCCGTTGACGAACGGAAACTCCTCTCTCTGTTCGAACAGCGTCTGCCTCCCACGGAGGACGACGTCTCCGTCGGAGCCTTCGGCGTGGTACGTCTCTTTGGTCGGTGACTGCACGACCGTGTACCCGTCCTCGGGGAAATCGACACGTTGATACCGGCTGTGTCGGCTGCTGCCACCGTGAGTTACACCTCGGCCACCCCTGGATAACGCTCCAGAGCGTTTCGCGAAGAGAAACACGACGCCGGTATTTGTATCCGGAGAACGCCGACGGTCGAATGCATGTCAAAGCGAACATCCGCGACTGATCCGCTGTCAGGTCGTTCGGCTCGAGACGACTGTGTCGGGGCATCGTCGGTACGACCGACTCGATATCTTCCGCTGTCGCTTGTGCCCACAGCGGAATCGCTCCCGTGCCGCAGGCGTCGTGACGACGGGTCCGCACCTCTTCGCGGTCCGTCCCCACCGGGACACCGGGACGGGGTCGCCTGCCTCCGGGAGCGCGTCGGCGACTCCGTCTCCAGAGACCGGTTTCGTTCGTGACCGCTCGAATCACCTGTTCAGCAGGCGTTCCATCGTACCGACGGAGATTCTCCCGGATTTCGCCGACGCTCGTGGCCTTCTTTCTGCGCGCTGCCCGGATGCAACACGGCCTCCACACCGATAGAGACAGCCGCAGTGGTGCAGATACCGGGCTCGGCACCAGCAGTCCTCTCACCCGACGAGTCAGCGGCGTCGATTGCGACTTTACAGACGGATAACGATATTCGATGACGTGTGTCCCACTCAGGCTTCGACAGTCGACATCCCACCGGGTGTTCGGTACTGCACCTGTACGCTGTATCCGCACCGTTCCGCTACGCCTTTGCCTGGGTCGGAGCGCTCGACATTCACACACACTGCACAGTCGATTCAGTGTCGACAGTACAGAACTGTGGATAGAACGTGCTGGCCGTCTCTTCTGTACGGCCCCGTTGTTTTTATTGGGGAAACGGTGCGTCGAGAGTGCTCGTGCGAGACCGGGGACACGTGTACAGGGGACCTCGGGCGACGTCCCGACTCCGTCCACGACGGTTCCGCCCGGTTATACGACCCTCGAACCCGACTCACAGCCCCGTCGGGTGGTCTATGAACGTCGTCTTCAGCCCCCAGGAGTCGGCGAGGGCCGCCAGACTTCGAACGCCGAACGTCTCCGTGGCGTAGTGCCCGCCCAGCATCACGGTAATCCCGGCCTCGCGGGCCTCGTGGTAGACGTGCTGCTTGCCTTCGCCGGTAATCAGGGCGTCCGCGCCAACCGTCGCGGCCTCGTCGAGCCAGTCGACGCCGCTGCCGGTGACGATGGCCACGTCCTCGATCCTTTCGGGGCCGAAATCCAGCACCTGCACGCTCTGCCCGCCGTGATCGAGCTCCGCGCTGAGCAGATCCTGCAGTTCGTCGACGACGAACGGGTCGGCCGCACTCCCACGTTGGCCCACGTACTCCGGCCCCATCTCGCCGAACGGCTCCCGATCCACCAGGTCCAGCAGGTCGGCCACGCCCGCGGCGTTACCCAGTTCTTGATGACCGTCCAGCGGCAGGTGGGAGACGTACAGCGGCAGGTCGTGTTCGTAGTGGGGTTCGAGACGGTCGTACAGGTCACCCGTCACGCGCTCGACGCTCCCGAAGACGTAGCCGTGGTGAGTCACCAGTACATCAGCGCCTGCCTCGACGGCCGCCTCGGCGGTCGCCGCCGCGGCGTCGACGGCGACGGCCACGTGCTCGATCTCCCCTCCGTCGGGTCCCACCTGAACTCCGTTCGGACTGGCGTCGAGGTCGGCGTAGGCGTCGGTCCGCAACTCCTCGTCCAGTCGCGCACAAAACTCTGAGCAGTCCATGACTCTTTTTCTCGCCCCCGGGTGGTAGTGGTTACGTCACGCCCGTCGGTCCACTCACTCCTCGGGCCTGACGAGTTTCCCCGCTCGCTCATCGACGTAATCCTCGCTGACCAGCGTGTCGATCACGTCTTCACAGTCCTGTGTTGGAATTTCGTACGCGTTCGAGGCGACCACCTCGATCTCCTCGCGCTCGACCGGGAACTCCCGGTTCTGAAGCAGTTTGATAACCTTCTGGGCCGCTGGCGTCGAGAGGACTGACGGCTTCTCCGACCCGCCCTCCGCCGCCTCCGTTTCGCCGCCCCCTGTGCGGTCGTCCTCGTCGACTCCGTCGGGCTCGAATCCGTTGTTAGCAGCTGTCCCGGAAGCCTCGCTGCCTGTCACTGCGTCGTCCGCCCCGGCGTCGAACTCGGCGTTCGAGGACCCGTCGCTGTCCGTGGAGTCGGTCGGTTCGCTGTCTGTCTCCGGTTTGCCGGTCGCCGTAACGGGACCGTCGTCCTCGCCGTCAGCACCGCCCGCGCTCCCGTCCGCGTCCGCCTGGTCCGTTTCCTCGACGGCTGTCGCTTCCCCGGTCGGTTCGACGGCGTAAGCGGCGTCTTGCCTGTCGTCTGCCTCGTCGTCGGCCCCTATACCGGCTGTGGGGTCCTCGTGGTCGGCTTCGAGCGGCGACGGATCGGGTCCGGCGGCGAGGGGTGTCGTGGTCTCGGCACCGTCGGCGGCCGAAAGCGCGACGTCCAGCACCTTCGAGAGCTTCCGGCGACAGACCGGGCAAAGGTCGACCGTCGGTCGGTCGTCGGTCCCGGCGTCGTCCGAAACGACCGGGTAGGGGTCGATCTGTGCGTCGAGTGCTGTCCCACAGAAGTAACACGACGCGAACTGTGACATACTGGGAATTCACTCACGCCACCGTCTAAAAGCTACGTGTCGGGCCGTCGCCGGTCACTCGCCCGCGGCGTGGGCGAAGACGAACGCCCGCAACAACTTCGCCGCGAGCGTCGCTGCCTGCCCGTCGTCACGGTCGTTGACTTCTACCACGTCGAACGCCGCGGCGTGGGGTGCGACCGCCCGCACGGTGTCGTGCATCTCTCCGGGGTCGAGTCCGAACGGTTCGAGGGTGCCGGTCCCGGGTGCGAAACCGGGGTCGGCCGCGTCGATGTCGACGCTCAGGTACGTTCGCCCGTCCCGGACGGCCGCCGACGGTTCCCAGTCGGGAACCTCGGCGGGCGGAACGACCGTCACGTCGCCCTCGGCGGCGCGGTCCCACTCGCGCTCGCTCCCGGTGCGTGCGCCCAGCACGATGGCCTCGTCGGCCACCGACAGGGCGTGGTGGGTGACGGTCGCGTGACTCAGCGGATTGCTCGCATACGACTCCCGGAGGTCGAGATGTGCGTCGAGACAGACGAACACGTCGGGGCCGACGGCCCGAACGCCCGCAACGGAGACGGTGTGTTCGCCGCCGATGGTCAGCGGCACCCCGCCACCCTCGCGTACGTCTTCGAGTGTGCCGCGGAGAAAGTCGACGTACTCGCTTGTATCGTCCGTTGGCCCGATGTCGCCGTGGTCGCCGACTGCGAGGTTCGTGAACTGCTGTTCCGTGTGGTGGTCGTAATCGTCGAAGGATTCGGCAAAGTGGCGAACGCGCCGCGGGCCGAACCGGGTGCCGGGTTGGAACGTCGTCGAGGCATCCAGCGGCGCGCCGACGACGACGTATGTGGGGTCCTCGGGAGCGTCGCCGGCCGGGGACTCGCTGGAACTCGTTCCAGCGGCGGTGTCCCGGTGGGCCCGCGCGCCGGGAAACATTAGCTGCGGAGGATCTTGCGCTGTTCCTCGTACTCCAGATACTCGATGTCGTCGTCGGGCGACAGGTCGACGTCCTCCGGCACTTTCATCGTGATCGTGTCGTAGGTGTCCAGGTCCATGACCTGTGCCACGTCGTCGCTCTCGACGTTGACGACCTGGCCCTGTTTGCGCTCGATGATCGGGACCCAAATCTTCGCGTCCACGGGCTGTGAAAGATTTCGCTTCTTGCCGTCGAAGACACCTTTCCCCTCGACACGGGCTTTCGCACTGCCGTGCTTGCCCGGCTTGGCGGTGCTGTAGGAGTCGATCTCACAGGGCGTGTCGTCCATCATGACGTAACTTCCCTCGTCGAGTTCGCGAACCTCGGTCTGCTGTCTCGCCATGTCCCGCGATATTCAGTGTACGAGTATAAACGGTTTGGAAGTGACTCGTTCCCGTCGAATTCTCACCGCAGCACGACGCCCTCGAACGATCCCGACAGCACTGTCTCCCCGTCGACAGCGCACTCGATGTCGGCCCGCGCCTCGTCACGGTCCCTGCCCTCTGTCACCCCGGTGAACGTCACCGCACAGTGGACCTGCTGCCCGGTGTAGACCGGTCGCCGGAGCGAAAACGCCATTCGACTCGCCAGCACCCCGGGGTCACCGCCGACCTTCGCCGGCAGGGTCGCCGTCAGGAGGCCGTGAATCATCAGTCGACCGTCCGCGCCGGGGTCGAGGTGACGGTCCTGCCGGTCGTTCGAGAGGTCTGCGAACTCGCGAACGTCGGACTCGGAGACGGTGCGTTCGACGGTGTGTGTTCTGCCGTCGGTGGCTGGTGGCATACCCCCGCTCCCGGGCGCGTCGTCCGAGCTTTTTCGCCGGTCAGGTTCCCCCGTCTCGATCGCCGGTCGTTACGTCGATCTCGGTCCCGGTGTCGCTGGCGGCGCCGTCGTCCTCGACGGCGACGGAACTCGCGTCCGAACGGTCGGAGCGTCCCTCACCGCCGCCCTCCTCCGCGTCCGACCCGAACCCGGCACCGAGGTCGATCTCGCCGACGGCCGAGCCCTCGTCGCCCAACTCCTCGTCCCGCTCGCGCATACTCTGACGGGTGAACTGGGGCTCGGCGCGGATACCGCTCTTGCTGCGGAACGACCAGTACAGCAGGCCCGCCAGCAGCACCGTTCCGCCGCCGGCCACGCCGGCGGCTTCGACGGTACTGAACGCATATAGGACCGCGGTCGAGACGATGCCGGCCGACAGGGCCATGCCGTAGACCAATCGTTTGGCCAGCGTCGCCAACAGCCCGTCCGAGTCCTCGATATCGGCGTTGACGCGGAGGTCGTCGCGCTCAATGCGGTCGAGCGTTCGCTCCAGTTTCGGCGGCGTCCGGAGTACCGACTGGGCCGCCTGCTGAACCTCGTTGGCCCGGTCTTCCACGAATTGGCGGACGCCCGCCTCCACGTAGCCCTGGTCGCCCAGATAGTCGGTCGCCACCGAGATGAAGTCGAAGTCGGGGTCGAGCGTGACACAGACGCCCTCGACGACGGTGGCCACCCGGAGGACCAGCGCGAGGTTCGCGGGCAGTCGCAGGGGGAACTCGTAGATGGTGTCCTCGACCTGCTGGACGATCTGCTGGACGCGGTACTGCTCGATGTCCTCACCACGGGCGTCGGCGATGGCGAGTTCCATCACGTCACCCATCACCTCGCGGTCGGCCTCCGGACTGAGCGTCCCCATCTCGATGAGGGTGTCGAGAATCGCGTCGGTGTCCTGCTCGGCGACGGCCATGTAGAAGTCGATGATCTTGTCCTGAATGAACGCGTCGACGTACCCCGACATGCCGAAGTCGTAGAAGACGAGGGTACCGTCGGCCTGCACGGCCAGGTTTCCGGGGTGGGGGTCGGCGTGGAACACGCCGTCGTCGACGATCATCTGGAGATACACTCGCTGGAGCGTCTCGGCGATCTGGGTTCGGTCGACGCCGAGGCCGTCCAGCGCCTGAATGTTCGAGATCTTCGTCCCCTCGACGTACTCCATCGTGAGGATTCGTCCTGTGGACCGTGACGCGTCTACGTCGGGGATACGGACCCGCTGGTCGGCGGCGAAGTTTCCGCTTATTTCCTCGAGCATCCGTCGCTCGCGGTCGTAGTCCATCTCCTGACGGATCGTCCTGGCGAACTCGTCGGCCAGCGTCTCCAGCGAGAACGACCGCGCCGAGTCCACGAAGCGCATGATCAGCGGCAGGGACCACCGGATTACCCGGAGGTCGGCCTCGACCAGCGTCTCGATGCCGGGGCGGCGGATCTTCACCGCGACCGGGCCGTTCTCGGTCTCGGCGTAGTACACCTGGCCGAGACTCGCGCCACTGATCGAGTCGGTGTCGAAGCTATCGAAGTTCTCCTCGACCGGCCCCAACTCCGCCTCGAGGACCTGCTCGGCCTCGGCCCAGGGTGCCGGGGGCACTTCGTCCTGGAGTTTCGTGAACTCGTCGATGTACTCGGGGGGTAGGACGTCAGGCCGGGTCGAGAGCAACTGCCCGAGTTTGATGAAGGTCGGGCCGAGGGTCAAAAGCGAGTCAAGAAGCGTCGCGGCCCGACTGCGGCGCTGCTCGGCCGAAACCTGCCGGGACTTGCCGAACAGCAGGAATCGGTTCCGGTCGCGGGCGTAGGCGAGCAGTAGCGGCAGAAACTGGCGTGCGACGGTGAGGAACCGTCGATACGCGCGGAGGTTCACCGAGGGGCCACCTCGGCGTCAGGTGTCCGCGTCCGCGATGGGAATTGACGTGTCCGGCTTGGCGCCCGCCTTCGGCAGGCGGAGTTCGAGGACGCCCCGGTCGACGGTTCCTTCGGCGTCCGTACCAGTCGCGTCCGGCGGCAGTGGGAGGTCGGCATCCAGAAAGAGTGCGCGGTCTTCCTCGACGTACCGGAACTCAGTGGGGAGGTCCTTCTCGCGCCGCGCCTCGATCTCCAGCCGGCTCGCGGCCACCCGCACGTCGACCGTCTCGGCCGTCGCTCCCGGCAGGTCGACCACCAGGAGGTAGGCGTCGTCGCTCTCCAGCAGGTCTGCAAACACCGTCTCGGGTAGGTCCCGCAACGCATCGCGCAACGCTGACATGCTCTCGGCTAGAAGCCGGTAGGCGAAAAAGGCCGCGGTCCCGTGCTGTGTCCGCGCCTCAACCCTGTCCGCCCGACGCTTTTTGCCCGCCCCGTCCCAACACAGCAGTATGACTGACCCACGCGAGTCGGGATTCAAAGACGTGACGCCGCTCACTGCGGCCCGCGAGCGACTGCGGGAGGCGGTTCGGCCGCACGACCGGACCGAGGCCGTCCCGCTGTCGACGGCCGCGGGCCGGACCGTCGCCGAACCGGTCGCCGCCCGTCGCGCCGTCCCCCACTACGACCGGGCGGCCATGGACGGCTTCGCCGTCCAGGCCGAGGACACCTTCGGTGCCGGCGACCGTTCACCGGCGGTCCTGCGGGCGGGCGGCCACGCCGAGAACGGCGACGACGTCGGTCCAGGCGAGGCCATCCGCGTCCACACCGGCAGCGAACTCCCGCCGGGTGCCGACGCCGTCGTGATGGTCGAACAGACGGATACGGTCGCCGAGGACGTCGAAATCTTCGACGCCGTCGCCGAGGGGGAAAACGTCGCCCCCGCCGGCGAGGACGTGGCAAACGGTCGCCCGCTTTTCGAACCGGGACACCAGTTGCGCCCCTCTGATATTGGCCTGCTCAAATCGACCGGTGTCACCGAAATCGAGTGCTACCAGCCGCCGACCGTCGGCGTGGTTCCAACCGGTGAGGAACTCGTCCAGACCGACCCCGACCCGGGAGAGATTATCGAGACTAACGGGCTGACTGTCGCCCAGTACGTCGAACGGTGGGGCGGTGTCCCGGAGTACCGCAACGTCGTCACCGACGACGAACACGCGCTCCGGGCGGCGATTCAACGGGACCTCACGAAGGACGTGATCGTCACCACCGGCGGCTCCTCAGTCGGCGAGCGTGACCTCCTACCCTCGGTCGTGGACGACCTCGGCGAGGTACTGGTCCACGGCGTCGCAGTCAAACCCGGCCACCCAGCCGGCCTCGGCGTGGTCGAGGACACGCCCGTCATCATGCTCCCCGGCTACCCCGTGGCGTGCATCGTCAACGCGGTCCAGTTCCTCCGGCCCGCGACGAAGTGGGCCGGTAACATGCCGCGCTCACCGCTCCCCGAGACCGAGGCCGTCCTCGACCGGAAGATCGCGAGCGAACCCGGCGTCAGGACGTTCGCCCGGGTCGAGCTCGACCGCAACGGCCCCGATGGCGACGAGTCTGCGGCCCCGCCGACCGCCACGCCCACCAGAGCCAGTGGCGCAGGCGTCCTCTCCTCGGTCGCACTGGCCGACGGCTGGGTCGTCGTGCCCGAGGAACGCGAGGGGATTCCCGCGGACGAACGCGTCGCGGTGCAGGACTGGGAGCGATACCCGTGAGCTGGCCGTCGCCCTCGCCTCTCGGCGCGTCTCCAGCGACCCGTCTCGTCGTCTCCGTTCGCGGCTTCCGGACGGGCACTAGCTTCATTGTTGGCCCGGACCGAACCACCGTATGAGCGATCGTAAGGAGTTCCGCGACCTCGCCCCGCCGGAAGCGGCCCACGACGCTATCGCCTCGCTGGACCTCGGTGGCGGCACCGAAATCGTCCCGCTCCGTGAGGCGCGGGGCCGCGTCCTCGCCGAACGGATCGATGCCGAACTGGACGTTCCGGGGTTCGACCGCGCGTCGATGGACGGCTACGCGGTCCGAGCCCGCGACACCTTCGGCGCCGACGAAGCCGATCCGGCCAGTCTCGGTCTCGTCGGGGCCGTCCACGCCGGCGAGGAACCGGCGGTGACCGTCGAGGGGGGCACTGCCGCCGAAATCTCGACGGGTGCGGTGATGCCGCCGGGCGCGGACGCAGTCGTGATGGTAGAGAAAACCGACGAAGCTGACAGTGGCGGCGATGTCCTCGTCCGCACGTCGCTCGCGCCCGGAGACAACGTGATGCTCGCGGGCGCGGACGTCGCTGCCGGGGAGCGCACCCTCGGACCCGGCACAGAACTCACGCCCCGCGAGATCGGTCTGTTGTCGGCACTGGGCGTCGAGACGGTGCCCGTCCGCGCCAGCCCACGTGTCGGAATCATCTCGACGGGCGACGAACTCGTCCGACCGGGCGAGAACCTGCAGTCGACTGCGGGACAGATCTACGACGTGAACAGCTACACCACCGCCACGGCCGTCGAGGAAGCCGGCGGTGAGGCGGTCCTCTATCCGCACGCTGGCGACGACTACGACGAGATGGAGGACCTCCTGACCGAGGCCGCCACGGAGTGTGACCTCGTCCTCTCGTCGGGGTCGACCAGCGCCTCCGCCGTCGACGTGATCTACCGCGTCATCGAGGAGCGGGGCGAACTGCTCCTCCACGGCGTCGCGGTCAAACCCGGCAAACCGATGCTGATCGGCCGACTCGACGGCGGCGACTCCCCGTCGGCGTACGTCGGCCTGCCGGGCTACCCCGTCTCGGCGCTGACCATCTTCCGGACGTTCGTCGCGCCCGCCATCCGCGAGGCCGCAGGGCAACCCGAACCGCGGACGGCCACCGTCGACGGCTCGATGGCCGTCGAAGAGCGCTACGCGGAGGGCCGGCGGCGGTTGATGCCCGTGGGGCTGGTTAGCGCCGGCCTGGAGGGACAGCGAGACGGAGGCGGTGAAACCGCCGGAGTGGACGACGGCGCCGGCGACACGCTCGTCTATCCCGTCGACAAGGGCAGCGGCGCGACGACGAGTCTAGTCGAGGCCGACGGAATCGTCGAAGTCCCCGCCGAGACCGAGTACCTCGCAGCGGGCGAGTCCGTCACCGTCCGGCTGTTCTCGCCCAGCGTACGCCCCCCCTCGCTCTACGCAGTCGGCGAGGACGACCCCGCGCTCTCGCGGGTGCTCGACGACCTCGACCGGCCGCGCTACCTGTCGCTGGGGACCCGAGAGGGACTGCGCCGACTCCGCAATGGCGTCCCCGACGCGGCCGTCGCGGCTGGCGACCCGGAAGTCACCGCCGACCACGAGGCCCTCGGTGGGTGGACCCGCGAGTGGGGCCTGCTCGTCCCCGACGGGAACCCCGACGACGTGACCGGCGTGTCGACCCTCGTAGACCGCGACTGCCGGCTCATCAATCGCGGGACGAACTCCGGGCTCCGGACAGCACTGGACGACGCCGTCGCCGCGCTGGCCGACGAACGGGGGGTGGCCCGCCGGGAACTGACCGACGCCATCGACGGCTACGAACTCACGGTAAAAGCCCACGAGAGTCCCGCCCGGAAGGTACTGGCCGGTGACGCCGACGCGGGGCTGGGCCTGCGAGCCACCGCGAGGAAACTCGAACTCGGGTTCGTGCCGCTTGGCGAGCAGGACGTGCGGGTCCTGGCCAATCCCGACCGGACAGGGAAAGCGGGCGTCGAGGCACTCGCGGCGGCCGTCGAGAACGTCGAGGGAGTGCTGGCCGACCTGCCGGGGTACGAGCCGGCGTAACTCTCAGTCCCCGTCGACGGGGTCCTCACGGAGTTCGCTGAAGCTTTCGACCCGGTGGTCGCCGAGGACGCACTGACCCCGCCGGTCGGGACTGTGGCGCTCGACGTGGATGCCGTCGAGGCCGGCGTTCCACGCTGCGCCGATGTCGTGGGGGCCGTCGCCCGCCAACACGCCCGCCCGCCGCGGGTCGGCGGTTCCGCTCCCGTCGTGTGCGACCCCCATCTCACCCATCGCCTTCTCGACGGGCGCGGGGTCGGGCTTCCAGCCGATGTCCTCGGTACAGCAGACCACCGTGTCGAACCAGTCGCGAATGTCAAGCCGGTCGAGGACGGGGTCGGTGAGGTACTGCTGGCAGTGCGTGACGAGGCCGACGGGGGTGTCCAGTTCCGCGACGAAGTCGGCATCGTCGTAGAGGTAGGTGCGTTCGGCGCGGGCCTGTGGGTCCTCCACGTCGTGGAACGTCTCCCAGAACCGCTCCACGTCGACGCCCCACTCCGCCAGCCGTTCGTTGCGAGACCCGCCGAGGCCGTGCCAGATGGTCTTTGTCTGTCGCTCTGTGAACCTGTAGTCGAGACGGTTCCCGACCTCCTCGAACACGCCACTGACGTAGTCGGGTTGGACATCCACCAGCGTGCCGTCGAGGTCGAGCACCCAGAAGTCGTACTTGGAGACCATCGGAATCAGGAGTGCGAGAGTACGTGGTTGCGTAACAAGTGCCTTCTGCCCGTTTCGGGGGCCCGTCTCGCCGGACGAAGCGACAACGTGGTCGTCGTGGTCGATGTCGGCGACCGGCTTCGGGTAGCCCCAGATGTCGACGCCCAGCGCCGCCGCGAGTTCGGTCGTCACCGGCAGGTACCAAACGTATCCGGACGTGCCGTGAGCGGCCAGCGACGCGACGGGCCGGGACCGCGCCCCCGCCTGCACCGCCGGAAATACAACGCTGAACTCGTCGTGGGACTCTATTGCTTCGTCACCGATCCGGTGATACTCGACCGCGAGGAACGTCACCCCCGCTCGTCGTTGCGTGGCCCGAATCTGCTCTACTCCCCTCGAGAGCAGGTCCCCGACGGCCTCGCGGTTTGCCGGAAAAACCGCCCGATATACGACGGTGTCCGTCGACAGCGGCAGGGCTACCGTCTCCCCGGTCGACGGCGTGATTGGCTCTCGGACTGTGCCCCCTGACCGCGGTGTCGTCCACAGAGACTCCGTTGATACGACCGTCCGAGAAAGCGTCGTCGCCGGTCCGCACCGACTCTCGGGGTCGAAACCAGCCGACCCGCCGAAATCCACATTCCGGTGCCGGCCGAATTAGTACCTGGATGTTCGACTCCCTGGCGACCCGGCTCGGACGGACGACCCCTCGGGCGGTGATAGCGTGAGTACGCGTGGCCAGCGGCTCTACGACTGGTGGAGCGGCCACAGCGGTGCACAGCGGTTCCTCTACGGACTGGCCTTCTTCGGTCGCGAGGGGACCTTCCGCCGGCGCGGCGTTGAGGCGCTCGCGCTCGAACCGGGCGAGCGTGTGCTCGAACTCGGCTGTGGTCCAGGGACGAACTTCGATGCTCTCCGCGAGCGCGTCGGGCCCGAAGGAACGGTCGTCGGGCTCGATTACAGCGCCGGCATGGCCGCCAGTGCCCGCGAGACCGTCCGCGACGCGGGCTGGGAGAACGTCCACGTCGTCCACGCCGACGCCGCGACCCTCCCCGTCTCCGAGCCGTTCGACGGCGTTTACGCCGCGATGTCGCTCAGTGCGATGCCGGACCCCGTGGCCGTCTTCGACGCCACTCGGTCGGTCCTCGTTCCCGACGGTCGCGTCGCCGTGCTGGACGCTCGCCCTTTCCAGTCGCTGCCCTGGCGTGTGCTCAACCCGCTGATCGTTCCCTTGTTTCGGGCGAGTACGAACTGGGTCTCCGAGACCGACGTGACCGCCGCACTGGACGCGGCGTTCCCCACCGCGTCGGTCGACGGTTACTACGGCGGGAGTATCGTCGTCGCAACGGGCCGACTGGACGGGTGAGCCGCCCGTCACTCCGCGGTCGCGACCAGCGAGACGTAGCTTATCCGACCGTTCTCGACGGCTGCCTCCAGCGCCTCGATGCCCGCCAGGAGTCGGTCACCCCGCGCGCCAAACAGGCCGAGTAGCCCCTCGTAGTCGACCGCATCGTCGACCCGGTCGCGCATGGCGAGCAGGTCCTCACGGTGGTCGCGAACCTCGCCGACGGCGAAGCCCGCCGCGTCGATCCGCTCCAGAAGCGCCCCTCGCTCGCGCTCACCGGTGAGGCAGAGCGCCCTCGTAACGGGGTCGGGGAGGTCCGGTACGTCACCGTCGACGACGACGTCCGAAACTGCCAGCCGACCGCTCGGGCCGAGAATACGCCGACTCTCCGCCAGCGTCGCGTCCACGTCGTCAGACAGGCAGAGAACGCACTCGGAGAGAACCACGTCCACGCTGTCGGGTCGCACCGGAAGTGTCGTCAGGTCGCCCTGGACCGCGCCGCTCCCGCTGGGGTCACGGTCCAGCCCGACCGCCCGCGCGCCGCGGTTCCGGGCCAGGCCGAGGGCGTTGCCGGCCCCACAGCCCGCGTCCAGTACCCTCGTCTCATCGCCCACCTCGGCCCGGTCGAGCAGCCGCCGGGTCGCATTGTTCCCGCCGGGGTGAAGCGGGTCCCCCAGCACGCGCCGGAGCGCCCCCCAGGGGTTCGCCAACGCGGCGTCCAGTGGATTCTGCACGGTTAGTCCCCCTCCTCCTGGACTGGCTCTCCCTCACACCCATCTGTGGCCGGCGGGTCGTCCACGTCGAGGGCCGCGAGTTCTGGGGCGTCGACGGCGGGACGGCCGCCCCAGTCGTTACGATTGCGGAGCGCGTAGTCGCCGTCCTCGGTCGTCATGTTGTAGCCACAGAACGGCACGAGTTCGCCGTCGGGCGTCGGGACGGAGATACAGCAGTTGTCCAATCGCTCCACGTCGGCCGCATCCGCGTCCATGAACCCCGTGATCGAGATCGGGAGTACCTGATCGAGCAGGTCCGCCGCACCCGCCGGGAGTTCCATCCCGCCACAGCAACCGGCCGCCGTGCAGGCCCGTTCTTTCCCTGCTGTCGTGTTCGCCAGTAACTCCATCCAGTCGCCCTCGTCGACCAGTCCAGACAGCGAGTCGAACGTCTCGTCGTCGATAAACTGCGTCAGCGCCGTCCCGCCCCCGTCGCCGTCGGGCCGTATCGCGGTCGCTAGTTGACAGTACGACGAACAGCAGGGAATCGGCAGGAGGTCCCGCGGACTGAGCGCCTCGACCTGTGCCGCGAGTCGACGGGCCACCTCGTCGAGCGGAAAGCGTCCCTCGCTCTCGGCGTAGCGGCCGAAGTGGGCCACCGGCTGGAAGTTGATCGACTGCACTACGTCGGCGTTGTGCAACCCGAACCGCACGATATCTCCCATCTCGTCGTCGTTGGTGCCCGGAACGACCGTCGGGACGAGAACGACTGGCAGGTCGGCCTCCCGGCACGCCTCGACCGCGTCGCGTTTCTCCGCCGCGATGTCGACCTCCCGGATCGCCTCGTAGGTTTCGGCGGTCAGGCCGTCGAACTGGAGATAGATCGCGGTGACGCCCGCCTCGGCCAACCGGTCGGCGTAGCCGTCGACCGTCGCCAGTTTCAGGCCGTTCGTGTTGACCTGTACGTGCTCGAAGTCCATCTCTCGGGCACGCTCGACGAGGTCGGGCAGGTCCTCCCGAACCGTCGGCTCACCGCCCGAAAACTGGATCGGACGGGCTCCGCCCTCAGATTTGACCGTGTCCAGCAGGTCGACGATCTCCTCGGTCGGGCGGTGGTTCCCGCCCGGTCCGGAACTCGCGAAGCAGTACGAGCACGAGAGGTTGCAGTCGGAGGTGACCTCGACGACCGCGAGACAGGCGTGTTCGTTCTCGACGGTCAGGTCGATGTCGTCTTCGTCGGTCGCGAACTCGGGGCCGAAGTCGCCAGCCCACTCCCAGTGGTCGCGCGAGCCCCAGACCTGCCGGCTGGTCGTCCCGTGGTCCGGACACGTCCGCGTCAGATGCACCCCGTCTCCGCGGTCCTCGTAGGTTCCCGGCACTCGTTCGAGACACGTCGGACAGAGACTCGTCGTCTCCGCCAGCGCCGTCGGCTTGTTTGCCATGGGTTCCCTAGTGAGGAAAATATATTAATTGTATGGGCGCTGTGTACGACGACCACAAAGCCGAGGACCGGCGTGTGCGCGACCGGTGCCGGACCGCACAACGTTTTTTCACCCGTGAATCCTACGTCTGAGTATGAGTGACAGGGCGACCCCGGTAGGTGACGAGACGGTCCGACAGGGGGAGATATCGAACCTCACCCCGACCGCCTGCGCCCGACGACTCCTCACTGCTGTCCGGACCGACGAGTCCCCCGACCCGTACCTGGCCCGTCTGGCCGAGTACGACGCGGCGGCACTCGAACCGCTCCGCGCCGACCCCGGCCTCGCACTCGCGTTCTGGTCGAACTGCTACAACGCGGGCACGCAACTCCTCCTCTCGCGCCGCCCCGAACTGTACGAGAGTTCGTTGCGCTTCCTCCGCTTTTTCCGTGCGACCGCCGTCACCGTCGCCGGGACGGACCTAAGCCTGGACGCCATCGAACACGGCCTGTTGCGCGGGGCACGCACGAAGTACGGCCTGGGCTACCTGCCACGAGTGCTGGCTGGACGCTTCGAGCGCCGCTACCGCCTCTCTGACCCCGACCCGCGGGTCCACTTCGCGCTGAACTGTGGGGCGGCCAGTTGCCCCGCGATCCGCGCCTACGAGGCCGACCGCATCGATGACCAACTCGACCTCGCAACCCAGGTGTACCTCGACGCCTCGGTCGACTATGACTCCGATGCTGACGTGGTAACCGTCCCGAAACTGTTCCTGTGGTACCGCGGCGACTTCGGCGGCGGCTCGGGCATCCGCGACCTGCTCCGGACGTACGACGCCATCCCTGCCGACGCGAACCCGCGTCTGCGTCACCGTGACTGGGACTGGTCGCGCGCCGCCGGGAAGTTCGTCGACTGAGACTCGCGGTCGCTCACCCCACCCGGCGCTCGACGCTCCCCGTTCGCCCGGCCGAATTCCCTACTCCTCGTCCACACCGACGTCGACGCCCACGTCCACGTCGCTCAGACCGTCCGTGAACCCACCGAGAGCCCCGCCGCTGTCCTCGTTTTCCGCCTCGACGGCGTCGACCCAAGCCACGAGCGCCGCCTGTACCGCCTCGGGCCGCCCATCGTAGCCGCCGGCCGCGCCCGCCTCGTCGACCGCCGCCAGCAACGCAGTCGGAAGCGCTACCTCCACCGCCGTGGTGTCGTCGTACGCACACATATTTGCAAATATTGAACAGTAAAACAAAGGCGTGGTGGTTCGAGAGCCCGTCCGCTCAGCCGCCGTCGTCCACCACACGAACCGACGACCCGAGATACTTCGAGAGAGCCGCCGACGCGCTGTCGGCGTTGAACGGCCCCAGATTCGCGGCGACCTCGGATTTCAGCGTGTCGAGATACGCCCCGTCGGTGCGGAGTTCCCGGAAGTCGACCGACAGCACCGTCACGCCCAGCGCGTCCTCGGTCAGTTCGCGGAAGTACTCCGGGTCGTTCAACTCGCCGTGCCAGCAGTTATCACGGAAGAAGAGCCAGCCGTCCTCGCCGGGCGGGTCGGCCTCGCGGGAGAGTTCTGTCTCGAATTCGGCGGGGTCGGCGCGCAGGTCGGCCGGCTCCGGTTCGAGTCGGAACCGACAGCCGAAGACGTACTCGGCGTGGCCGGCGGGCCCGTCGATATCCTCGCCGTCAGCCATTACTCGTAGACGCCGTCGAACCGCTCAGCGAGATCGATGTCTTTCTCGGTGATGCCGCCGGCGTCGTGGGTGGTCAGCCGGACTTCGACCTCACCCCAGGTGATCGTGATTTCGGGGTGGTGCCAGGCGTCCTCGGCGATGCCACCGATACCCGACGCGAACCCGACGCCGGGGAGGTAGGAGTCGAACTCGTAGGTCCGGACGATCTCGTCGCCGTCGCGGTCCCACGCCTCGGGGAGCTGTGCCTCGATTTTGGAGTCGTCGAGCAGGTCCGCCATATTACGACTGTCGGCCGCGAGCGGAATAAAGCTCGGGCTCCTGGCATCGAAATTCCTTCCTCCCCCGGCCCCGAAATCGTACCGTGACGATCCGCTCGGCTCGCATCGCCCTGGCCGCCGTCGTGTTCGCCGTCCTGCTGGCGCAGGTGTTGCTCTACCCCGGTATCGACACTCTCGTGACGGCGCTCGGTGCCGACACGACGCTTGACGGGAGTATGTGGTTTCTCGCCGCCGAGTTCGGCTCGTTCGTCCTGTTTGCCGGCATCTGGGGTGTCGCCAGTGACGCCACGGGTCGCCGGGTCCCGTTCATCGTCGCCGGCGCGTTCGCAGGCGCCGTCGGCTACGCCCTGCTAGCCGGGCTCCCGCAGGTGACCGACCTCCCGTTTCTCGCCGTTCTCGGGCTCCGCGTCCTGCAGGGTGCAGCGACCATCGGTGCGTTCTCCCTGTCGGTCACGATGTTGATGGACCTCGAAGGTGGGCACGGCCGCAACATGGGCGCGGCCGGCATCGCTATCGGCGGCGGGACAGCACTCGGCGCGCCCGTAGGCGGCCAACTGTACGAGATTAGCCCGTTCGCGCCACTGTTCGTTGCGAGCGTGCTGCTGGTCGTCGTTGGCCTCCTCGCCGCCCGCGTCACCGACCGGGCACCCGACGAACAGCGAGGCCGAATCGGGGCTATCCGCGAGACGATCAGAGAGACGCCCGCCATTCTCGTCCCCTGCGCGTTCGGGTTCGTCGACCGTCTTACCGCTGGTTTCTTCGCGCTCGTCGGAACCCTCTATTTCCGCGAGGTGTTCGGACTCTCCCCAGGACGGACGGGGCTGTTGCTCGCGCTGTTTTTCGCGCCGTTCGCACTCTTCCAGTACCCATTCGGCGTCCTTTCGGACCGGATCGGACGCACCATCCCCGTCCTCGCGGGGTCGACGCTGTACGGTATCGCCGTCATCGGCGTCGGACTCGCGCCGACGGTCGCGCTCGCCGGTGCCGGAATGGTCGCCGTCGGTGTGATCGGCGCGTTGATGGCCCCGGCGACGATGGCACTGGTCACCGACTTAGCTGCCGACGACCGTCGCGGCGTCGCCATGGCCGCGTTCAACGCCGTTGGAAGCCTCGGGTTCTTGGCCGGCGTCCTCGTCGGCGGGACCGTCGCCGACGAGTACGGCTACTTCTCGGCGTTCCTCACCGTCGGAGGGCTGGAGGTCGCAGTCGCGGCGCTTGCCGTCCCGGCATTTATTAGACTCGGACTGCCGGCCGTCGACGCACGACCGGAGTCGTAGCAAATCAGTCGTCCAACTGGTTGAGGACCGCCTGTGGCATCTCGGCTCGCATGTCCTCGGGAATCTCCTCGGGGTCCATGCTGGCGACGAACTCGGGGACATCGGACCCGAACTCCGGGTCGAACAACTGGAGTGCGGTGTTGATGGTGGTCCAGTCGTCCTCCTCGGCCGCGTCTCGCAGGCTCTGGGTCGGCGGCGCGAGCAACTGGCCGACCAGGGCGTCGGCCATCGATTCGACGACGTCGCGTTCCTCGTCGTTTAGGTCGATTTTTTCGAGGGCCGTCGAGAGTTCGCGCGCCTTCATGCGCTCGGCGCTCTCGTACATGCCCGCGATCACCTGATCGGCCCGCTTTCGCTTGTACTGGGTCAGCAGGTGTTCGAACTCCTCGTCGACGAGTTGCTCGACCTTCTCGGCGGCCGTCTCCCGGCGCCGCCGGGAGGCCGCGGTCACCGACTCCAGCGCGTCCATGTCTCTGATCGTCACGGCGTCTATGTCGTCGGCCGCCGGCGGCACGTCCCGTGGCTGAGCGAGGTCTATAACGAGCGTGTCACCGGCCCGCTCGAGTGTCTCAACGGTGACGATGTGGTCCGGACTGCCCGTCGCCGTGATCACCAGGTCCGCCCGGTCGATCGCCGTCGAGACGCCGTTGAGTCCGAGTGCGGACCCGTCTACGCCGAGGCGACTCACCAGGTGTTCCGCGTGGGGCACGGTCCGGTTGGCGACGAGGACGCGCTCGGCGGTCCCGTCGAGAGCCTTGGCGACGAGCGACCCCATCTCACCTGCGCCGACGACCAGTGCCGTCGCCCGCTCCAGGTCGCGCTCCCGGTCGGCGAGGCTGACGGCCGCGCTCCCGAGCGAGACCGTTCCCTCGTTGATAGCGGTCTCGGTGCGGGCGCGCTCGCCGACGTGAATCGCCTTGGTCACACCGTTTTCCAGCACCGGCCCCATCGCGCCGACGCCGCGTGAATCCTCGTACGCGTCTCTGACCTGTCCGAGTATCTGGTCCTCGCCGAGGACGATTGACTCCAGTCCAGCCGACACACGCAGCAGGTGACGCAGACTCTCCTCGTGTCCCATCTCTACGACGGCGTCGTCGGGCACGTCCGCTCGGTAGCATTCGAGAGCGGCCCGGCCAATCGACGCCTCGGGGGCGACGGCGTATGCCTCTGCGCGGTTGCACGTCTGGAGGACGTACGCTTCCTCGACGCCCGACTGACCGAGTAGTGACTCGACGGCCCGACGCTGGTTCTCGGCACAGGCCGCCTCGATATCGTCGACACAGGCCTGCCCGTGGGCGATACTGACACCCGCAATCACGCCGGCTCCGTTTATCACTGTAGATCACCCGTCACGTCCGCAATCACGTCCTCTGCCACCTGGCGACGCTTCGTTCTGCCGCTATCTAAATGCTTCCAAACGCGCGCGGACCGGACGACCGCCCGGACCGCATTCCGCCGTCGCTCCGGGTCGACCGCATCGGCCTGCAGCTCTGCCCGCAACTCCCCCGTCAGCCGTGCCATCTCGCCGGCGCCGTCGACGTCGTCCTCGATTCGCTGGCGTAGATACCGGCTCAGTGCCGGACTCGTCCCGCCCGTCGAAATGGCGACCGTCACTGGCCCGTCCCGCACCGTCGCTGGCACGACGACGCTCCCCGAGTCGCGCTCGCCGTGTTCGTCCGTTCGGTTGACTAGTGCGCCCGCGTCCCGCGCGGCCCGCTCGATGGCCCCGTTCAGTTCGCCGTCGTCCGTCGCGGCCACCACGAGTGCGGGGTCGGCGTCTGCGACCCAGTCGGTCACGTCGTCGGTGTCCGGCGCCGCCCTGACTCGCTCGGCTCCGCCGAAATCCGTGTCTGCGAACGCTGGACTGACGACGATTACGTCGGCCTCGCGGGTGAACCGCCGTGCCTTCCGTGCGCCGACCGAGCCGCCGCCGAACACGAGGACCGTCGTATCGGTGAAGTCGTGTAACAGGGGTATCATCGGTCCCTGCCCATCAGTCGTCGGCCTCACCCGGTTCCACCGTGTTCGCACGGGCGCGCTCGTCCATCCGGATGCCGGTCTTCTTCAGAATCCGGGTCGAGAACAACGTGTCCCAGTCGTCCTCGTTGACATCCCAGAACTCGGTCATCTTCTCGCGGACCTGCTGGACGCGCTCGTCGCTCTCTTCCTCGCTACGGCCGTGGGTCATCGCGAAGAAATTGTACGGCCAGGCGCCGTCGTGGCGCGGCCGCTCGTAGCAGTGTGTGACGAACCCCAGCGACGCGATGGCGGGGCCGACCTCGTCGACTTTCCCGTCGGGCACGTCCCAGACCGTCATACCGTTCTCCGTGTACCCCAGCGAGTAGTGGTTCGGAATCAACCCGACCCGTCTGACCTTCCCCTCCTCGTCGAACCGCTTGATCGTCGACAGCACCCACTCGACGTCTGCGCCCACCGCCTCGGCCACGTCCCGGTAGGGTGTCGGCGAGACGGGGAGTCCGTCCTGAATCTCCAGCACGAGGTCGAGTTCGGCCGGTGTCAGCGAGGTCCGGTCAGTCGGGGTCACCTCGGGCCCGAGAGCCGAGCAGTCCACGTCCCCCTCGGAGATGGGGCCGTCGAGCAGGAACTTCGCCTCTACCCGGAACTCCTGCTGTTTGGGCAGGTTGTAGGTCTCCTGGCCGGTGTCGTCTTCGATGGCCCCTAGCACGTCCTCGACCGCGTCGGCGTCGGGCACGCTGACGACGAACCACATGTTGAGGTGGGGGTGTTCGCGCTCGTAGTTGTGGGCTACTGCATCGTAATCGTTGACCTGCTCGGCCACCTCGTCGAACCGGTCTTCGGGGGCGTGCATCGCAACCAGGGTGGCCGCCCCACCGATTGCCTCGGCGTTGATCAGCGCGCCAAACCGCGTCAGCACGCCCTCCTCGTCGAGGTCCCTGATCCGTTCGAAGAGGCGGTCGGCGTCGACGTCGACACCCCGATCACGGAGCGCCTCGGCCGCTGGCTCGAAGGGGCGCTCGACGACCGGGAACCCGCCCTGAAAGGCATTGACGATGGCCCGATCGGTCCGCGAGAGGTCTTCAGTCATGATTCAGTGTCCGGGTCGAGGCTGCATAAATCCGTGCTTGTTGGCCGCGTATCAGGCGGGTTCGGCGACCGGTTCGACCGTGTACTCGTCTGCGCGGACTGCCTCGACCAGCGCCGCCTGGTCGGCGTCGGCCTCGTAATAAAAAACGATCTTGAACTCCTCTTCACGGAGCAGTTGCTGACACTCCCAGATGAACTCGTCACCATCCAGCGTGCGCCCCTGGTGCTGGTTCAGCCCGAATTCGGAGTCGTCGTTGCCCGAGTAGACGTAGGTCTCTTTCGGGTCCTGTCCGGTGTGTTCTGCGATTCGCTCGCCGATCTCGATGGTCGTCTCGTGGAGCGTAGCTTCGTCATCGCTGTCCAGTTTCGTGTGGACGATCATCCCCACCAGCTCGATTTCCCCCGGTTCTAGTAGCGCTCTCGCCCGCTGGTACAGGTCCGGATCAATGGGGTCCTGCGTTTCCATTAATTGATACTGACTGCCCTGTCCACATACCTCTCACGGTCTCATACCGAACGGCGACGCGCCCCACCGCGGACGACGTCGCTCCTCGCAGGTTCGTGTCTCGGGGCCACCGGCCCCGCACAGTACCGCAACGTGTCGCGCCCGTTACAGGCGCGTTAGTTACAGGCGCGTCAGTTACAGGCGCGTCAGTTACAGGCGCGTCAGGTTCTCCGCGCGCGGGCCCTTGTCGGCCTGCACGATGTCGAACTCCACCTCCTGTCCCTCTTCGAGGTCAGGGCCACCGACGTCTTCCATGTGGAAGAACACGTCTTCGTCCGCATCTTCTGTATCGATGAATCCGTAACCGCCAGTGTCGTTGAAGAAATCAACCGTACCGTTCGCCATTGCAACTGTCAAGAGGACGCCGCCGTATTAAAATCTGCGGGTGAGCCGACACGGGAGGACAAGATACTTATCATGGGGTGAGAGTTCCCATACAATGCTTGCGTGGGTGCGACAGCAGGCGCTGTCGGGGTACGAACGGCTGCTGCGGTGGGAGCTATCGGGGATGCCGGACCACGTCGCGGTCATCCAAGATGGGAACCGCCGATACGCCCGGAAAGAGGGCGAGGGGACGACGGAGGGGCACCGCGCCGGTGCCGAGACGACCGAGGCCATGCTCAACTGGTGTGACGAGTTCGGCATTCAAGAACTGACGCTGTACACGTTCTCGACGGAGAACTTCGACCGCCCGGTCAACCAGCGAGAGGCGCTGTTCGACCTCATCGAGGAGAAACTGTACGAGTTCGCCGACGCCGACCGCGTCCACGATGGCGAGGTGAAGATCCGGGCCATCGGCGAGACTCAGGACCTCCCGGGGCGGGTCCGAACCGCTATCCAGTACGCCGAGGGCCGTACCCGCGACTACGACGAACTGCAGTTGAATATCGCGCTGGCCTATGGCGGCCGCGCAGAACTGCTCGGCGCCGCCCGCGACGTGGCCCGCGACGTGGTCTACGGCGACCTCGACCCCGACGAAATCGACGCCGAAACCGTCGAACAGCGCCTCTACGAGGGCCCGTCCTGTGACGTCGACCTCATTCTTCGGACCGGCGGCGCCGAACGCACCAGCAACTTCCTGCCCTGGCACGCCAACGGCAACGAGGCCGCCGTCTTCTTCTGTGCCCCTTACTGGCCGGAGTTCCGGAAAGTGGACTTTCTCCGGGCGATTCGTACCTACGAGTCCCGCGAGGAGTCCTGGCGGACCGCCCGCGCCAAGCGTGCCCTGGCGCTCGTCCGGGCGATGGGCAGTGCCGAACTCGACGAGGCGCGCTCGGTCCTCAGCCGGTTCCGCGACGCGCTCCCGAGCGAAGACCGCGAGGCCGTCACCGAAGCCGTCGACGACGCCGACCGCAACCCCGCCGACTAACCCGCGGGCCTCGCCTGGGCGACATGGACCCATCACCCGCCGAGAACTGGGCGAACGTCCACTCGAACCGCGTGGAGATCGATTTCTTTCCGCATACGTGGCGCAGGAATATGATTATTACCGCCAACGGATCGTTTTAGCCGTCCGTGTCCTGTCGGAGGGTATGCGCAGGCGGGTGTTCCTCGGTACGGTCGGGAGCGCCATCGTTGCAGGGTGCAGTTCCGATTCGACCGACGGTTCGACTGAGACGAGTACCGACTCGACGACAGACGGGACCGAAACGAGTGTCACCACTTCGAACCCCGACCCCGAGCCCAGTGGCGAGCCCGCGTTCGAGCAGGCGTGGGAACTCGACCGTGGGCCGGAGGAACGCGAACAACTCGTCGTCGGGAGCGACGTCGTCCTCTGGGAAACCGGCGACCCGATGACCGTCTGTAACGACCTCGTCTCGGGGGCAGAGCGCTGGACACGCGAGAAGTTCTACAACGATAAACTCTACCCGACGGCCGACCGGATCTACGGGCTACCGAGCGGCGAGGACGTCGTCGAAGCGCTTGACCCGCAGTCCGGGGAGGCACAGTGGACGGTCCCGCTCAGCGACGTCATCGGTGAGGGGGCCGTCGAGGGTGCCCGGGCCAGCGGGCTGGCCATCCCCGTCCCCGGTGGCGTCGCCGTCAGTGCCAACGGACTGGAGGAGAGTGGATCGGCGATCCTCGACGGCGAATCCGGTGAGATCCTGGCGCGAATCAGGCAGGGTGGCCAGCGTCGCCAGCTATCGAACCCGGCCCAGGACGGCGGACAGCTGTTCACGTCGTCGGGCCGTCCGCTCTTTTTTGCGTACGACCTCGAGGCGTACGAGGTTCAGTGGTCGATCGACAGGGACAGTTTCACGACCGGGAGCCCGGGGAAAGACGGATTCGCCGTCGGACCGGACCGGGTGTTCACGCCGGCCCAGACGGTGAACAACTACGGCCGGTCCGCGGTCCCGGCCCGCGCGTACGACCGAACCGACGGCAGCGTCGAGTGGGAAGTCGAGGCGTCCGACCAGTTGACCGCGCCGTACGGGTACGCCGACGGCACGCTCGTCTTCGTCGGCCGCGAGTCGGTCGGTGTCGACCCCGGAACGGGCGAGATCCAGTGGACCTACTCCCACGACTCCCGCCCCGTCGACCATCCGGTGATCACCGACCACGGCGTGATCGTGCTGGAACAGGGTGGCCCGATGGTGGCACTCGACCCCCAGTCCGGCGACGAGGTCTCCAGCGTCGACCTCCTCGGCGAGTTCGTCGACGGCACCGACTCACACGTCTTCGTCGGCGGCGCGGCGACCGAAACCGGGTACGTCTGCTATCGGCACTGACCATCCGCCGAACTCCGCTGCCTCGAACGAATCCCAAACTTCCGGCAGACTCGCTGCGCTCGCCTGCCGGCGTTTGGACAGTTCCCTGCGGTCACTGTCGGAACCACCGTCGGTCCGCTCCCGCCGGTCGCTCCCCGACGCGATTTGGCCTACCGGCCAAACTTCCGGCAGACTCGCTGCGCTCGCCTGCCGGCGTTTGGACAGTTCCCTGCGGTCACTGTCCAAACCGCCGCTGGCGATCCTGAAAATCCCGGATCGCCCGGAGGTACTCCCGCTTCCGGAAGTCCCGCCAGTTCACGTCGGTGAAGTAGAGTTCGGAGTAGACCGACTGCCAGATCATGAAATCCGAGAGCCGTTCGGCCCCGGTCTTGATAACGAGGTCGGGGTCTGTCGGGAAGACCAGTCGCTCCTCGATGTCGGCTTCGTCGACCTCGCCGGGCGTCAGTTCGCCCGTCTGCACGTCCTCGGCGACCCCCTGAACGGCGGCGGCGAACTCGTGTTTACCGCCGAGACCGATACTCACCTGGATAGGGGCGTCGACCCGCTGGTCGTCGTCGGGGCCACGGACGGCCATCTCACGAGGCGCGGTGACGTCCTCGAGCGCGCGCCGGAGCGTCGGGACTGCTTCCTCGTCGAGGACGGAGACGTAAACCATCACCCGCTCGGCACCGTACTCAATGGCCCAGTCGAAAAACGACTCCAGGGTGTCGTAAGCCCCCTGTTCGAGCAGGTCTCGCTCGGTGATGACGACTGCGACGTTGTCGGGCGTCTCCTCGCTGGCCCACTGTGTTCGGACCGCGAGATACCGGTCGTAGATGCCCACAGGTCAGGTTTCCCGTCACAGCGTATGAAGGTCACGGGTCGCGGGGCGGTTGCTGTGCGGTGGCAGAGGCGGTGCGGTCGCGGTGGAGTACCAGCACAGCACCGGAACTCGCGGCTGTGCGAGTTCCGCTTTTTCGCCCACGTTTTTGCCGCGAGCGGTGGTGCGTCAGCGCGCCACCCGAGCGAGAAAAAGGTGGTTCTTAAGTGGGTCTCGGAGAAACCAGCGGTACGTGACGACGACAGTCCGGCGAGCAGGGGCGTTCGCGTTGGTCGGGACGGGTGGCCTGCTCGTCCCGGCCGTCAGCCGAGTGACTCCACAGTTGGTCGCCGCCGCCGGAACAGTGCCGTTCACCGACCGAGTGACATCGCAGGCGGTCGCCACCGTCGCCGGAACGCTCCCGTTCATTACGATGGCCGTGTTGGCGCTCTACGTCATCGACGGGGGATTCGTATTCGAGTTGTTCGCCCGACCGGGCGACCACGAGGACGGTCGCCTCTACGGGTTGGCGGGCTTTTCACTCGCGGTCGCAGGGCTGGCACTCCTGGCCGTGCAGTTCGCGTTGCCGATGACGGTCTTCGCGACGGCGGTGTTCATCCTCTCGTACGGGAATCTCGCGGAACACCTCGTCAGGGTGTGGCGGCCGGAACCGGCGGTGGCGACAGCGGGCTTCGTCGCCGGTGGCTCGGTGCTCGGCTTCGGCGGAGGGCTGGCGACCGTGACGCTGACGCCCGAGTCTATTCTGCCAGCTACGCTCGCATTTTTCGCCGTCAGTGGGGCGCTGCTGGCCTCCCTGTTGCGGGCGGTCCTGTTCCCTCGTGACGATCCGCTGGTGATGGTTTCGGCCGCGCTCCTGCTGTGGCTGTTTGCGGACCTCGGCGTTGCCGTCTCTCCCGTTCGCGTCGGGGTAGCGCTCCTGGTGACCGTCGCCTTCGGTTACGTCTCGTACTGGCTCGAAGCGGCCTCCATCGCGGGGATGGTCACCGGCGTCCTGCTTGGCCTGCTGACAATCGTCCTCGGGGGGTATGGCTGGTTCGCCATGCTAATCACGTTTTTCGGGGTCGGTGCGCTCTCGACGAAGTTTCGCTATGACGAGAAACAGGACCGGGGAATCGCACAGGAGAACGAAGGCGTGCGCGGGAGCGGCAACGTCCTCGCCAACTCGATGATGGCCCTGATCGCGGTCGTTGGGTTCGCGGCGAGTCCGACCCACCTCCCCGTTCCGCCCGACGTGTTCTTCTACGCCTTTGCCGGGGCCGTCGCCGCGGCGATGAGCGACACCCTCTCCAGTGAAATCGGTGGTCTATTTAATGGGCCGCGGCTGATCACGACGTTCGAGCGAGTCGCGCCGGGCACCGACGGCGCCGTTACCTGGCAGGGTGAAATCGCCGGGGTCGCCGGTGCCGGTCTGATCGCCGTCATCGCGGCCACCTTCGAGTCGGTCCAGCCCCTGGGCGCGCTGGTAGTAGTCGGCGCGGGCGTCCTCGGGATGACCGCCGACAGCCTCCTCGGTGCGACCGTCGAGGGGCAGTACTTCGGCAATCAGGTCGTCAACTTCCTCGCGACGGGTGTCGCCGCCATCGCGGGTGGCGTCGTCGCCCTCGGGGTCGGCACGCTGTGATACGACCCGCGACTACCGACGACCTCCCGCGACTGCGCGCCATCCAGACCGCAGCACTAGCGGAACCGTGGAACGGCCTGCTCGGACCCGCCGTCGAGGGGCCGCCGGTCGCGCTCGCCGTCGCCGACGAGGCTGGTGAGCCCGACGGGTACGCCATCGCCATCCCGCAGGACACCGTGGCGTACCTCGCCGAACTGGCGGTCGCACCCGGTTACCGCGGCGAGGGCCGCGGCTCCCGGTTGCTGACGGCGCTGTGTGAGCGGCTCGCGGCCGACGGGTTCGAGACGCTGGAACTGACCGTCCGGGCCGACGACAAGCGGGCGCGGCGCTTCTACGACGACCACGACTTCGTCGAACGGGACCGACTCCCCGGTCACTACGAAGCCGGAGACGGGCTTTTGCTTGTTCGTCGGCTTTAGAACTGCTCGGCTGTCCGGACGCGGACGCTGGTTGGCTGTTTGACGAAGTCATCGGTCGAGCGTGGGACGATCTGCTCGACGCCACGCTGGGCGGCCACGTCGAGCAACCGCTGGTCGAGTTCGCCGTCGAGGACGATCGTCGTCGGCGTCGCCTCGACGTCGGCGACGGTGTCGAACGCCTCACTCGCAGGGGCCGAGGTGAGTTCCTGGAACTCCCCATCGAGCAGTACGACGTCGCCGCGTTCGGCGTCGATGACCGCCTGCACGTGGCCCGCCAGCGTCTCCGGTTCGGCCGGCGCGTCCGTCGCGTCTCCATCGTCCTCTGTGGCCGACTCGTCGCCAGTCGTCTTCGTTGCAGGCTCATCGGCGGACGCCGCGTCGGCCTCGTCCGGTGTCGCCGCGGACCCGGGCGGCGCGGGTCTCGCGCTCCCGTCGGTTGCGGCGACCGACTCGTGGGGCGAACTCGCGCCCGCGACGGCCTCCATCTGGACCTTCTCACGGAGTGCGGTCATCACCTCGTCGCGCGCCAGGTCCTCGACCGACTGGTGCTCCGGGGCGAAGGCGACGTAGTCCACGTCGCCGACCTGCTGGAGTTCCTTGAGGATGAGGTCGCCACCGCGGTCACCGTCGAGGAAAGCCGTCACCGTCCGCTCCCGTGTGAGGTCGGCGACGACCCTGGGTACGTCGGTGCCTTCGACGGCGACGGCGTTTTTGATGCCGTACTTCAGCAACTGGCGAACGTCGGCCCGGCCCTCGACGACGATGATCGCGTCGCTGTCGCTGACGCGAGGTCCGGCCGGCAGCCCATCGTATTCCGTGATGTCCTCGACTCGAACCGTCTGTCGGACCTCCTCGATTAGGTCCGCGCTCCGAGCGACTTCGCCCTCGAATTCGGCGAGCAGGTCCGTCGCCCGGTCGACGACCTCCCGCCGCTTGGCTGCGCGCACGTCCTCCAGTTTCGTCACCTCGAAGTCCGCGCGACACGGGCCGACCCGGTCGATAGTCTCTAAAGCGGCCGCGAGGATGGCGGTCTCGACTTTGTCGAGTCCGCTGGCGATGGTCACCTCGCCGTAGGAGCGGCCCCCCTCTGACTCGACTGCGACGTCGATTCGACCGACTTTGGAGGACTCCTGTAACGCCCGGAGGTCGAGTTCGTCGCCAAGCAATCCCTCTGTCTGGCCGAATACCGCGCCGACGACGTCACTCCGCTCTACCACCCCGTCGGCGACGATGTCCGCGTGAATCAAGTATTTGGCTGAATCCTGCATTGGTGATGAACTGCCCCCGCTGGGGGCGATGATGTGAACCGCGTGATGATGACGTGTCCATGAACAGACCCATGGATACAGATATATATAGCGGCTTTGCCGACATATAGCTACCGTTCTGGTACGAGCCCTGACACTTCGCTCCGGCGACGAAACCGACTTTTCGGTGGCGGTCCGTCCTCCGCTATGGGTATCGAGGAAGCCGATATCGACCCCGAACGGTTTCTCGACGACGTGGAGCTACGGGTCGGAACCGTCCGCTCCGCCGAACCGTTCCCCGAGGCGCGCAAGGACGTGTACAAACTCGATGTGGACTTCGGCTCCGAAACTCGTCAGTCCGCCGCCGGCCTGACCGACAACTATGACCCCGAGGAACTGGAGGGACGACAGGTGCTGGCCGTCGTCAACCTCGGGACGGTGAACATCGCGGGCTTCGAGAGCGAGTGCCTGGTCACCGGCGTCGACGACGAGGACGGCGACGTGGTCCACCTCCAACCCGAGCGTGACGTGCCCGACGGGACGCGGCTGTACTAAAGCCGATCCGACGGAGAGTTCGAAGAGAATATTTCTTCGATATAGCTATCCGTTCGCTATCGACACACCTATTCGCGTTTAGATGATAAATAATTCATGATGCAGAGAGCGACGTTCGTCTGGAGTGCGGTCGCAGTTTTGCTCGCCGGGCTGGCGGTCCCTTGGTTTCTGTGGGGGTCGAGCCGGGTCGTAGCCGGGTTACCGGTCTGGATCTGGTGGCACGTGGGCTGGCTCGGGCTGACTTCGGTCGTCTTTGCCGCCTTCGCGGACCGGGCTTGGGGCGTTGGAATCGAGGACACCGAGGGTGGTTTCGATGGCTGAGACGGCCCTCCAGCTCGGTATCATCCTCGGATACCTCCTGCTCGCGCTCGGTGTCGGGGTGGTCGCCTATCGGCTGACCGACCGGACCGCCGAGGACTACTTCCTGGCGAGTCGGACGCTAGGTACCGTCGTGCTTCTCTTCACGACCTTCGCGACGCTGCTGTCGGCGTTCACTTTCTTCGGTGGCCCCACCGCCGCATACAGGGCCGGCCCGGAATGGATTCTCGTGATGGGGCTGATGGACGGCGTTCTCTTCGGGCTCCTCTGGTACGTCATCGGCTACAAGCAGTGGCTGGTCGGCAAAGTCAACGGGTACGTGACTCTCGGGGAGATGATCGGAGACCGCTTCGGCTCGCCGATATTGCGCGTCCTGATCGCGGGCATCTCGCTGTTCTGGTTGCTCCCCTACGTGATGCTCCAGCAGCAGGGTGCCGGGACCGCCATCGCGGCGCTGACACAGGGCGCGGTCCCCTACTGGGTCGGGGCCGGCGGTATCACCCTGTTCATGATCGTCTACGTCGTGCTGTCGGGGATGCGGGGCGTTGCCTGGACGGACACGCTGCAGGGACTGTTCATGCTCGGCATGATCTGGGTCGCGGTCGCTTGGATTCTCTCGGTGGTCGGCGGTCCCGGCGCAGCCACGGCCGAACTGGCGGCGGCCTCCCCGGGGCACCTCACGCTGGGCGGGGGGCTGTACACGCCGGCCTACGTTCTCTCGACGGCGATTTCGATCGCGTTCGGCGTCACGATGTTCCCGCAGGTCAACCAGCGCTTCTTCGTCGCCGGCTCGAAGCGCGTCCTCAAGCGGACGTTCGCGCTCTGGCCAGTGCTCGTCATCCTCCTGTTCGTCCCGGCGTTCATGCTCGGTGCGTGGGCTCAGGGTCTGGGAATCGTGGCCGGCGAGGGCGAGAACGTTCTCCCACTCCTCTTGAACGAGTACACGCCAGCGTGGTTCGCGGCGCTCGTGGTCGCCGGCGCGGTGGCTGCGATGATGTCCTCCAGTGACTCGATGCTCCTGTCGGGGTCGTCGTATCTGACCCGTGACGTCTACCGGCAGGTCGTCTCCGGCGTCACGGAGCGCCGCGAGGCGCTCGTCGGCCGGATGGGTGTCGTCGTCATCGCCCTGCTGTCGTTCGTCGCGAGCCTCTTCCAGCCGGGGACGCTCATCGACATCGGTGAGACCGCCTTCGGCGGATTCGCACAGCTTGCGCTCCCCGTGCTGGTCGCGCTCTACTGGTCGGGAACGACTCGCTACGGCATGTACGCCGGCATCGGTGGCAGCCAGCTGTTCTATCTCGGGAGCGTCTTCCTCCCGTTCGTCCCTGCAGGGTACGTCCTCCCGTTCGCCCCCGGCCTCGGCGGCTGGTCGGCCTCCGTCGTCGGGATGGGACTCGGACTCCTCCTGACCCTCGGCGTTTCTGTGGCCACCGGCCACGCTGCCGGCGAAGACGCCGCAGCCTATCAGCGTCTCTCGGCGGACTAACCGCTTCCAGACAGCGGTCGGTCTTCGAGGCCCGTCGCGACCGACTCGTCCGGGGGCAAACGCCGAACGACGACGATCCCTCGAACGGGTGTGAGACAACCAGAGGGTTTCGGCCTCAGTGCATGGCCGAGACACCGCGTCCCGTTCAGTCGCCGGTCTGCTGTTCGTCGGCCACGAACGACCGGTTTCACAGCAGAGAGACCCCCCTGCGAGACTCGCAAGCGCCGCAGCGACCCCGAAACCGGCCCCACCTCCACTCGACGTCGTCACCGTCGGGGTGGTCGACGGTGTCACGGTGGTGGTCGTGGTACCGGGACCGAGTCTCGCCGTCCCCACGGTTGAGGTCGCGGTTGTCCTCGGCGAGTCCGACGGCCCCAGCGCGGCCCGGTGGAACTCGGTCACGTCTGTCGTTATCTCGTCGACGATCCGGTGACCGACGCCGTCGTGAACCGCCTCGGGGTCAAGTGGATCGAGACGCGGAGCGTCTCGTCATCACGGAAGACTTCGTCTTCCGTACGACCCCGAGGCTTCTTGCCGTGTTAGTTGGACACGCCTCCGGATACCTTCGGTCTGGTCGCCTCGACCGGTATCAGATGCCACGGCCGGGCCGTCCACAGGCTCCGATGTCTGCCGTCGCAACTCCCACTTCTGCACCTGCGGGAGTAGAGCAGGCACGTTTCTATCATCTTGTGTTCGTAGCCGTTGTGGACGACTCGCTGGCGGAAACTCGGTCGAACGCGACACACGCACCCCATCGTCACCACGAGCGTCACCGCCGTCGACGTGGGACGGTCTCCTGTCGACGCCCACCACTCCCGGGGGCGCGCGGTCCGACATCCGGTCTTCGAACTCCGTGACTGCGCGAGGCTGCCTGTCTCAGAGGCGCGGACCGATCGCTCACGAGACTGGTGCTTTATGTAAGGAGCCTCCCGTTGTCGTTCGTATGCAGACCCATATCGTCCCTGTCGGCTTCGACTACGACCGGCTCATCGCGCCGCTCGTGCGGGAGCGCCTCGACGTGGACCGGGTGGTCCTTCTCGAGGGGGCCGTGGGGAGCGAGGCCAACGTCGAGTACTCTCGCAATCTCGCCGAAAAACTCGAAAAAGACTTCACGAACCTGCTCGGAGCCGAAACCGAGCGAATCGTCGTTGAGGACGTCTACGACTACGACGAGGCGTTCGAGCAGGCCTACAGCCTCATTATGACCGAACTCGACCGGAGACGCGACGGGGAGAGAGACGAGGACGACGGAAGCGAGGTTTGGGTCAACATCTCGGCGATGCCCCGTACAGTCTCGTTCGCCTTTGCCACCGCAGCCCACTCGATTATGGTCGAACGTCAGGAGGACCGTGACCGTATCCATACGTACTACACGGTCCCCGAAAAGTACCTCGAAACCGAACTCGCAGAGGAACTCCGCCGACAGATCGACCTCCTCTCGGACCTCCGCGGCGAGGTGGACGACGACCGGGTCACCGAGCGTCTGGAGAGCGCCCGCAACCTCCTGGACGAGTTCGACGAACGCGGAACGACCATCGGTGCCAAAGAGATCGACGGCAGTCACGTCGTCGAACTCCCCGTGGCCTCGTTCTCGAACGTCAAACCCTTCGAGGAGATTATCCTCTTCACCCTCGGGGAACACGGCGAGTTCGAGTCCGTCTCCGAACTGGCACAGGAACTCTC
>NZ_JAQCNH010000085.1 GCF_028275115.1 Halorientalis sp. | reverse complement strand
GGACGCTCTCGGGGCGCAGTGGTGCCCAGCAGGCCAGCGGCCCCCACCGTCTACGTCGGGTCCGATGCGCTGTACGCGGTGGATACGGCGACAGGCACACCCGAGTGGATATCTGACACCGTCGACGACGTGTTCGGCAGTGTGAGAATTGCCTGCGCACTCCGCTGACTGTTGTCCGTGTTCAGGGGAAAAGAAATCGGGCACATATCGGTCACAGGACGACTGTCTCTATTTCGTCAATATCAGCAAAATCAGGATCGCCAGAGTAGAGCACGTCACAGTCATCGTGAACGACAGCAGTTGCGACGTGTATCGCATCCGCGTACGATAACTCTCGGTCTCCTCGTTCGTAGTACCGGAATCGAAGTTCTGCGGCGTACTCCGCAATGTCGTCGATGAGTGGCATACTCTCGATATGCTGGAACTCTCGCATCGCCCGGACCGCTTCGTTGGCAGTTTCTCCATCCTCGACAACACGGACTCGATACGAGACCTCGGCGATGACCGTCGGAACGATGAGACCGCCTTCGTCGGCAGTGTTTGCCCGTTCGATGAGCGATTCAGCCTCGTCTTCGTTCTCGCCGCTGAATACGAACTCGAGCCACACCCACGAGTCCAGGAAGATCACGTATCGCTCCCGTCGATGTGCGAACTCCACGCCGCCTTCGACTCGCGCCGCATCTTCTCGGTGTCGACGTTCTGCTCGGCCACCTGTTCTTTGACACCGCGAAGTCGCTGGAGCGCTGGTTCCTTTGGTCGAACGCGAATTGTTCCGTCCTCCCGGACAGTGAACTCGATCTCCGTGCCCGCGGTGAGTCCGAGTTCGTCCCGGATTCGCTTTGGAATCGTGACTTGCCCTTTGCTCGTGATTGTTGCGTCGTCTGAGAGGGGCATCTCTTACATGATTTCAAGAGTCCTTACAATTAAAGTTGTGCCTTACCCGCTTCCGGGGTCGATTCCCTGTGCGGTAGTGGTTCCACGGCTGCGGTTCTGGTCACGCGAGATGTGAGTCTGCCGTGACGGCCGTGGGTGAGCACCCGGTTCGTCGCCGTCACCCGAAGCTATATGTCCACCGAGCGGCGGCCAAGATGCCAGCCCCACCGAACGAGGTTGCGGACCTGCCCCCGGAACTCGACGACATCCTGCTGACCGCGCTCGCCACCGAGAAAGCCGAGCGCTACGAGCGCGTGCCGTACATGCGCGACGACCTGCGGGAGTTGCGCGAGAGTCGGTCCTGACCGCTCACACCTGTCCGTCGAACAGCAGGTAGTAGAGCACGCCGAAGGCGGCCCGTCCGTCCCGGAGTTCGTCGTTCTGGACGGCCTCGCGGAGGTCGTCGAACGCCGCCGTCGTGACCTCGATGGTCTCGTCCACATCGAGGTCCTGTCCGGTCGCCCGCTCGCAGTCCCGCGCGAGGAAGTAGTGGAAGACAGCGTCAGAGAACCCGTTCGCGGGTTCGACGGTGGTCATGTGTTCGATGTCGCCGGGGCGGTAGCCGGTCTCCTCGGCGAGTTCGCGGCCGACAGCCTCACTGGGTTCCTCGCCATCTTCGAGCGTCCCGGCGGGGAG
>NZ_JAQCNH010000015.1 GCF_028275115.1 Halorientalis sp. | reverse complement strand
GTATGACCACCCGCGAGGAAGTCTCTCCACAGACGCTGCCGATCGAACTCACAGAGGACGGCATCACCGTCGAATACAACGACGGTCGGGAGGCGTTCTACCGGGGCGTCCCACAGAAGCGAGAGTCCCCGCTTCGGACCGCGCCCGGCCGGGACATCCACGTCCTCGTCACCGACGGCAGTGAGACTCAGGGCGTGTTGACGTACGTCAACGACCTGAAAACGCACGCAGACATCCTGAACGACACCGGTGTCGGCCGTGTCATGCTCGAACCCGACGAGCAGACGACGGTGTTTCCCGGCGTGGCGGTCCGCAACGCGGCCCACCGCGTCGTCGTCGACGCCGACCTCGACAGGGCCGATGGCCGCGTGTTCGTCTTCGAGGAGAACCCGATGGGCGAACGAGCCTTCGAGATCGTGGCGGAGGCGTAATCGCGTTTCAGCCGGTGTCGATGCCCTCGGGCAGGTCAAGCGGCACCGCGCCCTTGCTGTACCCGTCGACCGTGCCGTCCGGCCAGGCCCGAAACACGACCGCCGGTCGGTGCCGGACGTCCGGCTGTTCGTCCATCAGCGTCCGCCAGTGGTGATCGGCGAAGGATGAACAGTCGACGAACAGTGTGACGCCGCCCTCGTGCTGGGACAACTGGCCGCTGACTTTCGTCTCGGCGGTCTCACGGATCGACGTAGACGGCGAACTGGCGGCCCGTTCCGACGGCGGTTGCGGGCGGGTGACTTCTACGAGGACGCCCTCGCCGTTCTCGTCCGCGCGGAAGTCGATGAAGTGGCCGGTCCTCACCTCGATTTCCGGTGTGACCTCGTAGCCGGCCTCGTAGAGGAGTTTGGCAACGGTGAACTCACTCATCGTCGAGCGCATCCGGCCGACGTTGAGCTGTTCGCTCGTCCCGAGCTTCGAGGCCATCGTGTACCGGTCGTCGAGCGCGTCGGTCTCCAGGAACCCCTCGTAGAACGAGAGTGCCGCGTCGGGGTCGGCGTCGGGAAAGCCGGCGGCGTGGTCGTGCAGGAACTCACGGGTGGTGTGTCGGCCGTCCTTCGAGAGCAGGACGGGGAGAAAGAACCAGGAGATCGTCGGATAGTCCGCCAGCCACGGCGACTCCTCGTGCAACTGTGCGAGCAGTTCGCGTTCGGCCCACTCCGAGATCCGGTCGGGGACCTCCTCGAACGTGTACTTATCGGTGCGCCAGAGGGCGCTAGGCGTCTCGGTGTTGCCAAGCCAGTAGCCCTGGCCGTTCCAGGCGAACAGGGCAATATCGCCGTTGTCCATCTCGAACCGACAGGCCTCGTACCCGTTTGGCTGTTTGTACCACGGTCTGCGCATCGTCGCGCCGAGATTGGAATCGAGCGGGCCCAGCAGGTCCGACCGGACACGGCCCTCGGTCCAGCGTTCGGTCGACACCCGAAATCGGAGCGGCTTCGCCACATCGGCGTTTGCCTACCGAGCGCATTACGTGTTGTGCGTCGTCTTAAAAAAAGGCCGGTTACGACCCCTCCTCACGCCGGTACCACAACGGGGAACGGACCGCCGCCCCCGTCGATGATCCGTTCGACAACGTCACCGATGTCCGGTGCCTCGCGGTCTTCGTCCTCGTCTCGTGGGACGTATGGGGCGATCGGCATTGGAGTCGCACCCACTCGAAAATCGGTCGCCAACATAAAAACGCTCGTGGCGACTGCGAACCGAGTGCGGGTCATACTTGCCTCTGGAGCCGTTTTCAGTTGTATGGCCGACGAACACGGTGGGTTCGAACACGTCCGCGAAACCGTCGACGGCAACCCCGTCTGGCGGTTGGTCGGCTACGCGCGCCCCTACTGGCTGACCCTCTCGGTCGGCATCCTCGCCTCGTTTCTGACTCGCTTCGCTCGGCTGGCGCCCCCGGTTATCGTGGCGACGGCCATCGACCGCGTCGTTCTCCAGTCCGGCGAGCCGGGACTGCTGGCGGCGGTTGGGCTGGTACCGACTGGAGCGATCACCGACGAAGCCGCGCGGGTAGCCTTTCTCGAACGGCTGGTCGTCATCGCCGCGCTGGCCTATCTCATCCGCTCGGTGATGCGTTTCACCGGCCGCTACCTCATCCAGGCGACCGCACAGAAGGTCCAGCGAGACCTCCGAGACGGCGCCTACGACCACCTCCAGCACCTCTCGATGGACTTCTTTGCGAACCACCAGACCGGCGGAATGCTCTCGATTCTCAACAGCGACGTCAACAGACTGGAGTCGTTTCTCAACACGGAGTTTCGGCAGTTCATCCGGATGCTCGCGACGGTCGGCGGCATCGCCATCGTGCTGGCGTACTACTCGCCGCGACTGGCACTGATCGCGCTCGCGCCGGTGCCGCTCATCGGTATCGCCAGCGCGGTCTTCCTGCGGTGGATTGAGCCACGCTACCGGGAGATCAGGCAGACCGTCTCGCGGCTGAACACCCGGTTAGAGAACAACCTCGGCGGCGTCGCGGTGGTGAAGGCCTTCGACCGCTACGGGTTCGAGCGTGACCGCGTGGCCGCACAGAGCCAGCAGTACCACGACGAGAAGGTCGCCGCGCTCCGCATCCGGCGGGCCTTCTTCGCCAGTCTCCGCCTCCTGACGGGCGTCGTGTTCGTCCTCGTCCTCTACATCGGCGGCCGGGACATCATCCTGGCCAGCCAGGGAGAAGCGATTATCTCTACCGGCGCGTTCGCCGCCTTCTTCCTCTATCTCCGGCGGCTCTACTCCCCGATGCGCCGGATCGGCAAGTCCGCAAACAAGTACCAGCTCGCCAAATCCAGTGCCGAACGCGTGTTCGGCCTGCTCGACACAGAGCCATCGATCACCGACCCCGTGGACCCGCACAGCCCGGATGGGGTCGAGGGCGCCGTCGAGTTCGACGACGTAGCCTTCGCCTACGGCGACGGTGAGCCGGTCGTCCGCGGTGTCTCACTCGACGTGCCCGCCGGCGCGACAGTCGGGCTCGCTGGCGCGACCGGCGCAGGGAAATCGACGCTGCTGAAACTCGTCCCGCGGTTGTACGACGTGGACGACGGAGCCGTGCAGGTCGACGGGACCGACGTTCGCCAGTACGATCTCCGGCGACTCCGCGAGGAGATCGCCGTCGTCGAGCAGAACCCCTACCTGTTTTCCGGGACCGTCGCCGAGAACATCGCCTACGGCGACGAACTCGCACTGGAGGTCGAGAGCGACCAGCGCGATGTCGACCCCGAGCAGGAGCGGGTAGTCCGCGAGCGCGTCGTCGAGGCCGCGAAAGCCGCCGAGGCCCACGAGTTCGTCGAGGACCTCCCCGACGGGTACGACACGCAGGTTGGCGAGCGCGGAATCAAGCTCTCGGGCGGCCAGCGCCAGCGCGTCGCCATCGCCCGTGCCCTGCTGAACGACCCCGCGATCATCGTCTTCGACGAGGCGACGAGTGACGTGGACACCGAGACCGAGGAGTTGATTCAGGAGAGCCTCGACCGCCTGATCGAGGACCGAACCGCCTTCGTCATCGCCCACCGGCTCTCGACGATCAAGGACGCCGACCGCATCGTCGTGATGGACGAGGGAGAGATCGTCGAGTCCGGAACTCACGACGACCTGCTGGGCGTCGAAGATGGCGCGTACGCCGAGCTGTGGGCAGCACAGGCCGACGAGGACCGGTCGAGATCGGTCGCGGACGACTGAGAGCGGTGGCCGCTGACGGGACTCAACCGGCGGCTTCGACGGCCTCCTCCACGGCCTCGAAGTCCGGCTGGGTGTGGGGGTCGTCGGCGACCCAGTTGTGGGGAATGTCGCCGTCCCCGTTCACGACGGAGACGGTACGCCGGGCCAGCCAGTAGTGGCCCAGTCGTCGAAGTCGACCTTCACGCCGTATTCTTCGATTACTTCCGTGTTCGAGTCGCTGAGCACCTGGAACCCGGGGCTGGTCCCCTCGCGGAACGCCTGCTGTGCGAACGGTGAGTCGACGTCGACACCGTACAGCGTCGCGCCCACGTCGCGGTCATTCTCGATGTCGTCCTGGAACTGGCTTATCTCCGCCCCGCACGGCGGCGTGAACGCCCGGCTTCGAAGCAGTGGCTCGGCGCTCGAAGCCGCCAACGAACTTACAACGGGGCTTCACCTACACCAGTCATGGTACACTCCCCCACGGACGGCGGCGAGAGCGACACTGGCGCGGACCGGCCGCTGCTCGAGGACGGGCCCGACGCGTTGGCGGGGCAGCTCGGGCGCCTGGCCGCCGTGCTTCCCTGGTCTCTGGACGACGCCGTTCTGTTCCGGGACGACGAGCAGGTCGTCCTCGCGCGCCCCGCGGACGGCCCACGGCCGGCCGGCCCTTCGGTCGGGTCCGCACCTGCAGCAGTGGACGACGGCGCCGACGTACTGGTCGTCGCCACGGACGACGACGGACTGGTCGTCGAGCACCGCGGGCCCGAGGCCGTCGACTTCGACTCGCTGGCGTGGGTCCCCGGTGGACTGGAGACTGCGACCAAGGAGTGATCAACTGTCCGACTCGCTCGCCGGGAGAAAGGACGTCACCGGACGGAGTTGCAGGTACGGTTCGACCGCGTACCAGCCGACGACCAGCGCGGCACCGATGGCGTTCGCGTATGCGTCCCCGAGGCTGAAAAACCGGTTCGGGAGCGTCCACTGCCAGAGTTCGATGCCGACGCCGTACAGCACCGCCACAGTGAACACGCCCGCGGCGAGGTGCGTCCGCGGTCGCTCAGAGTCCGCCAGGGCGTAGGCCAGGGCGTACGCGATGGCCGCGTACGCGAGGAAGTGACGCCACTTGTCCAGCGGGAGCGGATCGACTTTCCCCGGAACGACTGGCTCGGGTGGCGGCGTGACCAGTACCGACGTGGCGAAGACGAACCCGGCGACGGCGACCACGCCGAGCCACCGCAACCACGCCGGGACGAGCGGAACCGGGAGACGTCGCATGCGTCTGGACCCGACCGACCGGAAAAAAAACCAACGGTTGCGCCCGGACCGAGACTCGCCTGCCGGCGGTTCGTGGACTGGTGGGTCAGGTAGGGTTGCCCGAAATCAGTTCTTCTAGCTCGTCGAGCGGGACCTCGGACCGGTCACAGAGCTGGTCTAGCCGCTCCGTGAGGCGCTCGCACGTCTCGTGGTCGCTCCGTTCGGTCGGTGTCAACCTCAGTTCCAGCGCCGCCTGGCTGGCCGCCAGCGAGAGGTACACCTGCTTCCGGACCGCCTCGTCCGAGATATTCGCCGCCGTCGCGACGGCCTCCCGAAGCGCCGCCGCTTCCAGCGGTCGCACCAGATAGCCGGTGGACCGGAGCCCGACGCAGCGACGAGAACTGTCCTGTCACGATATGCCATACCACACCTCGACGGTGAACCAGAGTGAACGAAGCCGCGAACCGCCGGCGGCTCACCTTCGAGGCCCGGGAGCCCGGTGGGTGGACCTACTACGTCGAGGAGCACGACGGTGACGAGTGGCAGCCCTGTGGGCAGGAGATCGTCGACCAGCTGGACGTCGAGATCCAGGGCATCGTCGCCGCCGGGGAGGTCGAGCTATGATCCGGTTCCGATGGGGAGTCCCGATCCTGAAGACGTCGCGCGAGCTCGTGATCGAGTACCAGAAGAACTCAGGCTGGGGGTCGATCTGGCATGAGCACGGAGGAAAGCACGGGGTCAGAGTCTGGAACGGTCGGCGAGCTACGGGATGACGACCATTGGATCATCGAGCGGTCCGGCACCCCGGTAGACGTGGATGGGTTCAAGATGGGCGAACCAGCCGATCATATCATCTGCGCCCACTGCTTCCGGGCCGCGTCCCACTACAAGCAAGTCACGCACGCCGCCGACTGCACGAACCCCGACGCGCACACGACCTGAGCGCTGTTTTCTTACCCACGTTCCCACGTTACGGTTTGCTGGTTTTCTGACCCGCCCAGGTCCATCTCAAGCACGAGACCACCCGGGCTGGCTGTCTCCTCGACGCTGAACTGTGCCCAGCCCCGGAGGGACGTGCCCGGCGCAACGGGTTCTTCGATTATCTCCTCACGGTACCGGTACCCGTACGTGTGGTAGGTTTCGTTGGCGGCCGTCGTGTTGTCGTACGTGACGAGGCTTTCGGCGGGTTCGTCGTCGTAGGTAACTCACATCGTGCTGTTGACGGGATGAGGGAACGGCCGGGCACGATCACCGACGACGGCCAGCTCCACGTCGATCAAAAGCGCCTGGAATCCGGACCGCAGTACCTCGTTGCTGTTGAGTTCGGGATCACCAAGCAGTTCCACAACGTGAACAATCGCCTGGACGCCGTCGTGCGTGACGCTGTCGCCGACGCTGTTCGATCCAGAGCCGGAACCGCCGGTCCCGAGACAACCACTCAGTGTCATCGCGCCAATCCCGAGGAGGGTGCGTCGCTTCATACCGGCCGCTTCGCGGGCCCGCGACTTTACTTTCACCCCATGGACAAATCTAAAGAAGCGGTTGCTGCCGGAAGTGTAACCCCTTCTTAAATACCGGCGTTGCGTCAGAACAGGACATGATCAGTCACGAATCCGTGCTCGACCCCGAGGTCGTGCCCGAACGGGAGCTGGTCGCTCACCGCCGGGACGAGCTTGAGTCGCTGCTGAAGCACTACCGACGAGTCCGGACCAACGGGACGCAGAGCTACCTCCAGGGCCCGCAGGGCACGGGCAAGACCATGCTCGCGCGGCTGTCACTCCAGATCCTGCGCGACGAACGCGGGGCTCGGATCGCGTACGTCAACTGCTGGGAGCATCGCACCCGGGCCGACGTACTGTTCAAGCTGGCCGACGAAGTACTCACGACGACGTTCCACCGTCGATCAGCGCCGGTAAACGCGATCTCCCGGCAACTCGACGACGAGCCCGACGAGCAGCGCTGGACACGTTGCCGCAACAGCTCAAATCGTTTATTTCACCTGCCGGCGTTCGGAACCGTCGGACAGGCCCCGGCACGCTGAAGACCCCTGAGACCGAGTAGCAAGTGTGACGTTGCTGGTCGATATCGCGTGTCCGTCCTGCGGTCGAACTCGGCCAGTCAGGAAAGTCGCAATCGGTCACTACCGATGTGACGACTGCGGTCGCGAGTTCACCGAGGCGGAGGTTCGCACGTCGCGGTAGCGTTCAGATGAACAGTGGTTCATAACGCGTTGGCGACCTATTCCCGAACGTATTATCATGTGTGACCGCATGGATATCGCTAATGACCACAACAGAGGAGTTGTTGCAACGTGAGCGTGAGTACACCGACGAAGTCACTGGGTCGGGGACGATTCCCGAACTGTTCGAGGCGAGTGCCGAACGGTACGCAGGACTGCCCGCTCAACAGTACAAAGGGGGTGTCTACGACCGGTCGCTGACCGACGATATCGTTCCCGAACCGGCCGAGGGCGAGTGGGGGCTGTTGACATACGACCGGGTGGCCGACATCGTCCGCACCCTCGCAACAGGCTTTCGGGAACTCGGTGTGGGTCACGGCGACCGTGTAGGGGTGTTCTCGAACACGCGGATGGAGTGGGCACAGACCGACTTCGCTCTGCTGGCCGCCGGTGGGGTCGTCACGACTATCTACACCGAGTCCTCGCCTCGGCAGGTCCGCTATCTTCTGAACGACCCTGGCGCGACGGGCGTCGTCGTCGAGAACGAGGAACTCCTGGCCCGTGTGCTGGACGTTCAAGACGACACCGACGTCGAGTTCGTCGTTATCATCGACGGCGTCGACATATACGACAACAACGACGACATCTACACGCTCGGTGAGATTTACGAACTCGGCCGCGAGGCCTTCGACGAGTCGGCGTACCAGTCCTGGATCGACGAACAGGCGCCGGACGACCTCGCCAGCCTCATCTACACCTCCGGGACGACGGGCAAACCGAAAGGTGTCCAGTTGACGCACGCGAACTTCCGAGCCAACGTCACCCAGATCCGCAGGCGCTTTGGCCCCCGCCCCGACAAGGACCCGAACACTCCAGTGCTGGATTCGGACGTGAAGACGCTCTCCTTTCTCCCGCTGGCTCACGTCTTCGAGCGGACTGCTGGCCACTTCTCGATGTTCGGTGCCGGTGCGACCGTCGCATACGCGGAGAGTCCCGACACGGTCCAAGCGGACATGCAGGCAGTGCAACCGTCGACGGCCACGAGTGTGCCACGGGTCTACGAGCGAGTTTTCGACGCCATGCGGGAACAGGCCGCGTCCTCCGACCTCAAAGAGAAAATCTTCCAGCGGGCGCTGGAGATCGGGAAGGAGTACGGCCGAACCGAGACCCCCGGTAACCGCCTCAAACTGGAGTACTACGTCGCGAACAAACTCGTCTTCCAGCAGGTCAAAGACCAGCTCGGGGGCAACATCGACTACTTCGTCAGCGGCGGCGGCAGCCTCAACAAGGACCTCGCAGAGCTGTTCCGGGGGATGGGGCTGGAAATCTTCGAGGGGTACGGCCTCACCGAGACATCACCGGTCGTCTCGACGAACCCCGCCGAAGACCCACGACCCGGGACGCTCGGCCCGCCGGTGGCCGGCATGGACACGTACCTTGACGACAGCGTTATTGGTCCCGACAGGAAATCGAAAGCCGACGGCGAGATCGGCGAACTCCTCCTGAAAGGGCCCAACGTCACGCAGGGGTACTGGAACAAGCCCGAAGAGACCGAAGACGCCTTTACGACGCGCCCAACTGAAGGGGACGACGAGTGGTTCCGGACCGGCGATATCGTCGAACGGACCGAGGACGGCTATCTGGTCTATCACGACCGGCTGAAACAGTTGCTCGTCCTCTCGACCGGCAAGAACGTTGCGCCCGGCCCCATCGAAGACGCCTTCGCGACCAGCGAGCGCGTCGATCAGGTGATGGTGATGGGCGACGACCAGAAATTTGTCAGTGCGCTGATCGTCCCGAACTTCGAGTCGGTCCGGCGGTGGGCCGACCAGGAGGGTATCGACCTCCCCGAAGACCCCGACGACGTGTGTGCCGACGAACGCGTCCACGGGTGGGTCCAGGACGCCGTCGACGAGGTCAACGAGCAGTTCGAGAAACACGAGACTGTCAAGCGGTTCGAACTCGCACACGTCGAATGGACGCCGGAAAACGACATGCTCACCTCATCGATGAAACTCAAACGACGGAACATCCGTGACCAGTTTTTCGACAAGGTCGAAGCCATCTACGGCGAGGCGGCCAGCGCGGACTAAAGCTCGGCGACGGCCGCCTCCACGTCCTCGTGGGGGAGCGGGCCGATCCACTCGTCGGCGACGTAGGCGAACCGCACCTGTAGCTCGGGGTCAACGACGAACACTGACCGCCACGGCGTCGAGACGTCGGCCATGTGATCGCGGTCGGTGAGCAGGTCGAGGGCTTCGGAAACCTCGCCGTTCACGTCGGCGAACATGCGGAAAGGCGGGCGGCCCAGCCAGCGGAGGAAATCGTTCTGTGCGTAGGGGCCGTCACGGCTGATCCCGAGAACGGGAACGTCCGAAAAGTCGTCCCAGCCGTACTTCTGGAAGCGCTTCCACCAGTTCTGCGCGATGGCGCTGTAGACGAAGCCGGTCGAGACGAGGACGGCACCGCGGTCGCCCACCGTCTCGGAGAGGTGAACCGAGCGAAAGGTCTCGCCGTCACAGCACAGTGCCTCGAAATCGGGGATGTCGTCGCCGTCAGTGGGTGGCATATCCGGGCATGGAGTCCCTCCCTCAAAAACCCCGGCGAACACGCGTAACTCGGGGGCTCGACGGCACCGATGGGCCGCAGGTTTTTGCCGTCGCCCTCCATACGGAGGCGTATGACGATGACACTCTATCGACTAGAAGGCTGTCCGTACTGCGAACTCGTCGTCGACCGTATCGAGGAACTGGACATCGACTACGAATCGGTCTGGGTCGAGGGACTCCACTCCCGACGCAACGAGGTGGCTCGAATCTCGGGCCAGCGACAGGTCCCTGTCGTCGTCGACGAGGACCGAGGCATCACGATGGCCGAGTCCGAGCGTATTCTCGAGTATCTCGATCAAAGCTACGCCTGACCGGCCGGCCCGGTTGGTCGAGTCGCAGTTTCAGTCCAGGTTGTGTGGGTCGAGGCCAGGGTCTTCGATTGCCGGAGCGCCGACTGCGAGGACGACGCCTTCGTCGTCGCCGACGTACCGGTGGCCGTGTCCGACCTCCGGGCCGGCTGCCCAGAACGCGCCCGGACCGACTTCGACCGTTTCCGCCTCGCCGGAGCGGCCGAGTTTGAGCGAGAACTCGCCCTCGACCACGTAGTAGAGTTCCTCCTGTTCGCTGTGGGCGTGGTACTGAATCTCCTCGTCCGGCTCGAAGTACCACAGCGTCACGTGGAGGTTGTCGAGACCCATCGTCCGGCCGACCGGGCGGATGTCCAGGTCCGGCGGCACACCATCGACTTCCGACAGGTCGGTGACCGGTACGTCCTCGGTGCCGAGTACTTCGTACTCCATAGCGGCGGAATACACGCCCGGTCACGACAAAAACGTAGCGGACGCGGACACCGGCCGGGGTTTTCCGCTGCCCGTACTCACTCCGCGACCGCACGGCGCAGTCGCGGGAGCGCCTCCGTCACGTCCGCCCGGAAATCGTAGTCCGCCCGGCTCGACAGCGGCGTGGATTCGAGATTCACCAGTACGAGCGTCGCACCCTGCCGGGCGGCGATGCGGGGCAGCGACGCGGCCGGTTCGACGGTCAGTGACGACCCGACGGCGAGGAACACGCCCGCGTTCTCGGCCGTGGCCTGTGACCGCATCAAGGCGTCTTCGGGGAGCTGTTCGCCGAAGAGCACGGTATCGGGCTTGAGCGTTCCGTCGCAACTCTCGCAGGTCGGTGGGACGTCGCCGCCACGGGCCCGCTCCATCGCCGGTTCGGCGTCGGCCCGCGTCCCGCAGTCCCGGCAGACGACGCGGGCAGCCGACCCGTGAATCTCGAGGACGTTCTCGGACCCGGCGTCCTGGTGGAGGCCGTCGATGTTCTGCGTGACGAGAGTGTCGAGGAGCCCCGCCGATTCGAGCTCCGCGAGCGCCTCGTGGGCGGCGTTGGGCGTTACGTCGCCGTCGTCGAACGCCGCCGCCTGTAACTCCACACGGTCGTTCCAGAACCCCGCGGGGTCGGTCCGGAACCGATCGATGTGGAACTCCATCGGGTCGTGTCGGTCCCAGATGCCGTCCTCGCCGCGAAAGTCCGGGATACCAGACGCCGTGCTGACGCCGGCACCCGTCAACGCAGCGACCGACTCCGCGTCGCGAATGGCCTCTGCCACCGCCTGCACGTCCGCCTCGTCGACTGTCACATTACCCAGTCAGGCCGTGTGCCGGATTAAAATCATCGTCTCACCGAGGGTCGGTACCGACGGAAGTACTGTAAAATAGAACACAAATAAGGCTGGTAATTTATCAGTGCACGGAGCTTAGTATCGACTAATGCCAGTTGAATCGGTCGATGACAGCCGCCAGCGAGCAACGGAGTCCGAACCGCGCGGCGCCGAGTTGGCGGCGGAAATAGACCGGCTCTGGGACGACCTGCGCCGGGACCCCCGGTCGGCGGACGACGGTGATGCCGCGTCCGACGACAGCGCAGAAGAGACGCCGACGGCGGCCATCGAACGGGTGGTCGAACCACCAGCAGGTGCGAGTCAGTCGGCCGTCGAGGAAGCGGTCATAGAGGCCGAGACGGACACTGGCAGTCGAAGTCGTGAGGACACAGGGAGCGACCACCTGTCTATCTGAGTCAGAGGGACCGACGTTCGATTTCGGGGTCAACCTCGGCGGCGGCTAGGTCCTGCCGGACCCGCTCGCGGAGTGGCGTCGGCACCGTGTCCCGGCCCACCGGAACGGCGATGTCGCCGTCCGGCGAGACCTTCCAGTAGACCACACAGTCACTCGGTTCGTAGTACTCGATGCTGTAGCGGTCGGTACCGCCGTCGTAGTGAACCCGCGCTGCGGCGTTCTCGACACGCCATCCGTCCCGCTCGGCGAGTCTGTCGAGGACAGTAGTCACGTCGAACCCTACGGCGCCCACGGGCTAGTGGTTTCGGTCACACGCAGGCCCACCGGAAAGCGTCGCCACTCTTGACAGTGTCGGGAGGGGGAGCGGAAAGATGGAGGGGGAAAACCGGTTCGGGATTGGGAGCGAACCGCATTGGATACGAAACACCGGTCGTGATTCAACTTTCTTCACGACATCATCGGCCAATTATAACCCGTCGAGGGACGAACGAAATCGAGCACGGAGTCGGCCGGTCGAGCGCGTGCATCACCCGTCGTGACGAACGATGTGGACGTCGTAGCGTGGGTCCTCCGACACCGGGCTTCCGACGCTGGTGACCGGGGCCGAGACGCGGCCGGCGTTTTCACTGCCGATGAACACGATGGACGCGTCCACGTCGTCGGCGACGGCTCTGATTGTCCGCGTGATGTCGTCGGTGACCGTCGCGGTCATCGAGTCACTGGTTTCGGGCTGTTCACACCGGTAGGTCGCGTTCGGCGCCACCTCCCGCACTGTACGCTCGAACTCGTCACGGACGGCTGTCTGATCGTAGGTACCATCGGCGTCGATCCAACCGCGCTCGCGGGCGAACTCCTCGTCGTCGGGGATAATCGTCAGCGCCACGACCGGTTCGTTGCGGTACTCGGCGAACTCGCTCGCGCGTTCGAGCGCCGTCCGGGACAGCGACGACCCGTCGAACGGAGCCAGAATCGTCATACGGTCTCTTTTTCAGCCCGCGTCTTAACCCCGGTGGAGGCGGCAACGCCTCTCGAACCACTCCAGACATTGATACGCCTCCGTGGCCTGGCTTCGGGCATGGAGACGCTGGGCGACGACGATGGCCCTCTCGACGTCCACGACTACCGACACGGCCTCAAACTTCTCCAGGAGACCCGCGACACCAGCCACTGGGTAAACAAGAAGAACTACGCCTGCCCAGCCTGCGGCAAACCCTTCGAACAGCTGTTCATCTCGGCGAAAACCGACAACACGTTCACGCCCTCGTCGGTAGCGCCGTTCTGCATCCGACACGAACCCGACCGCATCCTCATGTTCAGACATTGAGCGGGACGGGTTAGTCCGGAGCGAGTTCGTCCCGAACGAAGCCACCGGGACGGTCGTGCAATCGAACGTCGAGGTTCCTGACGCCGGGGTCCGCAGTTGCAGTATATCCGACGACGTGGTCGAGCGGGCGGAGTAGTACCCGTCAGCCGCCGAGTTACGACACGCCGAGCTGTTTTGCGATGGTGTTGAGCTGAATCTCGTCGGTCCCCTCGACGACTCGCAGGATGCGGGCGACCTGAAGATGGTCCATGAACGGGTTGTCCTCGGAGAGCCCGTTCCCGCCGTGGACCTGCACGACGTCGTCGGCGATGTCGAAGTAGACGTTCGTCGCGAGGTATTTGAAGATGGACGACTCCTCAATGGCCTGCTCGCCCTCGTCCATCTGCCAGGCGAGTCTGAGGCCGGCGGCGTCGGCAGCGTAGTTGCGGGCCCGGCCCTCGGCGAGTTTGTGGGAGATGCCCTGGAACTTTCCGATGGGGCGGCCGAAGGCCTCGCGGTCGTTGGCGTACTCGACGCCTTTCTCGATGAGGTGTTCGGCGTAGCCCACTGCCTCCGCGCCGAGTTCCAGCCGACCCAGCGAGAGAAAGTCCATCGCGTTATAGAAGGCGGTGTCGGGCTGGCCCAGCACCCGGTCTTCGCCCAGTCGCACGTCGTCGAACAGCAACTCCGCCTGCATCCCCTCCAGCCCGACGGCGTTGTTCATCGACCCGAGTTCGAACTCGTCGGGCTCGACGATGAAGCAGGTAATCCCGCCGTAGCGGCCGGCCTCTTCCTGGGGCGTCGTTCGCGCGAACACCTGCACGAAGTCCGCGTACGGTGCGTTCGTAATCCACTGCTTCTGGCCGTTGAGGACCCACTCGTCGCCGTCTTTCTCGGCGTGAGTGTCCATGCTCGGCGAATCCGACCCCTGTCCGGGTTCGGTCTGTGCGAACGCCGTCGACACCTCGCCCGCGACGGCTGGCTTCAGGTACTCTTCGACCTGTTCACCCTCTGCCTGCATCAGGAGCGGCTTGGGGCCTTCCGGACCCGCCAGGACGTACTCGGTCAGCCCGATGCCGTGGCTGGCGACGTGTTTTTTTGCCCGATACCAGGTGACGTTCGAGACATCTTCCCCGCCGACGTCTTCGGGCAGGTTCATGGCATAAAAGCCCGCATCGGCGCTTCTCTTCCGAATCGTCTCGATAGCCTCGACGACCTCCGGGACGAGTCGGCCGTCGTCCTCGTGGCGACGTCGCGGATTCTCCCACGTCTCGCCCAGATTCGCCCTGACCGGCTCGACCTCCTGCTCGATGAACTCGTCGAGGCTGTCGAGGATGAGCCGCGTCTCCTCCCCGGTATCGAAACTGACCGTGCGTTCTCTGTTTTGTGTTGCCATAGCGCAACCAACACGCCCTGACGCTTGAAACCACCGCCCCAGTAGAGTGGCGGAGACTTATATCCGTGGCCTCGGGAAGGAAGGTATGCGACTCGATGGAGTCCGTGTGCTCGACCTCTCGCGGCTGCTGCCAGGGCCGTACGCGACACAACTGCTCGCCGACGCCGGTGCCGACGTGGTCAAGATCGAAGACACGGACGCCGGTGACTACGCGCGAGTCCTCCCGCCGTACACCGACGCCGGGGTCGGTGCAATCTTCGACGCGGTCAACCGTGGGAAGCGAAGCGTCGCAATCGACCTCAAAACCGACCGCGGACGGGACGCTTTCCTGGAGCTGGCTGCCGAGGCCGACGTGGTGTTCGAGCAGTTCCGCCCTGGGGTGGTCGAACGCCTGGGCGTCGACTACGAGGCCGTCCGTGCGGTCAACGACGACGTGATCTACTGCTCGCTGTCGGGGTTCGGTCAGGACGGCCCACACGCCGACCGGGTGGGACACGACCTCAACTACGTCGGCATGGCCGGCCTGCTGGACATGACCAGAGCCGACGAGGACGGCAGGCCACAGATGCCTGGCTACCCCGTCGGCGACATGGCCGGTGGACTGTTCGCCGCGTTCGGTACCGTCGGTGCGCTCTGCTCGCGGGAACTCGGCAACACCGGTGGGGAGCACGTCGACGTCGCCATGACCGACGTGGTGGCCTCGTTCTCCCAGGCCGTCTCCCACGACGCGCTCACCGGCGGCAACCCTCGCCCCGGCGAGACGGAGCTCTCTGGCTCTCTCCCCTGGTACGATACCTACGAGACCGCCGACGGCAACTACGTCACGCTCGCGGCGCTCGAACCCAAGTTCTGGAACGCTTTCTGTGAGGCAGTCGGCCGCGAGGAACTCGCGGACGCACACATGACCGGCGACCCCGCCGAACGCGAGGCCGTGCGTGAGGAACTCGACGCACTGTTCGCTGGGAAGACTCGCGAGGAATGGGAGACGATGCTGGGGGACACCGAGGCGATGGTCGCACCCGTCCGGACACCCGCCGAGGCGCTCGGCAGCGAGGCCGCCGACGCTCGCGACCTGATCGACCGCTCCGGGACGGTGCCACGGGTCGCTTTCCCCGCACAGTCCACCGCAGAACCGGACGACGCTGCTGGCTCCCCGCCGGGACACGGCGAACACACCGACGCCGAACTCAAGGCAGCGGGATACGACGCGGACCGAATCACCGCGCTTCGTGAGGACGGGATAATCGAGTAGCGGGGAACCGGCTCCGGAGGGAGCTTTTTGTGCCGGGCCGGCGATTGCGGTGACCATGCAACCAGGTCTGCTCTTGCCGCCTGCCGACGTGATGGATCCGACCGGTGTCGCGACTACCGCCGAACAGTTGGGCTATGGCTCCGTCTGGATGCCCGAACTCTGGGGTAGCGACGCGTTTGTCCAGCTCTCGGCGGTCGCCGAGGCCACCGACGACGTCTGGCTGGGGACCGCCATCGCCAACGTGTTCTCCCGGTCGCCGGCCGTTTTGGCGATGGCCGCTGCCACCGTCGACCGCGACGCCGACGGCCGGATGGTGCTTGGAACCGGCGTCAGTACCGCCAAAGCTATCGAAGACCTCCACGGACTGGAGTTCGAGAATCCCGTCCGCCGCGCTCACGAGACCATCGCCATCGCCCAGCGGTACCTCTCGACCGACGACGGACCAGTTTCCTACGAGGGCAAGATGTTCCAGGTGGAGGACTTCGACCCTCTGGGGCGAGACGTGCCGGTCTATCACGCGGCACTCGGGCCGGCGAATCGCAGGGTCGTCGCCCGCCTGGCTGACGGCTGGATTCCCCACAACGTCCCCTTCCCGGAACTGCCAGACGCGTTCGAGGACATCGAGGAGACTGCCGACGAAGCGGGACGGGACGCCAGCGAAATTACCGTCGCGCCGTACGTTCCCTCGGCGGTCAGCGACGACGACCCCGACGCTGCCCGCGACGCCATCCGGGGACACGTCGCCTACTACGTCGGGAGCGGCGAGGGCTACCGGAAGGCCGTTGCTCAGCGATTCCCGGACGAGGCGGACACAGTCGCCGAGCGGTGGCAAGCGGGTGACCGTGGGGACGCGAAGGCCGCGGTGACCGAGGAGATGGTCCACGCGCTGGGCGTCGCGGGGACGACCGACCAGGCTCGCGGGCGACTGGCCGAGCTACGGGACGGACTCGTCGACCTCCCGATTATTACGGTCCCACGGCAGGCCGCCGGTGAGATGGCGATGGCGACGATTCAGGCGCTCGCGCCGGACCACTGACCGCATCACCCGCCGACCCCGCTCTCGCTCCGCCGGACGGTGACGATGCTAACGGCGAGCAGGAGGCCGCCGACGAGCAGTGGCAAAACCGTGACCGTGTGCCAGTTGCAGCCGTCGTACCAGGTGATCGTGAGCTGTGCCAGGTCGAAACCGGTGAGTCGCAGGCCAGTCGGGTCGACACCGACCGCCTCGTAGACGGGACCGTCGACGCCGGGACAACGACGCTCGGTGCCACCGCCGAGCGTGAGAATCGACAGCGCACAGAGGATGCCGAGTCCAATTAACCCGTAGCCTGCGAGTCGTGAGCGGAGCATGGTCGCGGTTCGTGTACAGGACGGACCCCACCAATATGTAGCGGAGGGACAAGTCTCCGTTTGAGTCACTGGCAGTTCGTCCGCCGAGCGCGCCGTGCGCGCGAGGCGGTTCACCGGACGCGAGCCGATAGCTCGCGTCCGGATAGTTTTTATACTAAATTTTTGCGAGTGGGGGTGCCCTGCGGGCACCCTCCGAACTAAAAATTTAGTATGTGAACAGGTCGACGCCGCCGGTGACGCCCATGACCTGGCCGGTGATGTACTCGGCCTGCTCCGATGAGAGATACGCGACGAGATTCGAGACGTCCTCCTCGGTGCCGAGCTTGTCCATCGGCGTGGCACGGGCGATGTCGGCCCAGTGCGAATTGATCTCTTCGAGTTGGTCGTGGGGCAGTTCGGCGAGGTCGCCGACGACGATTGTCGGCGCGAGGATGTTCGAGGTGACGCCCTCGGGGGCGCCTTCCAGAGCCAGTGTTTTGCCGAAGCCGATGAGACCGGCCTTCGTGGTGGAGTATGAAATCTGGCCGTAGCCACCTTCCCAGCCGGCGAGTGAGGACATCGTGATGATACGGCCCCACCCGCGTTCGCACATACTGGGGAAAATTTCGCGGGTGATGTTGTACGTCCCCGTTAGGTTGACAGACAGGTCTCGGTCCCAAATGCTCGGGTCGAGGTCGCCGGCTGTTCCCACCGCGTCCACGAGGCCGGCGTTGTTGACGAGGACGTCGACGCCGCCGGTCGCGTCCCGAAGGTCGTCGACGACGTCGCCGACCTGGTCACGGTCGGTGAGGTCACACTCCATCGCGATGGCCTCGCCGTCGTAGTCGCCGTTGTTAATTTCGTCGGCGACGTCCTGTGCGCCGCCCTCGTCTACGTCGAGGACGACGACCTCTGCGCCCTCCTCGGCGAACGTCTTGCAGTCTTCCTCACCGATGCGGCCCGCACCCCCTGTTACGAGGGCCGTCTTGTCGTCGAGTCCGAAGTCCATTGCACCTGTTCAGTACCGAACACACTCTGTTAACAGTTCCTCCTCAGAAGGGAGGGGGATTTATCAGATAACGCGACGGCCCGGGCGAAAAACGGGGATAGCGGGCCGCTCGTGCGTGCCACTGAAATCACTCGGCGCCGACAATCTCCAGCAGTGCCCGGTGGTCCTCGACGGCGTAATCGATAGCGTCGTCGCCGACGACCCGGTAGCCGTCCCGTTCGAGTTCCTCGGCGCGCTCGAACGCGGTGCCGTTGTAGGCGACGGTGTCGAGTCCGGCCTCTGTGCCGCCCTGCATGTCGTGGTCGTAGCGGTCGCCGACCATCAGCCCCGCTGCGGGGTCGATCCTGGACGTATCGAGGGCGTCCTCGAACATGCGCTGGTCCGGTTTCTTGTAGCCGACTGCCTCGGAGGTGGTCAGGCCGTCGAAGGCGTCGTCGATGCCGAACCGGTCGAGTATCCGGTGGGCCTCGCGCGTGTCGATGTCCGAGATGACCCCGAGGTACAGGCCGGCCTCGTCGAGCGCCCGGATGGTTTCGACGATGTTCGGTTCCACTTCCATGGCGGCTTTCGTGGCAGTCTCGAACCCAGGTTTCCACGCCTCTCGACCGAGGTCGCCGTCCACGACGGCTTGGAACGCTTTGTGATACCCGTCGGCCGCGGACACGTATTCGGTTCCGTCGGCGGAGTCGAAGTGCTCGCCCAGTCGTTCCCGCCACGTCTCCAGTGCGGGACCGGGGTCGATGCCACGCTCGGCGGCGAACTCCTCGAGAAAGTCCACGTAGCCCTGACGGACCGAGGGGAGCGAGACGACGACCCCACCAATGTCGAGGAAGACGGCGTCGTACTCTGTCATACGACCTCGTACCGACGGACGCCGTGCTCGTCCGTCTCGCTCGTCAGAACCCCCTCGCCGTCAAGGTGGGCTAGCGCGCTGGCGGTTTCGATGACCAGGTACTCCATGTTGCGGTCGCCCGAGCGCTGGAAGGCGATGTCGACGGCCGTCGAACCGCTGCCGGTCTCCAGTGCCTCCCGGGTGCGGCCGAGCAATCGGTTTAAACTTTCACGGTCGTGTTCGACCCGGTCCGCGAACGCCGTGTGGGGTGCATCGTGGCCGGTGAACACGCGGTCCACGTCTCGCTCCGCGAGACGGTCGAGGGCGGTGTAGAACGCGCCGATAGCGTCCTCGTAGCCCTCGTCGAAGCCGGTGTGCATCGCCACGGGCCGGAACGTGCCAAGCGCCATGTCGCCCGAAAAGAGGACGCGCTCGTCGCCCAGGTCGGCCAAATAACAGAGGTGATCGGCCTGGTGGCCGGGCGTGTGAACCGTCTCGATGGTAAGTGGGCCCACGTCGATGGTCTCGCCACGACCGAGCCAGTGGTCGACGGCCTCGCTAGGCAGGAGGCTGCTGTCTCGTTCCAATGACTCGACAGACATCTCGACTGCGTCGTCGAGATACTCACCCTGGACACCGGCGGCCTGCGCGTTCGTTCGAACCGTCGTCTCCAGGCTCTTCGGGTCACGCTCGAACCGGCCCCGGACCGACGCGGGCGCGTACAATTCGGGGTCGGCGGCGTCGACGACCGCCTGCACCTGTCCGATGTGGTCGGTGTGTGGGTGGGTGACGACCAGGTGTTCGATGTCCGCGAACTCGTGGCCGTGTGGCGCGAGGTCGTCGGTCAGTTCCTCCCGGGCCGTCTCGCCCGCCATCCCGGCGTCGAACAGAATCGGCTCGGCGCAGTCGACGAAGTACGCGGCGACGTTCCCCGGCGGCCAGTCCACGTTACACTCCAGCCGATGTACCGTCTTCGACCCCTGCATCTGCTCTCCTCGGTCGTTCATTTTCCGAATACGAGAGCCTTCCGACTGATAAGCGTTGTCCTAGAACACAACAATGGAAGCTAATTGCGGCCAAAATGATAACGGAACCTGATATATGGGGCAGTTTATTTAACATCCGGGCCGTTCTCGACCGAACGCTCGTTTACAATCGACAGTATAGCACTAGTGGTCGTCTCGGAGTTTGTATTTTTGGATTTTCCCGCTGGTCGTCCGAGGGAGGCTGTCGACGAACTCGACGTGGCGTGGGTGCTTGTACTCGGCCAGTTCGTCGAGTGCGAACTGCTTGACCTCGTCGGCGGTCACGTCGTTGCCGGGTTCGATTTCGGGGCGAGGGACGACGTGCGCCACGGGAATTTCGTTTCTCCGCTCGTCGTCGATTCCGACGACTGCGGCCTCTGCGAGGGCGTCGTGCTCCGTGAGCAGTTCCTCGACCTCGCTGGGGTAGACGTTGTAGCCGGCGGTGACGATGACGTGTTTTTTTCGATCGACGATCTCGTAGTAGTTGTCCGGGTCGCGACGGGCAACGTCGCCGGTCCTGAAGAATCCGTGTTCGGTGAACGCCGACTCGGTCGCCTCGGGGAGGTCGTGGTAGCCGGGCATGACCTGTGGGCCGCGCACGAGGAGTTCCCCCTCCTCGCCGGGCATCACCTCCTCGCCCTCGGCGTCGACGATCTTCGAGTCGGTCATCTGGAGAGGCTGACCGACGGTCCCCTCTCGGTGGCCGAAGGCGGTTTGATTCTCCGTGTGGGTCGCGCCACAGGTTTCCGTCAGGCCGTACCCTTCGGTGATGTCGACGCTGGCGGTCTCCTCGAACTCCCGCTGGACGGCGACAGCCATCTTCGCGCCCCCCTCGGCGGCGACTTCCAGACTCGACAGGTCGTGGTCGCCGAAGGTCTCGTCGTTGACCATGTCGACGTACATCGTCGTGACGCCCACGAAGTGGCTAATGTCGAGTGCTTCGATGGTCGCCATGGCGTCCGCAGCGTCCCACCGCATCGCGCTCCGGAGGTGGAGCGACCCGCCGTACAGCAGCGGCTGCCAGCCGCAGTGAATGAACCCCGTGATGTGGTACATCGGCAACCAGATCAGGCTCTTGAGCTCCGCCGGCGTCAGCGGGGCGTTCTCGTCGTCGTCGACCAGCATGTCGACGCCCTGTGCACGGACGTTCCGGTGTGTCAACTGGACGCCTTTTGGCTGACCCGTCGTCCCGCTGGTGTAGGGCTGGAGCGCCACCTCGTCGCTGTCGCGCTCGACGTGTGTCGGGTCGCCCGACACGTCGTCGACGTGATGGTCGTCGTCGGGCACCTGCTCCCGGTCACCCGCGGTGATGACTACCGGGTCGACCGCGGTCTCTTCGAGCGCGTCGTCGACGGTACCACGGAGCCACCAGTGTGTGACGATGGCTTCGGCGTCGGTGTCCTCGAGCTGGTGGACCATCTCCCGGGGTTTGTACTGGGGATTCATGAACGAGACGGGCGCTCCAGCCTTCAGTCCCCCAAGCGACGCCACGACGTAGGTCGGCCCGTTTGGCAGGTAGAGGACGATTCGGTCGCCGGGCTCCACGCCGAGGTCGTGGAGGCCGCCGGCGAAAGCTGCCGACCGGTCACGCAACTCGACGTGCGTCATCGACTCGCCGTCCGCCTCGATAGCGGTGAGCGCGCCGTCTACCGCCGCCGTCCGGTCGTGCAGTTCGGCCGCGTTCCCCTCCAGGGGGTCGTCTCCAAGATTCCGCAGGTCCATGCCATCTGATACCATTCAACATTATTAATAACTACCGTCGTTCGTTTACGGAATCTGATAGTGACGGGGACCGTGAATCAGCCCCGGAGAGCTTCGACGGGGCGTTCGTTGGCGGCCCGCCAGGCCGGGTACGCGCCCGCGACGAGGCTGGTCCCGATTCCGAACACGACCGCGCCGACCAGATAGAGGAGCGACTCGGAGGTGAACGCGAGAGGGTCTCCGAGGAAGATGGCGTTCGCAGCTAGCACGACCAGCAGGGCCAGTACGATGCCGATTCCAGCGCCGATGGCCCCAAGCAGTGCGGCTTCCACCAGCAGAATCCGCAGAATGTCGGCCTTCGAGTACCCGACCGCGCGGAGGACGCCGATCTCCTCGCGCCGTTTGGTCACCGACATCAACATCGTGTTGGCGATCGAGACGCCGGCGACCAGTAGCGACAGCGACCCGAGGCCTGCCAGGAAGACGTTGATTCCGTTGACGATGGATTTGAACAGGCGAACGAGCGACGTAAGCTCGAAGACAATCAGCGTGTCTTTCCGGCCGTTGAACTCCTCGCGCAACGCCCTGGCGGCGGCCTCGGCTTCACCGACCGACTGGGTCGTGATGCGGACCTGACTGTACTGCCGGTCCCCGGTCGCTTCGATGGGCAGGTACACCTCGTCGGCCCCGAACGCCTGCGTCTCGGCCAGCACGGCCGTCACGCGATACGGGCTGAACACCGCGTCCTCCCCCTCGTCGGGCTCCGGCGCGAGCATAATCCGGTCACCGGGTTCGATACCGTGCCGCAGCGCGAACTCGTTGGAGACGACCGCGCTGCGCCGCCAGTTCTTCGGAATCTCCCCGGCCGCGACCTCGTAGAGCCTGCGTGGATCGTCGAGGTACGTCGCCGAGACGTCGCGCTGCTGTTCAAATCGGATCCGGTACTCCATCGAGCGCGACTCCGTGGCGACGATGGTGGCCCCACCCACCGTCTCGTCGATCTGCATCAGGTCGGTCCGGTCGAAATGTCGCTCCTCCCTGTCGAGGCCTGGCGAGACGTAGACGTTCGTCGCACCCTGCTCCTGAACCCGGTCGAGTTGGCTCTGCTTGAACGCGGCGCCGCCGGCCCCGATGGCCCCGATGGCGACGACCCCGATCATGATCGCCGCTGCCGCTAGTAACGACCGCGTGCGCGCTCGGGAGACGTTCCGGCGGGCGATGACTATCGACGGGAACCGACCCGTGATCGCCCGGAGCCAGCTCATCGTCGTCCCTCCATACCGTCCGACATCAGTCCAACGCCTCCACGGGCCGTTTGTTGGCCGCCTTCCACGCCGGGTACAGACCCGCGACCAGCGCGGTCACGACGCCGAAGGCGACCCCGAGTCCGACGTACTGAATCCCCACGGCGGTAAACGCCAGCGGGTCGCCGAGCAGTAGCTGATTCACCGCCATACCGATTCCCACCGCGATGGGCGCGCCGACGACTGCACCGACCACGCCGAGAATCGTAGACTCGGCGACGAGGAGGCTGACCACTGCCCGCTTCGGGTAGCCGTATGCACGGAGTACACCGATTTCGCTCTCGCGCTCGATGGCCGACATCAGCATCGTGTTAGCGATGGTGACCGCGGCCACGAGCAGCGAAATCGCACCGACGCCGATCAGGAACTGGTTGACCGTGCTGAAAAACTCGGTGAACTGCTCGCGTTGCTCCTGGACCTGCTCGACTCTGACGACCTGCTCGCGGGCGTTGAACTCCTGTTCGATGGCCTGTGATGCGCCATCGATAGACCCTGTTCTCGTGTCGACACGGACGATGACCTGCTCGTAGCCGCCGCTCTCGAACTGCGAGGTCGGGACGAACACCGTCCGGTCGGCACCCAGCGGGGCGCTGAACCCCTGCGGTCGCAGGACCGCCGCGATTTCGAAGTTCCTGTCGAACTCGTCGCTGACGTTCACCCGAAGCCTGTCACCCGGTTCGAGATCGTTCTGGTCGGCGATCCGCGAGCCGATCACGACCGTCTGTCGCCAGTTGTCCGGAATCGTTCCGTTCCGTGTCTCGTAAAACTCGCCTGGGTTCGCGAGTCCATTTATCTGTGCCCGGAACAGGAGCGTCCCGGACTGGGTCTGAACGAGCGCGTCGGTCGGCTCGTGGACGGACAACACCGTCGCGCTACCAGCGGCCTGTCTGATGCGGTCGACGTCACCGTCCGAGAGTTCGGTGTTGGTGAGATTGCCCTCCTCGATGTACGAGGCGGGCTCGACGGTCGCCGTCCCGCCGAACCCCTCGTAGGCTTCGAGCTGGTCCTGCTTGAACGCCTCGCCGCCCATGCCGATCGCACCGATGGCCACGACACCGATGACGACGGCCGTGACGGCGAGTGCCGAGCGGAGAGTCGCACGCGAGAGGTTTCGTCGAGCCAGCGCCAGCGTCGGAAACCGGCCGACGAGCCAGCGGATCGGGTTCACGTATCGGGACCCTCCTCGAAGTTCGCTCGGCGGTCTTCGGTCTCCCGAACCCGGCCGTCGATGAGAGTCACGACGCGGTCGGCGGCCTCGGCCACGTAGTCGTCGTGGGTCACGGTGACGACGGCGACGTTCTCGTCGGTGCGTAGTTCGTCGAACAGTTCGAGAATCCGGTCGCCGGTGTCCCGGTCGAGGTTTCCAGTCGGCTCGTCGGCCAGCAGAATATCCGGGTCGTTTATCAACGACCGCGCGATGGCGACACGCTGTTTCTGTCCACCCGACAACTCGTCGGGGTAGTGGTCGAGCCGGTCACCCAACCCGACGCGTTCGAGCAGTTGTGTCGCCCGCTCGCGGGTCTGCGTGGGCGTTCGGTCGAGCATCCGTGGCATCTCGACGTTTTCCAGCGCCGTGAGCGTCGGGATCAGGTAGAAACTCTGGAAGACGAATCCGATGGTCTCCTTTCGTTTGCGGGTCTGCTCCCGATCGGTGAACGTCGACACGTCCTCGCCGCGTAGGCGCACGTCGCCACTCGTCGCCACGTCCAGCAGGCCGAGCAGATTCAACAGCGTCGATTTCCCGCTCCCAGAAGGACCGACGACCGCGACGAAGTCGGCGGGCGCGATGCCGAAGTCGACGCCTTTCAGCGCCCGGACCGTCTGTCCGCCCGTCTCGTACTCTTTGACCACGTCGGTCCCGCGGATAATCTCGTCCGTCGGGACGGTCCCGCCGGTCACGTCGGCGGTGACACCGTCGTCTCCCGGTGCAGGTGCCACAGCGATCACCCCCGCCGGCGGTAGATTACGCCTGCCGCGATCAGAGCCACGACCACGAGGATGGGCACGATGGGAAGGCCGCCCTGCTGAGGCGGGCGGTCCGGCGTCGCGCTCTGTGTGACCGGAATCTCGGTCGTATAGTTGCGGCGAACGCCGTCGACCACGTAGCTCACTTCGATCGGGACCGTCGAGACGTTCCCCGTGACCGGTGGCGTGATGGTGAACGAGGAGAAGTCGCTCGCGTCGACCGACCCGACGAAGTACTTCTCGCGGCCGACGGTCTCGCTTTCGGCTGTCGAGACGATAATCGACTCCACCTCGTCCGAGCCGACGTTGCTCGCGGTGGCGGTAATCTCGACCGTCCCGCCCTGTGTGATTGCTTCGACACCGGTGAGTTCGACGGCGCCGGGGTTCGGCGGTGCCTCGAACGCAGCCTGGAACCGGTCCGTAACCTGCTTACGGGTGCCGTCGTCGGTGTAATTGAGTGTCACCGTCACCGGGTAGGACCCGCTCTCGGCCACGCGGGCCGGAAATCGGAAGTCGGTCGTCTCGCCGGCCTGGAGCCCCGAGGTGACCCGCTCGGTGGCGGTGAACGTCGCGACCGGGGAGTCGACGGACAGTTCGACCTGGCTCAACTCGCCGTCGAGTCCGTTTGCCACGGTGACGTTCACCGGTCGGGTCGTATCGGGCAGTCCGTCGGCCACCGAGAGAGCCAGTTGCGGCCCGTCGAGGGCCGCCGAACCGGCTTCGACGCCGAGTCGAGCCGTCCGTTTGAGTTCCAGGGTCTGTCCCATCGCGTTCGTGTACTCCAGAGTCGCGGTGGCAGTGCCCGTCTCACCGTCCTGAACCGACCCGGTGAAGGTAAACGTCCGCTTGGTTCCGGACTCGAGTCTCGCGTCGAGGCGCTCGGAATCGGTGATCTGCACGTTCTGCCCGTCGACTGTGAGGTCGAGGTTCCGGATGGCTTCGCGCTGACCGTTCGAGACGTTGACCGCGATTTCGCGGTTGTTGCCGACCGACCCCGCCACGTCGACGCTCATCTTCGGACCGCTCTCCGAAACGACGACGGTCACCGGGTAGTTGAACCGAATCAGCTCCTCGTCGTCCGTCTCCACGACCACGGCCAACTGGAGTTTCTTGACCCCGGCTTCCTCGAACGTCGCCGTCAGCGGCGCATTCACCGACCCCCCGGGAGTCACCGTCCCGAGAGACTGTATCTGTCCGTACCGTTTGAACTCGTTACGACTCTCCAGTCGGACCGTCCGGATCTCGGCGCTCTCGGAACTGGCCGCCGCGTTCGAGATCTCGGCGCTGATCTCGGTCAGATCTCCGGGCGCTGGCTGTGAGGGCGTGACTCGCACGTCACTGAGCGAAATCTGGGGGCCGGACGACTGAGTGCTGTTCGTCGCCGTCGCGACTGCGAGCGATGACCCAGCCGCAGACGCGACCAGCAACACCGCGAGCAGCGTCACTGCCACCGCCGACAGCGGTCGTTCTACGCTGGGTCTCATATCTGCGACCTCCGAGTGGAACTGTAGCCGGGGACCATTGTTTCACATCCCGCTATGTCGTAGCTTTACATTAGAAGCTTTTTTCTCGACTTCACAGACAGAAACACTGTCAGTGACCGGCCGAACCGTGACGCCATCCGTATCTGCAGATTTATTAACACTGAGCTTGAACCCGGAATTGTTGATTAACAATGGTAACTGAAACGGAGGCAGGCCGATGAGGAAGCAGTTCGCAGTTGAGGGACAGACGGCCATCGTCACGGGTGCGTCGCAGGGGATTGGCCAGTCCATCGCAGAGCGGTTCGCAGACGACGGTGCCGACGTGGTCATCTGCTCGCGCGAGCAAGAGAAAGTCGACGCGGTGGCCGAGGGTATCAACGCCGCGGACGGCGGCGAGTGTCTCGCAATCGAGTGTGACGTGACCGAGCGCGACGCGGTCGACGCGCTGGTCGAGGCGACCGTCGAGGAGTTCGGCGGCGTAGACATCCTCGTCAACAACGCCGGGGCCTCCTTCATGGCCAACTTCGAGGGCATCAGCGAGAACGGCTGGAAGACCATCGTGGACATCAACCTCCACGGGACCTATCACTGCACACAGGCCGCGGGCGAAGTCATGCGCGAAGGCGACGGGGGGACCATCGTCAATTTCGCCAGCGTCGCCGGGCAGGACGGTGCCCCGTTCATGAGCCACTACGCCGCTGCAAAGGCCGCCGTGGTCAACCTGACAAAGACACTCTCTTTCGAGTGGTCCGACGACGGTGTCCGCGTCAACTGCATCGCACCCGGTTTCGTCGCCACACCCGGCGTCGAGAGCCAGATGGGGGTCACCGCGGACGAGATCGACCGGTCCGACACCGACCGCCGGATCGGTCTCAGCGCGGAGATCGCCGACATCACGCAGTTCCTGGCCAGCGACGCCTCCTCGTATATTACGGGGCAGACGATCACGGCCAAGGGCGTCCCGGACATCATGGAAGACCCGGACCTCTAACCGACCCTCAATTGCTTTTTCGGGGCGACGAGAGTCGTCCCCGGTGCCGGTCCGACGGGCGCGGCGGCAACTTATTTGCCCACCCCGGCCGGTGAAACGGTATGGTGCGTGACGTATTCCTGCCGGTCGCGGCACAGCCCAGCGTGGACACGCTCGTCGAACAGGCACAGACCGCAGAAAGCCTGGGATACGACCGCGCGTGGCTCCCCGAGACGTGGGGCCGGGACGCGGTGACCACACTCACGAGCATCGCCCACGGAACCGACGAAATCGGTATCGGCACGTCGATCATGCCGATTTACTCCCGGTCGGCCACGCTCATCGGCCAGACCGCCGCCACCCTACAGGAGGTCTCGGACGGCCGCTTCCGGCTCGGCCTCGGCCCCTCCGGCCCCATCGTCATCGAGAATTGGCACGGCAAAGAGTTCGACAATCCGCTGAAATACACCCGCGAGACCGTCGATGTGGTCAAGCAGGTCCTCTCGGGCGAGCGGGTCAGCTACGACGGCGAGTACTACGACCTCGACGGGTTCCGTCTGCGCTGTGACCCACCCGCCGAGACGCCGCAGATCGACGCCGCCGGAATGGGCCCCAAGTCCGTCGAACTCGCTGGCCGCTTCGCCGACGGCTGGCACGCCCTGATGCTCACGAAAAACGGCCTCCGGGACCGACTGAACGATTTCGACCACGGTGCCGACCTGGGTGATCAAAACCGGACCGACCAGGAAGTCACGGTCTCGCTGACCTGCTGTGTCGACGAGGACCGCGAACGTGCACGGGAGCTCGTCAAATCCCACCTCTGCTTCTACATCGGCGGTATGGGCACGTTCTACCGGGACGCGCTGGCCCGCCAGGGCTACGAGGACTTGGCCAACGAGATTCACGACAACTGGGACGACGGCGACCGCGAACGAATCGTCGCGGAGTTCCCGGAAGACCTGCTCGACGAACTCGCCGTCGCCGGGACGCCAGCGGAGTGTCGCGACCGTATCGACGAGTTCGAGGCCATCGACGGCGTGACCTCCGCGTCCGTCTCTTTCCCCCGCGCGGCCGAGCAGGCGGACATCCAGCGAACCATTGAAACACTCGCACCGGAGAGTTGATACGAACGGCGTCTCCGGTCAAGCGGACCGTCACGGGCACGAAGCCATCGACTACCCCTTCCGTTATTGATTCCAAACACCGTATCGGTGAATTATCCACTGGTAGAGGCTGTTTAACACGGAACAACGTTAACACAGACAGAGTTCAATTTTACACTTCTATTATGAAAGGCTATAAGTACAGTAAATGTTAATTGGGTTGCTATGCGTGGAAGCTCGGTACGAGACAGCGTCGACAGGCGGTCGTTCATGAAGCGTTCGCTCGGCACAGCAGGGCTCGTCGGTGCGGCCGGTCTCGCCGGCTGTTTCGGTGACGAGGGCAGTGCCAGCAGTGAGGCACCAGGTGCCGACGGCGAGATGGTCATGACGACCTCGACCCAGGACACGTCGGCCTACACGATGAGTACGGTCCTCGCCAACGTCGTGAGCCAGAACGACGATACGGTGAGCGTACAGGCCCAGCCTAGCGAGGGGACCAACGCCAACATCGGCCGACTCAGCCAGGACCAGTCCGACATCGTCTACATACAGAACTGGACGGCGAGCAAGATCGCAAACAGCGAGGACCCGTTCGGGGACCTCGATTACACCCCGTATCAGGCGTTTCACCTGTACGACCTGGCGTGGTTCCTCTGTTCGTCCAACGACGGCTGGACGAGTATCGAAGACATCGGCTCGGGCGACCGAGTCTCGCCGACGCCCAGTGGCTCGGGAACCGCGGAGATGCTCGAGTACGCACTGAGTTTCTCCACGGAGGAGTACGAGCGCATCAGTATCGGCTACGGCGAGCAGGGCAGCGCGATGAGCGAGGGTCGCCTCGACGCCGGGGCCGGAACCTTCGTCAACCTCGCCGTCGAGCCCAGTTGGCTCCAGCAGATGAAAAGCACAACCGACCTCCGCCTGCTTCAGTTCCCGGAGAACGTCACGTCCGAACTCGAAGAAGACCCCTCGGTCGTCATGACCGCAGTCGACACGGACCAGTTCGACGGGTACGCCTACGCGCCCGACACGCTCGACACGCCGGCGCTGGCGTACAACTTCGTCACCCGGGACGACTTCGACTACGATACGCTCTACACGTTCCTGGAGACGCTGTGGAACCAGCGCGACGGCCTCGGCGACGAGAACGCCCTGCTCTCGACGATGGAAGAAGGGTCGTTCTGGATGGAGAACGGTTACGACACCCTGCCGTTCCATCCCGCCGCTGCCGACTTCTACAAGGAGCAGGGCGTCTGGAACGACGACTACGAAATCGGCGAACAGTAACGACCGAGACCCGACGCTGCTGTAACCGCTCTCTACATTCACGATGACCGATACCACATCCGAAACCGGCAGTTGGTCGCCGCGCGATGACCTCGATGCCTTCCGCGAGCGGGGAATCGTCGAACAACTACTGCTCACGGTTATCACACTCCTCGGCGCCGGCCTGACCGCCGCGACGCTGTACTTCGCCTGGGAGCGTCCCCTCGTCCGTGCGAAGTTCGCCATCGGCTTTTTTGGCGCCGGACTGGCGCTGTACTACCTTTCGCGGGCGCTCGCGGTTGCCGAAAGTTCGACCGACCGAAGCACTGCGACGAAGATGACACGCTGGTTGTCCGACCGTCCCTACCGGCTCGTCAGGGTCGCCGATGGGATACTCTGCGCCGCCCTCGCGCTGGTCGCCACCGCGGCGAGTTACCACGTCTTCACGAACTACGCGCGTCTGGACGGTCCAGCCCTCATTTCGGGATTCCAGCCGCTAGACCTGTACGTCGGACTCGCGATCGTCGTCCTGACGATCGACGCCACCCGGCGGGCCTACGGCTGGTCAATCGCGCTCGTCGCCGTCGGCTCCGTGTTGTACGCGTTCTTCGGAAACCTGTTGCCCGGCTTCCTCCAGCACCCTGGGTTCTCGCTCGAAGGCATCGCCACCTACGGCGCGGTCCGACTCACCGGCGCGTTCGGCTTCATCATGGAGATCGGCGCGACGTGGGTCGCCATCTTCATTATGTTCGCCGGACTCGCCCGCGAGTTCGGCGCGCTCGACGTCATCCTGGGTCTCGGGCAGAAACTCGGTGAGAACTTACGGAGCGGCGTCGTCCACGTCGCCGTCCTCTCCAGCATGGCGATGGGGTCGATTACCGGGAGCGCCGCGGCCAACGCCGCGACCACCGGCTCGTTCACTATCCCGATGATGAAAGACCAGGGCGTCCGGAAGGACTACGCGGCCGCCATCGAGAGCGTCGCCTCCTCGGGCGGCCAGATCATGCCTCCCGTCATGGGTGTCGCCGCGTTCCTGATGGCCGACATTCTGGGCGTCGCTTACGTCCGTGTCATCCAGGCCGCCATCATCCCGGCGCTGTTGTTTTATTTCTCGGTCGGCATCGCAGTCCAGTTTGCGATCCTGCGGTACGGCTGGACGACCGAGAACACGGACGGACCCGGCATCTGGGCACAGGCGTTCAGCCGTGGATCGGTGCTGAAGACAGCGTACGCGCTGCTCGTCGTGGGCACGTTCTACGCGGCCAGATTCGTCGGCGGTCTCGGTCTCTCTCAGTCGGCCGCGGCCGCCATCGTCGCGCTCCTCGTCGCCCGCCTGCTCAAGGCCGTCGCCATGCAGGGGCGGGACGGTACCAGCGCGGTTGAGGACTTCGCCGGCTCCGTCAACCGCTTCTTCGACGGCGCGCACTTCGCCATCCCGATGGCCGTGCTCGTCTACACGCTGGTCGTCATGCAACTCTCCCCGATGGCCGCGGGCCTGTACACGTCCCTGACGATGATCGGGACGATGGTGCTGGGCAATCCCATCGCGGCGTTGGCCCGCAACCTCGGCGGTCTCGCCGACCCCAGTGAGTCCGCCGACGGGGCCGCCTCGGGCGTCGCCGTCGGAACCGCTGTCGAACGGACGGCGTACACGCTCGTCGAGACCGTCTACACCACGCTCAAGGGCTTCCGTCGCGGCGCGATGGACATGGCCCCGCTGGTGGGCGTCCTCGCCGCGATGGGGGTCATCATCAGCATGCTCACCCAGACCGGGCTGACCGCCGAGATCAGCGTCCGGATGGTCGCGCTCGGTGGCGGTGTGCTGCTGGTCGTCCTCATCCTGGCGATGATCACCAGCATCCTCTTTGGCCTCGGGATGCCGACGCCCGCGGCGTACATCCTCGTGGCGACGCTGCTCGTGAGTCCGCTGGTGCAACTTGGCGTCACGAGGATTACGGCCCACCTGTTCGTGTTTTACTTCGCGATGCTGTCGGCGATCACGCCGCCGGTCGCGGTCGGCGTCGCGGTCGGCTCCCGAATCGCAAACAGCGGATTCATGATCTCGGCCAAACAGGCGCTGCGAATCGGCGCGGCCGGCTTCCTGATTCCGTTCGCGCTGGTGGTAAACGACAGCCTCGTCAACTGGTCGCTGACCGGGACGCCCGTGTCGGCGTTCTGCGTGTTCGTCGGCGTCATCGCACTCACCGCAGTCACAATCGGCTTCGACGGTCGACACGTCCTCGGCCTCCCACACCGCGCGGTCTACCTCCTGCTCGCCCTGCCCGCGATGTACGCGCCGGCACTGAACGTGTACGTCGGGAGCGGCCCGACGATGCTGCTCCAGCTCACCGGGGCCACCGTCGCGCTGGCGGGACTACTGCTCACACAACTCGACCGACTGCCGACCGCTGTCACGCCCGCCCCCAGAGCGCGGGACCGCTGACGGCGGCGTTTTTTCGAACCTATCGGCACTACGGCGGTCGAGAAGCACCGGACCGCCACCGACGCGACCTGTGTCGGGGTCCCGGTCGTTCGCGGGACCACAGTCGCATCGGACAGTTGCAGCGGGCCGTGGCGGGCTGCCCTGTCCGAACCCGATGAGACCGTTTGTTTCGAGGTCGTCACCCGCGACGACGAGACCGTGACTGAGAGGACCTGTGCCCCAGTGAAGAACGGTGACGGGGACAGCCGTGGCGGCTTCCTGGACCGACTCGCCGGCAGCGGATAGGCCACAGCCACTCGGCCGAACTCGAAGTCACAGTTTTTCCTTGGGCTGCTGGAAGCCGTTGGCAGCAGCTGAATCCTGGAGGTTAACTATTTTACGGGTGCCCGCCGGAGAGACAGTATCTCTATGCCAGAGTATACCGGTTCGGATCTGTTCGTCGACGCGCTGGAGCAGTACGGCGTCGAACACGTCTTCGGCAACCCCGGCACGACGGAGTTGGCGATACTGGACGCGATCAGCCGAAGCGACCTCGAATACGTGCTGGGCCTCCACGAAGACATCGCGGTCGGGATGGCATCGGGCTACGCCAGCACGCGCCGGTATCACGCCCATCACGACCAGAGTGTGATGCCCGCGGGCGTAGTCAACCTTCATATCACGCCCGGCCTGGCCCACGGTGTCGGAAACACCTACGCCGCACAGTTCGCGGGCACGCCGCTGGTCATCACCGCCGGCAATCACGAACGGGACTTCCGTCACGAGGAGCCCCTCCTCTACGGCGACCTGGAGGCGATGGTCGACCAGTTCACCAAGTGGTCCGACGAGGTGCTGGACGTGACGGCGCTGCCGACGATGCTCCGGCGGGCGTTCCGTGTCGCCCTCACCCCGCCGACGGGGCCGGTGTTCCTCGGCCTCCCGCAGGACGTGATGCTGTCCGAGACCGACCCGGACGCTATCGAGCCGCTGGGTCCGATTCCGAACGCCGGTCCGGGCGACGCCGGCCAGGTCGAACGAGCGGCCGACCTGCTCGCCGAGGCCGACGACCCCGTTCTGATACTGGGCGATCACGTCGCCCGCTCGGGGGCCGATGCCGTGGACGCGGCCGTCGACTTCGCCGAGGCCGCCGGGGCGCGGGTCCACGCCGAAATCCTCGCCTGTGAGGTGAACTTTCCCGGCGAGCACCCACAGTGGGTCTCACACATCCCGCCGAACGAGGGAATCGCGAGCATGCTCATGGACACCGACACGCTCGTGTTCGTCGGCACGTCCACCCATACGACCCTGCTGAACCACGAGAACGCGCTGGTCGACACCGACACCACCTGTATCTCTATCTCCGACGACGCGTACGAGGTCGGAAAGAACCACTCGACACAGGCCGCCGTCGTCGGCGACCCTGGTCTGGTGATGGAACAGTTGGCCGACCGCCTCGAGGACCGGCTCGACGACGAGGAACGGCAGCGCCGGATCGATAGCGTCGAGACGACGAAACAGGCCCTCTCCAGTACGATCCAGTCGATGAGCGAGGACGAGACCCCAGAAGGCGAGACACGTGCCTCCAAAGCCGAACTCGTGGACGCGCTCGAGGCGAGCGCACCGGACGCCTACGTCGTTGACGAGGGCGTGACCTCGAAGTACCCACTCCTGATCCGCTGGGAGATGGAGGCCGAACAGATGATCTCGAACAAGGGTGGCGGACTCGGCTACGGCCTTCCGGCCGCCGTGGGAGCGGCGGTGGCCGAGTCGATGACCGAGGACCCTCGCGACGTGGTGGGCTACATCGGCGACGGCTCGTACCTGTACTACCCACAGTCGATATACACCGCGGTCCGCCACGACCTCGACCTCACAGTGGTCATTCCGGACAACCGCAACTACCGCATCCTGAAAGACAACACCATCTCCATGTTCGGCGGCACAGACGAGGACTACGACTACGTCGGGATGGACTTCGAGCCGCCGGTCGACCTCGTCAAGAACGCAGAGAGCCACGGGGCGCGAGGCCAACGCGTCGAGACGCCCGACGAGATCGAAGCTGCCGTCGCAGCGGCGCTCGAACGTGAGGGAACGGACGTGCTCGACGTCCTCGTCCACGACTGAGCTGCGTCGACTGCCGGTCCGGGACCGGGTGTCCGGTCGATAACTATTTTTTTCCGGGCACCGAGTACCCCTCGCACGTGCAGAACCCGCTGGTACGGCTGACCCGACACGAGTACAGTCGACGTCTGTACGACCAGTTGAACAACCTCGGGATCAGGTTCGCCAAACTCGACCAGTACGTCCGTGACCTGTCGACCGCGCCGGACCCCGAACTGCTCGATAGAGTCGACATCGACTGCCGCCGCGCTGGGGAACTCGACCGCTCCGAAGCCGACGCGTTCGTCGAACCGGCACCCACCGACCGGGTCGTCACCGGCCACGTCGAGGGTGACCTCGTGGGGTATCTCTTTCTGAGTCACAATCGCCCGGTCTACGTCGAGGCACTGAACTCCGAACACCTGTTCGACGGCGCGTACGTCTGGCGGGTGTTCGTCGACCCCGACTCCCGGGATCGAGGCATCGCCACTGCGCTGGTCGGCCGGGCACTCCGTGAGGCGGCGAGACGGGGAGCAGACCGCGTGACCGCTCTCGTCGCGGTCGACAACGTCCCGTCGAAACGTGTCTTTGCCGCGAACGGGTTCGAACCTGAAAAACGCGTTAGCTACTACGACCTGTTCGGGTTCGAGCGACGGCAGACGACGATGCTGTAGAGCCGAACGGACACTCGTATAGATACTCTGGCGTCTATATATGTCTCACAGTCAGATTTATACGTTCCTTGGCAGTTCGACTCACGTACGGGAAGTGGTCCATGACCGACGTCAAAACTCACGTCCGGACCGCAGTACGAAACGTCAGACGAGAGGTCGACCGGCGGAAACCACCGGAGGACGAAGAGCACATGCTGCTCAGCCTCGGGGTCGCCGACTACATCAGTCTCGTGGCGCTGTTTTTCGGCTGGACGGCGACGCTGCTGGTGTTGACCGGTGAGCCGAACTGGGCGCTGCTCGCCATGCTGGTTGGGTTCGGCTTCGACAAACTCGACGGGTTCTACGCGAGGGAGTACGCCGAACCGACGGCGATGGGCCGGCACATCGACGCGTTCATCGACGTGTTCACGTATCTGATTCCGGCCGTCGCTATCTATCACGTCGTCATGGCGCCACACGTCTTTCTCAGCGTCGTCGTTGGTTTCGCCGTCCTCGCGTTCGGCCTCCTCCGGTTGGTGCGTTTCGCCAGCCAGGGGCTGGGCGCCGAGGACGGGACGAGTTACTATCGGGGTATCACCGTCGTCCACGTCAACGTACTGGTGGTCGTCAACTACGTTCTCGCCACCGTCACCCGGTGGACCGGTTGGCTGGCCGCCGTGACCATCCTGCTCGCCGCACCGCTGATGGTCTCGAACTACCGGAGCTACAAGACCGTCGGCAGCCACACCGTCGCGGGCCTACTCGCGCTCGTGGTGGTCGGGGTCGCGATTGTTCTGGAGTTCGGTCTCTGAGCGCATGCGAACGGTCAGTATCGACCCGCACGTCCACTCTACGGGGTCGTTCGACGCGACCGCTTCCGTCCCGGACCCGCTCACCGCGGCCTCGGACGCGGGTCTCGACGTGATAGTCGTCACCGA
>NZ_JAQCNH010000010.1 GCF_028275115.1 Halorientalis sp. | reverse complement strand
GACTCGTCGGGCGAGTCGGCGTCGCGGAGGTAGGTCTCGCCCCACTCCACCATCTCGTCGATCACCGGGCTGAGTCCGCGACCATGCTCACTCAGTCGGTACGTCACCTGGACCGGACGCCCGTCACTGACTGTCCGCTCGACGAGTCCTTTCTGTTCTAGATCCTCTAAACTCTCCGAAAGTACCTTTCCGGAGACAGTGTGCATCCGCGCTTCGAGTTCGCTGAACCGGAGTGGCTCTGCGTCGAGCAGGTGGTAAACGATCGCCGGGTGCCACTTCCGTCCGAGAACGGCAGCGGCCGACTCCATCGGACACCAGTCCTCGTCCGTGCACCACGTCGGGAGTTGTTCGGGCCTGCTCATACGAGCCACGAAGGGTTCGAGTCACATACCGGTTACGGACAGTAAACGACTAACCGTCCATTTTCAGTCGGCGTGTCTCACTGGCCTACATTTAGTCCTATGTAATCCGTTTACGTCGGAGTAAACGGTTGACCTATAAGAAAGCAGACACTTATGATGCCCCGGGTCGGATCAGTAGCCGAATGTCAACGACAGAAGCGGCAAGCACGGGGGGTTATGACCGGGCCGACGGGTGGCTCACCGACGCAACGCTACTGAAACTCTGGGGCGTCGTAGTGGCCGCCGGGTGGCTCGTTTCGCAGGGAGTGGCGGTCGGCGGCGGGGTCGACCGTCGGTTCCAATTGGGCCTGACGGCGTTTTGGCTGATCGGATCGCTGGTGCCGATTACTGCCTCCTTCGTGTGGATGCGCAGGGGTACGTTCACTGGCCTGTTCCCGGTGTGGACGCTGTTGGGGGTCGCGGGACTCCTGGCGAGCTTTGCGGTGATCCTGGACGTGATCGACGTTGCGTCCGTGTTCGTGCTCGGTGCGCTGTGGTTCGCAGGGCCCGCAGTCGGGTTCGCCGTTACCACGGTGTACATGAACGACTGGAGCGTGCGGGTGTACGCCGGCGCTACGGTTGCCAACCTTGTGGGAGCAGTCGCAGTCGTCCTCGTGCCGGGGTTTGAGGCGGTATACTTCGTCGTTGCTGCGGCGATTCAGGGGCTCCCGATGCTGTACCACGGGGTGAGGCTTGACCGATGACACACACTGCAGAGGTCGTTGACGTTTACCAGCTTACACCTACGGTGAAGGGGTTCCGGCTCCGGGTGCCCGGTCACGAGTTCAACTTCGAACCCGGCCAGCACACGACCATCCGGTTCGGCTCGGGAGGAGAAGAGGTCGTCCGCCCGTACACGCCGACGAATCTACCGGGGTCCGACGAACTGGCGCTGACTATCAAACGGTACGATGACGGGTTAGCGTCATCATATATGCATACCAAACGCCCCGGTGACGTGGTCGAGATCGGGCCGCTGAGCGGTGACCTCACGCTCGCGGACCCCGACCGGGATGTCGCGTTCCTTGGAACTGGAACCGGAATCACGCCGCTTCTGTCTATTCTCCGGCAGTACTTGCGCGAGGGAACCGGTCACGCACACGTCGTGTTCGGCGAGAAGACGGAGTCGTCGATCATCCACCGCGGCACGCTGAACGAACTAGCGGCCGATCATGGGAACTTGGATGTAACGTTCACCCTTTCGGACCCGAACTGGGAGTGGACCGGTCGGGTGGGGTACGTCCAGAATCACCTGGACGACCTGTTCGATGACCTCTCCACGCGGGACTGCTACGTCTGTGGCGTCCCGCCGATGGTGGTTCAGACGAAGGCACGCCTCGCAGAACTTGGAACTCCCGGCGAACGGATTCATAGTGAAGGGTGGGAGGACGGCGTTGTGGGCGGATCCTAACTCCCAGTATCTTTAAGTCACTAAGTTACTATACGTAATCATACCGCGGTTTATCCGCCGCGGTACTGGCGCATTCCCCACCCTGGCTGTGCCGAGGGGTTCCGCGTCTCTCACCCCTCGGTTATTGAGGACCTACAACGACATACCGTACGGTATTCCATGGAGTATTGACGGCCGATACGGCCGCTTCCCACCCGACGGGAGCGGTATTGAAACAGAACGGCAGGGATCTACAACGCCGCCGCCACGTCAGGCCAACCGACCCGCTTCGCGTGCGGACGTCCCGAAGGCCAGGTGGGAATCCGGCCGGAGTCGTCGCGG
>NZ_JAQCNH010000004.1 GCF_028275115.1 Halorientalis sp. | reverse complement strand
AGCCCCGACCCGATCCGGAACTGGCCGCCCGAACAAGACGGCACGAGCCTCTGGCGGAAGTCACTCGCTCGGAACAAACGCTGTGTCACGAGCGACCTCGGCACGGACGAGGGACGCGCTGGCGCCGGAACTGGTCGCCGGTGCCGACGCCGTCGCCGAGAGCTTCCGGCCGGGAGCGCTCGAAGGTGGGACCTCGGCCCCGAGCGCCTCCACGAGACAAGCGACGAACTGATTCTCGTCCGTATCTCCGGGTACGGACAGACCGGCCCGAAGGCGAACGAACCCGGTTCGGCACCGCTGCCGAGGCGGTGTCCCGCTTCGCTCACCTCAACGGCTACCCGGACCGCGAACCACTCTTGCCACCTAAGCCTCGCGGACATGGTCGCCGGCCAGACCGCCGTACAGGGGCTCCTGCTGGCGCTGTTCGAGCGTGACGTAACCGGGAGCGGCGACGGACAGTAATCGACGTGAGCGTGCTGGAGTCACTGTTCCGGGTGTTCCCGGGCGAGGTGGAACCGTACGACAAGCAGGGTGCAGTCTCCGAGCGACTGGGCACCCACCGCGCCAGTGCCGCGCCGCGGAACGTCTACGAGACGGCCAACGGCCACGTCGCTCTTTCGGCGTCGGCCCAGTCGATCTTCGAGAATCTCGCCGACATCATCGGCCGCCCGGAGCTGGTCGACGACCCACGGTTTTCCGACAACAGCAACCGCGTCAACCACGCCGACGAACTCGACGAGTACATCGCCCCCTGGACCACCGAGCGGTCCACCGACGAGGCCATCCCGGACCGGCGCGCGGGCGATGCTGTCGTGGCTCCCGTCTGCGACGTGAGCGACATCGTCGCGGACGACCAGAACGCAAAACACACATCCGAAGTTCTCGCGGACGCCCGGTTCCGTCGACCACCTCGGCCCACGGCACGGAGAACACAACGCTGCGGTCTACCGCGAGGAGCTAAGGACTCGACGAGGCGACGCTCGACGAACTCCGAGCGAACGGCGTCGTCTGAGCCACGGCCGGAGCCGATATCGAACAGGCGATCCCCGCAGGTTCCGACACGGTGGATCGCACTCCCACTCCGGCCGTGCCGGTCGGTCGTCAGCGCACGAACAGGGCTGGTCGCGGTTCGTCTGAAAAACACTAGGGCGTGCCAAGTTTTAACAGGGCCAGCGACGAACAATGTGCGTCGTTGGGAACGACTACCATGGTTTTCAAGAAAATAACGCTGATCGGTACGAGTTCGGAGAGCTTCGACGACGCGGTCGACGATGCGGTCGACCGCGCGGAGAACACCCTCGACGACGTCTGTTGGGTCGAGGTAGAGGAGATGGGAGTCGAGGTTGCCACCGCGGAGAACCGCGAGTATCAGGCCGAGGTGGCGGTTGCGTTCGAGCTGGCCGACTAGGTTCGGAAGCTCTCGCCACAGCCACACTCGGAGACGACGTTTGGGTTCTCGACGTGGAACCCTTCACCCTGCAGTCCGTCCTCGAAGTCCAGCACGCTACCCTCGATGTAGTTCATGCTGGCCTCGTCCACGAACACACGCAGGCCGTGGTGTTCGAAGACCGTATCCTCGTCTTCGGGTTCGTAGTCGAACCGCATCCCGTAGGAGAGGCCGGCACAGCCACCCTGCTGAACGAACAAACGCAACCCGGCTACGTCCGTGTCCATGCCCTCGCTCTGTAGCAGTCGGACTGCCTCTTCCGCGGCTACCTCGCTGACCTCGATTTCTGTTTCGGCGGCCGCAGTCGTTCCGCTCATGAGCCATGATACTATGCGAACGGTGTTAATTGTGTTGCCATTCCGTGGCTCGCGCCACGCAGTTCGATGGCGGAGCCGTCTCCACCGTCCACGTGGCCACTCAGTCTTCGGAGCGCTTCCGGACGCTCTCTGCGTGCGCTTCGAGTCCCTCGGCCTCCGCGAGCGTCGTGATCGTGTCCGAGAGGTCGTCGAGTGTGTCGTCGTCGAGGCGCTGGACGGTCGTCGAGCGCATAAACGTATCAACGGAGAGTCCACCGTACCGGCGCGCGCCGCCACCGGTCGGGAGGACGTGATTGGGGCCGCTGGCGTAGTCGCCGGCCGCAACCGGGGAGTGCGGGCCGAGAAAGACGCTTCCGGCGCTGTCGATGCGGTCGAGCAGGCCCTCGTCCTCGTCGGCGACGATGGCCAGGTGTTCGGCCGCGTACTCCTCGACGAACAGTACCGCTTCGCTCATCGAGCGCGCGAGGAACACGCCGCTCTCGTCGTTGTCGAGCGCACTGCGGATCGTCTCCTCGCGCTCGCGACCGGGGACCTGTGCCTCGACGGCTCCGGCAACCGCCGCTGCCAGGTCCGGATCGTCGGTAACTGCGACGACGGAGGCGTGCGTGTCGTGTTCGGCCTGCGCCACGAGGTCGGCGGCGACGAGTTCGGGGTCGGCTGTCTCGTCGGCCAGCACAGCCACCTCGCTGGGGCCGGCGAGGAAGTCGATTTCCACGTCCCCCCGCACCTCGGCCTTCGCGGCCGTCACCCATCGGTTGCCGGGGCCGACGACCGTCTGCACGCGGTCGACCGTCTCGGTGCCGTGGGCGAGCGCGGCGATTCCCTGTGCGCCGCCGACCTGGTAGACGGCGTCCGCGCCGGCAATCTCGATAGCCGCGAGAGTAACTGGATTCAACTCCTCCGCAGGCGGCGTCGCGACGGCGACGTGTTCGACTCCGGCGACGGTCGCGGGGATGACGCCCATCAGCGCGCTGGAGGGGTAGGCGGCAGTCCCTCCAGGGACGTAGGCGCCGGCGCGTTCGACGGGCGTGAATCGCTGCCCGAGTTCCCGACCGTCGAAGTCGTCGCGCCAGTCCTCGGGAATCTGCCGTTCGTGGAACGCGCGGACGTTGGCGGCGGCGTCCTCGATGGCCGTGCGCACGCCGTCGTCTATCTCGTCGACGGCGCGCTCGGCGGCGTCGGTCACGTCGAGGTTGCCAACCGACACATCGTCGAACTCCTCGCTGTACTCGCGGATCGCCGCGTCACCTTCCTCGTGGACACGATTGACAATCTCGCGCACGTCGTCGCGAACCGCGCCGATACCGGCGTCGCGCTCGAACAGTGCCGCCCGCTCGTCGGGCCGCAACTCCGAAATCTCCCGGACGTTCATACATACTGTTTCCCGGCCAACGAAAAACGGTTGTCGGAATCCTGCCCCGAGCGGTCACTCGTGATACAGTTCGAGAGTCTCTGTGGTCGACGCACCGGGAGGGGCCCACGTTAGCGACGGGACGGGACGGGACTGAACGCCGGCCGCGTCACGCCCAGTTGTCCACTAGGCTCGAGACGCAGCCGTCGTCGGCCAGCGGGAAGCTATCGTGAACGTCGTACTCCTCGTAGTTGTCGGGGGCCTCGCTCTCCACACCGGTGTCGCCGACGGCCTTGTTCCACTCCTTCCAGGCGTAGGTCCAGCCGAGGAACTCGTCGTCGGTCTTGTATTGCGGCAGGTCTCACAGTGGTCCACGATGGCCTGTCCGTACTGCCCGTCGGTGGCTACCGAGTCGCTGTCGATAGCGCCGCCGAGGAAATCGACGGATGTGACTGTGGTGTCGTACTCGCGGTCCATGAAGAACTCCAGACACTCCGCGACGGTCTTTTGCCCCGCCACCGTGCGCGACCAGTCTGATGTCGGTGTCGGGTCTGGCTTCCTGGTAGTCTCGGACGAACGTCCCGAGTTTGTCCGCGTTCCGGTCCGCGATAGTGACGGTCTGTTCCCAGCGTCCATCATCGGCGTCCCGGTCGTACCCGGCCAGAGTCTCGTCGTAGCCCGCCGACCGGAGTCCCTCGTTGAAGCCAGGAAGCGGTTCAACGCGGCTTCGAGACCCTCGTCGTACCGGTGGACGAAGACGACCAGTTCCGACGGTGAGGCGTCGTCTGTCAGTCCTGGAATCGTCCCGCTGGTCCGGTAATTCGTGCGGTCGTTTTCCGCCGTGTAATCGACACCGAGCAGTAGCTGTGCAATGAACTGTCCGCGTGTCGTCACGCGGCCGGCGTACAGGCCCTCGAACGCGGTCGCTGTCCCGGTCGCTGTCGTCCCGAACCCGACCGCCGCTGCCGTTGCTGTGCCCACTGTACGCAGATACGTCCGTCTCGTGACCTGCGTCCACTCGTCCCCACGTCCCATTGTGCCACCCTTTCAGACCACGCGATATTCGAGATGAATTATGCACGAACGGTCCGTGTGTTTATACGACGAGGGCGTCAGACGCGTGTCTGCCGTAGAGTTTTGCTCGTAGCGATGGACGTTGTGGGTATGGGTTCGGAGTTCATTTGGGGGGCGACGAAGGTCTGGCACTGTCAGGTGTGTGAGAGACGCAACGTCACGACGGAGACGGACGTGTTCAGCGACCAGTGCCGCAACTGCACGGTTTACAACGAGCTCGACTGGACGGAAAACGGAGAGGTGAGCGTTGTCGAGGCCACGCGTATCGCCGACGGACTCGAGGCCGATTAGGAGTACACCTGCGAGACCATGTGGAGAATCGAGAAAAAAACCGTCGTCCCGAGCAGCAGAAGCGAGATGAGCATCGTCGGTATCGACGGAATCCACGACATGATCAGCCAGATGGTGACGAACGCGCTGATCAGGAACACGAAGTGAAACACCAGCCAGGGACCGACCTGTCGGAGCACGTCCCGGAGTGACGCGACACCGACGTCGCTGGTCGCCGCCGTTGGTTCGTACCCCGACGGCGTGTACCTGTTCGTCGACGCGTGCGCCGCCTGCCAGCCGTCGGTCCGCGCTCGGTCGCGGGGGTCCGCGCTGTGGCCCCCAGTGGCCGTCGACGTCGACGACGAGTCCGAAAACGCCCAGTCCTGTCCTGCATCCGTCGACCACGTGCCGTACTCGTCCGTTCCGGTCCCAGCGGTGCTAGCGTCACTCGTGTCCGCGTTGCCGGTATCGGTCCCACCGCTGGCAGTGTCGCCGGTACTGGTTCGCCCCGACCGGTCCGTCCGTCTCGACCGGTTCGTCCGTCCTGTCCGGCGGTCCCGACGGTTTCCACTCTCGCTGGCTTCGGCGTGGCTGGACCGGTAACGCTGGTAGTTCTCGGCGTTCGGGTCCCCGTCGGTGTTGCCTCGCCCAGACGAACCTGTCCCACCAGTCGAATCGCTGCCGGTGCCGGCTCCCGTGTCGGCGGCTCCGTGGCCGTTCGGGCCCGGTCCGCTCGTTTCGACCGACCAGACGGAACTGTCGAGATGGTCACGCACGTAGACAGTGTGCCCGACGCGGTCGTATCGGCGGCGGCTCCCTTCGTCGACCAGCACGTTACGGGCGGCGGTGAGGCGCTTGAACGTGTCCGCGGCGTCGGCGTCGTCACTCACGTCCGGGTGGGTCTCCTTGACCTGGGCCCGGTAGGCGTCCCGAATCGCATCGGCGTCGGCGTCGGACTCGACACCGAGCGCGCTGTAAAACGTCTCCGCCATGCGGGTGTCTGAGTATGGTAGGTTCGTTCCCCGAGTGGTTAAACTTCACCCAGATTCCGGCCCAGGAGTCACGACCGACCACTGCTATACCTGTGCGCGTACGGGCACAGGTCGTGTGGCCTCTCACGTCCCGACGCTACTCGGCGGGTCGCCGCCGGCACCGACGTGGAAACCGTGCACGCAGCACGGCCACCGACTGTGCCGGCAGGTCCGTTCTGTCGGTCCGCTGTGGCGCCACCGGCGGACTGGTGTCGTCCACGCCGGATTCCGGGCAGACCGGTTCCGCTCGTCACCGCGCGCCCGTCACGACCTCGCGGTCGACCGTGTTCGCTGGGACCTCCGCGAGCCACTCGACGGCTTCGATTGCTTCGCCGTCCACACCCGGATCGTTCGTGAGTTCGGTCGTCTCCGGCGTGGCCCTGTAGTGTGCGAACTGGAAGACGAGTCTGTCGTCGCCGCGGTCGAATGCGACCTCGGTGACCGCGAGGAGGTCGCCGACGCTGACGGACACGCCGGTCTCTTCCTCGACCTCGCGGACCAGTGCTTCCTCGTGGGTCTCGCCGGGTTCGACCTCCCCGCCGGGCGCGAGCCACTCGCCGTCCTCCCGGACCAGCAACACCCGGCCCGCGTCGTCGGTGACGACGGCACCGACGGCCCACGTCATCGGGCCGACTTTCGGTTGCAGGTCGGCGAAGCGGTCGGCGTCGACCCGCTCGACCTTGTGGCGCTCGGCGACACCATCCCGGGCGGCCAGGTCGGCGAAGGTCGGTTCGCTGGCAGTCATCGTCGCTCTCAGGGAAGAGAGACGTCGGTGTCGGTCTGAAGACCCGCGGCTTTGACCGTGTTCCAGAGCAGCATCGCACGCGTCATCGGCCCGACACCGCCGGGGACGGGTGTGATCGCGCCGGCGACCGGCTTCGCACTTTCGTACGCTACGTCGCCGACCAGTTCGTAGCCTTTCTCCGTGTCGGCGTCCACGCGGTTGATTCCCACGTCGACGACAGTCGCGCCCTCGTCGAGCATGTCGCCGTCGATCATCTCCGGGACGCCCGCCGCCGCGATGACGATGTCGGCCCGACGGGTACGCGCTTTCAGGTCCTCGGTCCGGGAGTGACAGACTGTCACGGTTGCGTTGCCGCCCTCGGCCTTCTGGAGCAGGAGGTTCGCCATCGGTTTGCCGACGATATCCGAGCGTCCGACCACCACGGCATCGGCTCCTTCGGTCTCGACGCCAGCGTCGACCAGCAGTTTCTGGATCCCGTGGGGCGTACAGGGTTTGTAGCGGGCGTTGCCTGCGACGAGGCGGCCGACGTTCTCGGGGTGGAACCCGTCAACGTCTTTCAGCGGGTCGAGTCGCCGGAGGACCTCGCGGTCGTCGACGTGAGCCGGCACGGGCATCTGGACGAGGATACCGTTCACCTCGGGATCGGCGTTCAACTCGTCGATGGTGTCGAACAGTTCCGTCGCGGGGGTCTCCGGGTCGAGTTCGACGTCTCTGGCCTCGATGCCGACCTCCTCGCAGTCGTCTTGTTTCATCGAGACGTAGGTCTGACTCGCGGGGTCGTCGCTCATCAGCACCGTGGCGAGCGTCGGAGTCGTCCCGGCGTCGGCGAGTGTGTCGATGGCGTCGCCCAGTCCGTCGCGAACGTCCTGTGCGACGGCGTTACCGTCGATGATGTCGGTCATAGCTGAACAGGCGGTGGGGCGACTCTTGAACGTCTCGAAAACGCCCGGACCGATCAAGGACAGTCCATCCCTTCGGACGAGCGGGGGTCGCTCCCCTGTGAGACGGCACGAGTCGCACCCGAGTCGGGAGTCACGACCATCGCCTGCCCGCCGTAGCCGTGCGTCTGGTCGTGGCCGCGGACGACGACGCAATCGACGCTCTCTGGCACACTGATCGTCGCCGAGCGGGTGAACGGCTGCTCGCTGTGTGGATGTGAGAGGTCGCGCCGACCCAGTCGCGTACCGTCGAGTCGTTCAACCTGCCACCAGTTCGCGTAGCCGTCCTCGCCCGCGTCGTCGTGGTGAAGCGTCACGTCGAAGCGATAGTCGCCGTCCCGGACCGTGACGCCGGTTCCGACGACGTTCGCCTCCTGGCGGTCCAGGTCGGCCGGCGAGTCTGTCGCGCCAGTCGCACCGGTTGACCCATCCGCGTCGCCGGTCTCGTCGTCGGCGCAACCGGCGAAGGCACCCGTGAGTGCCAGTGCGCCGCTGGCGAGCAGCCGACGGCGCGAGAGCGGCGTGTCACCAGTCATCGACCGACGCTACGACGACTGGGGTAAAAAGCGTAGCCCGTTCGTGCCGGCCGAGCGGACGACCGGAACTGAGACCGTTCATGAAAGCGCCAGGTGCTGCGACAGTTCGAGGTCCTGCTTCGTCTGGCGGATGTATCGACGGCTGTGCGGTCGAGGGACGGGACGGAAAAACGCTGTATTCGGTCCAGGACCGTCGCGTCGCGCTACTCGTACAGCGGGTAGGCGTCGGTCAGGTTCCGGACGCGCTCTGCGGCCTCGGCCTTGACGTCCTCGTCGTCGTAGCCGTCGACCACGTCGGCGATGATGTCCGCGACCGCACGGCACGTCGACTCGTCGAAGCCACGGGTCGTCAGCGCGGGCGTGCCCGCGCGGATGCCCGAGGGATTGAACGCCGAGCGCGTCTCGCCCGGGACGGTGTTGGCGTTGAGGACGATACCGACATCTTCGAGCGCCTCCTCGGCGTTTTTACCGGTCGTGTCGGGGTGCGAGTCGCGGAGGTCCACGAGCACGAGGTGGTTATCGGTGCCGCCCGAGACCAGCGAGAGCCCTCGCTTCCGGAGCTGGTCGGCGAGCGCCTTCGCGTTCTGGACCGTCTGTTCGGCGTAGGCCTCGAACTCGGGTTGGAGCGCTTCGTTGAAGCCGACGGCCTTTCCGGCGACGTTGTGCATCAGGGGGCCGCCCTGACTGCCTGGGAACACTGCGGGGTCGATGTCGTCGGCGTACTCCTCGTCACACATGATGATGCCGCCGCGGCCTGCACGGATCGTCTTGTGCGTCGAACCGGTGACGAAGTCGACGGTCCCGACGGGGTTCTGGTGGACACCAGCGGCGACGAGGCCGGTGATGTGTGCGATGTCGGCGAGGTGGTACGCGTCGGCGGCGTCGGCCGCCTCCTGAATGGCCTCGAAGTCGACCTCGCGCGGGTACGCGGAGTAGCCCGAGACGATGATGTCGGGGTCGAACTCCTCCGCGTGCGTCTGGAGTGCCTCGTAGTCGATGTAGCCGGTCTCGGGGTCGACTTCGTACTGTTCGACCTCGTAGAGTTCGCCGGTGAAGTTCGCCGGGTGGCCGTGTGAGAGGTGGCCGCCGTGTTCGAGTTCCAACGAGAGAATCTTGTCTCCGGGCTCCAGCATCGCGTAGTAGACGCCCTGGTTGGCCTGTGTACCCGAGTGAGGCTGGACGTTGACGTGTTCGGCGCCCCACAGTTCCGTGGCCCGTTCGATGGCGAGTTCCTCGATCTCGTCGGCGTACTCACAGCCCGCGTAGTAGCGCTCGCCTGGGTACCCCTCGGCGTACTTGTTCGTGAGCGCGCTACCCTGGGCTTCGAGCACCGCCTCGCTGACGTGGTTCTCGCTCGCGATCATCGCCAACGTATCGTTTTGCCGCCGCACTTCGCCTTCGAGTGCATCCGCAGCCGCCGGGTCGACGTCCCGGACGTGCTCATAACTCATACACGTGGTTCGGGTCTGGTGCGTCAATAATCTACCCTTCCTGGCCGGAGTTTTCACCGCTGACACCATCCTCGCAAAGAACTGCCGTCAATCGTGGGTTATTTAAAAACCCGGTCATACCCCGTCCGAAAAATAATGCGTGAGTAGTACGTGCGAGTGAACGTAGCATGATGGCTTGGGTGGCGGCCAATGGGGGGGTTAGAGCCATCGGGGGTGCAGGAGAGGTGACGGTTCGGACCGTCGATTGGGAGGACAGCGAGTCCGGCCCGGAGATGGTCCAACCGGTCGAGGACTGCGTGACCGGGAGTCTCTCCGAACTGCGTGTCCCCGTTGAGAACGTGACGTTGACCGACGCGTCCGGGAGGCGACGGTACGACTTGGGTGAGCCGGTGGCGCTGGACAGGGGGCAGTTCCTGCTCAACTGTCGACCGTCAGTGGGCGTGTCCAGCAGGCCCGGTGCACGTGGCGAGGCGGGCATCGAACTGTACTGTCGGTTCGAGGGACCGGCGTTCGTCCGTCGAGTCGAAAATCAGGTCGTCGTCGGTCTCGGGGAGTCGCGGCCGGTGACACTCGGATTCAGGGAACGCTCGGAGGACCCGGCGACGGTCACCGTTCCACCGACACCGGCCGGGGTCGCGGACGCGATCAGTTACCTGTCAGCGGCGCTCAGGACAACTGGGCCGGCCCGGTCCCATCCGTCGATGCGGGACCATCCACCGGTCGTCGAAGTGGGCGACGAGCGGTCGATTCCCGACGCGGTGGCGGCGGCGACACCCGAAACTGGGATCGAACTGACACTGCCGCCGAGTCTGGAGTACCTGTTCGTCGGGGCACCGCTGGCATATTACCTGGGCGCGGACGTGACCGTCGAGGCCGAGGCGACACCGGAACTGCTCGCGCCGGAGACGGACGTAGAGTGTCGGTTCCGGGAACTACCGACCTTCCAGCACGGCGTCGCGCGCCTGCTCAGACAGGTGTTCTTCTACGATACGCTGGTCCGGGACCTGGAGGGGGAATCCCCAGCTCATCGCGACGCGTTGCTGGACCAGTTCGGTCTCGACCCGGCAAAACTGCGGAACCAGACGCCGGCCCAGCGGCTGGCGCGGTACTTCTGTGTCAGGGGGCCCGACCTCGACGAGTCCCTGCCAGAGTGGCACTTCTCGACGTACGCCGCACCGGAGATAGAGAACACCCGGTCGCTCCCGTACCTGTTGGACGCGTTGAGTCTGGTTTATCTGCCCGAGGCCTCGGAGTTGCGGGGGACGGAACTGCTCGAGCGGACGCTCGACGACTTCTATCGGTCCGGTAGTCACACCAGTCAGCGCTCGGTAGCCTCGGTCGACCGTGTGGACCCGGAGCTTCGGGCCGGACGAATCCACGCCTGGCTGGCCGGCGGCGCACCTATCGACGCGTTCAAGTCCTCACCGAAGGCCTACGAGAACCGGCGACGGTACCAGGACCGGCGGGGGACGCCGCTGTCGGTGACCGTCGTACTGAACGACGAGGAGATGTACGACGAACACGCGGCGGTCGCGGACATCTACGAGGAGCGGTCGGCGGACCTGCCGCTGTCGGTCGACATCGAGGAGCATCTCACCAGCGCGGAGCTCGCGGACGTGTTCGCCTCGCCCAACGACTTCGTCCACTACATCGGCCACTGCGACGCCGACGGATTGGAGTGTCCCGACGGGCGGTTCACCGTGGCGTCACTGGACGACTGTCAGACGCGCACGTTCTTTCTCAACGCCTGTGGCTCCTACCACGAGGGGCTCGAGTTGATCGAACGGGGCAGCGTCGGCGGCGCGGTCACCCTGACGAAGGTGCTGGACCGGCAGGCGGCGAAGGTCGGCACTGCTTTCGCGCGCCTGCTGGTCCACGGATTCGGGCTCGAACCTGCGATGCAGTTGTCGCGCCGGCGCATCATGATGGGGAAAGACTACGCCGTCGTCGGGGACGGGACCTACACGCTCGCGCCGACGCCGGACAGCCCGGTCGTCTGCTGGCTCGAACGCGAAGACAGTCGCTTCCGCCTGTCCTACGAAGCGCTGACGGGCCGCCGGATCGGGGACTGCTTCCAACCGGCCTTCGCCGAGAAATCGGCGTACCACGGGACAGCAACCGAAACCGTCCTCGAACCGGGGGAACTGGTCGACGTGCTGTCGGAGACACAACTCCCGATTATCTACGATAGCGAATTCCGCTGGTCGGACGGCCTCGCCGCGGAACTCGACCTGGACCGCTGATTGTTCTCACTGACGAAACGTTTCGACGAGTTTTGGGATTCCGCCGACCGGTGGGTCTGCCGGCGATTTAATTGAACGGTTGTTGATTCAACATTCATATTTGATATTCAGACCAAAGAGATATAATTAGCCGTCTCGAAACTCAGATGTATAGTTGTTACGCGTGTAATTCAACTCGTTATCAACGATAAAATTAAATACCGTAGTGTGATATATACAGTCATAGTACGATGAGCCAGAACCTGCTTGCGGACGGCATCACGGACCTACTGCGGACCGAGCTGTCGACTGCCCCCACCGAATCGTATCTCGTGACCCCATCGCGGGAGACGGTCGAAGAGCTGGTATCGGTAATGAGTACGCTGGAGTCCCCGCCCGGTGTTCGACTGTTGGCGGCCGAGCGGCCGCTCAAAGACGTGATGGACGACTTCATCATCGCGAGCCGGGCGGCGAACCTGGTCGCCGACGACGTGTTATCGGTCCGGACGGTCGAGAGTCCGCCGGAGAACGCCCTGTTCGTCACCGACGACGATGTCGTCGCTATCGTCACGGCCGGCGACACGGTGGCTGGGCTGACGACGGACGACGGCGAGTTCGTCGAGAGCGCGCGTGAACGCTACGACGGTGTCTGGGACGGTGCCGACGAATTCGGCCTCCGGACGCCGCCGCTGACCGAGGTCCGGGAGACGCTGTCGTCGGACATCAGCGAGACCACGGCGACGGACTTCGACGAGGTGCTCGCCTCTCTTCAGACCGCACGCGGCAACGGAGATGGCCTCGACGAGGTAACAATCAGCCTCCTCGTTGCCGCGAAAAACGGCGAGTTGCTGTACGACATCAGCAAGTGGGGCGAGGACATCGGCCTCGCCTCCAAGGCGACGTTCTCCCGGACCAAGACCAAACTCGAGGACATGGGCCTGATCGACACCGAAAAAGTCCCCATCGACGTGGGTCGGCCGCGTCTCAGGCTGATGCTTGGTGACGACCGACTCGAAGACGCCGACTCGGATCAGTTGGCAAACGTGGCCCAGAGCCTGCTGTCGAGTTGAGGCCTGCGCTTTTTTCACTCCCGGTCGCGTTCGGCAACCAATGACAGTCGCTCTCGTCGGTTCGGGACCGGCACGCGAGGCGGTTGCCGCCGCACTCGGAGATGTCGACGCGCAGGTCACGGACCTCGATCCGACGGTCGTCGGCGGTGCCGACCTCGCGGTCGTGGTCGGACAGGCTGGCGACGTGGCCTTCGAGACCGTCGACGAGCGCGCCCGCGAGTCGGGCGTTCCCTGGCTCGCGGTCGAGGTCGGCGGCGTCGGCGGCTACCCCGTCGTCGAGGCCGCTGTGTCCGGGTTCGGTCCCGGGACCGCCTGTTACCGCTGTCTCCAGTCCCGGGTGCGCTCGAACGCCGACCCCGATCAGGAGCCACAGGCCGCACCCGACGCCGGGACGGCACGGTTCGCCGGCTCCATCGCCGGCCGCGAAGCCGCGAAACTCGTCGCTGGCGAGCGCTCGTCGATCATCGGCGGCGTGATCGAAGTTCCACGTACCCAGCGACAGTTCCTCCCCGTTCCGGACTGTATCTGTGCCGTCGAACGCGACCGGGCTTTGGACGACGACCACGTAGAGCGCGACCTGGAGGCGTCGCTGGCCCGCGCAGAGCGGGGTCTCGACGAGCGTGTCGGCGTCGTCGCCGAGGTGGGCGAGGCCGAGTCGTTCCCGACACCGTACTACCTCGCAAACGTCGCCAATACGAGCGAGTTCAGCGACGCGACAGCGCCACGACAGGCGGCCGGCGTCGCCGCCGACTGGAACGCGGCGTTCATGAAAGCTCTCGGCGAGGGGTACGAGCGGTACAGCGCCGGCGTCTACCGGACCGCCGAGTTCGAGACGGGGACGGCCGCCGACATCGACGATGCGGTCCCGCCATCGACGTTCGTCTGTGCCGACGGCGACGACTGGACGGCCGCCGACGAACACACCGAGGTCGAGTGGGTGCCGGGCCGGAACCTCGACACCGACGGTGACGTGTGGCTCCCCGCGGAGTTCGTCCACTTCCCGCCACCCGCCGAACGGTTCCGCCCCGCCGTGACGACGGGGCTGGGACTCGGCAACGGGGCTGTGGAGGCGCTCCTGTCGGGCCTGTATGAGATCGTCGAGCGCGACGCCGCGATGCTGTCCTGGTACTCGACGTTCGACCCGCTGGCCCTCTCTGTCGAAGACGAGACGTTCGGCACCCTGCGCCGCCGAGCCACGTCCGAAGGACTCGACGTGGTCCCCCTCCTGCTCACGCAGGACGTGGATGTTCCCGTCGTCGCGGCCGCGGTCCACCGGGAGGAGTGGCCCCGGTTTGCCGTCGGCCTCTCGGCACACCTCGACCCGGCACTGGCCGCGCGCTCGGCGCTCGCCGAAGCCCTCCAGAACTGGCTCGAACTGCGTGGAATGGGAGCAGCGGACGCGGCCGACGAGAGCGGTGCTATCGGCCACTTCGCCGACTTTCCGGGCGAGGCCCAGACGTATCTCGCCGTCTCCAGCAGCGTCCCCGCAGCACAGGTCGGCCCCACAGACCTCCCGACCGGGCGAGACCACCTCGACGCTGTCGTGTCTCGCCTCCGTGACGCAGACCTGGACGTGTACGCCTCGCGACTCACGACTCGCGACGTGGACGCGTTGGGGTTCGAGACGGTTCGAGCGGTCGTTCCGAGCGCCCAGCCGCTTTTCTTCGATTCCCCGTACTTCGGCGAGCGCGCCGAGACGGTCCCTCAAAGCATGGGCTTCGAGCCACGCCTCGACAGGGACCACCACCCCTATCCGTAGGGAGAGGTAACTTTATTTTGAAGTGTGCGGAACGTAAACACGGGGTTGCTCGCGGACCCGTCAATATCCTCCGGCGGTGGCCCGTTTCCAATGACATCGGAGTTCGACCTCCCGCGTGCAGACTGTGGTCACGCGCTCGTCCGACGACAGATCGACGACGCGGGTGGAACGGCGACCGTGGCAGTGTGTCAGCACTGCGGCGGTCGGTACTATCCGGAATCTGCCCTGCAGAAGCGTTAGATGCCGAACGTCGCGCGAATCATGTCCCGGGTTCCGGGCCCCAATCCGACCGCAACGATTGCGGTCAACAGGAGCAGGGCGTACCGCGGACTCTCGTCGAATATTTCTCGGTCGAAGATCCAGACGACCGACAGCGCGACGACCAGTTTTACCAACAGGAACGGCCAGGACGACCCCAGTGCGGTCAGGACCGACGTCGGCAGGACCGTCTCTGCGGTGTTGATGATGAACGCGTTCGCGGGATGTTTCGGACTGTAGATGGCGTTGACGCCGAGCGCGCCGAGCCAGTCTGCTGCAATGACGTTTGCGACACCGTCGATTGCGTGCCCCCACAGTACCACCAACCCGATCAGTCCGGTGCCGGCGTTGATTCTGGGACTGAGCCGGTCGACACCGAGGTAGAGGCCACCCGCCAGCAGCGTCGCGATGGCGACCACGCTCAGGAGGACCTGTGGGTAGAATTCGACGTAGTCGGCGGTGAGCGCGAGGGCGACGAGATAGCCGAAGGACAGGAGGAAGACGGCGCTCCCGACGGCCGCCATCGGTCTGACGTAGGTCTCGACGTACCCCTCATTTCGGAGCCGGAGGGTCACCAGGAGGGAGGCGAGCGTCACGAAAAACACGGTGAAGTAGATGATCGGACTGATTATCAGCGTGTTCCAGGGGTACGCGATGGCTTGGGTCGCGCCTTCGGGCACGGCGTCGTTGGCGTCTTCGACGACACGCAGAGCACCGCCGAACAGCATGAACGGGACCAGCGAGAAGAACATGCCGCGGTCCCGCCCCACGTCGAGGTTGCGGAGTAACTGGAGGACCCCCACCAGCCCGAATAACAGGACGATCATGTACCCGACCTCGGAGACGAGCGTGTATCCCGGCTCGGCGACGATTCGTCCGGCCGTCGTGGCCTGCTGACACGCGAGTTGGTCGTACACGAGTTCCGATGCGCCACCGCTGTGGACGGCGCACACTGCGTTGTTCGCGTCGGCGTAGACCGGCCCCCAGAAGTACTGCCAGACGAACCCGCGGTAGACCGCATCGTAGAACGCTAGCGAGCCGAGGATCAGCGCCGCGACCCCGGCCAGAGCGCCCACGGTCCAGGCGCGCCTGGCGTCGATCTGCTCGGTCACCTGCATAGTCGACACCCCGCGAGCCGCGCGTTTCAGGTTTCCGGTCCTGTGCGACAGGCGAACACGTCCGTCTCCGGCGGCGTTGCCGCCGATCGCACTCACTCGGTATCGCGCTCGACCACGTCTCGGGCCAGTTCGACCAGGCGCTCGTGGGCCCGTCCGTTCGAGGCGACCAGCCCCTGGCTGTCGTGTCGCCAGCGCTCGCCGAACACGTCCGTGACGGTTCCGCCGGCCGCACGGATCATGTGAGCGCCGGCGACGGAGTCCCAGGGGTTGGGCCGCCGCGTCGCGACCGCCGCGTCGAGACCGCCGCTGGCGACGAACGCGAGCGCCGACTGCATGCTCCCGAACCGCCGCATGTCGCCACACGTTCGCACGATACCGTCGGTGAGGGCGGCGTATGCGTCGCGTTTCCCGTGTTGCCCCCATCCCAGCGCCGCGACCGCGAACGTCTCCGGGTCGGACCGGTCACTGACCGAGGCCGGGTCGCCGTTCAGTCGCGTCTGGTCGCCAGCGAGGTACTCGTCGTTCGTCGCAGGCATGACCGTCGCCGCGGCCACCGGTTCGCCGTCCTCGACGCGGGCCACACTCGTCGCCCACTGGCGCAGACCCCGGAGATAGTTGGCCGTCCCGTCGATGGGGTCGACGATCCAGGCGGGGCCATCCGCCGGGACCGCCGACGGCGCCGCCGCCTCCTCACCGACGACCGGTGCGTCACTCTCGCTCGCCAGTAGTGCGACGACTCGTCCCTGCGCGTCGGCGTCGGCATCGCTCACCAGGTCGTTCTTGTGTGCCTTGGTTTCGAACTGCACGTCCGACCGGAATCGCGCGTCTGCGACGGTCCCGCCGGCACGGGCCGCGCGGGCGGCGAGGGGAGTCCACTCGTCCATACCGTACCGTCGCCGCCCGCAAACAACTAGGTGATGATCTGGTTGGCGGTCCGCATCTCCGAGGCGATGTCGTTCGAGTCGGCCGCCCGTTCCGCTTTTCGCCGCTGTTCGAGGAACGTCTTCTGTGACTCGTTTTCGACTTTCGCTTCGCTGGCCTCGTACAACGCATCCGCTGCGGAGTCGAGCGCCCCCATGACGGCAGCGGCTTCGCTCGTCTTCTCCTGCATCCCGGTCGACTCGTCGACGAGTTCGAGGGTGGTCCGCGCGGTCCCGAAACTGAATTTGGCAGTGCTGAGTGCTCTGCGTGCCTGTTCGTAGTTCTGTTCGTAGAACGCCGGTACGCCGTCCTGGAACGCTTCGATACCCCGCACACCGCTGTTGACTGCGCTCCGGATATCCCGTAACGCCCGCACCTCCGAGCGAATCTGCCCCATCTTCTCGTTGTACGTCTCGCCGATCGGCTCGAAAACCGAGACAGCCTCGGCGTCGATCTCGTTTCTCAGCGGGCGGGCCAGTGACTGGGCCTCGCTGCGTAGCTCGTTGATACGGTTCGTCGTCTGCTCTGCCCGCAGCGTACTCTCGGCGTAGAGCCGTTCGATCGCGAAGACTACGTCGTCGTAGGCGTCGATCATCACGGCCCGGAACCGCGCCAGGTCCTCGAGGAACACCGTTACTTGTACGAGCGACAGGATAATATCTTTCTGCCCCTCGGGCGCGAACTGCGTCGCCTCTTCGAGCGGTTTCCGTGCGTTCTGTGCCATCGTCCGGAGCTTCGGTGCGTGGAACGACTCCGTGCTCGCGGTCACATCGAGCAGGTCCGCATCGGGTCCCTTGTAGCTGACGTACGTCGTGTACGTCTGCCGGATGCCGTCCATCGCCTCGGTCATCAGGTCGGTCGCCCTGGGGTCCGTCTCGATGGGTGTCGGCGTCGGTCCCGCGTTCTCGCCGAATCCCGAGTCGAAATCGGCCTCGAACGAGCTCTCGTCGAACTCGAAGTCCACGTCCTCGACGTTCCCCGCAGAGAAGTTCCGCTCGTCGCTCATGTTCCCGAAGTTGAAATCCGACTCCTCGGAGTCATTCATAAACCCCTGGATGTGCGACCCCGGTCCCTCACCTCGCCCCGGTCCCTCACCTCGCCCACTGTTTTGCACTGCCCCACACCCAGCAGAGAGGAGCGCACCAGCCGTCGCAAGTACTGTGCGACGTCTCATGAATTACTGAACACAACCTGTCTCACACTATTTAACAATGTCCCGGCTAGAGCCGGTTCTTTTTACCTGTCTCCGATGTCGGGCCGGCGGCTCTCGGACACGGTTCGTGTGTGAAGTTCGCGAGGGAAGATCGCTCCGAACGGATCTTCCTGCACTGTTTTGCGAGGGGCCGTAGTGGCCAACAGTGCGAGGGAAGGGATTTGAACCCTTGGACCCCTACGGGAGCGGATCTTGAGTCCGCCGCCGTTTCCAGGCTTGGCTACCCTCGCACACATTTGCTATTCGGCTCTCGCCGATATAAAGATTCCACGGAACCGGGCAGCCACAGCGGAGGTTCCACATCTCCAGCGCCAGCAAAGAAGTTCGATTTATTTCCAGTTGTAACCGGTATAATCGAATTCGTAGGCGGATTGTCGGGCGATAACCTACTAGTCAAGAGTTTTTATCCTGGCACTCACCGGTCCGGACCGCACCCGTGACGAGCGGGGACCGAGCCGACGGATTGACACACGTGTCGGTACAAAAGCGATCCGATGGACGAGCACACGCGCGACGATTCGGTCGGCCCGACGCTTCGAGGGTCACTCACGGGGTGGAATCCAGCCGACGACAGGCGGGAGCACGGAACCCTCCGGCACGCGACGGTCCACGGCGTTCGGCTCCACAACGTCGGCGGGTATCACGAGTCGCACGACTGCTTCGAGAATGTTTGGCCGAGTGTCAACAAATACCGTCAGGGAACCGGGTTCGAACGGCCAGCAATTAGCCTATGAACGACTACACACGGGACCCCATGGTAGGCCCACCGATTTCAGGGAACCCGAGCGGGTGGAACCCGGGAACCGGTGAGTGGGAACACGCTACCCTTCGGCGGGCGGTGATTCACGGCGTCCGGCTATACAATTCCGGCGCGTTTCACGAATCGCATGACTGTTTTGAATCAGAGTGGTATAATTACGGGAGCGGAACCACCGAGAGCGCATTCGCTCACGGAATGGTACAGGTCGCGGCGGGCGCGTACAAGCACTTCGACTTCGAGAATGACGACGGTATGCGTAGCCTTTTCGAGACGGCATTACAGTACCTCCACGGTGTTCCGAATGATTACTACGGGGTCGACGTTCTCGCCGTCAGAACCACGCTCACAAACGCGCTTAACGATCCAGCCGTATTAGAGGGGTGGCAAATCGAACTTGACGGGGAGCGACCGGAAGCCCGACCGGAGGATTACGAACACGCCGAAACTCTTGAATGAGGCTATTCGGCTCCGTTGAAGTTCCTCACCTCTGATACGAACCGCATGCTGAATACAAGCCGCGTATCGATCACAACAGGTCGCAGGCACAGTCTCTATGTTACCCAGTTCGGAATCTGCTCTGGTAAATAAAACAGTATTAGTGCGACTCAGATGGTGACAGCGGCCAGAGGAGGGAGGACAAACGTCGCGCCGCCGATGAGGGGGAGTATCTCCCCGTAGGGGAGCAATGGCGCGACTCTATTTAATATAACACTGATAAAACTGCCGACGAGAAGCACGACCGCCGCAACAGATGTCTTGAACGCGAGGGTCGACAGGTCTGGCGTTCCTGACATCTCCTCGTCAGTTGAATGTTACCCCGCGCACGGTGGCGCGGGGAATCCTGCTCTCACGAGGGCAGGCTTCCTGTTTCGATGACGTGACGTGCAGACACTTCATGGATGGCATCCGTGTCCGTAGCGGTCACAGTCTCCACAGGCGTTGATTCGGGCCATCCCAGCCCTAACTCAGCAAAGCCGCGTTGGATGATGTTCATCGCTGCGTTCGCATCTCTGTCCGTCTCGAACCCACAACTCGGACAGGAGTGTTCCCGAACCCAGATGGGTTTCGTGGTTTCCACACCACATCGGGCGCACTCTTTCGTTGTTCCCGCAGGTTCAACCTGTACGACGTGCGTGCCGTACAGGTCGGCCTTGTAGTCGAGCAAGTTGATGAACTGTCGCCATGCCGCATCCTGCTTGTTGCGAGCGTTGCCGTCGCCCTGGAGCATCGCCTTTACGTCGAGATCTTCCACGAACACGGCGTCGTACTCGTTGACGAGCCACGTCGTAAGTTTGTGCTGATAGTCCAGCACTTTGCGGCGAATCCGGCGCTTCACTTTGGCGACTTTCCGGCGTTGTCTCTCATAGTTGCGACTCCCGTGGTCTTTCCGCGAGAGTCTGCGTTGCTCGCGCCGCAGACGCTCGTAGTCGTCTTCGAGATCGATCCAATCCACGGTTTTGCCATCGCTGGTGTGGACGTAGTTCCGGATACCGAGGTCAATCCCGACGCAATTGCTCGCATCCAGCGAGTCAACGTCGGGCTTTTCGGGGAGATCGACGTCGTCGGTTTCCAGCCGAAAGGAGACGAACCACTCACCAGTCGGCTCCTTTTTGAACGTGACTTCTTTGATGGTGGCGTGGTCGGGAATCGAGCGGGAGTACCGGATTTTCACCCACCCGATCTTGCTGAAGCGGACGTATGCGCACTTGTCGTGGCCCCTCTTTTCATCGAGGTCGAAGCCAGACTGGTTGTACGTCACGCTTCGGTACTCGGTGGGTGCTTGCCGTTTGAGGCGACCGACCTTGTGTCCGTTCTCTTTCTTCTTGCGAAGGTTCGAGAGGTTGCGGTGGAAACGAGCAACGGTGGCTTGGGCGGCTTTTGAGTGCAGTTCGCTGAACACTGGCCACCGTTGTTTCCACTCGGGAAGCTTGTTGTTCTGGTCGTACTCAGACGGTTTGTCGTCCTCGGGGCTGTTCTCGTAGTCCCAGCGAACGTGGTTGTAGAGTTGGCGATGAACGTCGAGATGGTGTTCCAGCCTGTCCGCTACCTCTTGTGTCGGGTAGGCGCAGTAGCGGTGACTGTATTCCATCGCTGTCTGTTGGTTACCGATGTGTTCACTTAATGGTTTGTACCACGAGTTGTCGGCTTCATCCCCGACCACGGTGGGTCGGGGTATTCGCCTCGCTGACCAGTATAAACCTCTTAGATATCCGGCTTGTTGCCATCGATAGCTGGTAGACATGATTGAAAGTTAATTTTTATGTTAAACGTAACAATGGATCAGACGGCACGGTCTTTTATAAGCTACCAGAGTACGATTACTACCAGTACCAAGCGCGAACACGCTGATTGCACCGATTGAGGGAAGCTACTGTGAGTCCCTCTACGAGGAAGAGAAATTGCTGACAACGTGCGAATAACATATTTCGAGAACAGCGAGGCGCGGAGCGCCTCTGGCAGTCGGACACAGTCCGGCGACGACGACGGGATGCGGTCGCTCTTTTGGACTGCCCTCCAGTACTTTCAGAGCGTCCGAAGGAGTACTACGGCGTCGACCTGCTCGACGTGCGGACGGTGCTGACGAACGGCTTGACCGACCCCACGGCCATCGAGGGGTGGCAGGTGTACCTCGACGACCGTCGGCCCGAGGTGACGAAACCGGACTTTTCGTACGCCGAGTCACCGGAGGACTGACCCGTCCCGGTTTCGTGGGTACTAAGACCAGTCGGTGGTTGCTGTGAATCGATGCGAGTCGAGACCGTCGGCGACGGTCCCGCAGAGATTGCGGTCATCGGCGGCATTCACGGCGACGAGCCGTGTGGTGTCCACGCCGTCGAGACGTTGCTGTCCGCAGACGTGGAGTTTCAGCGCCCCGTCAAGTTCGTCATCGCCAACGAAGCGGCCCGGCAACGAGACGTGCGGTACGTCGACGAGGACCTCAACCGCGCGTTTCCGGGAAATCCCGAGGGAGACACCCACGAGTCCCGTCTCGCTCACGAACTCTCGCTGGAGATGGCGGACTGTCAGATCCTCGCGCTGCACTCCACACAGTCATACGGGGGGCTGTTCGCCCTCGTCGACGAAGTTCGCGAGTACGAGCGTCGAATCTGTCCCCAACTGTCCGCCGACGCGGTGGTCGAGACGTGCGATTTCAAAGAAGGACGACTGTTTGAGGTGACCCGGCGGTTGCTCGAAGTCGAGTGTGGCTTCCAGGGCTCGGACACCGCGGCCGAAAACGCCGTGCAGGTGACCCGGGAGTTTCTCGCCGCCACGGGCGCGCTGCCCGGCGAGGAGACACCGGACCGCGAGGAGTTGCCCGTCTATCGGCTCACACACTCCGTACCCAAACAATCGGCCAAGGCCTACGACGTGTTCGCGTCGAACTTCCAACGGGTCCAGTCCGGCCAGGCCTACGCCACGGCAGACAACCGGGAGTACGTCGCAGAGAGCGACTTCTATCCCGTTTTGATGTCGCCTTACGGCTACGAGGACGTGTTCGGCTACGCTGCGGATCGGGTCGGGACGCTCGAGTCCTGAGGCTCAGTCCTGCTCGGCCGGTGGCACGAACTCTACAAGCGTCAAGTCCCGGTCGAGCATACAGTAATCGTGCGGCGGCTCGCCGACGACCTCGCCGATCTGGTACTCGATGTCGAACTCCGCACCCGCCGGTTCACAGTACTCGTGTGACGGACAGCCGGTGTGGGGACATGGCCCTTCGAGGGCGGCCTTGCTCCCGGCGTAGGCTCCCTGCGCGTCGACGTTCGCGAGCACCGGCGCGGGCTCAACCTCGACCGCAGTGACTCCCGTATCGTGAACGGCACAGTCGAGCGTCGAGGCGTTCTCCCGAACGCTGGTCACGCGGTACTTCTGGCCCGAGGCGAGGTTGAGACACTGGTCCCGATACGGACAGCCCTCGCAGGCGTCGGCCTCCCCGTGGTAGACGAACTCGGTCCCCTTCTCCGCGAGGCGGGTCCCGATGAGCGTGACCGTCGTCATACAGGGTTCTACTCGCGGCCGTCAATTAAAACCCGGCTTCGGTCGCGCTCACCGCGCCACCAACGATTCGAGTTCGTCTAGATACGTCTCACGGGGCAGTTGATAGACGCTCCGGAGGTCGAACTCACCGTCGACGAACCGAGTGGCGAGGTCCCGGACGCCGTCGACGGCTGCCTCCTGGTCGTCGTACCGCGCCGAATCGACCTCGATTTCCGGTTCCAGATACAGCGTTACGTGCCAGGGGTCGCCAGGGGCGGGCTGGTGGCGTCCGGGACGGCGGCCCCGCTGGCCTTTCGTCAGGTAGATGGTCGGCAGACAGGGTGCGGGAAAATCGCTGCTGTCGAAGATATCGGGGCGGTATGCCAGCACACACCGAGTCTCGCCCTGCGTCCAGACCTCCCACCCGGTCGCGAGATCCGCGAAGTCCATACTCTCACAATCGGTCCGTCGGTCTTGAGTGCCGCGGTCCCTCCGACGGCGATTCTGTTCATCTGTCTATCCGATATTTAAACGGCTGTTTGGACCTTGGATACACACATTCGTTTCTCCGGTTCCCGTGCCCGAGTTTCGGCGCGTGAAACGGCCGGAACAAGCGGGCAGGAGGCCTGTCATCGGGAGAAGTCTTATCACTCTGGGAATCTCACTAAATAAATAGTATCGGAGGCAAGTCCACCCATACACGACCCACACTACCGCCCCTGCTCTCGCCACTCAGGTACCCCGGTATTTTCTCGGGAACCACCGACCCTGGGCGTCCTGAACGGTGGGAGTGACACGAACACACATGGTATCCAAACCGAACGGGCTCGCGACGAAGCGAGCACACAGTTGCCTGCGTTGCGCGAGCGCGCGGTGTGCTCATCAGGCAGGCCGAATGGGAAATTGCCGGCGGAGTGTGGGCTGGTGTGGTGGACACCACCGAGACCGACGGGCTCGCGCCCGTGACAACAGCGGGAGCCGCGACCGTCGCGGCGGCCCCGCGTACAACCTGTCCGTGATAGCATGACCGATACGAAAGAAACCCTTACAGAGCTGAGTCGGGAGTACCAGGATTCGATTCCAGCGGACCTCAGAGAGACGCAATCGTTCGACTGGTATCTGGACCAGCTGTACGACCATCCGCGCATCGCACGCAACGCCCACCAGCGCGTTGCCGACATGTTCGACTACTACGGCACCGACTACGACGAAGACGCCGGCGTCGTCGAGTACGACCTCGCGTCTGAGGACCCTCTCAACAACGGCGAGAACACGTTCTACGGTCGCGTCATCCACGAGGCCATTCACGAGTTCGTCAACAAGGTCAAGTCCGGTGCCCGAGGGCTTGGTCCGGAGAAACGAATCAAGCTCCTACTGGGCCCGGTCGGCTCCGGGAAGTCCGACTTCGACCGACAGGTCCGGCGCTACTACGAGCACTACACCCGCACCGACGAGGGGCGGATGTACACCTTCCGCTGGACGAACTTGTGTGACATCATCGGGGATCAAGACCCCGCCGACGACACCGTCCGCTCCCCGATGAACCAGGACCCAATCGTCCTGGTCCCACAGGAACAGCGCGAACAGATCATCGAGGACCTCAACGCGGAACTCGAGGCACCCTACACCATCCGAAACGAGCAGGCGCTCGATCCGGCCAGCGAATTCTACATGGACCGACTGCTGGCCTACTACGACGACGACCTCGAGTCGGTGCTGGACAACCACGTCGAGATCGTCCGGATCGTCGCCGACGAGAACCAGCGCCGCGCGATCGAAACCTTCGAACCGAAGGACAAGAAAAATCAGGACGAGACCGAGTTGACCGGCGACGTCAACTACTCGAAGATCGCAATCTACGGGGAGTCCGACCCCCGGGCGTTCGACTACTCCGGCGCGTTCTGTAACGCCAACCGGGGCATTTTCTCCGGCGAGGAGCTGCTGAAGCTCCAGCGGGAGTTCCTCTATGACTTCCTGCACGCCACGCAGGAACAGACGATCAAGCCAAAGAACAACCCCCGGATCGACATCGACCAGGTGATCGTCGGCCGGACGAACATGCCCGAGTACAAGGACAAGAAGGGCGACGAGAAGATGGAGGCGTTCAACGACCGGACGAAACGGATCGACTTCCCGTACGTCCTCCAGTACGAGGAAGAGGCCAGTATCTACCGGAAGATGCTCCGAAACGCCGACCTTCCGGACATCCAGGTCGAACCACACACCCTAGAGATGGCCGGTCTCTTCGGCGTGCTCACCCGGGTCGAAGAGCCCGACTCCGGTACCGTGGACGTCGTCCAGAAGGCCAAGGCCTACAACGGCGAGGTCGACGAGGCCGAGGACGTCGACGTGAAGAAACTCCGGGAGGAGGCAGCCGATATGGCCGAGATCGGCGAGGGCATGGAAGGCGTCTCGCCCCGCTTCATCGGCGACGAGATCGCCGAGGCCATCATGGACTCGATGCACCGGAGCCGTGACTTCCTCTCGCCGCTGACGACGTTCAATCACTTCGAGGAGAATCTCGAGAACCACGGGTCGATCCCGGAAGACCGCTTCGAGAAGTACTACCGGTACCTCGAACTGGTTCGCGAGGAGTACAAAGACCGGGCCATCGAGGACGTGCGCCACGCGTTGGCCTACGACATCGACGAGATTCAGCGCCAAGGCGAGAAGTACATGGACCACGTCATGGCCTACATCGACGACGACACCGTCGAAGACGAGATTACCGGTCGCGAGCAGGAACCAGACGAGACCTTCCTCCGGAGCGTCGAGGAGAAGCTCAACGTCCCGGAAGACCGCAAGGACGACTTCCGGCAGGAAGTGTCGAACTGGGTCTCGCGACGTGCCCGCGAAGGTGATACGTTCAACCCACAGGACAACGACCGCCTGCGTCGGGCCCTGGAGCGCAAGCTCTGGGAAGACAAAAAGCACAACATCAACTTCTCGGCACTGGTCTCCAGCAACGAGATGGACGACGACGAACGAAACGCCTGGGTCGACGCGCTGATCGAACAGGGCTACACCCGGGAGGGAGCCAAGGAGGTGCTGGAGTTCGCCGGCGCCGAGGTCGCCAAAGCAGAGATGGAAGAGTAATGCCCGGGCACGACTACATCGACGCCGCGGACACCGCCCTCGAGGAGACGTATCAGGAGCCGATGAGTCTCGACGAGTACGTCGACCTCGTGCTGGAGCGGCCCCACCTAGCCTCCCACGCCTCGAAGTACCTGCTGTCGGCCATCGAGGCTGCCGGCACGCGGACGGTTATCGAGGAGGGCGAGGAGAAAGAGCGCTACCGCTTTTTCGACGACCCGCACAACAACGGCGAACACGCGATTCTGGGCAATACGGACACGCTCAACCAGTTCGTCGACGACCTGCGCTCTATCGCGGCGTCACGTGGGAAAGACGAGAAGATCATCTGGCTCGACGGACCCACGGCGACCGGGAAGTCGGAGCTGAAGCGGTGTCTGATCAACGGGCTTCGCGAGTACTCCAAGACCGACGACGGGCGGCGCTACACCGTCGAGTGGAACATCGCCGGTGCCGACGGCGGTTCCGCAGGCATGACCTACGGCGACCAGCCGGTCAGCGACGAGGACGACTGGTACGAGAGCCCCGTCCAGTCCCATCCGCTGACGGTCTTCCCCCAGGAGGTCAGGACCGACCTGATCGCCGAGGTGAACGACCGTCTCGACGACCACGTCCAGATCCGGGTTGAGGGCGACCTCGATCCGTTCTGTCGAGAGGCCTACGACTTCCTCGAAGAGCAGTACCGTCGCCAGGAGATCGCGGATCTCTTTTCGGCGGTCACCGCTCCCGAGCACCTCCGGATCAAGAACTTCGTCGTCGACGTGGGCCGGGGCATCGGCGTCCTCCACAGTGAGGACGACGGCAGCCCGAAAGAGCGCCTCGTGGGGTCGTGGATGGCCGGGATGCTCCGTGAACTGGACTCCCGTGGCCGGAAGAACCCACAGGCGTTCTCTTATGACGGCGTTCTCTCGCAGGGCAACGGCCTGCTGACCATCGTTGAGGACGCCGCACAGCACGCCGACCTGCTCCAGAAACTCCTGAACGTTCCCGACGAGGGGAAGGTGAAACTGGATAAGGGTATCGGGATGGACATCGACACTCAGATGATCATCATCTCCAATCCCGACCTGGAGGCACGGCTCAACCAGCACGCCGACCGCGAGGGGCAGGACCCGCTGAAGGCGCTGAAACGCAGGCTCGACAAACACGAGTTTACTTACCTGACGAACCTCTCGTTAGAGGCACAGCTACTGCGGCGCGAACTCACGAACGAAACCGAGGTCTGGACCGCCCAGTCGTGGGACGAACTCGAGGCCTGGATTCGGGAGCCGCTCCACATTCACGTTCGGGACAGCGACGCCGAAGTCAACGAGAAGGAACTCGCACCCCACGCCATCGAGGCCGCCGGGCTGTACGCCGTTGTCACCAGACTCGACGATACGGACGTACCCAACGGCCTCGACCTGGTGGACAAGGCCATGCTGTTCGACCGCGGTTACCTGCAGGAGGGCGACGAACGTATCGAGATGGACGACTTCGACTGGGACGATAGCGCCGAGAACGGCGAGGGCGGTATCCCCGTCACCTACACGCGGGACGTGATCGCGGACCTGCTCCACGAGGAACAGGACCGCTATCACGCTGACCTGCCGGTCGAGCACGTCGTCATGCCACGAGACATCCTCAACGCGATGGCCGAGAGGCTGGTCAACGCACCAGTGTTCTCGGGCAACGAGCGTGTCGAGTTCGAAAACCAGGTGGTCGCGGTGAAAAACCACGTGTTCAGCCAGCAGGAAGACGACGTGCTCCGGGCGATCATGCGGGACAAACGGGTCGACGAGGAGACCGTCGAGGAGTACATCGAGTGCGTCTACGCCTGGGAGGCCGGCGAACAGATCGAGAACGACCGGGGTGAACTCGAAGAGCCCGACCCGCTGAAGATGAAGATCTTCGAGATCGAGCATCTCGGTCGATTCTCCGAGGAGAACTACGACGGCAACGACCCCGACGACGCCGTCGAGGAGTTCCGGACGGACAAGATCATCACCGCACTGAATCGCCACGCGTGGGCGAACCGAAACGAGGGATTCCAGATTTCCGACGTGAACCCCAAGGAGATTCCCGTCATCAAGTCCGTTCTGGGCACCCACGACTGGGAGGACGTACGGCGTACCTACGAGGACTTCGACCCCAGGCAGTGGGACAATCCGCCGAGTGGTACCGAGACGGCCGCAGTCAAGGAGGCCACGCTGCAGAACATGACCGAGATGTTCGACTACACCGAGGCCTCCGCGGAGTTGACCAGCCGCCACGTTATGAGCCAGGTGAGTTACAAATGGGACTGAAAGACGACCTCGACCGGTATCGTGAAGTCGGCGAAGAGCGCCGACAGGACCTCGCGGAGTTCATCCAGTACGGCGACCTCGGGCAGTCTCGCCCGGACGAAGTGCAGATTCCGATCAAAATCGTCGATCTCCCCGAGTTCGCGTACGACCAGCGCGACATGGGCGGCGTCGGCCAGGGTGAGGACGCTGAAGAAGGCCAGCCTGTGGGCCAGCCACAGCCCCAGCCCGGCGACGGCGACGAGGACGGCGAGCCCGGCGAGGAGGGCGGCGAACACGAGTACTACGAGATGGACCCTGAAGAGTTCGCCCAGGAACTCGACGAAGAGCTCGGTCTCGACCTCGAACCGAAGGGAAAGCAGGTCGTCGAGGAGAAGGAGGGCGACTTCACGGATATCACCCGGACCGGACCAAGTTCGACGCTCGACTTCGAGGCGCTGTTCAAGAAAGGTCTGAAGCGTAAACTGGCGATGGACTTCGACCGGGACTATCTCCGGGAAGTGCTCAAAATCGACGGTATGGGGCCAGCCTCAGTCTTCGAGTGGGCTCGCAGTGAGAATATCCCCGTCTCGAAGGCCTGGCTCGAGGAGGCATACGACGAACTGTCGAGCGAGGAGAAAACCGAGTGGACGTCGATGGACGAGGTGGCCGAGAACGTCGAGCGCCAGTCCACCGCCGACCGCATCCGCCGGGAGGGCGTCGACCAGATTCCGTTCCGCCGGGAAGACGAGCGCTACCGCTACCCCGAAATCGTCGAAGAGCGGGAGAAAAACGTCGTCGTCGTCAACATCCGGGACGTGTCCGGGTCGATGCGAGAGAAAAAGCGTGAGCTGGTCGAGCGGACCTTCACGCCGCTCGACTGGTATCTGACGGGCAAGTACGACAACGCCGAGTTCGTCTACATCGCTCACGACGCCGAGGCCTGGGAAGTCGACCGCGACGAGTTCTTTGGCATCCGCAGCGGCGGCGGTACCCGCATCTCCAGTGCCTACGAACTGGCCGCGACGGTTCTCGAAGAGGAGTACCCCTGGAGCGACTGGAACCGCTACGTGTTCGCGGCCGGCGACTCCGAGAACTCCAGTAACGACACCGAAGAACGAGTGATCCCACAGATGCAAGAGATTCCGGCGAACCTCCACGCGTACGTCGAGACACAGCCGTCGGGCAACGCGATTAACGCGACGCACGCCGAGGAGGTGGAGCGCCACTTCGAGGGCAGCGACAACGTCGCCGTGGCGTACGTCTCAAGCCCGGAGGACGTGGTCGATGCCATCTACGAGATCCTCAGTACAGAGGAGGTAGAAGCATGAACTCCGACCGCTACGAAGCCAAACGAATCGCCGAAGACCTGGAAGAACCGGTCGACGAGGCCTCGAACCTCGCACAGAAACTGGGGCTGCATCCGTACCCGGTCAACTACTGGATTGTCAACTACGACGAGATGAACGAGTTGATCGCCTATGGCGGGTTCCAGAAACGCTATCCACACTGGCGCTGGGGAATGCAGTACGACCAGCAACAGAAACAGAGCCAGTTCCTCGGTGGGAAGGCCTTCGAGATCGTCAACAACGACGACCCCAGCCACGCCTTCCTACAGGAGTCCAACTCCATGGCCGACCAGAAAGCGGTCATCACCCACGTCGAGGCTCACGCGGACTTTTTCGCCAACAACGAGTGGTTCGGGATGTTCGCAGACGACCCCGACGCCGCTGCGATGCTGGCTCGCCACTCCGAGACGATTCAGGAGTACATGCAGGACCCGGACATCGAGCGCGCCGCGGTCGAGAAGTGGATCGACCACGTCCTCTGTCTCGAGGACAACATCGACCAGCACCGGCCGTTCGCGCCGGTCGAGATCGACGGCCGCGACGAGGTGCTGGACCGCGAGGAGGATATCGAGGACTTGGAGGAGAAACTCGACGAACTCAATCTCTCCGAGGAAGTCGTCGGACAGGTGTTCGACGAGGACTGGCTGGAGGCCCAGCGCGATGAAGACGGCGAGGTCACGTTCCCGGACGAACCCGAAAAGGACGTGATCGGCTTCCTCCGTCAGCACGGAATGGCCTACGACCGCGACGCGGAGAAAGCCGTCACGATGACCGACTGGCAGCGCGAGATTCTCGAGATTCTGCGCCGTGAGGCCTACTACTTCGCCCCACAGAAGATGACGAAGGTAATGAACGAGGGGTGGGCCTCCTACTGGGAGTCGGCGATGATGTCCAAGGAGACCTTCGCCGCCAGCGACGAGTTCGTCAAGTACGCCGACCACATGGCACAGGTTCTCGGCTCACCCGGCTTCAACCCGTACAAACTCGGGCTGGAACTCTGGCAGTACGTCGAGAACATCGAGAACCGGCGGGAAATCGTCGAGCGACTCCTCCGGGTCGAGGACATCACCTGGCGGAATCTCCACGACCGCGTCGACTTCGAGCAGGTACAGGAGTTGATTGCGCCCGATTCCGAACTGCAGAACGTTTCCGAATCTCTCGACGCGCTCGACCCAGAGGACGAGCGAATCGACGCCGACGCGCTCGAACGCGCCCGTGCAGGCGAGTTCGACGTGGAAAAGTATCCCTGGAAGGTGCTGACCTACGGCGGGTTGGCCGAGCGGCACTACTCGCTGGTCGAACCACAGAACCGTGGGTTCGTCTCCCGGGTCGGGCAGGAGGAACTCGAACGTGTCTCCCGGTATATGTTCGACGATTCCCGGTACGAATCCGTCGCCGACGCGCTCGAAGATATCGACTACGCCCGCGGTTGGGACCGAATGCGCGAGATTCGGGAGAGCCACAACGACGTGACCTTCCTGGACGAGTTCCTCACTCAGGAGTTCGTCGACGAGAACGACTACTTCACGTACGAGTACACCCAGTCGACCGGCGACTACCGTGTCACCTCGACGGATTACGAGGACGTGAAAAAGAAGCTCATGTTGCGGTTCACTAACTTCGGGAAACCGACCGTCGTCGTCGAGGACGGCAACTACAACAATCGCAACGAGTTGCTGCTCTCGCACAAGTACAACGGCGTGATGCTCGACCTCGGGCAGGCCAGAGACACTCTCGAACGGGTGTTCGAGCTGTGGGGCCGGCCGGTGAATCTCAAAACCATCGTCAAGGAACTTGACGAACACGACATCGAGGTCGCAAAACGTCGAGACCGCGAGCCCGAGCCCGAAGAGCAGGGCAAGCTCGTTCGGTACGACGGCGAGGAGATCACGACCCGTGACCTCGACTGGGAGGAGGTCGAACACCTGGCCGCGACCGACGTAGACTACGACACCAAACCCGACGAGTGGCTGGCATAGCCGTCCACAGGTCTCCGTGACCCGTTTCCGAAGCCCGAACGCCGGGCGAACGTGCGTTAGTACCGGTTATCAAACGTGTAATCCGGGCAGGTGGGCCGGTCGGCTCCGACATATCAACCTGGGCCCCGTGTAGCGTAATGAGTTATTATGAGTCATTAACAGTGGGGAGAACAATTTTCAAACCGAGAATGCAGCCGGACAGCGACAACTGGAGCCGTGTCCCGTCGGACGCGGACGGAGCCAGGAGGTGAGCATGGGAGCAGAGACGGAACAACGCGCCGAACTCGACGCGGGCGAGGTTCACGACATCCTTCGGAACGACCGGCGGCGGCTGGCCATCAAGTGCCTCCGCGAGCAGGACGGACCGTTGAGCGTGCGTGACCTGTCGGAGCAGGTGGCGACCCGCGAGACCGGTGAGGCGCCTGCCCCACGGGACAAACGCCGGAGCGTCTACGTCTCGCTCCACCAGACGCACCTCCCCAAACTCGACGACCTCGGTATCGTCGGGTACGACACCGACTCCAAGGAGGTGCGCCTGCGCGACCGCGCGGCCAGAATCACGACGTACATGGAGGTGGTGCCCCGCTACGGAATTACCTGGGCGGAGTACTACCTCGTTCTCGGGATTCTCGGGTTCGGGACCGTACTGGCCGCGAGTATCGGCACACCGCTGCTGGGTGCCATCGGCACCCCTGCGGTCGCGGCCATCTATCTCTTGCTTCTGACCGGCTCGGCCGCGTTCCACGTCCGCTCTCAGGACCGCGGGCTCTTCGAGGGATTGCGCGCCTGACACGGGGTTTCAAGCGGCCGTCGACCGTTCACCCACGCATGGGGACCCACACGGAGTTCGACGTCACGACCGACGAGCGAGTGCCGACTGCGTGGGTGTAGACCTCGGGATTCTCTCGTATATCCACACCAGCGACGATACGGCGGTGGATATGCTCAACCTGTCCGACGAGTGCGACCGCTACGGGCGCGAACAGCGGAAACTCGACCGGAAACAGCACGGCTCGAACAACTGGGAGAAACAACGGCAGAAGGTCGCCACGGCGAAGCGGCAAATCAAGCGGAAAGTGCTGGACTACCAGCACAAACTCACGACGTGGCTGGTCCGAGAGTACGATTTGGTGGCCGTCGAGGATTTGGACGTAGAGCCAATGCTGGAAACCGGCCAGAACGTCAAGAACAAGCAGGACGCCGCGTGGTCACGGTTTCTGGACCTCTTGGAGTACAAAGCCAATCTTCATCACACTCACGTCGTTCGAGTCGAACCAGCAGGGACAACCAAAGAGTGTTTGGCGTGCGGTGTGGAAACATCGAAACCACTCTGGATTCGAGAACACTCATGTCCGGCGTGCGGTCACACCGAGGACAGGGACCTGAACGCGGCGAAGCACATCCTTTCTCGCGGTCGCTCACAGATAGCGGCGGGACGCTCCGAATCAACGTCCTCAGAAATCGAAGATTTCTGGTGTGCGAACGAATCGCTCCGCGATTCGTCAACGCCTGTGCAGACTGCGCTTTCTACGGGAACCCTCTCGGTTCCTGCAAAGCGCGTCGTAGAAGCAGGAAGCCCCGAGGTCGTTCGGAAGACGGAGTCTTCCGTGATGACGAGAGACGGAGTCTCTCGAACCACTTGACCTCGGGGTGGGTTCACTCGTCGAGTGCGATGGGCCGCGCACCAGAACGGTGATAGTAACGTACGAGTGACAGTTTGTGGACGAGTCGGGTCGGCGGTCCCGTCGCACTCTGGAGCCGTGTGCCGAAACACATAATGTGCCGTGTGCGAAATGCCCGATGACATTCGTTCGGTAACGGGACTCTCACATGAGGTATTTCGATTTCACAATATCGCCGGAAGATGGGGCAATCCATCCCGCGGACAAACTGATCGCTGACCAGCCTGGCGTGACGCGAGATGCACTGATGCACGTCAACTCGCTGGGCGACGGAACGGGCGTCCTCCTGTACCGGATCTGCGGTGACCCGGAGTCGGTGACAGAGGTAATCGACGAGTCGAATCAAGTTCTCGCCTGGGACGTACTCGACGTTCAGGACGACGTATTTCACCTCTATCTCCACATTCCGCCGGGCCAGCCCGCGGGTGGACTGATGGCACTGGCACAGAAGTACGCTCTCATCATCGACACGCCACTCAAGTACACAGACCAAGGTGGTCTCCGCACCACTATCGTTGGCACCCACGAGATGCTCAGAAAGGCGCTCGGTGAGACACCGGACGGCGTCCGCTTCGCCGTCGAGCAGGCCGGCCAGTACTCCCCCGACCGGGAGGATATCCTCTCGATTCTCACCGAGCGACAGCACGAGGTGTTCGAGACTGCCATTTCGGAAGGATACTACGAAATCCCGCGCGAGGCGACCCACGAGGATATCTCGAACGCGCTGGGCTGTGCGCCGTCGACCGTGGACGAACACCTCAGAAAAGCCGAGTCGCGTGTGCTGTCGGCGTTGATGCGGTAACAGCGAGGACGAACTGAGCTCTCGGTAGTGTGAGCGGGGAACGGAGTGACCCGCGGGCAGCGATGGCGACCGGAGTGGGACTTCGGTGTGAACGGGTGGAGTCTCTAAAAGCGGAACGCGCTGCGAACTCGGGACCGAATAAAAACGATTGGGCCCTCGCCTCGGGGTTACCGCCGCTCGCTGTTCCGGGGTCTCTCTCCGGTCGACCGCTTTAGTCGTCCGCCGTCGCCGGTTCGCCTTCGTAAACTCCCGTCACCTCCTCCTCGAACTCGGATTTGATGTTGCGACGCTTCTTTTTTAGCGAGGGGGTGAGCATGTCGTTTTCCGGGGTCCATTCGAGATGGACCAGCTCGAACTGCTTGATAGTCTCGTGTTTTTCCAGATTGCGGTTGACGAGCTGGACGTCCTCGTTGACCCACTCGCGAACGCGCTCGTCCTCACAGACCGCCTCCTTACTCGTCGGGAGGTCGATGTTGCGGTTCGACGCCCACCGTCTGATAGCGTCGAAGTTCGGCACGACCAGAGCGCTGATGAACTTCTCGTCGTTGCCCATGACCATGATCTGCTCGATGCGCGAGGAGGTCGAGAACTCGTCTTCGATGGGTTCTGGTGCGACGTTTTTCCCCGTGTCCAGCACGATCAGGTTCTTCAGCCGGTCGTGGTAGACGAGGTAGTCGTGTTCGATGCGTTCGACGATGTCGCCGGTCTTGAACCAGCCGTCCGAGGTGAACGCCTCCTCGGTCTTCTCGGGCATCTCCCAGTAGCCCTCCGTGATGTTGGGGCCTTTGATGAGCAGTTCACCCACTTCACCCTCAACGTCCTCGAACTGATCGTCGGCGACCTGTGACTCGTCGATCTTGATATCGACGTCGGGCAGGGGCGGGCCGAGGGTTCCGGTTTCGAGGATTTCCGGCGGGTTCGTCGAGACGACCGGAGCGGCCTCGGTCAGGCCGTACCCCTCGAAGATGGGGATACCCATCCCTTTGAACAGATCCGCGAGGTCTTTACTCAGGCTCCCCCCGCCGCTGACGAAAAAGTCGATTTCGCCGCCGAGTTCCTCTTTGACCTGCTTGAAAACGAGTTGGTTGGCAACGGAGCGTTTGATTTTCAGTCCGAGTCCGGGGTCTTCCTCCCGGCCGTAGGTACGGGCGACTTCGACGGCCCACTCGAAGATTCGCTCTTTCGTGTCCGACCCGCTGGCCTGCCCGCGCATCTCGTCGAAGATGCGCTCGTACACACGAGGGACGCTCGACCCGCCACGCGGCTTGATTTTTTGGATGTCCTCGCTGACGGTGTCGGTGCTCTCGGCGTAGCCGACCGTCACGCCGGACGCGAACATCAGGAAGTGTCCGGTCGTGCGCTCGAAGACGTGCGCCAGTGGGAGAAAAGAGATCGACCGACGGCCAGGATCCAGTGACGGCACGTCGTCGCCCTTGTCGGGTCTGGGGCCGACCCGCTTTCGGAGCTGGTTGACGTTCGACCGGAAGTTGTGGTGGGTCAACTTCACGCCCTTTGGTTTGCCCGTCGTCCCTGAGGTGTAGATTAGACTCGCCAGATCGTGCATGTTCTGTTCCTCGATCCAGGTCCAGTAGGCATCCTCGTCGAACCGCTCCTCGCCGAGTTCGTACACCTCCGAGAGCGTGTGAATCTGGTCGACGTCGTCGTACTTCTCCAGTTCGTCGATGACGACCACGAACTCCAGGCTGAGTTCGTCCTGTACCTTGATAATGCGGTCGAGCAGATACTCGTTCTCGACGACGACACCGGTCGCGCCGGGGTCGTTGAGGAGATACTTGATTTGCTTCGGCGAAGACTCTGTGTACACAGTGGTGACTGTCCCACCTGAAGCCAGCAGTCCGAAGTCCGTGAGCGCCCACTCCATCCGGGGATTGGACATGATTCCGACACGGTCGTCTTTCTCGACGCCGAGTTCGCGAAAGCCCGCCGCCAGTCGTCTGACGATGGTTCGCATCTCGTCGTATTTGAGCGACGTGTACTCGCCCGGTTCGGGTTCGTCGACGATCTCCGGCGTGAGCGTCCGCTGATAGATCCCGCCCTTGTACATCTGTGCGTCGAAGTCGTCGTACCGCTCCGCCGCGTCCTCGAACATCTCGGGGAGCGTGTTCTCTTCGATCACCTCGTCGGTGTACTCGCGCTCGTTTTCTCGGATCGTTTCGATGTCAGGTGGGGTCATGCATTGTGGTATCGCGTCAGTCGTTAAATATGCCCGGGTCGTTCATGATAGATGAAACGGGCGTGGCCGCGTGCGAGTCCCTCTGGCGTGCGAGCGAGCCGCTGAGCAATCTCTCCGGTTAGCTTTTTAGTTACGAGATCCGATATCGGGACGGACTCGTGAACCGGAGAGAACGATGTCCGTTGCTCACGAGGGAAACCGTCGAAGGAATGCACCGTCAGGGATTTGAACCCCGGTCCTCGGCTATCTTCCAAAATCGGGCACCGGTGCCACAATTTTGCCGAAAGGCCAAGATGATTGGCCGGACTACACCAACGGTGCGTACTCATACCTCAGGAAAGGTTCAGTAATAAACCCTGCTTTTTGGAGACGGAGTGGGGGTCAGTCACAGAGGGTGTCCGTAGGTACTGACGTGGACTTACTCGGTACGGGGAGCGCATCGCGGCGCCAGTCTCTGTGATAGGGGTGTGGTCGGCGCCGGTCGTTAAAGAACGTCGGGGATTCAATCGGACGTGCGTTACTGGCCCTCGAAATCGGGCTCAGAGTCGCCCATGAACGCGGTCATGCCTTCCATGACGTCGTCAGTGCCGATGAGGTGACCGAAGGCTTGGGACTCGACTTCCAGTCCGGCTTCGGTGTCGTTGCGGCCTTTCAGCATGGCGCGTTTGGTCATCTTCTGGGCGACCGGCGGCCCCTGTGCGAGTTGTTCCGCGAGAGCGAGCGCCTCGTCGAACAGGTCGTCTTTCGAAACCACGTCGCGCAGGAAGCCGAAGTCGGCCATCTCCTCGGCGTCGTAGCGCTCGGCGGTCATGATGATCTCCTTGGCGGGGCCTTCGCCGATGACGTTGGCGAGGCGCTGCGTGCCGCCCCAACCCGGCAGGAGACCGAGGTCGAGTTCGGGCTGGCCGAACTCGGAGCGTTCGGAGGCGATGCGGATATCGGTACACATCGAGAGCTCCATTCCGCCGCCGAGACAGAACCCGTCGATACCGGCGACGACCGGAAGCGGGCACGCCTCCAGACGGCCGAAGGTAGCCTGCCCGTCCGCGGAGAGTTTCTGTGCTGAGAGCGGGTCGGCACTGGTGGCCATCGATTGCACGTCGGCCCCGGCCGAGAACGCCTTGTCGCCTTCGCCCGTGACGAGGAGGGCACGAATCTGCTCTTCGTCCTCGAAAATTTCGCGTGCCCGGTCGAGTTCGTCCAGCACGTCGAGGCTGATCGTGTTCATCCGGTGTGGCCGGTCGATCTTGATATGCCCGACCTGCTTTTCGTCGTGGCCCTCCGGCACGTCGACGTCGATGCGCTCGATGGCGATGACCTCGAAGTCGGGACCGCCGTCCTCGTCGTCACCGGCACCGTCGTTGAAGCCGCCCTGTTCGGCGGCCTCCTCGAGGTACTCCGGCGGCTCGTAGCGGGCCGCACCGGTCTCCTCGTACAGGTCCTCGAGTTTGTGCAGACAGTTCTCGACGCCGAACTCGTCGATGGACTTGGTCGGGCCCTCGGGGAAGCCTGCACCCATCATGACGGCTTCGTCGATGTCCTCGGGCGGGGCGACGTCGCCGCCGACGAGGTTGGCGATCTCCTTTGCCAGCGCCGCGTTCAGGCGTGCCTCGACCTCCTCGCTGTACTCGTCGGTCGGCACGTCAGCGCCGTCGCCGTCCTCGTAGTTGTAAAAGCCCCTGCCGGTCTTCTGACCGAGTTCCTCGTTCTCGACTTTTTCCTCCATGATCGGGGCCGGTTCGTACTCGTCACCGAGCACGTCGTTCATGTAGTCCAGCACGTGGTAGGAGATGTCGATGCCGGTCATGTCGGCCAGCTCGAAGCTCCCCATCGGCAGGCCCATGTGGTACTTTGTCGTGGAGTCGATCTCCTCGACGGTGGCCACGTCCTCGCTGAGCATCCAGCAGGCCTCGTTCATCAGGGGCACGAGAATACGGTTGACGATGAAGCCCGGCGAGTCCTTCCGGACGCGGACTGGCGTCTTGCCGAAGTCCTCGGCGAGACCCTCGACGGCCTCGATGGTCTCCTCGTCGGTGTGTTCGCCGTTGATGACCTCGACCAACTGCATCCGGATCGGCGGGTTGAAAAAGTGCATCCCGCAGAACTGCGCTTCGCGTTCCGAGACTTCCGAGAGGTCGGTGATCGACAGCGACGACGTGTTGGTCGCGAAAATTGCGCGGTCGGGAGCGTACGCCTCGACTTCCTCGTAGACGTCCTCCTTGATCTCCATCTTCTCGGGGACAGCCTCGATGATCACGTCCGCGTTACCGACGGCCTCCTCCATGTCGACCAGCGGCGTGACGGAGTCGATGGCCGCGTCGGCCTCGTCCTCGCTGATCGTGTCCTTCTCGGCGAGTTTCTGGAGGCTCCACTCGATATCCTCGTAACCACTCTGGACGAACTCTTCTTTGATGTCGCGTAGCCGCACGTCGTACCCCGCGAGCGCGGCAACCTCGGCGATGCCGTGGCCCATGTTGCCGGCGCCAAGCACGGCGATGGTTTCGATATCTTCGAGTTGCATGAGTCATTGAAACACTCTTTGCCAGCCCCTTTCAGTGTTTTTCTTTGGCCGAAGAAACGTACCACAGTCCGTCTATCGTTTATTCTTCCTTGGCTCGACGATAGTAGCTCGCAGTGCCGGCTCGCTAACAACGATCCACAAGTTGTTGACTGATCACAAACAATTATGTTATCTTGGCTCACACGGGGGAGTATGGATTTTGAACTGCCAGGCGAGATCGACCAGATCAGGAAGGAAGTGCGCCGGTTCGGGGAAAACGAGATCGAGCCGGTCGCAAACGAGTACGACCGCGAGGAAAAGTATCCGTACGACGTCGTCGACCAGGCTGCCGAGATGGGTCTGATCGGCGCGTCCATCCCCATCGAGTACGGTGGTGCCGGCTACTCGGTACTCGAAACCTCGATCATCGCCGAGGAGATGTTCGCCATCGACCCGGGGATCGCCTTCTGCATCTTAGCGTCGTCGTTCGGGACGGAGGCAGTTCAGGAGTTCGGGACGGAAGACCAGAAAGAGCAGTTCCTCGAACCCGTCGCGGCCGGCGAGAAAATCTCCGGGGCAGCCATCTCGGAGCCCGACACCGGCTCGGACGTCTCGTCGGTCTCCACTCGCGCGGAGAAAGACGGTGACGAGTGGGTCATCAACGGCAACAAGATGTGGATCTCGAACGGGACTGTTGGGGACTTCTTCGTCGTCCTCTGTGACACGAACCCGGACGCTGACGGCCGGTACAACGGCTTCTCTCAGATCATCGTCGAGTCGGACCGTGACGGCTTCGAGGCCGACAAGATCACCGGCAAGCTCGGCATCCGCGCCAGCGACACGGCCGAGTTGATCCTCGACGACGTGCGGGTTCCGGAGGAGAACCTGCTCGGGAACCGCGGCATGGGCTTTCTCCAGCAGATGCAGTTTTTCGACGCGACCCGCGTCGGTGTCGCCGCACAGGGCGTCGGCATCGCGAAGGGTGCCGCCGACGCGGCTCTGGAGTACGCCCAGGAACGCGAGCAGTTCGGCCAGCCTATCGCCGAGTTCCAGGCCATCCAGCACAAACTCGCGGACATGTACACCAAGATCGAGGCCGCTCGTAACCTGACGTACAAGGGCGCCTGGCAGGTCGACCAGGGTGAAGATATCACGAAACTGGCGTCGATGGCCAAGGAGTACGCCTCGCGCATCGCCGTCGACGTGGCCAACGAGGCCGTCCAAGTCCACGGCGGAGCCGGCTACGTCGACGACTTCCCGGTCGAGCGATTCTACCGCGACGCCAAGATCACCCAGATCTACGAGGGCACCACCGAAATCCAGAAGAACATCATCGCTCGCGAACTCCTCGGCAAAGGCTTCTAATCGGGTCCCGAACGCCGGTCGTGGAGTTGGTCCGCAGACACCTGCCCGTTTTTTCGACCCAATCGAACGATTAGAACAATATATTTTCAGTGGTAAATAGTTGCAAAGGAGTCTTAATGAAGTATGCATATGGTGTAATGTATGGACTTCGAGCTTCCCAGCGAGATCGACCAGATCCGGAATGAAATCCAGCGGTTCGGTGAAAACGAGATCAAACCGGTTGCAAACAAGTACGACCGAGAGGAGAAATATCCGCAGGCGGTTATGGACAAGGCCGCCGAAATGGGGCTGATGGGGGCACAGATACCCATCGAGTACGGCGGCGCGGGCTA
>NZ_JAQCNH010000079.1 GCF_028275115.1 Halorientalis sp. | reverse complement strand
GGGGGCACAACTCGTTGACGGCACGAGCGACCCTGATCCTGATGAAGGGCGAATCAACGCGGTAAATACCGTTGAAGTACTAACTGGGAATTAATAGTCCGCTGGACCAGCACGGTCATCCCCTCTCTCCTCGTTTCATTGTTAACTTTCTGTGTTGTGTATAGATGGCCGTAGGCCACGTCCTTTCGTCTGTGGCGGGAACTGGTCTGACACGCTCGTACGGCTAAAGCGCACGCGTCTTGAGACAGCATTATTCGAAGCGCGAAATCACGTCCCGGCGGTCGCCTACGTCGTCGGCCGGTACGACGGGCTCGACACCAGTGGCTCGGCGTTCTACTTGACAGCGTGGGAGTCGGACGATCCCGAGGTTGTTCGCGAGCGGCTCGGACGGCTCAGTCGGATGGCAGAGGAACTTATCGACGTGCTCGAAGAGCCGCCTGCTCGCTAAATCGGCTAACCAACAGATTGCCTGGATTTCCCCCTTTTTCGTTGGTTAATCGAGCGGCTCGGTGTTGATTTCGATAACTTCCAGCTCAATCAGCTGCCGAAACATCCCACCGAAAGCCGGCTGAGTAGAAGCCATATTGCCAGATTAGTACCGGCTCAGTGTAACTATATGACCTTTCGGCAGTTCTACACAAGAGCGAGTTTTTCAGCGCCCACCGAGGGTCGGAGACGCATTCTGACCTCCGTCGAATTCTGACTGGCAACTATCTCACGGCGGTTCTTGCGGAAGCCGAGCACGTCGCCGAGCAGCAGGACCAGGTCGCACGAACGACAGACAACCAAGGCCACGAGCACCTCCGATACGCCGTCCTCCGGGTGCTTGAAGGGGAGACAGACCACCCGCGGACAGACTGGACGCCGACCAGCGGCGTCACTGTCGGCTACGGCAGCGACGACGCGTGGTCTGTCCGACCACTGCTGACTCGGTGGCCAACTGTTACCGAGTCAGTCGAACGAAGGCCGTTCGCGACTCGTCTACCGGAGTCCGCTACTCGGTCGGCCATCATGTGTTTGTCGGCCCCACGAGAGCCTGAGGGCAGTCAAGCCCCGAACGAACAATGCCTGACTCCAGTCACCCGCTCTCGCGATTGGAATGGACGCCACGCATCCTCAAGCGTGCGCAGTACGAAGCGTTGCAGTTCTCGCTGATCGAGGGCGACATTCGCGTTCGGAATGCAAGCCACGCTGACCCGGCAGGCCACGAGTATCGGGTCAGGATCGAAGATGGGCAGCCGGTCGCCTGTACCTGTCCGTTCGATGGCCGTTCCTCGCAGGCATGCAAACACCGCGTTGCCGTCGCGATCCGGCCAGCCATCATCGAGGCGGCCACGACGATGCAGACGCTCGCCGAGGCGCGGTCGGCACAGTAGCCCGAATAAGTGGAGCGAGCCTCACCAGCCACGCCAGGCAATGGGAGCGTCCCGGCTGGTCGTTTGTATTGCCCCGGGAGGGGTGTGGGGCAGTCCAGACGGGCGCCTCGCGGATTCCCATGTCGTTTCGAGGACCCTACACAAACGGCTACGACGAAGCGAACGGCAAAACGACCCCCGCCGAGGAGTGTCCCGAATGCAGCGGTGCCCTCGTGACCGAGGACGGGGAAACCCGGTGTGTCGATTGCGGGCTTATTATCGACCAGCACCGCCTCGACCGCGGGCCGGAGACGCGTCGGTTCGACGACGACACGGTGGACGAGCCGGCAGAGCGGACTGGCGCCCCGCTCACGCTCGCACGCCATGATCGTGGTCTTTCCACCGAGATCGGGTACAAGCGTGACGTCAATGGCAATTACCTCTCCACGGAGAAACAGCGCCGGGTGAGCCGGTGGCGCCGCGAGCACAAACGCGGCCGCTACCGGAGCAAGGCCGAACGCAATCTCGCCCACGCCTGCGGCGAACTCGCACGCCTGGCCAGCGCACTTGAACTCCCGGAAGCAGTCGAAGAGGAAGCCGCGGCCATCTATCGTCAGGCACAGGCCGAGAACCTCATCCGCGGCCGGTCGATCGAGACCATGGCCGCGGGCAGTCTCTACGCGGCCTGCCGGGTGCAGGGTCACCCTCGCACCGTCGCAGAAATCGCGGCAGTCGCACCGTGTGACCGCGCCAAGGTCGAACTGGGATACGGCGTGATCAACAGAGAGCTGGCGCTGGAGACGACGGTGCTCCGACCCCAGGAGTACATCCCGGCGCT
>NZ_JAQCNH010000141.1 GCF_028275115.1 Halorientalis sp. | reverse complement strand
TTCCCGAGTTCCGCCTTCTTCGCCCGCGTCGCGGTTGCGAGGAAGACAGCCGCAATCGTCAGCACCACCGCGCCTGCGGCGGCCTGGTCGTGAGCGGCCAGCGAGTGGTCGAAGCCGACGACGGTCTGCTCCGCGCGCAGGAGGGTGTGATGGGGGTCGCCGACGAGAGGAACGAAGTAATCGACCACGTCGTTGAGCGTGTACCAGAACGCGGCGACGGCGATGGCCCAGATCGGAAAGCGGCTGTAACGGTAGATGAGGAAGGCTTCGACGGCCATCAGCGCGTGACTCCAGATCAGGAAGTGATACATCAGCGGGTTCAGGCCGCCCAGGCCGTTCACGACGAGCTGGACGTAAGGAGTCCACAGGCCCAGTTTGATACAGCCAAAAAAGGCGAGCACGTGGATCCACTCGGCCTGCCAGTCGAGCCGCCACGCGATCAGCGAGAGACCGATGAAGCCCGTCGCGACGGGACTGTCGGGGACGAACAGCCACATCTCGGGAGCGGTCATGGCGAACTGCACGTCGATGACGGGGGCCGAGAACGGCTGGATGCCGTAGTACCAGAATCCAAACGCCGTTCCGAGCAGGTTGACGACGGCGATGGGCCAGGCCAACCGCAGGGCGGCGTCCTCCATCCACGCGGGCAGGGGCGCGACGTACCGCGGCAGGGCCTCGCGCTCGGGCAGGTCGGCGTCGAAGTAGCGGGCGATGACGCCCTCCAACCGGCGACCCAGCCTGGTGACGACGGACATGTGAAGCCGGACGACCGACGACGGCAAAACGGTACCGGAGGCCGCCGGTATAGTAGTCCCGTTCTCCACGAAAGGACACGTGTTAAGTGCGTGAAAGTCATAGCACGCGCTATGTCAGAGGCGACTGATCTCGAAGAACTCCGTCGGGGGACCGAACTGGTCAAGCGCGGATTCGCGAAGATGCAGAAAGGTGGCGTCATCATGGACGTCATCAACCGCGAACAGGCTCGTATCGCCGAGGATGTAGGCGCTGTGGCGGTCATGTCACTGGAAGCCGTGCCGGCCGACATCCGCAAACGCGGTGGCGTGGCCCGCATGGCCGACCCCGTCGATGCCGAGGAGATTATCGACGAGGTGTCGATTCCGGCGATGGGCAAGTCCCGCATCGGACACACCAAGGAAGCCCAGATTCTCGAGGCGACCGGTGTCGACATGATCGACGAGTCGGAGGTCCTCACGCCGGCCGACGACCGCTACCACATCGACAAACGCGAGTTTACCACGCCGTTCGTCTGTGGTGCGCGCAACCTGCAGGAGGCGCTCCGGCGAATCAACGAGGGCGCGGCCATGATCCGGACAAAAGGCGAGGCCGGAACGGGCGACGTGAACCAGGCGGTTCACCACCAGCGCAACATCAAGAGCTCCATCCGGGAACTCGACGGAATGAGCCACGAGGAACGCGAGAAGTGGGCACGCGAACACGAGGCCCCCATCGACCTGGTCCACGAGACCGCTGAGATGGGCCGGCTTCCCGTGGTCAACTTCGCGGCCGGTGGCATCGCGACGCCTGCCGACGCCGCGCTCATGATGCATCACGGCTGTGACGGTATCTTCGTCGGCTCCGGTGTCTTCGGCGCGGAGGACCCCGTGGCGATGGGTACCGCTATCGTCGAGGCAGTCAACAACTGGGACGACCCCGAGCGGCTGGCCGAAATCTCCTCGAACATCGGTTCGGGTATGAAAGGTGACGCCAACGCCGACCTGCCCGAAGAAGAGAAACTGCAGGGTCGGGGCGTCTAACCTGCTATGAGTGACGACGCCGACCGAGCAGGAGCCGCGAACGACGGCGACACGGCCAGCCACGGGGACGACACCCCGGACCCGGCTGCCATCGCTGACGAGATACAGCGACCGGTTCTCCTGTTCGACGGCGTCTGTAACCTCTGTAACCGCTCGATCAGGCTGCTCGTCAACTTCGACGACGCCGGACGGTTCCGCTTTGCGCCACTTCAGTCGCCGATCGGTCGGGAGCTGCTGACCCGGTACGGGCTGGAGGCCGACTACTTCGAGTCTATCGTCCTCATAGACGGTGACGACTACTACACGAAATCCGAGGCCGCGCTCAGGGTCTGTCGGGAACTCGACGGCCCGCTCCCACTGCTGTACGCGCTCGTCGCCGTCCCCGAGGGACTCAGAAACAGGGTCTACGACTTCGTCGGCGACCACCGGTACCAGGTGTTCGGCAAAAAAGAGGAGTGTCCCGTCCCCGACGAGGAACTCCGCCGGCGGTTCGTCGAACGCTCGCTGGGCTGACCAGGTATCTGACTCGCGAGACACACGCGGCTTTTTTCTCTCGGTCCGCGTAAGCCGAACGTAGTGTTCGCGCGTTTCCCGCCTGTCGCCCAGTTCGGGTCCGTCCTGGGCCACCTGTCGTCGACAGAGGAGCGACTCCTCGCCAGTGCCGTCTTGGCGCTCACAGCCACCGCGCTCGCCGCGCTGGTCGCGCCGCTCTTGCTCCGGCAGTCCAGACGGCTCGTCGCCAGGCGGTACTTCGGCGGCGCCATCGACGACTTCGTTCGCCAGGTGAACGACCGATTCCCGGTGACGACGCCGATGACCCTCGTCCTCCGGTCCCTGCAGCTCGGCATCTGTCTCGTCACAGCCGTGACACTCCTGACGATCTGGAACCAGCAGTGGTTCATCCAGCAGTCGTACACGCTCGTGCAGTTCTCGCTGGCCGACGCACTCGCCTGGGTGTTCACTGGCCTGCTGGTCGTGGGTGCCTACGTCGGGATGGGGCTGCTCGAAAACGCGGTGTCCGCATTCGGTGTGGAGGCCGACCGGATGACCGCCCACCAGGAGCAGATCGTCACCCGGGTCGGACAGATCGGGCTGCTCGTCGTCGCCGGGTTCGTCCTACTTGGCTTCTGGGGCGTCGACCTCGGTGGGCTGCTGGTCGGGGCAGGGTTTCTCGGAATCGTCGTCGGACTGGCAGCCCGGCAGACGCTGGGTTCGCTGATAGCGGGGTTCGTGTTGATGCTCTCCCGGCCGTTCGAGATCGGCGACTGGGTCGAGGTCGGTGACAAAGAGGGCGTCGTCACCGACATCACCATCGTCAATACGCGACTCGAGAACTTCGACGGGGAGTTCGTGGTCATCCCGAACGACAGGGTTGCCGACCGGGCAATCACCAACCGGAGTCAGAAGGGCCGCCTCCGTCTGCGCGTCGACGTGGGCATCGACTACGACGCAGACCCGGCGACCGCCGCCGCGGTCGCGACCGAGGCCATCGAGACCGTCGATCACGTCGAAGAGACGCCGGAACCGAACGTCTTCCCCCGCGAGTTCGGTGACTCGGCGGTCGTCCTCGAGATGCGGTTCTGGATCGAACAGCCGACACCGCCCAAACGCTGGCGCGCCCAGGCCGAGGTCGTCCAGCGAGTCAAGACGGCCTTCGAGCGAAAGGGCATCGAGATTCCCTTCCCCCAACGAACGCTCTCCGGACGGACCCAAACCGGTAGACGCCGGTCCGACGACCGGCAGGCCGAGACGGCCCGGGCAGACGGCGCCGAACCCGACCGTTCCCGGGACTGACCTGTCGGCCACTAGCTCCCTCGCCGAACGGACGACCCGCTCGCTCTCCCGCGACATCTTAAATTGCCGGTCAAAACGTGCAAATAATTTTTATAGCTACTACGAAATAGACAGCTCAGTGAGCCGCGAAACCTGGGGGGTTGCGGGGCATATCGGACTATGAGCACGAAACTCACCTCGAAGTTCGGGCGGGACGAGCAGGTTGCAGCGGTGATCGGCGCACTAATCGCTGCGATTCCGGCGGGGCTGGTGATTCAGTACCTGCCTGGGCCTGACGGTAGCCTGACCCAGGGGTTCGAGTACTTCGCCTGGCTGGTCGGTGGCAGTGGGCTCGCCACCGGGTGGCTGGTCTGGACCGGGACCTGTGTTGCGTTCGCGCTGGGCTTCGGCGTCTTCCTCTCGCGGACCGTTCACAACTTCACGAATACGATCATCATGATGTCCCGGAACATCGGAGCTCTCCAGCGGATTCTGGTGCCGCTCCTGGAGCGCTCGGCACTCGGGGTCACCGCTGGGGGATTCGGACTGCTCTACGGCCACATTCTCGCATACGGCTTTTTCGGCTACGTCGTGCCGCTCGTGTTGCCGCTCATCGGGTACAACGCGGGCATCCCGCCGCTGGCCGACTTCTCGGTGATCTTCGCGTACCTGTTGTACGGGCAGGTGATGGGCGCCGTCTACGGCATCCTGCTCGAGGCCCACTGGTTTAGGCCGGCCGCGACCGCGGACGAACAGAATGCGGCGGTCGTGGGCGCTGTCGGGGGTTGCGTCGCCGGCGTCGGCGTCCTCTCCCTGCTGGACGGGTCGTCGGCGCTCGCCGAAATCGCGGCGCTGGTCGGGAGCCAGTCCCCGGCACTCGGGGCCGGGCTGTTCGTCGTTGCCGGCGTCGTGTTCGGCCTGTTGTTTGCGGTCGTCCTCTCGCGGACGATCAACGACTTCACGAACACGGTCATCATGTTCTCGCGGCGCTCGGCGCTCACGCGGAGCCTGCTCGTGCCGCTGTTGACGCGCGGGGCGCTCACTTTCACCGCCGGCAGTATGGGACTGGTTTACGGGACCACCCTCGGCGTGGCTGTTCTCGCGCTGGGCGCGGCCGGTGTCGGCCCGACTCTCGGCCTCGCGGGACTGGTTTCGCTCGCTGTCTACGGGCAGGTTCTCGGCAACGGGTACGGCCTGGTGATGGAGAAAGTCGACGCATCCGCGTTCGTTCCCGACGAGGCGGTTCGTGCCGGTGTCGTCGCCTCCCTCGGTGCTGGCCTGCTTAGCGGTGCCTTCGTCGCCCTCGCTGTCGGCCTGGACCTGTTTTCGGCCCTGGCGGCGACCCTCGGTGCGACCGGTGCCTCTACCGGCTTCGGGGTGTGGATGGCTATGTCGGTCGTGCTGGGGCTGGCCTTCGTCGCCTACGTCTCACGGACGGTCAACGACTTCACGAACACGGTCATCATGTTCTCGCGGCGCTCGACGCTCACGCAGAAGCTGCTGGTGCCGCTGTTGACGCGGGCTGCTCTCGCGGTCACCGCCGGGAGTCTGGGGCTCGGCTTCGGCCTCCTCGCCGGTATCGCCTTCTTTGGCGGCTCGCTGCTCGGCGTCCTCCCCGCGACCGGGCCGCTGATCGTCGTCGCCTTCGTTCTCTACGGCCAGACCCTCGGGACCGGTTACGGCATGATTCTGGGCGACGTGAACGTCGGCCGTCCCTCCCTGGGCGGCGATGAGCGGGCCGCTGAGGACGAGGAGCGAACGGGCGCACGGCCCGGCGCGTTCGCCCGGTGGCGGTCCCGACGCCCCTTTGCCGGGGGAACGCTGCTGGTACTCGGCGGGATGATCATCGCCGCCATCCCGATCCGGCTCCAGATGATATCCGCGACGCAGGGGCCGTCATACTCGGCGCTTGGCATCGTCTTCGCGGCCATGGTCGTCGCCTGTGGTGTGTTCGCCATCGTGAAACCACAGCTCTCGACGCTGATCGGCGTCACCGGCATCGCCATGTCGATCTTTTCGCTGATCGGCGCGTTCGGCGGCCTCGTCATCGGGATGCTGGTCGGCATCGTCGGCGGTAGTCTCTGTGTCGCCTGGCAGGAACCCGGCCTGGAGGAGACGGAAGCCACTACCGGCGAGGAGCGCTTCCGCTGGATCAACGAGAGCGAACGGCAGCGCTGGTGACACACCCTCTCTCAGAATAGCGTCGCGCCGTCACCGATCTCGGTCTGGTAGACGCGGGCCTCGACGCCGACCGAACTGAACTCGTCGATCATGGCCGTCCCGACGGCCCGTCGGTTCCGCTCCTCACAGGCGGCGATCACGGTCGGACCAGCACCGCTTATCGTGACACCGGTCGCACCCGCGTCGAAGGCGGCGTCCCGGACCTGACTGTACCCGTCGATCAACCCGGCGCGAGCGGGGGTGACGACGGTGTCGTTCATTCCCTCGCCGACGAGGGTCGGGTCGTCGCGGTGCATCCCGGTCGTCAGCGTTGCGGCCCAGCCGACCGTCTCGACCAACTGCTCGACCCGGGCCGACTCGGGGACGACTCGGCGTGCGTCACGCGTCGAGACGACGATATCCGGGAGGCAGGCCACCAGCGGGATGTCGGCGTCGACTTTTCTCACGCCGTCGTTGGTGGCGATGGTGAATCCGCCCATGATCGACGGTGCCACGTTGTCGTCGTGCGCGTCGCCGGAGACGACGGCCTCCCCTTTGGCGGCGACCGGGACCAGTTCCTCGCGGGTGTAATCGCGGTCGTACAGTTCGTTCAAGCCGACTGCGGCCGCGGCGGCGCTGGCGGCCGACGACCCCAGCCCCGAGGCCGGGCGCACCCCTTTGTCGATCACGATGCGAGCAGGGGCATCGAGCGCCTCGGCGACGGCCCCGACGGTGTTTTTGTCTGGGTCTTCGGGAATGTACTGGCTGCCGACGCCGGTGACCTCGATGCTGGTCTCGTCGGCCTTCTCGACGCGAACCACGTCCGCCGGGCGGTCCAAGGCGACTCCGAACACGTCGAAACCGCTCCCGAGATTCGCGCTCGTGGCCGGCGCCCGGACGGTGAGCATGCACGTGGATTCCGTCAGGGCCGGCAAAAAGGTAGCGGACTCCGGGTTTTTCGCCGTGTCACCTAATTCGAGGCGGAGGCCCCACCCTCACGTAGTCGTCCGAGAATCGAAGATTCTCGTGATCCCGAAAATCGGAGACTTTCGGACGACGCCGGGCTTCCGGCCCCGGCGGAAGCACGAGCGAGTAGGGTGGGGAGGACAGCGCGGAACGAAGTTCCGCGGGCCGTGCGAACGGCAAAGCCGTGAGCAGAAGCCGACCCGGTATCAACCAGCCGCCAACCTGTTGCCTGCTAACTCCCAATTAGTAAATAACTACAGGCAGACATATGAATATATCGTGGAGTACCGTCGAACCGCCGTTATCAAGCTCGACACGCCCGAAGGCGCGGATACACACCTGCGGGAGACTATCGAGCAATTCAAATACTGTTCCAACACCGCGAGCGAGTGGTGCTGGCACGGGCGTCACCAAATTCCGGAGGAATCTGGTTGCCAACCAGAAACGCGCCGCGTTTCTGGTGACGACGACGGCTACCACGTCACATCGAAGGCGAAGGCCGAGGATGCACTGTACGACCAGCTACGCGAGGACACGGAGTTGACCGCGAATCTCGTCCAGAAAGGGATTCATCAGGCCGTCGAAGCCATCAAGAGCGGCGTCGAACGACTCAAAAACGACCAAGATACGTCCCGTCCGACGTTCTCGGCAGATACCGCTATCTACGACAAGCGAAGCGCCACGTTCCACCGTGACCACGTTTCGCTGTCAACACCGGACGGGCGCATCGAGTGCGACTACATTCTTCCCGACGTACCGCCGACGAACCGCCGACGAAGTACGTCGCCAACGAGGACTACGAGTTTCGGCGGGCGACACTCCATCGACGTGACGGCGACTGGTATCTCCATGCGTCGATGCTCAAAGAGGGCGACGACACCGACACCACCACCGGGCACAGAACAGTCCTCGGTGTGGACCTCGGTGTGAACCAACTCGCGGTCGCTTCGACCGGACGGTTCTGGTCGGCAGACGAGTTTAACCACTGGAAGCGAGAGTACGAACAACGGCGTGGCGACCTTCAGCAGTGTGGGACACGGGCGGCACACGACGCGATAGCAGGCGTCGAGCGGAAAGAGGACGGACGCTTCGAAATATTCCTGCATCGTGTCGCCAACGAGATTGTGGCCGAAGCCGTCGAACACGACTGTTCGCATATCGTGTTCGAGGACTTGACAGACATTCGTGAGAACGTGCCACAGGCGTCGTGGCACCATCTGTGGGCGTTCCGTCGCCTCTACGAGTACGTCGCCTCCAAAGCCAGCGAGCAGGGCGTCGAAGCCGTCCAAGTGGACCCACGGAACACGTCAAAGCGGTGTTCGACCTGTGGGTTTACCCACGACGACAACCGCCACGGCGAGGACTTCGAGTGTCTGGATTGCGGCTACCAGAACCACGCCGACTACAACGCCGCCAAGAACATCGGCCTTCAGTATCTCCGGCGTCCTCAGAAATCTTCGATTTCTGATGTGCGAACGAGACGCGAAGCGTCTCGTCAACGTCGGCAAAACGCAGACGACGGAGGCGCACCTGTAGACGTGTGCTTGAATCGCGGGACGTTGAACGTGAGTGGAGAGTACGACCTTCCCGCCGTTGATGCGGCGTAGAACGGGAGTCCACGCGAAAGCCCTACCCGCAACGAGCGAGCGGGGCGATTGCCCCCGAGCGAAGTAGGGTAGGGTAGTTTACAAACTACAGAACTGGATGAGTTCGTCAGCCACCACGTCCGGCCGCTCCTGGTGCAGGAAGTGTCCGGCGTCCCGAATCCGGACGACACGGGCGTCGGCGTCGAACGCCCCTGCCGCGTTCTCGAACAACTCTGGCCCGATACAGCCGTCGTCGGCTCCGGCAATCACCAGCCCGGGGACGTCGATCGGTGAGGCATCGTCGGGGTCGGGCCGCCCGTTCCGCAGTAGATCCGACGCCAGCGGGTTGACGAACTGGCGGTAGTACTGCAGCGACGCGTCGGCAGTGTCGCCGGTCCGGAAGGTCTGTTTGACCGATTCGATCCGCTCGTCAGCGTAGTCCCAGTCCGGGCTCCAGAGGTTCCACAGGAGCTCGATCATGGCGAAGTCTTCGCGCCGGAGCGTCCGCTCGGCGAGGCCGGGCAACTGGAAGAACCAGACGTACCAGCTCCGCAGGAACTGCCGGGGGTGGGTCCAGATTTCCGCGCCGAATCGCGGTGGCACGGCCATCGTCACCAGTTTCGAGAACCGGTCGGGGTCGATTCGGGCCGCGCTGTAGCCTGCCACCGCGCCCCAGTCGTGGCCCACGAGGACCGCGTCGTCGTACCCGTCGGTCTCGACCAGTCTGTCGGCCAGCGCGACCGCGTCGGCTCCCAGCGCGCGGGCGCTGTAGTCCGAATCCGGTGCCTCACCGGTCGGCCCGTAGCCGCGCAGGTACGGCGCGACGGCGGTAAAGCCGGCGTCGGCGAGTCGCTTCGCAAGCGGGTCCATCGACCCCGCGTCGTCGGGGAAGCCGTGGAGACAGAGCGCCAGTCGGTCGCCGTCACCGTGCTCGCGCACCACGAAGTCGAGTCCGTTCGCCTCGACGGTCCGCTCGTCGTCGGTCATACCCGGTCGGTCGCAGGCCGGACACTTACCGACACCGGACGGACCGGTTACTGTCCCCCAGTCGTGCCGGAGCCGCCCAGGGCCTGGCCGGTCCCGCTGACGGTCACGACACGGCCGTCCTGGGACGCCGAGCGGTCCGTCGCGTCGACGGAGAAGTCGCTGTCACGCGCCCACTGTTCCACCTCGTCGACGTTCACGTCGCTCTCGCTCCTGAAGAGGTGTGCGCTCATTATCTCCTGGTCGCCGCCCTCGATTCGACCGCTGATGGCCCAGCCGACGACGTTTTCGATACTGCCGGCGAAGAATCGAATAAACTCGCCCGTGCCGCCGATGGCGATCACCGCGTCGTCGTAGACGTGTTCGTCTAGCGTCGAGTAGTCGTCGCTACTGTCGACGTACCGGTTCCCGTCCCCGGATTTCGTGTCGACGATGGTCTCGATGGCGCTCCGTCGGTCGTACCCCTCGGCCTCCTGGGCGGTCGCGTACACCACCGCACCGTCTGTGACACCCACGGTCCGTTCCTCGTCCGAGTACAGGGTGTAGTCATCATAACCACCGTCCTCGCTGAACCCGCTGTCCGACAGCGACGACCCCGCGTCGCCGCCGTCGAAACTCCCGGTGGCGTGTCCCCCGACGGCGAGGATCTCCAGGCTGGCGTCCGTGCTGTCGAAGTCGACGCCCATGTCGGCGAACGGGAATGAACCCACGTCATCCTCGTACGTGGCGGTGCCGTTTTCGAGACTGTCCTCGTTCTCCCGCAGGAGGTTGTAATCACTGTATGTGAACAGGTACCCCTCGTCGGTCCCCGACACGTCACCCGGCGCGAACAGCGCGTCGTTGTACGGGAGCGTCTTCCCGCTCCCGCCGAGAAACGGAATGGCGCTACAACCAGCGACACCGCCGACGGCCCCGACGCTCGCGGTCGCTGCGCCCAATCGTAACGCACGTCGTCGCGAAAACTCTCGTCCCATATCAGCGGACACAGACACGCGACCGAAATAGTGCTTTCCCGTCCGTCTGGCATGTGTTGTCAGTCCACACTCGGATTTTTGTCCAGGGCGCCCGGACGCGTTCACATGACAGTTATCGGATTTCTGAGTGTCGCCCCGGTCATCGAAGGGAGTATGGCGAGCGAGGTCGCGAAGGCCGTCGACGCGCTCGACGAGTTCGACGTGGCCTACGAGACGACGCCGATGGGTACGACCATCGAGGCCGGCGGAACCGAGGAGTTGTTCGCGGCTGCACAGGCCGCTCACGAGGCCGTCGACGCCGACCGGGTGAGTACGGTGCTGAAAATCGACGACAAGCGGACCCGTGAGGAGCCGGCCAGCGAGAAGGTCGCGGATGTCGAGGCGGCGCTGGGCAGACCGGCTCGTAACGGCGGGGACCCGGACGTCTAAAGGGGGCCGCACCGAAGCGAGGGTATGGAGAGCCTGAACCGCATGGCGACGGATCTCGTCGACGAGGCAATCGACTTCGCCGACGAACTGAACGTCGCCGTCACCCGTCTCGACAACGAGGCGACGGTACTGGATTTCGGGGTGGATATCCCGGGCGGCCTGGAGGCCGGCCTGCTGCTGACCGAGATCGCTACGGCCGGCCTCTCGACCGTCGGAACGACCGTCGATACGGTCGCGGACGCCCCCCTGACACACGTCGAACTGTCGACCGACCACCCGGCGCTGGCGCTGTTATGCGGACAGAAGGCCGGCTGGGAACTCTCGCTCGAGGACTTCGAGGGACTAGGTGGGGGACCGGCCCGCGCACTGGTCGCAGAGGAGGACGTCTTCCAGCGGGTCGGCTACCGCGACGAGTTCGACTTCGCCGTGCTGTCCGTCGAGGGCGAGCAGGTTCCCGACGAGTCGGTCGCCGACCACGTCGCCGAGGTCGCGGGCGTCCCCGAGAGCGGGGTCTTTCTGCCCGCTTTTTCGAGTGCGAGCATCACGGGTAGCGTCTCGATGGCCGCTCGCGCCGCCGAACTCGCCGTCTTCCGTCTCACGGAACTGGGATACGACCCGCTCGACGTCCTCTCGGTGTCTGCTACCGCTCCCGTCGCGCCCGTCGGCGACAGCGAGGAGACCGCTATCGCCCGCACCAACGACGCACTGGCTTACGGTGGTCGCGCCCACCTGATCGTTGACCGCGAGTTCGACCGCTTCGAGGAGGTTCCCTCTAGCGCGACCGCGGAGTACGACCGGCCGTTCGCCGAAATCTTCGCCGAGGCCGACTGGGACTTCTACGACGTGCCCGAGTCGGTTTTTGCACCCGCGCAGGTCACCGTCGACGTGGTCGACGGTCCAACACACGTGCTGGGCGAGCCGAACCACGACCTGCTGGCCGAGAGCTTCGGCCTCTGATGCGGTTCAAGACCGCTCCTGGGCCGGTGGACTCGGACCTGCTGGCCGCCGTTCACGGAGCGATCCCGCTGGTCCCCGGCTCCGTCGACGACTGCTGTGCGCGCATTCGGAATCGGACTGTGGTCGAGTCCCGTGCGGACGCCGAGACTTGGCTCACGTTCTGTCGAGCCCTGCGCCTGGCGACCCGAACCGACCGAGGGTACGAGCGACGACGCCGTGAGCACACGGACCCGGCAGTCGCAAACGCGTTCACCGAGCGAGTGTTCGGTGTCGCGGAACTGCTCGATACGGTCGAAACAACCGAGAGTCCGCTGTCGACCGGGACGGCCTTCGACGCGATTCACACGGCAGTGCCGAACTGGGAGCGTAACCGCCACGCCGACTGGGAAGCGGTCTGGACCGACCGGACACGCCGCCTGCTCGACTGGAGCGTCGTGTTCGGACACGTCGTGCGGACCGACGACGAGTACCGACCGGCCTGAACGCGTGGGCCCGGAGCACCCGCGGCGATCGGCAGGAACCGCCACGGGCCGAACCCTTTAATCGCCGGACCGCGAACCCGAGATTGATGGACGACTGGCCGCTCGACGCGGTGTTTCTGGACCTCGATGGGACGCTCTGTGAGTACCGGCGGTCCCGTGCGGAGTTGCTCGCGACCGCCTTCGACGAACTGGGCGTCGACCGCTTTTTTACTCCGGCGGAGTACCGAAACAAGCTGTTCATGCAGGTCGTCACCGACGAGACGCGCGCCGAGCGTCGCGAGATGGCTTTCGCCGCCCTCGCAGAGGAATCGGGCCGGGACCCCGCCGTTGGCCGTCGGCTCGCGGCCCTCTACGCCTCGATGCGGGACCACAGCGACGTGGAACCGCTCCCGGGCGCGCTGGCGGCGCTCGACTCGCTCGGCGAGGCCTACGACCTCGCACTCGTCGCCAACGGTGGCCCCGAGACCCAGGACCCGAAACTCGACGCCCTCGGCATCCGCGACGTCTTCGACGTGATCGTCTACGGCGGGTACGACACCGCGCCCAAACCCGAACCCGGCCCGTTTCACGAGGCGCTGTACGCGCTGGACACCGCCCCCCGTCGCGCCGTCCACGTCGGCGACACCGTCCACAAGGACGTGCGTGGGGCCGACGGCGCGGGTATCCAGGCCGCACTCCTCACCGACGGCTCCGAACCTACCAGCACCCCGGACTACGTCCTCTCATCGATGGCCGACCTCGAAAACCCGCCCTGGGAGGACGACTGAGACCTGGCCACGCGACCAGCCGCTCGACACTCACGAGGACGTGACAGACGCTATCGACTGTGCGCTGACCCGGCAGCCGAACAGCAACAAAGCGACCGCGAAACTGTCTTGCGCGACGCCCGGCGTCGTTCCGGGTGTGTTCTCGTCGAGTTCGCCGCGCTCACCCGGCGTCACTCCACTGGCCTCACGTCGGTCACGGTCCCGACGCCCTTCGAGCGCCCTTCGCGGAAGACGAACCGCTGGCCCTCCTCGACGTAGTAGGGGTGGAATTTGAAGCGGACGCGCGTCTCGCCGGAGTCGCCGGGGAGCAACTGGCCGCCTTCGGGGTAGAACGCGGCGGCCTCGCTGACGGTCTCGATGTGGACGACCGGTTCGTAGCCCTCGCCGATCCGGGTCGGGTGGTTCAGCACCATGACCTCGGCCTCGAACTCCCGGACTGGCTCGGGGTCGGCCTCGCGGGGGACCAGCACCATCCCACGGTCGATGTCGACCTCCGCGATGCCCTTCAGTGCGATGCCGACGATCCGGCCGGCCTGTGCCTCGTCGACGCGGTGGTAGTGCATCTCGATGGACCGGACCTCCACCTCGCGGAACGTGCCGTCCTGCATCGGCCCGATCAGGAGTTCGTCGCCGGCCTCGACGGTCCCGGAGCGGATGGTACCGGACGCGACCGCACCGACGCCGGTCACGTTGTACGTCCGGTCGACGTACATGGTGAAGCCCTCGCCGGCGCGGTCACTGCCGGCAGTCTTGGGCAGGCGCTTGAACAACTCGTCCAGCTGGCCGAGTCCGTCCATCGTGACCGCGCTGGTCGTGAGAACGGGGACCACGGTTTCGCTGATCTCCTCCATGGCGGCATCGACACCGTGGCGCTCGACACGCAGCGGTGTCTTCCCGACTTCCCGAAGCAGGCGCTCGACCTCGCGTTCGACCTCGCGGAGTCGCTCCTCGTCGACGAGGTCCGCCTTCGTGATAGCGACCATCGTCGGGAGGTCCGTCGCGAGCAGGATACCCAGGTGTTCGCGGGTGGTCTTGGTCGGCCCGTCGTCCGCCGCCACGGTCAACAGCCCGTAGTCGAGTTTCTGCCCGACCAGGCCGCGAATCGTCGTGCGGAGCCACGGCTCGTGGCCCACGGTGTCGACGAAGCTCACGAGACGGTCGGCCTCCTCGACGACGCGTGCGCGGTCGGACTTTCGGTGTGGGTTGTCCATCCGGACCGGCCCGTCGTCGTCGAAGCCGTACACGCCGTAGGACAGGTCCGCCGAGAGACCCCGCTCGACCTCGTGGGGCTGGACGTCCAGGAAAGATCGGGTGCCGCCCTCGCCGTCGTCGGCGTCGCCGGTAACCAACGAGCCGACCAGCGTGCTCTTGCCGTGGTCGACGTGGCCGGCGGTCCCGACGACGATATGCTCGTCGTCGGACATTACCGCACCCTCACGAACGGTGGCAACGCCGACGATACCGTCCGTGCCGGAGGCCCCCTTCGTGGCGGTATCGCCGTCGACGCCCCACGTCTCAACGTCGTCGATGTGTGCGCCGGCCTCCTCGGCCAGCAGGGAGAGGACGTCCATCGACTCGGAGAACGTTTCGGGGCCGATGCCGGCCAAGCTGCCGTCGTCGGTGACGCCGACGACGTAGGTAGCCTCACCGTCGCCCGAGAGGACGCGGTGGCGTAACTGTGCCGCGAGGCTCTCGAACCGTCCCTCCGTCGCGTGGAGGTCCTTCGTGAGCCGCTCTTTGAACTCGACGCTGCCGCCCTCCTGTTCGCCGCGCTCGATGGCGCGTTCGAGGACGGCCCGGTCGGGGCTCATACGCTCTGGTTAGGGGACCATTATTAAAAGCCTTCTCGGAATGTGTGTGCTGTTAGCACAGTTCATATAAATAGGGGTCGGAATATCGCCTGACTACCTTGTCTCGGTCCGGTCGACTGCCTCCAGAAAGCCGTCGGCGTAGCTGGCTTCGGTCACTTCGTCGGCCGCCGCGAGGGCGCTGTCGTCGGCGTTTGCGACGGCAACGGAGCGGCCCGCGGTCTCGAAGGTCGCCACGTCGTTTTCGGAGTCGCCGACGGCGACGAACGCCTCCGGGTCGACGCCGAGCGTGTGGGCGACGGCTTCCAGTCCGTTGCCCTTGTCCACGTCGGGCGTCTTGACGTGGTATGCGAAGCCGGTATCGACGACTTCGAGACCGTGGTCGGCCGCAATCCGTTCGAGAGGGTCGAGTGGCTGGTCGAGCGCGACGGCGATCTCGGTCTCGCGCCAGCGGTTGACGAAGTCGGGTTCATCCCAGCCCAACCCGTAGCCGGCGGCTTCGTATTCCTCGGCAACGGCCCAGGCGCTGTCGGGGTCGCCGGTGAAGACGATCTCCTCGCCCGCGACGGCGACGACGCCGCCGTTCTCGGCGATCACGGTGATCGGAATCCCGAGAAATTCACACAGCGCGACGGGGTAGGGGAAGGCCTTCCCGGTCGCCACGACCACGTGGTCGTCCCACTCCTGCAGGACGCTCATCACCCGCGGGTCGATGGCCCGGTTCGGCCCCGTCAGCGTCCCGTCGATGTCGACGGCCAGCGGCGGCGTCACGGCGCAACCCTCCCAGTCGTCTCGCTCGTCGCGTGCATGCCACAGCGTAGTGGCTCGTATATGATAAGTGACCGCGGTCCCACTCGTGGATATGGACGCCCCATCCGTCGACGGTTGTCCCGACACGTACTTCGTCGACAACGAGATGTTTGGTACGCCGAAGATGCTGGCGACCTACCTGCTCGACGCCGCGAAACCGGCGATTCTGGACGCGGGCACGGTGTCAGGCGCGGAGCGAATTCTCGCGGCCATGGAAACCGTCGGCATCGACCCCGCCGCCGTCGAACACGTCGTCGTCAGTCACGTCCACCTCGACCACGCCGCCGGCACTGCCCGCCTGCTGGAAGCCTGTGCGAACGCCACTGCCGTTGTCCACGAGCGCGGCCTCCCCTATCTCACCGACGCCGAGCGACTGGACCGGCTGGTCGAGAGCGTCGAGGCCGCCATCGGCATGGAAGCCCCCTACGGCGACCCCGAACTGGTCCCCGAGGACCGCTGTCGCGCCGTCTCGGGCGGGGAAGTCCTCGACCTGGGGGACCGCGGACTGGAACTCTACGACGCGCCGGGGCACGCGCCCCACCACTACGTGGCGCTGGAACCCGACAGCGGAACCCTGTTCGGGGCCGACGCCGTCGGGGCGTTCGACCCACGTTCGGACACGGTGGCCCCCACGACCCCGCCGCCGAGTTTCGACCTGGAGGCCAATCTGGATACTGTCGACCGCCTGCTCGACTTGGAGCCGTCGCGGACGCTGTACAGCCACTTTGGCCCCGGCGAACTCGGCGAAGCGGTGGCGGAGCTGCGCGCTTACGCCGAACTCCTCCCGGAGTTCGTCGACGCAGTCGAGACGGCAAGGGCAGCGACCGACGACTTGGGCGCGACGCTTGAGGAGTTACGCCCGGAGTGGGAGAGCCCGACGCTGCGGCGGGACGTGGTCGGCGTCTGCCGGTATCTCGACGGCACAGACTACGTCAACCGCTCGTAGGCCTGGTTGACCTTCTTGAACCGCTCCTCGTCGCCGCTGTCGGTGTCGGGGTGGACCTCCTTGACCTTCTGCCGGTACGCCCGCTTGACCTCGGACTCGTCGGCGTCGTCGTCTAGCCCGAGGATTCGGTAGGCCTCGGCTCTGCTCGGCCCCTCGCTCGCCGAGGGTGCGCGTCGTCGGCGCCGGTGCCGTTGTTGCCGTTGCTGGCCCGCACGCTGGCGTCCCTGCCCGCCGCCGCCCGGTGCAGTCCACTCCTCGCGTGGCCCGGCACCGAACCCGCCGGTTTCGCGATTCCGGGAACGCTCCCGTCCGCCGTTCTGTCTGGCTTGGTCCTCGACCGACCGGTAGATTTTAGCCGCGAGACGGCCGCTGGCCTGGTACCACATGAAGTAGGCGGCAGCACCGAGACCGGCCGCTACGGCGAGAATCGCGAGGTTGTAGACGAACGCGAGGAGGGTCAACACTCCTGCACACCCCGCCAGCGCGACCGCGATGCCCGTGATGAGCCGGTCGTGATCCACACTCGGCGGTTCGTCCCGCACCCTCGTAAGCCTCTCGACTGCGGCCCTGACTGCCGTCAGCGCACCGTGCAGCCCACGGAGGGTTCAAATGGCTGGCCGTGCTACAGTTTCGTATGAGCGTCTCTGGAAACTGCGAAGTCTGTGCGACCGGCGGCGTCAGCCACACCTGTTCGCGGTGTGCCCAGTTAGTCTGTGAGAAGCACTTCGACGACGAGACCGACCTCTGCGTGGAGTGTCTCTCCGCTGTCGGCGGCGGCCCCGGCGGCGAACGGCAACCACAGAACACACCCGACGGCGTCGACACCTACCGGTTTTGAGCGACAGCGCCTCGACTCCGGTCACCGGCGGGCTCTGGAAACTTCGGCCGCGATGGACCGATTCTCGACGAGCCCGTGGGAGGCCGCTGTCCCTGTCCGATTCCGCCGACCGTCGCGCCGTCGTGGCCGACGGCAGTGCGTAATCCCCGACCACTCACGGTAATCGCAACGCTTTCTGTTCTTTCGGCTATCACGTCTACTGTGCACTCCGATCGACCCGTCGAGCAGTCGTGGCCAAGCCGTGCCGCCCTCGCTGCCGCGCTGGGCCTGTACGCCGGCTCCGTCGTCGTTCTCTGGTTCGTCGCGTCGACCGACAGGGTCGCACCGGTTGAGGCGGCCCTCGTGCCCGCCGGGGCCGTGGTCGTGGGTGCCGCCGTCGTCGCGGTGACTGTCCCCGACCTCGCCGTGGTACTGGCCCGGACCCGCCTCCACTACACGCTGTTTTCGGTTCCCGCCATCGTCTTCCTGACACACGCCTGGGCGGCGTACGTCACCGTCGGGCCCGAACCGTCTGTCACGATGTCGTCGCTGGCACTCGGAGCGACCGCCGGGCTCCTCGCTGTCGTCGTCGTGACAATCGACAACCGTGTCTTGACGGACTGGATGGCGGACGGTCGGGAGCCGACAGTTACCTGGCGTGCGCGACGCTCCTGGCGTGTTACCCGTCGACAGCTGTCGCTGTGCGCCCTCGCCGTCGCCCCGATCGTCGCCGGGGCATTCGCTGGCCTCCTCACCGCGGACGCAGTCGTTTTAGTCGTCTGGACGACACTCTCCGGTCTCCTCACCGCCCAGTTCCTCGCGGACCGAACGCCCCGCACGTTCGAACTCTACCCCGACGGACTGTTGATCGATCCCGACGACTCTCCGACGACCGTTCCGTGGTCGCACCTGTCGGGATACAGTCGTACCGACGACGTTCTCGTCCTCCACCGCCGCCTCAGAGAGCCGATCCGCTGTTCCCGTGGCGATATCGAGGAGCTCGACACCGTCGTTCAGGCGCTGGACTGCTGGCTCCCGCGTCGCGACACGACAGGACGTCGTCCGTAGTTAACGGAACTGATTGAGCCGCTGTTTCAGCTGTTTGGCGGCCTGCCCGCTGGCCTTGTGGAAGTCCTCGCCCGTGCCTCGCGGGTCACTTCGCTCCCCGCCCGCCCCGCCATCCTCTCCCGCAAAGATAATGCCGCGAGAGGAGTTGACCAGGCCGACTCCATCGGCGAGCCCGTGTTCGACGGCGGCTTTGGCGTCGCCGCCCTGTGCGCCCACGCCGGGAACCAGGAATGGGATGTCGGGGACGACTCTGCGGATCGCTTCGAGCTCTTCTGGCTGGGTCGCGCCGACGACGAGGCCGACGTTGCCGTTGCGGTTCCAGGTGTCGGCCAGCGCGGCCACGCGCTCGTAAACAGGCTCGCCGGAGGCGAGTTCGAGGCTCTGGACGTCCGCGCCACCGGGGTTGGAGGTGCGACAGAGTAGGAACACACCTGCATCGGCGCGTTCGAGGAACGGTTCCAGCGAGTCCCGGCCCATGTACGGGTTGGCAGTGATGGCGTCGGCCGAATCGAGCAGATCGGCGTACCGGCGGGCGGTGTTCCCGATGTCGCCCCGCTTGGCGTCGAGCAGGACTGGTACGCCCTTTCCGTGGGCGTAGGCGATAGTCTCCTGTAACGCGGCCCAGCCGTCGCGGTCCTCGTAGAAGGCCGCGTTGGGCTTGTAGCAGGCGGCGTGTTCGTGTGTGGCGTCAATAATCCGACGGTTGAACGCCCACCGCGGGAGGTCCTTGTCGAGCAACTGCTCGGGAAGCCGGTCCACGTCGGCGTCGAGTCCGACGGAGACGACGCTATCGACCGTGTCGATGCGGTCGGCCAGTCGGTCGAAAAATGTCATACTGGGCGCTGGCCCGGCACTCACTACAAGCTTCCTATCGACGGGTCCGCTCGTCTCGTCCGCTCGCTGTCCCGTGAGCGAAACGAGCGATGGCTCTCGCTATGCCTCGCTGGCGTTGTAGACGACCCGCACGGACGTCGAGACCGACACGTCGCCGGTCTCGATTGCCGTTCCGCCGCCACCAGCCTGCACTCGCTCGGCGTCGTAAACAACGGGGCGGTAGTTGCTGCTCGTCGCGTCGACGCTGGCGACACCGGTCACCGACAGCGAGCCCGCACTGGCGAGCGTGTCGGCCTGTCCACGCGCGTCGTTCATCGCGCTTTCCAGCGCTTGGTCCCGGAGGTCTTTGCGGGTATCCGCCGCCAGCGTGAACTGGATGGACTCGACTTCGGCGCCCGCGCCGGCCGCTGCGTCGACGACAGCGCCCGCGCGGTCGGTGTCGGCGAGCGTCACCTCGAAGGTGTGAGCGCCCCGCAGGTCGGGACCGCTCTGGTCACGTTCTCCCGGCGGGGCGCGCCGCCGGGGCTCCTCGATGCTGTAACCGACGGTCTCGATGTCATCCTCGGCGACGCCGGCATCGGAGAGCGCGCTCCGCAGGTCGCTGGCACCGCTTGACAGTTCCGACCGGATCGCGGCCGGGTCGTCACCCTCGGCCGTCACGGCAAAGCGGAGGACGGCTTGGTCGGGTCGTGCGCTGGCCGACCCCTCGCCGGCGACGGTGACCGTCTGGCTGCTCCCGCCGTCGGCGGCGGTCTGTGTTGGTTGTGTGCCGGTTCCGTTTAGCGCGAAAACCGTGCCCGCCGCACCGACCGTCAGGACAACGGCGGCGGCGAGCGCCAGGGCGATCGTCTTTCGCATGCAACTGTCGGTTCGTCGGACCGGTATGAATACTCGCTGGAGAGTCAAACACCGATTTGACTCTTTGGGAACACTCAAATCCGACGGGCCACTAGAAGGGAGCGAATGTCGTCGTTCGACGCTGTCGTGTTCGATCTGGACTACACGCTAGCGGTCACCGACCGCGACCGTCAGGCGCTACTTGACGACGCGACCGAGCGGGCCGGCGCTCACGACATCGAACGCGCGGCCTATCTTGACGCCCACGGCACGGTCGCGGCGACCGAGACCCGCGCCCCGATATTCGAGCGCCTGGTGACCGACGACACCGACCCCGACGAACTGGCGATGGCCTACCGACTGGCCATCGAGGACGCACTCGTTCCCGTCGATGGCGTGCCGGGCCTGCTCGCCGACCTGCACGAATCCTACCGGGTCGGGCTGCTGACAGACGGTCCGATAGCCGCCCAACGGGACAAACTCCGGACGCTGGACTGGGCGGGCCTGTTCGATGCTGTCGTCATCACCGGCTCGCTCCCGACCGGAAAGCCCGACGAACGAGCCTTCGCGGCGGTCTGTGACGACCTGGACGTCGACCGCGCCGGGACGGTGTACGTCGGCGACCGTCCGGCGGTCGACGTGGAGGGCGCTGCCGACGCCGGCCTCGCCACCGTGCAGGTGCTGTATCCCGGCGGTCCCGAGTCACACGCGGCGGCCGACGCCGTCGTCGACCGCGACGAACTGGTCGCCCGACTCCCCGAGATTCTTCCGACCCTCTGATTCAGGACTCGGCGTCAGCGGCCGCGACGAGGACGTCCACGGCCGCCTTCACCGCTGCCCCGGACTCGACGAACACGAGCGTCTGTGGCGGCTCGACAGCTTTCGGTCGCACTCGGAGACCTGCGGCGGCGGCGGCCTCGGCCCCGGCGTCCACGCCGGTCCCGAGTTCTAGATAGGCCCGCTCGGGCTGGACGGCCACGTCGGCGACGCGCTCGCCGTCGTGGTCGACCCCGTAGGCGAAGGCACCGTCCGCGGTGGGTTCGACATCTGGTTCGGCGTCGGCGACTCCCATCGCGGCCAGCAGGCCGGTCTCTCGTCCCGTAATCTCCGACGCAAGTAGTTGCGCGATACGCGTCCCGTCCGTAATTCTGTCTTCGACCATCAGAGGTCACCCAGTGCTCGCTTGGCGGCGTCCCGCACGTCCAGTCCTTCCCGTTTGGCGTAGACCACTGCCGCGGCCTCGACGGTCACCCCGAGGTCCGCCTGCAGGGAGTTGATCTCGGCGACGGCCGCCTGTTTCTCCGTGCCGGCCGCCACCAGCGCGTCGAGGACTCGCTCGAACGTCGAGCGCTGCTGGAGAATCGACTCGTCGGGGACGAACCCCTCGGGCACGTCGACGCCGTCTGGATCGAACTCGGCTTCGACCTCGCCCTCGGTGCGAGTGACCAGGCCCTCGCCGGCGGCCACGTCGAGCAGACGTTTTGCCTGGTCGGGCGTGAACCAGTCCCGGTCCAGCGAGAGGGCGACGACGAACTCACTTTCCCCCATCGTGGCGCGGCCCTCCTGGCGGAACGGGGCGGCGACGGCCGTCCGGAGACTCATCGTTGCCTCTGGCGACCGGAACTAACCTAAACCCATCGGAACCCGATCCGGAGTTCCGTGGACGAAGCAGGTCGGTAGCCGGGGCGCGGGCGAACGGCCACGAGCCGGTACGCCGAGTGGGAAACGCTAATCGGGCCGCCGACACAGTTCCAGTATATGGATCAGGCAAACGATGCGTCAGGAGACGTGACGGGACTGTCACTGTCGGAGGCCGCAGCGCAGGTCGCGGCCCGCGACGACCGCCCGGACGAGGAGACGGTTCGGACAGTGCTCGCGGAAGTCGCGTTCGACCGCATCGTCTCCGAGGACCGGATTACGGAACTCGAATCCGATACGTCGATGGCCGTCTCGAACGCCGAGGGCCGAGCGGAGTTCGCCGCTATGCGGGTCGACGAGGTCGAGGAGGCGGCAACCGATGCGCCCGACCTCGAAACCGTGTCGGCGCGGCTGGACGCGTTCGATGCCCGCGCCGACTCCATCGAGTCGCGGGCGAGAGACCTGGCCGACCGGCTCCACGACCTCGTCCATCGACGCGAGTACAGCGACTCCGTCTACGAGTACGTCCGCGACCTGCGGGACCTCGGCACCGACGCCGACGCGGCTCACGGGGACGCACAGCGACTCGCGACCGACGCCGACGAGTTCGAGCGCTGGCTCGACAGTCACGCGACCCGAATCACCGGTCTGTCGACCGACGTGGCGGCAATCGAGTCTACGTTCGACGACCTCGAAACGGCCGCCGACCGCCTCGCCAACCCCGAAGCGATAGGGGAGGACGAACCCGACCCGGCCACACAGTGGTTCGCACTGACCCAGCGACAGCGGGTGAACGAACTCGTCGTCGCGGACGCCCGTGTGGAACTGGCCGACGTTCGGACCTGGGCCGAGCGGGCGGGCGACGACACGACCGACCTCGACGACCTTGGCGAGCGACTGGCAGACCTCGAACTCCGACGGGAACAATTCGGTGACCGACTCGACGACTTGGCCCGGCCCGACTGGCGCGAGCAGTACGACGAGGTGATTTCGGCGGTCGACGACACCCTCGCGGCGTTCGAACCGCCCGTCAACTTCGGTGCCGTACAGGCCGCGCTCGACGACCTCGGGCCCGCCTGAGCAGGTACGGAGCATCCCGACCGGTGGCGGCCACGGCATTGGCGAGTCGAGAGGTTCAAGTGGGCGCCTGCGAATCCTGAAATATGAAAGATCAGGGACGTTCCCCGCGCAAACGGACCGGCGGCCGACTGCGACCGAACCACAAGAAGAAGAAACACGAACTCGGCGGCGAACCGACCGAGACACAGGTCGGCGACGGGAAACTGAAGTTCGTCGAGAAGCGCGGCAACACCGAGAAGGTGCAGGCTATCGAGGCCGATACTGCGAGCATCGCGACCGACGGTGACGTCGTCGCCGCCGACATCGAGAACGTCGAGGCGAACGACGCGAACCCCAACTACGCGCGACGGAACATCATCACCAAAGGCGCGATTCTGGAAACAAGCGAGGGTCGCGTCCGCGTCACGTCCCGTCCCGGCCAGGACGGCCAGGTCAACGGCGTCCTCGTCGACGAGTAACGTCTCAGGGCCGCGGTGCGGCTTTTTGTAGCGCGCTTTCGGCGATGTTCCCACCGTAGTCAGCGGTTCTGGAGAGTGAGTCCACCACCAGGCCCAGTACCTGTGCGGTCTGTGAGTCCAGTTGGTGGATGCGGTCGTCGATGTCCCGGGCGCTATCGTCGATAGGCCGGATGCGCGAGCGAGCCTCCGTCGCTAGCCGGGTGGCCTCCTCGGCGTCGTCCTCCAGCAGGGCATTCATCGCGGCTTCTGGGACCGCCAGTGCCTCCTCGCGGAGTTCGCACAGTCCGTCGGCAATCTCCGCCGATACATCGTCGACTTCTATCGACAACCGGGCGATCTTCGAGGCGTGGTCTGCGATGCGCTCCAGTTGCCGGGCGCTGGACTGGTAGTCGAAACAGGTCTCTCGGGGCAGCCCGATCTGGGAGGCCGCCGTCGGGTCCCGCAGGACCGAGCGAAACACCCGAGAGATCATGTACCAGAGCCGGTCCACGTCGTCGTCGCGTTCGCGCACGTCGTACGCCAGGTCCTCGTCGTTCTCGACGAGGGCATCGACCGCGTCGGACAGCATCGTCAGCGCGACCAACCGCATGCGAGTGATGGCGTTGTGAACCGACAGCTCCGAGGAGTCAAGCAGGTCCTGCAGGACGACCCGCTCGCTGGTCTCTTCGATAGTCTCCAAGCCGACGAGCCCCTGCGTGGCCTGCCGGATGGTCCGTCGCTGCTCTGCGCTGACTCGCGGTGTTTCCAGTCTGATGATGTCGAAGCCGCTGACGTACATCGTCATGACAGCGCGCGTGAGTTGGTCGCCCTCTAGCCCACTCACGTCGAGGGTGCCCTCCGTGCGCTCCTCGTCTCGCTTCGGCGAGAGGAGGAGAGAGTCGTCCTCTGCGTGAAATTCGACGACGCTGCCCGCACTCACGTCGTTTGCTGTCGCCCAGTCCTTCGGGAGCGACACGGTGTACGTCGACCCGCCCGTGACCTGCACCTTGCGCGTCTCCATACCAACCATTCCGACTTCTCCCCAATAAATGAATCCATGTCTATATATGATCTGTCCGAATACCCATGTAAAACGAGTAACTACTTTGTCGGCTGATGGAGGGTGTCACCTCGTACTGCTACCCACATCCACCCCGCTCGACCGACCACGTTTGCAGTAAAAACACGACCTGTAACCCAACCGAACCGCCGGAAAAGGGGGCTATCACACCCGGATGGCGCTATACAACTACCCAATAACATATACAGATATATAGACAATAGACACATCGGTACAAGTAATAGCAGAGTATTTATTTATCTGAATACCCGTATCTGGTGATGACACACGACTCAGATTCTGGCCTTTCGCGCCGGAAGTTCGTGGCTGCAACTGGAACTGGGATTATAGGGACAGCCCTCGCCGGTTGTACCGGTGGTGGCGACGGGAGTGGGAGTAGCGGTCCGGGCACACTGACGTCCGGTGGGTCCTCGACTGTCTACCCGATTATGAACACGGCGGCGTCCTACTGGCAGGGGAACCGACCTGCTTCGGACACGGAGTACTGGCCTGCCGCCGACTACGATATTGACACGGACGAGAACCTAGCCGACTACTGGGGCGGCCTCTACGGCTTCGAGGCCACGGACAGCACCCAGCCGCCGTTCAAGTTCACCGTCGGCCTGTCCCACTCCGGGACGGGCGTCGAGAAGGTCAAGAACGGCCAGTACGACATCGGGAACTCCTCGGGGAACGTCGAGGACGAACTCCCCGACCGTGACTCCTACGAGAAGTTCGTCGACCACGTCGTCGGTGTCGACGGCCAGCCGCTAGTCGTCTCCCAGGAGATCGCCGACGCCGGTCTCGACGGCATCACGGGCGACCAACTCAAGAACATCTACAAAGGCCGCGTCGAAAACTGGCAGGAGCTCGACAGCAACCTCCCGGACAGGGACATTCAGGTCCTCGCCCGTGTCAAAGGGTCGGGCACCCGGACGGCCTTCGTCAGCAACACCTTCGGCAACCCCGAAGAGGACACCACGGTCGACAACCGGTACGGTCAGAACCAGCAGTTGGCCCAGGCTGTCGGGCAGGCCGACAACGCGATCAGCTACCTTGCGCTCGCGTTCCTCGACACCAGCGGCCTCTCGCCCATCTCGCTCCAGTGGCAGGGGACGACCTACGCCTACCGGGACGACCAGAACGGGCTGGACTCGACCGCCTACCCCCTCTCGCGTGACCTACACTGCTACACGTGGGACGGGACCTCGAAAAAGGAAGCTGCGGTCATCAACATGGTCCTGCACAACTTCGGGCAGGACACCTTCGTCGGCCCGAACAACTACTTCAAGCTCGGGGCGCGCCGCCAGCAGGAACAGAAAGACAAGTTACCGTCGCAGTCCTGAGGCCGCCACGAATTTTTTATTGGGATCGTGTCGAATCGATAGAATTAGAAATCAGCTAATGAATACAACAAAATACGCGGTGATACACTGAATGCTCAGCGCAGTCACGGCGGACGTACAGAACGCGATACTCGGGGAGGACCCGTCTGAGGGGGCCCTCCGGACGGTGGGGTCGTCAGTCGCCCTGCTCATAGCGACGCTCGTCACGATCTTCCTCATGCCGGGACTAGCACTCCCGACGCTCGTCGTGTTTCTCGTCGTGACCGCATTCGGGTGGACGACTCACCAGGCGGAGATGGCGCGGCTACTGACGCTCGTTGCGACGGTGCTGACCGTGCTGACGGTGACGTTGATTACCGTCTATCTCTTCGTGAGTGCGGCACCGGCATTCGGGAAACACGGGCTCGACCTCCTGACGATTCCTATTATCGACGGCGGCCCCCAGTGGTTCTTCTGGCTCGACGTCGTCCTCCCGGTTGCCGATTCGTTCTGGAACCCGCGTGCGGGTGTCTACTCACTGGTCCCGTTGATCTGGTCAACGGTCATCGTCACCACCATCGCCGGACTCATCGCCGCACCGCTAGGTGTCATGGGAGCCCTATTTATCGCCGAGGTTGCTAGTGACCGGCTCAGGGAAATCGCCAAACCTGGTGTGGAGATCCTCGCCGGCATCCCGTCGATTGTCTACGGATTTATCGGGTTCGTCGTCCTCAACGGGTTCATCCAGAAGTCGTTCCTCGACGACGGCGCAAGCTACCTCATCGCCGGTATCGTCGTCGGTATCATGGCGTTACCCACCGTCGTCTCCGTCTCGGAGGACGCGCTGTCGAGTGTTCCGAGTGCGATGAGCGACGGCTCCGCCGCCATGGGCGCGACCAAGTGGCAGACGATGAAGAGCATCTCAGTGCCGGCGGCCTCGTCGGGCATCTCGGCGGCGATCATTCTCGGCCTGGGGCGTGCCATCGGCGAAACGATGGCCGTCGCCGCGATTCTGGGGGCGGTCGTTCAGCCGACGATTCCACTGTTCGACATGTTCGACGCGAGTTCGACGTTGACCAGTGCTATCGCGCACAACTACGGAAGTGCCTCCGCTAGCACTGTCGACGTCCTGTTCGTCGCCGGTGTCATGCTGTTCGTCATCGTCGCCGGGATGAGCGTCGTCTCACAGTACGTCGAGCGACGTATCAACGAGAAACTACAGGGCCAACAATGAGCGAAGGGTACGCACGCGAAAACGAACTGGTCAGCGCGGAATCGAACCGCTACGACAGGGCGATGGACGTGGCGATTGCCCTCAGCATCGTCACGTTCGTCGTCGGGATGATCACGTTCGGTGATGCCGTTCCGCTCGCGGCCACCGGGACGGAACTGGTGAACTTCTTCGCCGCCCTCCTCGGTGTCGTGGTCGGCGGGGTCGGAATCGTCGCCCTGTTTTCGTACGCGAACGTAATTCCAATCACGTCACAGCGGGTCCGGGGCCTGGCAGTCGGCCTGGTCGTCGGTGTCGTGGGACTGACTCTCGCGGCGTTCGTCCTGCCGGTCTCGCTGGCGACGATGCTCGGTCTCGCCATGCTCGTCGAGGCCGTTCTCGTTGCAACGGCAGGCGTCGTCTCGCGACTGGAACTCGTCGATACAGCTCCGAGCATGAGTGCCGGTCTGCTCGCCGGAATCGTGTTCGGTATCATTGGTGCGTTCGTCGGCGCAATCATCGTCGGTTCCATCCCCGGTCTGGACGCTGCAGTGCCCGGCGTCCCCGTCTGGCTGCTCGGTGCGATCGTGCTGGGAATCGGCTTCGGTGCGCTGGCCATAGTCCCACGTGAGGACCTCGGGTCGACGCTCCCGCCGGCGTTGCTCATCGGTGTCTTGGGTGTGACCATCACGACGGCGGCTATCGGCGTCGGGTGGCAGTGGACACCGGAGAACCTCAGTGGTGGGTTCACAGGTGGTTCGATTATTCCGGTCTTCGTGTTGTTCGGCTCGTTGCTGGCAAGTTGGTCGGCTGCGAAGTGTCGCGCCGACTTCGGTGCGCGGGGACGACAGTACGGGGCCTTCTTTATTATCAACCTCAACGCGTTCTTGACGATCGCAATCATGATGGCCATCGTGGTCTTCGTCACCGTCAAAGGCGTCGGCTGGGCGTTCCACGACTTCTCTATCGGCGCCCTGTCACTGCTTGTCGTCCTGGCTCCGATTCTGGTTCTCACAGCCCAGCACGCCAGAGCCCCGGCGGGAACCGACGAGTGGCACTCGGCCGCCCGCCAGTTCTTTCGCGTGATTCCACTCGCGGCTGTCGGGTCTCTCGCCGCCCTCCTGCTGGGTGTTCTCGTCACCGGGACGCCGTTCGAGATTCCCTACCAGTACGCGATCCTGGTCGATCGGAGCACCGTCATGCTCGACACCGCGGTCCGCGTCACGCCGTCGCTGACCGTCGGTAACCTGTTGATCATCCTCTCCGGGGCGTTTCTGTTCTCCTACTTCCTGCGGCGGTACGGCAGTCTCCGGAACGTGGGGACCGAGTACGAGCGCCTCTCGCTCGTCCGGCAGGGTGTCCCGGCGGCCGTCGCCCTCCTGGGACTGCTGAGCCTAGTTTATCTCACGGTTGGACCCGTCCTCAACAGCAGCGGAGTCGGTCCGGTGCTGGGTCTCGGAATAGCGACCCTGGGCGCCGTCGTGGTCGCCGCGTTCGCACTCGTCCCGTTGGGGGCACTTGTGACCGGCGAGGGAACTCTCGCCGAGCGCGCACACGAGAGCGCACAACTGCTCAACGTCTGTCTGTTCAGTGGCGTCGCGCTGTTGATGACGGTGGTCATATTCGAGTGGACGGCCGTGTCGAACCCGCAACTTGGCCCTGTCGCGCCCGTGCCGATTGTCGCGTTGGTCGCGGCCATCGCGTCGCTGTGTATCGCCGCGCTCGTCGCACGGGCGAGGCGGTCGACGGACGACACGCTCAGACGCCGGGTCCTCGGTGACGAGGTGACGCTCGCGCTCGCAACCGCGACTGGATACGTGGCCCTCGTCGGACTCCACGTGGCCGCCACGAGCGAATCGGTGTTCGCCCTCGGGCCCCTTGAGGTCGGGACCAACGGCTCGCTCTCCTGGCCGACCGTGCTACAGGGAGCGATTCCGCTGGGGCAGGCACCGGGCGGAATCTTCCCGGCTATCATCGGAACGATCTGGATCGTCATCGGAGCATCGCTGTTCGCGGTCCCGCTCGGTCTCGGGGCGGCGGTGTTCCTCACCGAGTACGCCGAACAGGGGCGGTTCACCGAACTGGTCGAGACTGCGACCAACGCCCTCTGGAGTACGCCGAGCATCGTGTTCGGGTTGTTTGGGGCGGCGTTTCTCATTCCCCGGCTCGGCGACAGCCTGTCGCTGCTGGCCGCACAGTTGACGCTCTCGTTCATGTTGCTCCCGCTCGTGCTCATCACTAGCCGGGAGGCCATCAAGTCGGTCCCCGACGAGTACCGGGACGCCAGTGCCGCCCTGGGTGTCGAGCGGTGGACTACCATCAGAAGTGTCGTCATCCCGGCTGCGATGCCCGGCGTCGTGACAGGGGTCATTCTCGGTGTCGGCCGCATCGCGGGCGAGACGGCACCCCTCATTCTGGTCCTCGGCTCAACAATCGACGCGACGACCGCCGCCGACGTTCTCGGCGGCTTCCAGTTCACCACGTCACCGCCGTTCGTCACGAACGAGGCGCTGCTCAGTAGCTCCGCCGCGCTCCCGACGCAGGTGTGGGGTATCATCACGGCCGGCGTCAGCGGCTCGCCCTCGAAGGGGTGGGCCACCGCATTTATATTACTGGTGGTCGTCCTGTTGTTCTACGCTGTCGGAATCACTGCACGGACGTACTTCAGGAGGAAAATCAACTATGAATAACCAAATCAGCGATACGGACACGGAGAACGACATCACTACCGACACGAGTACCGACAGCCAACTGGGTACGACCACCGGGGTCGAGACCTCGACCACCACGACGGCCGGCGAGAGCGAAGAGCAGGTCCGAGACGAGTGGACCGACTATCGGTTCGATGGCCCGTCGAAACTCTCTGTCGAGGACTTAGACGTCTGGTACGGCGACGACCACGCGCTCAAGAACGTCTCGATGGAGATTCCCGAAAAGAGCGTCACTGCGCTCATCGGCCCTTCGGGCTGTGGGAAATCCACCTATCTCCGGTGTCTCAACCGCATGAACGACCGGATAAAGGCCGCTCGCATCGATGGCTCGGTCGAACTCGACGGGATGGAGATCTACGATCCCAACACGAATCTCGTGGAACTCCGCAAACGCATCGGGATGGTGTTCCAGTCGCCCAACCCCTTCCCCAAGTCCATCCGAGACAACATCTCCTACGGCCCGCGAAAACACGGCGACATCAACAAGGGACTGCTGGCCCGGTTGTTCGGCCGCGACGACTCCGAGAAGGAGGCCGAACTCGTCGAGCGCTCGCTCAGGCAAGCCGCGCTCTGGGACGAGGTCAACAACCGTCTCGACGACAACGCGCTCGGCCTCTCCGGCGGGCAACAACAGCGTCTCTGTATCGCTCGCTGTCTCGCCGTCGACCCCGAGGTCATCCTGATGGACGAACCCGCCTCGGCACTGGACCCGATCGCGACCTCGAAGATCGAGGATCTGGTCACCGAACTGGCCGAGGACTACACCGTCGTCATCGTCACCCACAATATGCAGCAGGCGGCCCGTATCTCCGACCAGACCGCGGTCTTCCTCACCGGCGGGGAGCTCGTCGAGTACGACGACACCGACAAGATCTTCGAGAACCCCGAGAGCCAACGCGTCGAAGACTACATCACCGGCAAGTTCGGGTGACAGATGCCCCGCGACGAGTTCCAGCGCGAACTCGACGCGCTCCGGGACGAAGTGGTCCGACTCGGCGACGTGGTCTCGACTCGACTCCGGAAAGCCATCACCGCCCTCGACGGCCACGACGTGTCCACCGCCGCCCGGATCGCCGACGCCGATTCCGAGATCAACGAGCGGTATCTCGACCTCGAGCAGGACTGTATCGACCTCTTCGCGCTCCAGCAACCGGTCGCGGGCGACCTGCGCTTCGTCGCCGCCTCGTTCAAGATCCTCACCGACCTCGAGCGAATTGCCGACCTCGCCGCGAACCTCGCGGCCTACGTCGTCTCTGCCGAGAGCGAGATGTTCCCCGACCTGGGCATCGCTGACCTCGGGACGACTGCCGTCTCGATGCTCGACGACGCCCTAGCCGCCTACGACGACGGCGACGCCACGCGGTGTCGGGCCATCGCCGACAGCGACGACGACCTCGACGGCCGCTGTGAGCGAGTCGCCCAACAGGTGATCCGCCGTCTCGTCGACCGCGACCCCGACGCCGACGAGCTGGAATCGCTCCTCTCAGAAGTCACGCGCATCCTCCTGACGGTTCGTGACGTCGAACGTATCGGCGACCACGCCGTTAACATCGCTGCTCGCACGCTGTACATGATCGAAAACGACGACGTCCTGATCTACTAAATTTTATCCCGGGGGGTCGCCGCGGGCAACCCCCTCTGCTCACGGGCGGCGAAGCCGCCCGTTCGCACGGTATGCGGGACCTTCGGTCCCGCACTACTCGCAAAAATTTAGTATAAAAACCTCCCGGACGCTCGGCCGCAGGCCTCGTGTCCGGTGAACCGCGCTCGCTCCACTCGCGCGGATGCTGCTCTCCGACCACGACCGGTGTTTCCGGCAGTCTCCCTACTAACCGATACTATTGTCGACTATTGAGAGTATATAGATTGAACGAAAGGATTTTATATACAGACATTCACGGGGGCAATATGCCGCGTGAAGACTACCAGCAGCAGATGGCGGACCTCGAAGACGACATTCTCTATATGAGTGAAGTCGTCCTCGAACGGTTCCGGATGGGGTTAGACGCACTCGAACGCAAAGACGAGGCCCTCGCCCGCGAGGTAATTGAGGGCGACCACGAGGTCAACGAACTTTATCTCGATCTGGAGCAGGACTGTATCGACCTCCTCGCCCTGCAGCAACCCGTGGCCGGGGACCTCAGATTCATCGCCGCCTCGTTCAAAATCATCACCGACCTCGAACGAATCGGCGACCTGGCTACGAACCTCGGGGAGTACGCCCTCGACGCCGAACGAGACGTGTTCCCCGACGTGGACATCCAGTCCATCGGCGACGAGACGCTGGACATGGTCGAGAACGCTATGCAGGCCTACGCCGAGCAGAGTCCAACGGACTGTTTCGCTATCGCCGAACGCGACAACGACATCGACGTACACTGCGAGGCCGCCTCCGACCTCATCGTGCGTGACCTCATCGAGACCCGACTTGACGAACGCGAGGGTATTCAAGAAAACGATGTCGAGACGTTCATGACCGAAGTCTCCCGCCTCCTGCTGACGGTGCGGGACCTCGAACGCGTCGGCGACCACGCAGTCAACATCGCCGCTCGAACTCTGTACATGGCAGAGAACGACGGCGCGCTCATTTACTAGCACCTCTTTCCGGGGGAATCGCGCTCGCCGCTGGCGAGCACTCAACCCCCGTCAAAAAACGTGCGTGAAAAAAGCCGCGAGCGCGCCCGTTGGGCGCTGGCTCTCTCCCGCTACGGCACGTCTTCCACTGACTGCAGTCCCTCGCCGGTGATCTTGAACTGGATCGAGTCGCCCGCGGGTTTGGCCCGGTGTTTCTCCAGTGTCGCCCGGCGGTTCCCGCCGCGGAACCGTTCCAGTTTGAGGACCACGCCCGACCAGTGCGTCAGGGTGTGCCCGCCCAGCGGTCGCGCGCGGTCGCTGTCCGGGTCGGTGAACACCTGGTTGGTGATGACCACGGCGAGGTCGTGTTTGCGGGCCAGCGAGAGCAGGTGTGTCACCTGCCGGGCCACGGTCCTGAGGGCGTCGCCGGCTTCCTCGTCCTCGCTCCGGCGGATACGGTAGAAGCCCGTCGCCGAATCGAGGACGATCAACTCTACCTGGTCGGCGAACTCCGCTGCGTCTTGGACGGCCTCGCCCTGCTGGTCGAAGTCCAGCACGTCCGAGACGATGATTCGGGCGGCCAGGTCCTCGACCGCGCCGGTTCGGGCGCTGGCGAGTTGTTCGAGCCGGTCGACGGAGATGCCCTCGGTGTCGATGAAGAGGGCGGACTCCCCGCGGGCCGCGGTCGCGACGGCCGCCGAGAGCGCCAGGTTCGTCTTGCCGGCGGCCGGCGGCCCGTACAACTGGGTGACGACGCCGCGCTCGAACCCCCCACCTAGCAACCCGTCGATGGCCTCACAGTCGGTCGAAATCGGCTCGCTCACGTGCCGAGGTTGGGCGCCACCGCTGAAAAACACTCTCACTCGCCGCTCACGCCCGGGGGAGGTGGTCGTCCAGCACGTCGATCAGCGCCGCCTCGTCGTCGATCTCCTCGCGCCAGCAGCGGAAGGACGGTCGGGGTCCCGACCGCCGGAGAATCACTGCGTCGTCGGTCACAGAAAAGGACTCGAAGCTGTCCCACTCGTAGAGTCGTCGGTGGACGTGGTTGCTCCGATCGATTCCGACGGGTGAGAGGCGGTATGCGCGGGGCTGGCCCCAGCCTATGGCCACGCCGCCCGGGACGAACGCCAGCGCGCCGAGCCACTCGTACGCGCCGAGGCCGACGAACTCGCCACCGAACAGAAGCGCCGTCCCTCCGAAATAGAGGGTCGTCCCACCGGCCTGCAACCAGACCCGGAGCGGCCGGGGCCAGCCCGCCGTCCACTCCGCGGACACACGCTCGTCGTCCACGACGGCCGTCGCGTATCGGGTCCGGGACATCGCGACGAGGGCCAGCCCGACGACGACGCCGACGACTGCGAAGACGACACCGACGAGCGCAGCGCCGTCGGCACCGGCCGTCTCGATGTTGCTCGCCGCGAACAGGTACCCGGCCGCACAGACGACGGGCGGGACGACGAGTCCGCGTGCGAACGGCGACGCGCCGATCCGTTCGGCGACCCCGGGCACCCGACCGACGCCGACCGTGACTGCGGCCGCCACCGCAGTCAGTACGGTCAACAAGGCGACGTACAGCCCGGCGGCACCGAGTGGCATCGCGACCGCCGTGGCAACCACGACGGCGGGTGAGACCAGTAACGTGAGGTACAGGCCTGCGACGAGGGAGAACACCGTATCCGGCGGGTCCGGTGACTGGAGGGCGGGCCGGCGGACCGTGCCGTGCATATCCGTTCGTCCGACTGATATGTACAAATCTCTTTCGGCGCGGGGCCGTGCTACGCGGCCGGCAGGTGTTCGGCGACGGCCTCGCGGACCTGGTCGGGGTCGTCCAGGCCGGACAGGGAGAATCGGACCGCGGGTCGCCACCCCGCGCGGTGGAGGACCATCGCATCGCCGCTGGCATCGTACCCCTCGAAGTCGGCCCAGTCGTAGGTACGGGTTCGGAGCCGGCCGCTCCGGCGGACGCCCGTCTCGGAGAGTCGGTAGCTGTCGCGGTGGCCCAGCAACCAGCTCCCGAGCAGCCACGCGCCGCCGAGGACGATGAGGTACTGTAACTCCGGCACGCTGAGGAGTGTGGGACCGAGCGTCCCGGCGACCGTCGCGAGCAGGGCCGGGATTCCGGTCAGAATCGTGAGCCGCCGACGCCGGGCCTCGGGCGGGCCGGCCTCGAACTCCACGTCCATGGCGGGAGATTCGGACCTCGCCTGAAATCGGTTCCGGTTGGATGGGACTAAGACGCCGGCCCGCCAAGTCTGCGTGTGATTGTCGTCGCGACCGGAGACTTCGAGGTGTACCACGGCGTGGTCAACGAGCTCCGCGACCGCGGCGTCCGCTTCACCACCGTGGAGCCCGACGAAGCCCTCCCCGGCCGCGCGTCTGTCGCGGTTGCCGGGCCGAACGAAGACCTCGACGTGAGTGTGCCCGTGGTCACCGCCGACCCGGACGAGCCGCGACGGGCCGTCGAGGACGTGCTGGCCGTCATGCGCGGCGGTGATGGCCGCACGGTGATCGGTATCGACCCCGGCGACCGACCCGGCATCGCAGTCACGGTCGGGGACAGCGTGGTCGCGGCGTTTCACGTCCCGGCCGCACAGACCGCCGACGTGGTCGCCGACGAGTGCGACGACGCCGCTAACCCGCTGGTCCGGGTCGGCGACGGGGCGCGCACGACTGGCGCGCGGATCATCGACGACCTGCCGGACGTCTCCGTCGAACTGGTCGACGAGACGGGGACGACCCCGTACCTCGGGACCGGGGCGCGCGGGATGAGCGACGTGCTCGCGGCGGTCAACATCGCCCGCATCGAGGGCGAGGAGATCGAGTCCCGCGACATCGAACCGACGGCCGGCGAACTCAAGCAGATCAAGGCGCGCTCCCGCGACCAGTCCGAGACCAACCGCGCCATCGACGAGGCTCTCGCCCGACGGGTCGCCGTCGGCGAGTTGACCATCCAGGAGGCGTTGGCCCAACACCGCGGGGACGACGAACCCGACGAGAGAGACGGCGACTCCTAGTCGTCCCCGTCCTCGTCGCGGACGGTCGTCTCTGCCCGTCGCATCACTTCCCGGACCGGCAGGTCGGTTTCGCTGGCGACCGCCAGTGCGTCGTCGTACTCGGCGCTCGCGTCGTAGACGGCTCCGTCGGCGTCGCTGGCGCGTTTCACGGCTACGTCGTACCTCTCGCCCGCCACGGACACCGTCGTCGTCACGACTTCTCGGGAGGCGACCCAGCGGTGGCCTGCGCCGTGTTCTCTGACCCCGAGCGTCCCCGTCTCCTCGGCCAGCCGACGGGCGACCCGGTCGGCGTCCTCGGGCTTGACTATCACCTTCACGAGGTGGCCCGGCCGTGACTTCTTCATCGTGAGCGGGACGATCGACACGTCTCGCGCGCCCACGTCGGCGAGGCGGTCCTGTAGCCCACCGAGCACCTCCGGTTGCGCGTCGTCGAGGTTCGTCTCCAGGACGGTGATATCCTCACGCCGGAGCCCACCCGAACTGTCCCCGACCACGGCCCGGAGAACGTTGGGCCGCTCTTCGAAGTCGTAGCCGCCCGCGCCGTATCCCGAGGCGTCGACGCGGAGCGAAGGGAGTCGCTCGACTCCCTCTGCGACGTGCGCGAGGATGCTCGCTCCGGTCGGAGTCAACAGTTCCACGTCGACCGGGCCGCCCTGGAACGCCCAGTCGGCTCGCTCGGCAATCTCGACGACGGCGGGTGTCGGGACGGGATAGGTCCCGTGGCTCATCGACACCTCACCGCTGCCAGTCGACAGTGGCGTCGTCACGACCCGATCCACACCGAGGTCGTCGAGCAACAGACAACACCCCACTACGTCCGCGATGGCGTCGTCCGCACCGACCTCGTGGAAGTGGGTGTCGTCCAGGTCCGTCCCGTGGACGGCCGCCTCGGCCTCGCCCAGAATCTCGAAGACCGTCCGTGCGTCCGCTGCGACACCGACGGGCAGGTCCAGTCCGTCGACCATCTCGACGACTTCCGAATACGTGCGGCGTGGCCCGTGTCCCTCCGCGTGAGTGTGGCCTCCGCGATGGGTGTGAGTGTGGTCGTGGCCGTGTTCCGGGTCCGGCGAGTGGTCGTGAGTGCCGTCGTCGGTGTGGTCGTGGTGGTCGTCGTGGCCGTGGTCACTGTCGTCGTGGCCGTCGCCGTCGCCGGCAAGCAACACGTCGACCGCAGTCGCGCTGATGCCGCTTTTTTCGACGGTCCGGTCCTCGTAGGTCACGTCGAGGCTCTCGGCATCCTCGACGGGCGCGAGGGCGTCCCGGTCGGCACCGGCCGCGAGCAGCGCCCCCAGCACCATGTCGCCGCTGGCCCCCATCCGGCCGTCGAACGCGAGTGTTCGCATGTCCGTGCAACTGTCGCCGTCGC
>NZ_JAQCNH010000075.1 GCF_028275115.1 Halorientalis sp. | reverse complement strand
CCGCGAATGTAGAGGATGGCAGGGTTCGATCCGACGCCGCCGAGTCTGGACGTGTTCGCAGACGACCTGCTGGCGGGTGAGACCGCACTGGTCACAGGTGGTGGGACGGGCATCGGCGAGGAGATCGCACTGGCGATGGCGGACCACGGGGCGGATGTGGCCATCGCCAGCCGGGACATGGACCATCTAGAACCAGTAGCGGAGGCGATCGAAGCCAGGGGTCAGCGGGCCTGTGCGACGACTGTCGACGTGCGAGACGAGGAGCGAGTCGACGCGATGACCGAGGCGGTGATCGACGAGTTGGGCGAAATCACGATCCTCGTGAACAACGCGGGGGCGAACTTCATCACGCCCACCGAGGAACTGTCGGCCAACGGCTGGCGCTCGGTGGTGGGGACGATACTCGACGGCACGGCCTACTGTTCGTTTTCCGTCGGTGAGCACATGATCGACAACGGCGGCGGGACGATCGTCTCGATGGGGGCGACCAATTCGGAGTTCGGCGCGCCCTACCACGCTCACTCGGGGGCCGGAAAGGCAGGCGTTCACAACCTGATGCAGTCGCTGGCCAGCGAGTGGGCCCAGTTCGGCATCCGTGCGAACACGGTTGCACCGGGCATCATCGAGACCGAGGGGGTCGCCGGCGCGGTCGGTGGGTCACTGCCCGAGCAACTGCTCGCGGATCTGGCCGCGGACCGGTTCGGCGACCCGGCGGACTGTGTGCCGGTCGTCCTCTTTCTGGCGAGTCCGGCGGCGAACTACGTTACCGGGAGTTACTACGTCGTCGACGGTGGACATCTGTTGCACCAGTCACCGATGGGGTGAGACAGCCGACTGAGGCGGGACCAGTGCCTGCCAAACCCAACAGTTTTATAAACGGATGTCGAATATTTGAGTAACCGAGCGTACGGCCGCCCGGACTCGGACACGGCGGCCGGCAACACATCGAGCGAGTCGATGTGTCCGGAACGGGACCGACACCCGTCCGTCGTCGCGCGGCGCGGGCCACGTTCTGGCCTGGTGCCGCACGGAAATCGTCGGCGAGTCGGGAGTCGCCAGCCCTCGGATCAGAATCGATTGTTTGCCGGTCGCCGCGAGTCGTCCGTTTCTGCGGGGCCCGTCTCGGCAACACAATCATGGAAATCGAAATTGCGACAATTGGCGGTTACGAGGAAGTCGGCCGGCAGATGACTGCAGTGCGTGCTGGGGACGACGTCGTCATCTTCGACATGGGTCTGAACCTCTCGAAGGTCCTGATCCACGACAACGTCGAAACCGAACGGATGCACAGTCTCGACCTGATCGACATGGGCGCGATCCCGGACGACCGGATCATGTCCGACCTCGAAGGTGACGTGAAGGCAATCGTGCCGACACACGGCCACCTCGACCACATCGGGGCCATCTCGAAGCTTGCTCACCGGTACAACGCGCCCATCGTGGCCTCTCCGTTCACCATCGAACTCGTCAAACAGCAGATCAAAGGCGAGGAGAAGTTCGGCGTCGAGAACGACCTGAATAAGATGGCGGCCGGCGAGACGATGCAGATCGGCGAACGCAACGAACTGGAGTTCGTCAACGTCACACACTCGATTATCGATGCGATCAACCCGGTTCTCCACACACCCGAAGGCTCGATTGTCTACGGGCTGGACAAGCGGATGGACCACACGCCGGTCATCGGCGACCCGATAGATATGAAGCGGTTCCGGGAGATCGCCCGCGAGGACGGCGGCGTTCTCTGTTACATCGAGGACTGTACCAACGCCGGCCGGAAGGGCCGGACGCCCTCGGAGTCGGTCGCCCGCCGTCATCTAAAAGACGTGATGCACAGCGTCGAGGACTACGACGGTGGGATCGTGGCGACCACGTTCTCCAGTCACATCGCCCGAGTGAGTTCTCTCGTCGAGTTCGCCGAGGACATCGGCCGCCAGCCGGTGTTGCTCGGCCGGTCGATGGAGAAGTACTCCGGCACTGCAGAACGGCTGGACTTCGTCGACTTCCCGGACGACCTGGGGATGTACGGCCACCGCAAATCAGTCGACCGGACGTTCAAGCGAATCATGAAGGAGGGCAAAGAGGACTACCTGCCCATCGTCACGGGCCACCAGGGAGAGCCGCGTGCGATGCTCACCCGAATGGGTCGCGGCGAGACACCGTACGAACTGGAAGACGGCGACAAGGTCATGTTCTCGGCACGGGTCATCCCGGAACCGACCAACGAGGGCCAGCGTTACCAGAGCGAGAAACTGCTGGGGATGCAGGGCGCCCGTATCTACGACGACATCCACGTCTCGGGCCACCTCCGGGAGGAGGGCCACTACCAGATGCTCGACACGCTCCAGCCACAGCACATCATCCCGGCCCACCAGGATATGAAAGGGTTCGCACCGTACGTGGACCTCGCGGAGAACCTGGGCTACGACCTCGGACGTGATCTGCACGTCACACGGAACGGGAATCTGATTACGCTCGTCGACGAATGACGACACCACGCGCGGATGAGGCGGCCGTCGAGGAGGCGATCACTGCGCGTCGGGACCTGGTCAACGAGGCCATCCCAGAGCAGTTGCCGATCATCCGCCCCGAACGCCTCTACGAAGCGTCTCGATACCTGTTGGACGCGGGTGGTAAGCGTCTGCGCCCAACAATTCTCCTCTTGGCCGCGGAAGCGATCGCAGACGCCGACCCGCTCGGCGAGGACTACCACGTCTTCCCCGCTCCGGACGGCCCAATCGACGTGATGTCGGCGGCGGTCAGCATCGAGATTATCCAGTCGTTCACCCTGATCCACGACGACATCATGGACGACGACGATATGCGCCGTGGCGTGCCGGCAGTCCACCGCGAGTACGACCTCGAGACCGCCATTCTCGCGGGTGATACACTCTACTCGAAGGCGTTCGAGGTCATGCTCGAAACCGGCGCGCCGGCCGAGCGGTCGGTCCGGGCGCTGTCGGAACTGGCGACGACCTGCACGAAAATCTGTGAGGGACAGGCCTTCGACATCGATTTCGAGTCCCGCAACGCCGTCGAACCCGACGAGTATCTGGACATGGTAGAACTCAAGACCGCGGTGCTGTACGCCGCGGCCGCAGCAGTCCCCGCCATGTTGCTCGGTGACGACGACGCGGTCGACGCACTCTACGGCTACGGGTTGGACATCGGCCGCGCGTTCCAGATTCAGGACGACCTGCTCGACCTGACCACGCCGAGCGCGAAACTCGGCAAGCAACGCGGCAGTGACCTGATAGAGAACAAGAAGACGCTGGTCACGCTGCACGCCCGCGACAACGGCGTCGACGTCGAGGGCCTGGTCGATGCGGAGTCGGTCGAAGCGGCCGAGGAACACCAGATAGAGACCGCCGTCCAGCAGTTGCGCGAAGCCGGCAGTATCGAGTACGCCCGCGACGCCGCCCACGGACTCATCGGTAGCGGCAAAGCGAACCTGGCCGTGCTCCCGGACAATCACAGCCGGGACCTGCTCGGCGGTATCGCCGACTACCTCATCGAGCGGGAGTACTGACCCGCCGACCTGTCGACCAACAGTGCCCTTATTTTCCGACCCGCCGAGAGGCCAGTATGGACCGTCGAACCCGACGCCGGGTCCTCGCAGGGCTGGGGGCCGCGACCGGTCTCGCCGGTTGTTCCGGTGACTTCCTCCGGGAGACGCCGATGCCGACGCCGACATCGGCGGCGCTCTCGCCGGACCGCCGGTACGGCTACACGCACGTACAGCCCTCCGGGAACCGCGTTCTCGATGGAGCGGGTTCCATCCACGACACCAACCCGGTCACCGTCGAGACCGAATCCCGGCCGCTGTGGATTGTCGCCCTCCCCGGCGAAGCCGGTAGTCTCTGGACGGTCGTCAGTCCCACCGGCGACGCGACGACCTACCGCGTCACGGACGGGGAGGCGACCGAACTGAACGCCCACAGATCGCTTCCGGGCGGGGCGCCGCCGGTGTCGTACTCGGCCGAAGGCGGCCCGTCGCTGCTTCGTGGTGGCGGTGCGACAGCGAGTCGCACACATCCGGTCGTCTCGGAGTCGGGGGTTCTCTCTATCGCCGGTGACGGTGACCTCGTGTTGCGTGCGGAATCTGGGACCCAGCGTTTTCCGATCGCCGCTCCGCGGGACGGTCGTATCGTCCACGTCACAGGGAGCGAGTACGCCGTGTTAGGGGACGTGACGACGCGGTACAAACACGGTGCGCTCGGAAACCGGGTAGAGGGGAGCAGTCTCGTGATATTCGACGCTTCGGTGCCAGGAGTGACAGTCCGGACACAGGTCGGTCCGCCGGAGGTGGTCGAAGGGCTCGCGCCCATCGCGGCGGACCTCGACGGTGACGGGGAGCAGGAACTGATCCTGACCGTCGCGGACAGCGAGAACGGCGCCCGGATAGCGGTGTACGGCCGCGACGGCCGGCGACAGGCGAGCGGACCGCTCTACGGGCCCGGCTGGCGACACCAGCTAGCGGTCGCGTTGTTCAGCGGTGCGGGACCGGAACTGGCCGTCACTCGAAAGCCACACGTCGACCACGTCGTCGAGTTCTATCGACTGGACGGGGGGTCCCTCTCGGTCGTCGCGGAGTACCCGAACGTGCAGACGCACACCTACGGGTCGTACAACGCCGACCAAGCACTCGCGGCCGACCTCGACGGCGACGGAACTGTCGAACTGCTCGTGCCCGTCGTCGATCAAGACGTGCTGGTCGGCGTTGAGCGGACTGGTGACGGGGCGACGACCGACTGGCGGCTCTCCCTCGACCGGCCGCTGACTTCGAACCTCGCCGGCGTCACGCTCCCGGACGGCCGGCTCGCCGTGGGTGCCGGCACGGACCGCGGACTCAGAGTCTGGCAGGGTTGAAACGGGCCGGCCCGCGGCGTGGTGACGAACCGACGACGGCTCGTTCCGTGCGGTTTTTGTAACTGACCGGGACCGGTGTGAATCTCGTAGTAGTTTCGGCGCCGGCCGCCAGGGCTCCCGTCGGGACCACTCGGAGAGTTATTCAGTCCAGCCAGCCCGAAGGGAATGGCCGCGATACGACGTCTCCGACACGCCACACTCCTACTCGAGGTCGACGATACGACCGTTCTCGTGGACGCGATGCTGAGCGAATCCGGCGATGTCCCGCCGATTCCCAACTCGCCTAACGACCGGGAGAACCCCCTCGTAGAACCCGTGGAACTCCCCGACGTCGCGTTGAACTACGACGCCGTTCTCGTCACGCACCGTCGCCGGGATCACTTCGACGGCTCTCGGACCATCTACCTCGCGGGCGACGCGGTGTGGTACGACACGGTGCCGAAGGCCATCGACACACACGATCCGGACGCGGTGGTCGTCAACGCCGGGGCGACACAGTCCGTCGAGGGAGAGCCGACCACGATGACACCGGAAGCGGTCGGTTCGGTCCGGGAAGCGGTCGCCGACGGCGTGCCGGTGGTCGCAGACCACATGGACGCGATCAGCTACTGTCTCGCGACTTGGAAGGACCTGGCGGCGACGGTCGACGGGGTTGCGATTCCGGACGATGGTGAACGCATCGAGCTGTGACCGCGCACGGAACGGCGGAGTTTTGAGGGGGCGCGCCGGAGTGACGACAAAATGGACGACGAGGTACGCGAGCGAGTCAAGAAAGAGGCAGAGAGAAACGCCCTCTTCAACGCTCTAAAACACGACAACGACCCGCAGGTCGGTGCGATCATGGGGCCGCTGATGGGCGAGAACCCGGCGTTCCGCGAACACGGCGACGAGATTCCCGAGGTTATCGGCCCCGTCGTCGGCAGGGTCGGGGGCATGTCGACGGCGGAGCGCCGCGAACGGCTCGAAGAACTCGACCCGGACCTCGTCGCCGAACTGGACGCCGAGGACGAGGAAGACGAACACGACCTTCCGGAACTGCCGAACGCGGCGGACTACGACGAGGTTCGGCTCCGGGCCGCCCCGAACCCGAACGGCCCGTGGCACCTGGGTCACGCCCGGATGCCGTCCGTCATCGGGACGTACAAGCAGCGTTACGACGGGGCCTTCGTCGTCCGCTTCGACGACACGGACCCCGAAACGAAGCGACCCGAGTTGGACGCCTACGACGCGATTCTCGAGTCCATCGAGTATCTAGGCTTCGAGCCGGACGACGTCGTCCGGGCCAGCGACCGTCTGGAGACCTACTACGACCACGCCCGGGAACTGATCGCCCTCGGCGGTGCGTACACCTGTTCCTGTCCACAGAGCGAGTTCTCGGAGATGAAAAACTCCGGTGAGGCCTGCCCCCACCGGGACAAGGACACCGAGACCACCCGCGAGGAGTTCGCAGCGATGATCGACGGCGAGTACTCGGCGGGCGAGAAGGTCCTCCGGGTCAAAACCGACATCGAGCACAAGAACCCGGCACTCAGAGACTGGGTGGCGTTCCGGATGATCGACACCCCCCACCCACGGGACGAGGCCAGCGACTATCGCTGCTGGCCGATGCTCGACTTCCAGAGCGGAATCGACGACCACCTCACTGGCGTCTCACACATCATCCGCGGGATCGACCTGCAGGACTCGGCTAAGCGCCAGCGGTTCGTCTACGACTACTTCGACTGGGAGTACCCCGAGGTGATCCACTGGGGCCACGTGCAGGTCAACGCCTACGACGTGTCGATGAGCACGTCGACGATCAAGAAGCGAATCGAAGCCGGCGAACTCGACGGCTGGGACGACCCGCGCGCGCCAACACTGGCGAGTCTCCGACGACGGGGCATCCGCGGGCAGGCCATCGTCGACGCGATGGTCGGTCTCGGCACCTCGACCTCGAACGTCGACTTGGCCATGTCGTCGATCTACGCGAACAACCGCGACATGATCGACGAGGACACCGACCGTGCGTTTCTGGTTCGGGACGGCGAGCGGTTCGTCGTCGAGGGCGGTCCGGACGCAGGCCAGCCGCCGGTCCATCCCAACCACGAGGACCGCGGCGAGCGCGACATTCCCGTGGACGCGGCGGTCCTGCTGGAGTCCGACGACGCGCCGGCCGACGGCGAACGCGTCTGGTTGAAGGGGTACGGACCGGTCCGTCGCGAGGCTGACGCTCTCGAATTCACCGACGACGATATCGACGTGGTGCGGGACGGCGACGTGGACGTCGTCCACTGGGTGCCCGCCGACGAGAGCGAACCGCTGACCCTGCGGACGATGGACGGTGACGTCGACGGGCGGGCCGAACCCGGCATCACCGACTACGACCCCGACGCGATGGTTCAGTTCGAACGGATCGGATTCGCGCGGATCGACCGACACGACGAGGACGAGACGGTGGCGTACTACGCTCACTCCTGACCCGACGTCCGGTCCAAGACTTAAGTGCGTCCCCAGCCGAACTACCGGTTAGGTACCAATGGCTATCGATCCCGAGTTCGAACAGAACCGCGAGAAAGAGGAGGACCACGAGGACCACGCAGTGTGGGGGCCGGTCGACGAACCCGAGGAACTCGGAATCCACGGGACACACGTCGCCGTCGACTTCGACATCTGTATCGCGGACGGTGCGTGTCTGGAAGACTGCCCGGTCGACGTGTTCGAGTGGGTCGACACGCCCGACCACCCCGAGAGCGAAATCAAGGCCGACCCGGTCAAAGAGGAGCAGTGCATCGACTGCATGCTCTGTGTCGACGTCTGCCCGGTCGACGCAATAGACGTCGACCCCGGCCGCGCCGGCCGTATCTAACCGAGCGCGTTTACCAGTTTGTCGACGGCGCGATTTTACTGTTCAGTCGTTACCGGCGAGTCCCCCGAATAAGTATAATATTCTTTTGGAAACAAAATAGAATACCAGGTCGACAGTGGTAGGCACGTTCACCCAGAAGTCGTGATATCTATACACCCTGGTACTCACGAACGGCGTTCAGGACTGCCGGGAGAGACAGGTGTTGTTCGACGAGGACGGTCACCTCGAACGCGGCAAGACACCGACCGTGATGAACCCCAACGACAAGCACGCGCTGGAGGCGGCACTCCAGACGAAAGTTCGTCACGGCGGCACCGTATCGCTGATGAGCATGGGCCCACCGGGTTACAAAGCGGTCCTGCGGGAGGGAGTGGCAGACGCCTACGCGGACGACCTCTCTCCTCTCGGACCGGGAGATAGGTGCGGCCGACACCTGGGCGAGGTCAATCACGCTCGCGACGGGGACCGGCCAGTTAGCGGCGGAACCCGACATCGCGTTCGCGGGGTTCAAAACCGCGGATGTGGAGATGGGTGACGTGCCGGGGTCGTCCGGGCGCACGAGACGACCGGCGTGTCCGACAAAATGCGAAGCATCAAAACCTGAACGGTCACGACGTTCGGTATGTCCGTGCGGAACTACGAGTCGTCGCGAGTAAAAACGCCGCTCGTCTACGTGATGGGAGCCATCTACGTGGTGGCCGGCGTGTCACACTTCGTCGTGCCAGACCTGTTCGCACAGATCGTGCCGCCACAGCTGCCGGCACCGACAGCGCTCGTCTATTTTTCCGGAGTCGCTGAAGTCGCCGTCGGAATCGGGGTGATGGTGCCCCGGACCCGCCGGGTCGCTGCTTGGGGGCTCGTCGGCCTGTTGCTGGCGGTGTTTCCGGCGAATATCTACATGGCGACTTCCGGCGTCGTGATTCAGGGGGCACCGGCGATAATCGCGGAGCCGGGGCCCGGGCGCTGGATTCGGCTCCCGCTCCAGGGGGTCCTGATCGCCTGGGCGCTGTGGTACACGTCCGACACGCCAGCGTCCGCCATCTGAGGCTCGTCGCTGGCTCAAACGAGTTCCACGTCGGTGAACGCGAACCGCGCCCCGCCACGACCGCTCTCGGTCGCCGCGACACACCAGCCGTGGGCCTGCGCGACGTCGTCGACGATAGTGAGCCCGAGTCCGGGGCTGTCCGCCGCGGTAGAGTATCCCATCTCGAAGACGTGGTCGCGGCGTTCGGCTGGGATGCCGGGACCGTCGTCCTCGACCACGAAACCGCCGCTGGAGTCGGATGCCGACGAAGCCTCCCCAACACCGCTGTCGGAGCCGATGGAGCCGAGACGGACCGTCACGTCGGAGCCACCGTGTTCGATGGCGTTGCGAAAGAGGTTCTCCAGCAGTTGTTCGAGCCTGTTCGCGTCGGCGAAGATGTGTGCCTCCGTTTCGACGTCGAGGGTCGCGTCGTCGGTCGGAATCGCTGCCCAGCGGTCTCTGGCGATGGCGGCCAGCGACACCGGTGACGGGTGGTCGATGGTTTTGCCCTCACGTGCCAGCGCGAGGACTTCGCGAATCAGTCGCTCCATGCGGCCGACGGCGCGGTGACTGCGGTCGAGGTGATCGCTGTCGACCTCGGCATCGAGCAGGTCGAGCGACGTCGAGACGGCCTGGAGCGGATTGCGGAGGTCGTGGCTGACGACCGAAGCGAACGATTCCAAGCGCTCGTTCTTGCGCTCGAGGTCGAGTTCGTTGCGTCTGCGCTCGGTTATGTCACGCGTCGTCGCGAGGATGAACCCGGTGTCGCCGCCGGCCTCAAGCGGCCGAATCCGAAGTTCGAGAAAGTCGGTCGACGCTGGCACCGCGGGTTCGAGAACCAGCTCGACTTCGTCGCGCTCGCCCGCGGCAACGTCGTCGACCGCCGACTTGACTGTTGTAACTGCCGACTCGGAGAAGATGCCGACCTCGTCGAGGTACGAGACGTGTTCGCCGATCCACGCCTCTGCCGAGACATCGAGATCGTCGGCGACGCGGAAGTTGATAAACTGGAACCGGTGGTCCCGGTCGAGAACGTAGACGCCTTTGTCCATGCTCGTGATGACCGAGCGGTGCCAGTCGAGTTCCGCCTCGCTCTCTTTCCGGGCGGTCACGTCGCGGACGTTACCGACGATACCCTCGATACTAGGGTCGTCGAGCAGATTCCGGGCTCTGATCTCGACCCAGCGCCAGGAGCCGTCCTCGTGTCGTGCTCGGAGCTCGACCGTCGTCTCGGTGTCCGGTGACCCGAGCACGTCGGTCAGGTTCGACCTGACTCGGTCTACGCCCTCGGGATGGAGGAACGCGAACGCATCTTCACCGATTATCTCTTCGGGGTCGTAGCCGAGCACCCGCTCGACCGACGGGGTGACGTATGTCAGCCTCCCGTCGCCGTCGATAATGAAGATGTAGTCGGCGGAGTGTTCGAGCAGTTTCGAGAAACGGGTCCGTGTCTGGTCGACCTCGCGTTCCGCGGCGTGGTGTTCGGCCGAATTGACGATGCGGTTGGCCAGGAGTGTGTACTGGTCTTCCCGTGGCCCCTTCTGCAGGTAGTCCGTAACGCCGGCCGAGATAGCCTCGCTAGCGATCTCTTCGCTACCTTTGCCGGTCAAGAGGACGAACGGGAGCTGCGAGTGGTCTTCGCGGACGTGACGGAGGAACTCCAGACCGTCCATCTGTGGCATCTCGTAGTCGCTGACGACACAGTCGAACGACGACGACGCGAGTCGCTCGAGCGCGGCCCGCGGGTCGGTCTCGGTCGTCACGTCGAGCGGTTCGTCGGTCCGTTGCAGCATCTCACCGGCCAGCTCCAGAAACGCCGGGTCGTCGTCGACGTGTAAGACACGGATCGGGCGGGCAGACACCTCCGTCGCGGAGAGGGAGTGTTCACTCATTACGATCTCACACAAAGTAATGTCGATAGTAGATTGCGTTGTATTAACTATGTAATCATATTAAATCTAAGGCCTGTGTCGCGTCGATTAAACACGAACAGCGGGCGGGCTGTGGAACCCCGCTCGGTTGACAAACAGTTAAGTGACGTGACGTGGTAACGCATATCATGGAGTTGACCGAGCAGCTGGAGTTCGGCCACCGGGGGCGAAAAGACGTGTACGAGTACGTCGAGAGTCACGGCAACGTAACCCAGGCGCAGGCGCGTGATGCCCTGAACATGGAGCCACGCGAGTTCGGGCACCACGTCGCGATCCTGAAACGCGACGGGGTCGTCGCGGAGACCGAGGAGGGCTATCTCCAGATTGCCTACGACGAGGCCACCCGAGAGGAGTACGAAAAAGAGGAGATCGAGTACACGATCCGGCAGGCCCGACAGGCAGACATGACTGGAATCGTCGGCGTGATGCGGTCGGCCATCGACGCAGGGACGTACGTGGTCGCAGAGAGCGTTGCCGATATGATCGACCACGAGGAGGTGTTACTCCGGCACAACGAAGTCGAGTCGCGGATGTTCTTCGTCGCCTGCGTCGAGGACGACGTGGTGGGCTGGGTCCACCTCGAACATCCGAAGGTGGAGAAACTGTCCCACACGGCGGAACTCACCGTCGGCGTTCTGAACGAGTACCGCGAACGCGGCATCGGGAGTCGTCTCCTGCAGCAGGGCCTCGAATGGGCCGCTCAGCAGGGCTACGAACGAATCTACAACAGCGTCCCCTCGACGAACGACGCCGCTATCGAGTTCTTGCAGGAACACGGCTGGGAGGAGGAGGCCCGACGCCACGACCACTACAAAATGAGCGGTGACTACATCGACGAGGTGATGATGGAAATGAACCTCTAACCGTCCGCGTCGTCGGATGGGTCGGCGACGACGCCGTCTTTCTGCGCCCAACCCCTGGTGTGGCCTACACACCAGTCAGTTCTCGTCCCACGGGATGTGCAGTTCCACGGCAGCCGACGCCTCGCAGTCAGGCTCCGAACAGGTGGCCATAGGCCGGTGTTGGGTCGCCACTCTCATTGGTCACCCGGTAACGGACAGTCCAGCGACCGGCCGCGACACGTGACCGCTTAGTCGTCGCCCAGGGACTGTGTCTGCCGAACGTCTCGCTCGAGGCGGTCTGCCTGTTCGAGCCGGCGTATCCGCGCCTGCTCGGGCGTTATCGGTCCCTCGCCGTCGATTTCGTGCGCGAGCGGCTCGTAGGCCGCGATATCGAACCCCATCCGTTCGAGATACGACCGGACCGACTGTGACTCGAGCCCCTCCCGGATGGCCGTGTTGACGTGTTCGATCACCGTATCGAACGTCGGCAAAACAATCTCCTCGTCGGTCACGCGGCCGGCGTCGCCGTCGATCCGAACGTCGGCCGTTGCGGCGCTGGTCGCAACCGCGGCAACGTCCTCGGCGAGGCGGACGACCTGACTCGGGAGCGCAGTGTCGGGCGAGCGCCACTCGACGGTTCCGAAGGTGTCCCTGAGCTGGACGGGCGTCCAGACCGCGCTCTCGGGGTCGAAGTTCGCCTGCACGGCACGTCGGTCGACGCCCGCCTCGCGGGCCGCGCGCTCGAACTCCTCATAGCGCCGTTCGAGCCGACGAGTCCACTGTCCTCGTTCGTTGAGGTACCGCCACAGCCGCCCCTGATGTGAGAGGTCGTCGTAGGCCAGCCAACGGTACAGCTTCGACCGCGCGCCCACGGCCAGACGCCGGCCCTGGAAATACGGGGAGGAGTTGACCAGCGCGAGCGCGGGGTCGAGCGCGATCAGCGTGTTCAACTGGTCGATCTCGTCGCCCGGGGACTGTTCGACGTGAACGTGTGTCCCAGCACAGTGTCGAACGTACTCGAAGTCGTCGCCGAGGATGCGGTCCTGGATTCGGGTCCGCTCGCTGGGCAGATCGCGGATCACTCCCTCTCGGATCGGCGTCGCCAGCGGCACGAGGTGTTTTCCGGATCGCTCGGCCTCCCGAAGAACGGCCCCGACTCGCTCGAACAACTCGCGGCGCAGCGCCCGAGTCGTCTCACACGGTGTGGTCTTTATCTCCAGCAGCGGTTCGACGAACTCCCGCTCGACGCCAGGCGACGCGTTCACCAGGTCACCCGGTTCGACCAGCCGTCCGTCGGCGTCGATCACCCAGTACTCGACCTCAATGCTCCGTCGTAGCGATTTCCCTGACATTGTAATCCCGAGGCGAGTCCGACAGTGCCGGCAACCCGACACCCCAGTCCCGTGGTAACGATTGCCAGTTACATGAACGACTGCAGCCGACAAATATTTTCCGCCGCGTACAAATATTATCGCCGTCCTTGCTTTCAGTCGACGAGAAAGAATCGGCAAAACCCGACAGTCATGCAGAATTTTGGGCCAGATTTTCGACCGTCGGCAGATGTCGGGTTAGAGCAGCACGGCGAGCAGGAATCCCAGAACGAGCAGGGTCGTCAGCAGGAACTGTGCGACGGTACTGGCGAGCATTCCGGCGGTCGTGAGGACGGCCGTGCGCGCGCTGGCGGTGGCGTCGCCGGTACGGCGCACCTCCGCGAGAAAGACTACGCCGGCGACGCCCAGTAAGATGCCTACCGGACCGGCGACAAAAAACAACAGGAACCCGGCGACGCCGGCCAGCACCGTCGTCAGGTTGCCAGCGCCGCTGGCTTTCGCCGAGAGCGCACCCGCGAACCAGTCGACGACCACTATCAACAGCCCCAGAAGCGTCAGTGCTCCGAGGACGATCAGGCCGGGGTCAGTGTAGCCCGTCGACCACCAGTAGAGGTAGACACCCCCCAGCGAGAGGAGTGCCCCGGGAACGAGCGGGACGAGCGTTCCGAGGACGCCGACGAGCGCCAGTCCGACCGCGACCCACACCACCGGGTCGGTGCCGAGAACGGCCGTCAGTACGGGTCCGGTCATCTGTATCGGTCTGCCTCCGTCTGTGCCGCGTCGGAGCCGAACTCGTCGACGAGGGGTTCCATCGCGTCACCGAGGGCGCGCATCGCCTGGCCCGTGGAGTGGTAGTCGAGAGCCGTCGCAACCGCGTCCCACGGCCGGCCCTGTAGCGCTTTCAAAACCAGTAGCCGTTCCTCGCGGGACGTGAGGTCGAGAGCCGCAGGTCCAGTGAAGTACGCAGCCGCCAGCCGGCGGTACAGGCCGGGTGCCATGTCGAACAGGCCGGGACCGAACGCCGCGCTGGCAGCGTGTCGCCACTCCCAGTCGTCGAGGTCGGGTTCGGTGCCACGCTCTAGCGTCGAGAGGGCCGCCCGTGCCACGTCCGGGTCGAGGTCGGCCAACGGGTCTCCCAGCACGCCGCCGATGCGCGCGGCGAACTGCTCGACGTGGCGCTCGAACAGTTCGGTCCCCGCATCGCTCGTGGGGTCGAGCATCAACGCGGAGTACTCGCCGCTCTCGTCGTTACGCGTTGTTGAGAGGTGTACCGGCGTAAAACCGTTGTCGGCCCAGAACGACAGTAGCGCCGGAGTCGCGCCGTAACTGACGCCGAGCCAATCCACGTCGTCTGCGAGCCCCTCTCGGATGTCCGTGAGCAGGCACGACCCCAGGCCACGCGACCGCGCAGCGTGGTGGGTTGCAATCCGGAGGACACGGCAGCCGACCGGGACGCTGGCGCACTCGTCGCGGAGTTGCGTCGTGAGTACGTCCGGGAGCATGTTCCCGCGGATGCGGTCACCGTCGTACATATCGGCCCGCGTCTCGGCGTCGAGACCGCCCTCACGGGCCAGGAGTGCCACGGAGACGACGTGCCCGTCGTGTACCAGCGCGCGGACGGCGACGTTGGGAGCGTCGAGCAACCGCGCCAGGTCGGCGGGTTCGGTTCGGTAGTGTGCCAGCACGAGCAGGCCGAACGCCTCCCGGAGCAGGTTCTCGTCGGCCAGCAGCTCAGACGGTTCCAACGTGACGTGCTCGACGGTTTCGGGCCGCGCGTCGCCGACGAGCGGGTCGACCGGCGGACTGGCGTCCAGCAACAGGGCCCGGAACGCCCACACTTCGACCGGGTCGCCGGCAGCGTACCGAATCGGCTCTGCCATCCGGACCTCGGCGACCCCGTGGTCACTCTCCGCGAGGCGGTCACGAAAGCGGACGGAGAACCCCCGGCCAGCGCCCTCGTAGCCGTGGACGGTCGTGGTGAACGCCACGGCCGGTGCGTCGAGAAACGATTCGAGGACGTGAACCGGGAGGGCAGCGGCCTCGTCGACGACGACGGCATCGGGGGCCTCCGGCAGACTCTCGCCGGACGCGCTGGCCGCCTGGCGGAAGCGAACTCGTCCGTCCGAGGCGGTCAGTTCCTGGGGCGTCTCGGGGTCGTCGACGGTGACGAGGGCGTCGGCGGCGGCGAGACGCTCACGGGCACGCGAGAGGACTTCGGCGGCGTTGCGGTAGGCCGGGGCGACGACCAACACGTCCTCACCTGCGAGCGCGAGTGCTCCTGCGGCCAGGCCCGCGGCGCTCGACTTCCCACGTCCGCGGTCAGCCTCGACCACGACAGCCTCGCCGTCCTCGCGCAGCCGTTCGAGTTCCAGGACAGCCTCGACCTGGTCGGCGGTCAGACAGGCCTCGTAGATGGAATCGGGAAACGTCCGTCCATCGGGCAGCGAGAGCGCCCGCCGGTTGAGTGCGGGCGCGGGGTCGGTCAGTCCGTCGCGTTCGGTCCGCCCGGCGTCGATGTCGACGATGGCGACCCCAGGATGGGACCGGAGCGTGTCGACGAGACGGCGGCGAAAGTGACCAGTGACGGCCGACAAGTCGGCTGGTGGCGCCGCCAGTCCCTCGTCGAACTCGTCGCGACGGTCGGGCCACTCGTCCAGTGGCGGCGTCAGCAAGACAAGCAGACCGCCACCGTCCACGACGCCGACGGCCCGGCCGATTACGTTGGGTCGGCAGGCCGTGTGGAGGTCGAGTACGACGGCCTCGCGAGTCGTCCCGAGTAGTCCGGCCGAGCGCTTGGGTTGGAGGTGTTCGCAGTCGAGGGCGGGTTCGGGCCCGATCAGCGTCGCGTCGGACCGGCCGACCGCTGCGACGTCCAAGGCGTCGGCTGCGGCACGGCGCGTCCGGTCGGGACCGCCCGCGAGGACGAGGAGCCGACGCTCGTCGGCCTCGCGGGCTTCCTCTCGAATCCGCCGGACGACCTCGTCGAGCATACAGCTTCTTCGACGGGCCGCCGGCTTGTCTCTGGCGATTTCGACGGTTCTCGTGCCCGAACGCTCGACCGTCCGATTCTGGAGGGTCGAACCTGCCGACGCGACGGACGGCGCTCTGTGGGCGGCTCGGATTCGGTGCGCCAGTCGTGTAAGCACCCGTCACGAGTGTGTTCTGTTCCGAGTTCAAGGCCGCCAACTCGGCGGCGGGGAGCCCCGGACCGCTGGCGCCGACATCGTCCCACGGCTCCAGCGGTGCGCTTTCGTTCGCTACGTGTCAGGATTCACGACTGTGGCCCGAGCGGTGCCAGCTGGCCCGAAAACGATATGCGGACACCTGACACGGGTGTAGCGGCATCGAAAGCGCTTTTAGCGGGGGATAGCCAATGAAGGGATACAGCCTGCGCGGGGTTGATGATGCTCCTAGCCTCTCAGGACTTTGCCGTCGGCCACGATGGTCGAGCTCTTTCGCCGTGACTGCGGCGGAGACCCATCGTCTCGGGCTGGCGGTTTCTCAGGCGGGGGAGCGCGAGCCCACGCGCAGGAGGTGAATACCAATGTCAGTATACGTCGATTTCGACGTCCCAGTCGACCTCGCCGAGGACGCCCTCGAGGCTCTGGAGGTCGCACGGGACACAGGAGTTGTAAAGAAGGGAACGAACGAGACGACGAAAGCCATCGAACGCGGGAACGCGGACCTCGTGTTCATCGCCGAGGACGTCCAGCCCGAGGAGATCGTCATGCACCTGCCCGAACTGGCCGCCGAGAAGGACGTGCCGTACCTGTTCGTCGAGTCCCAGTCGGACGTGGGTCACGCGGCGGGACTGGAAGTCGGCAGTGCCGCGGCGGCAATCGTCACGGCTGGCGAGGCCAGCGGCGATGTCGACGACATCGCACAGAAGCTCGAGGACCTCCAGTAGGTGACTCGATATGAGCGCAGAAGAAACTGAAGACGACGGCGGCTCGACGCCCGCGGAGGTCATCGAGGTCGTCGGCCGAACCGGGATGCACGGGGAGGCCATGCAGGTCAAGTGTCGTATCCGCGAAGGCGAGAACCAGGGCCGCATCATCACTCGGAACGTCCTCGGTCCGGTGCGTGAGGGCGACGTACTACAGCTCCGGGAGACGGCCCGCGAGGCCGACCAGATCGGTGGACAATAATGCCACGAACCCGCAAATGTGACTTCTGTGGCGGCGACATCGAACCCGGCACGGGCACCATGTTGGTGCAGAACGACGGCTCGACCGTCCACTTCTGCTCGTCCAAGTGCGAGAAAAACGCCGACCTCGGCCGTGAAGCCCGCGACGTGGGCTGGACCGAGGCCGGCCGGACGGCCGGCGGCAAACGCGCCGCCGAGACGGCCGACGAGCCGGAACCACCCGAGACCGAGGACGAACCGGAACCCGAGGACGACGAGGACGCAGACACGGTCGAGGGTTCGGGCGCGGCCCCCGATCTCGAAGACGCCGAGTCCGGCGCCGTCCCCGACCCAGAGGACGAGGCCGACGAGGACGAGGAAGCCGACGAGGCCGACGAGGAGGAGGCCGAAGCATAGATGAGTCACGACGAGCGTACGTTCGTGATGGCGAAACCTGACGCCGTCCAGCGCGGCCTGATCGGCAATATCATCGGCCGTCTCGAAGGCCGCGGTCTGAAGCTCGTCGGCGCGAAGTTCATGCAGATCGACGAGGCCCTCGCTCACGAGCACTACGGCGAACACGAGGACGAGCCGTTCTTCGACGGCCTGGTCGAGTTCATCACGTCCGGTCCCGTGATGGCCATGGTCTGGGAGGGCGCCGACGCCACCCGGCAGGTCCGACAGATGATGGGGACGACCGACCCCGCCGAGGCCGCACCGGGGACGATCCGGGGCGACCTCGGTCTGGACCTCGGGCAGAACGTCATCCACGGCTCCGATCACGAGGACCCCGGCGCGAACGAGCGGGAGATCGACCTGTTCTTCGACGAGGGAGAACTGGTCGACTGGGAGAAGTCGGACGCCGAGTGGGTGTACGAGGACGTCGACCACTGACCGGTGACGCGCACGAACGCGTGTCGGAGGAGTGGTCGCGTTCGAATCGAAGCTTCTCAGCGCTCCGTTCGACGACCGAACGGCGACCGACAGCACCGCCGGAGAACCGCTCGCCTCGGTTGCGAACCTGACGACAGCGAGTACGGGCAGCGTATGCAGCGTCCACCGGACCGCTGGTGCAGAAGACGGGGCGAATAGGGGCCAATCGTGCGTCGTCGGTGGTAGAGTCGGGGCTGGATACCGGACCCGTCAGCTGTCCTCTGGCCACTCGCGGACGGGAAGGCGACTCGCTACTAGTTCCGGTGCGGTCCGCCTGACGACGGCAGTGATATCCCACAGCCGTTTCCGGACCAGCACGTAGCCCGCGGAGACGACGAGAGCGGCGACCGCCAGGACCCGGTTCGGGCCGGGGCCGAGCACGAGCATGGGGAGGGAAGCGAGCGTGGCGACGGCGAAGTCCTCGGGTGCGCCGTCGTAGCGAATCCAGCGGCGGGCCCGGAGCCAGCGGCCACGAACGTGGTCGTAGACGGCCCGGTCGGAAGTACGGAGCCAGGGTCGGGGTTCGGTACTCCCCCCGGCGGCGTCGGTCGTGGCGTGAACACCGGCGCCGACGGCGAAGGCGGCGAGAGTGATCGTCGTGGCAGAGGGAGCAGTGACGCCGACTGCGACCACGGCCAACGTTCCGACCGGAGCGAGGACGGGGAAGTGGAACGTGCGTCGGTGCTCGAAGACCAGGTCGAGGTCCGGCAGGAGGCCGCCGACGAAGCCTGCGGCCACGGCTGTCGGGGCGACCGATGGGGCGAAAAACAGGGTCGCGCTGGCGAGGGCGGCACCGACGAACGCGTGGGTCGTCGCCATCATGCGGAATCGAACGGAGTTGCGGTTCGACGGGCAAGACTGTTGTGGCGGAAATCCGGCCGCGAGCGCGTAGTTCCGTGGGTAACTATTTAGACGGGCGACCAATATCGGGACTATGCGCGACGACCGGTTCGGGCGGTTCCGGAGCGACGAGCGCGGGGGGGCTTCCCTCGCAATCGGCGGCGGGTCACTGTTCCCGTTGCTGGTCGGACTCGTCATCGGTGGTCCGATTCTGGCAGCGCTGGTCGGAGCGGCCCTCCGCCGGGAACGTGCCTTCGACTTCGTGGCGACGGCCGGGGCGTCTCTTATCGCCGTGTTCGCGCTGACCGGGACGACCGGGTTCGCGGCTCACTGGACGGTTGTCGGTGTTCTGGCAGTTCTAGCAGTCGTCGCCGGTCATCTGCTCAGTTTCAGGGACGACCGGGCGAGTCTGGTGGTCGTCGGATGTATCTACGCCGCGCCGGTCGGGTTGGCGATGGCGGTGCTCCTGACGCTGTGACGGCGGGCAGCGGTCACTCGGTGAAGATTTCGACGGACGCCTCGACGAGACAGATGACGGTCACGACGAACGTCGACAGGAGACACTCGAGCAGCGACAGGAACACGCGGTAGGCGTGTGCGACCAGCCGACCGAACTGGTAGATCCGCCAGAGCCCGCGCAACAACGTGGCCCGCTCCGGATCGTCTATCTGACTGAGCATGCGCGAGACACGGACTGCGGGCGCAGTAGTCATCGTATTAGCATCTTCCACCAACCGACCTCTTACACGTTTCGGCTCGCTCGACCACAACCCGGCGGCAGATTAAGAGTCCGGGCCGACCGAGGTCGCGGCATGCCCGGCATCAACTACGAGGACTGCCTCGACCTCGGCTCCGAACCCCGTGACTCAGAGTCGGTCTGTACGTTCGCCGTCGAGCCGACCAGCTCCACACCGGCACTGCGGGCCCGGGCAAACTCGAAAACGAGGACACCGCGGGAATCAACGAGTGGCTCTACTCGGACCTCCACGGCCTGAACGACACGTTACCGGTGGTTTCGGGCGGCCTCCACCCCGGTCCCGTTCCGGAGCTGCTCGACCGGGTTGGGACGAACGTCTGCGTGCGGGCCGATGGGGGCGTCCACGGCCACCCCGACGGGACGCACGCCGGCACGAAAGGACTCCGTGCAGCCGTCGACGCGGCCGCTGTGGGGGCGGACATCGAGGCGAAAGCCCGGGACGTTCCGGAACACGCCGCGGCAGTCGAGTTGTGGGGGACGGAGACGCCGCGGTGAGCTAGCCGTCGAGCAGGTCGTCCAGCCGAGCCGGAGACAGATTCGCGCGAGGACCCCGCTCGCCAGCGGCCAGCGCGCCACACGCGTTACCGACGGCCAGACAGCGGTCGTAGTCCGGATCCGTTCCGTCGAGCCACACCGTCAGGAAGCCGGCAGCGAAGGCGTCGCCCGCGCCGGTGGTGTCGACGGCCCCGACGGGGAACCCGTCGTGACTCGCGTAGTGGCCACACGGCGTCAACACTTCCGCACCGGCCGCGCCGTGTTTCAGGACGACCGTCTCGTCGAGGCTGTCGGCCGGCCCAAAATAGTCCTCTATGGCCGTCGCCGCCTCGCGCTCGTTGACGAACACGAGGTCGGCTCGGGCGAGCGGGGCCGCGAAATCACGGGCATCGATACGACGGCCAGGGTCGAAACTCACGCGCAGATCGTGGTCGTGAGCGCGGCCGGCCAGTGCTGCGGCTGTCGCCGGGTCCTGGCTCGTCAGGTGCAGATGGTCGGCGGCTGCGAGGGTGGTGTCGTCCAGGTCGTCGGCCTGGAAGGCTTCGTTGCCACCGTCGTTCCCGAGGACCGCGACTTCACCGTCTGAGTCGACGACGAGGTACTTCACTGCGGTCTCGGCGTCCGTAGTCACCAGCGGGTTGCAGTCGACACCGACCGATTCGAGGGCGCGAACCGCGAGGCGGCCGTTCTCGTCGTCCCCGACGCTGCCGAGGACCGTCGCCGCACAGCCCAGCGTCGCCAGACCGGTCGCGACGTTACAGGCACTCCCGCCCGGTGCCCTGGACTGGTCAGTGATGGTGGCTTCGCCGTCAGCCCTCGGCAGACGGTCGACCGAGAGGGTCACGTCCCAGTTGACGTGTCCGGCACAGATCACACGCGCCACGGGACACCTCTCACGCCGGTCCCTCCCAGGGCCGGACAGTTGCCTCACCGAACAGTTCGCACAGCAGCGTGACGATGCCCTCCGGCGGACACTGCCCCCGTTCGGCGACGATAGCGTCAAGATGCTGCGGCGGTGTCACGTCGAACGCAGGGTTTTCGACGGCTATTTTCCTGACGTCGGCGCGGGTCTCGTCGTCGATGACCTCGGCCTCGTCACACATTTCGATCTCGGCGGCGTCGACGGCGGACCGTCGGAGTTCCTCGACCGTGGTGCCGTCCATCCCCTGGAAGACGAAACGGGGGGCGTTGGCCAGAGAGACGGCAGTCGGCCGGGTGTCGTAGAGTTCGCCGGCGGCCGCGTGCATCTCGATTCGGACGCTATCGGCCGTCTCGGCGTCACTCGTTTTGGCCTGGGCGGCGAGGGCGTCGGCGACGGTCGTCGCACCCCGGCCCTCCATCGACGCGATGTCGGCGGCGACGGACTCGACCGCTGTGACGACCGCTCTCTTCATGTCCCGCTATTACGCGGCCGGTCCTGAAAAACGGCCGGGCAGTCGAGGTGCGCGGAGCCGGCCACGGCCAGTGTGTCCCACTTACTCCATGTAGCCCAGTTGCTGCAGCCGGTCGGTGACCGCCGCGTCGTCGCGGGTGTCGTCCTCGTCGGCGAGTGTGACCGGGTCGCGGGTCGTCCAGTCGGGGTCGTCGGCGAGGATGTCCAGCACGTCGCCAGTCATGTCTGCGGGCACGTTACACCCGCTGGCGACCAGCAGCGTCGGGGCGATGTCGAGGATACTGATATCGTCTATCTGTCCCGCGTCGGCAAAGTCCGGCCCGGAGGCGAGAAAGATACCGTTAGGCGTGTTCTCGGCGGCCCAGCGGTCTGGGCCGGTCCGAACGACGCCGCCGCCGACCCCGTCGTTGACGTGGACGCCGGGCCGCTGGTCGACGACCACCTCCGGGGCGTCGTCGAGGTAGGGCCCCTCGTACAGTTCTTCGCCGCGGTACACGTCGGTGAAAATCCGGCCGTGTTCGTCCTCGACGGTCGCGAGGTCGGCCATCAGTTTTTCGCGGACGGCCTTGGTGTCGAAGTCCGGATTCAGATAGATGGGGCCCTGTGCGCTGGCGACGGCCTTCGTCCTGTCGAGGTCGACGGCCTCCAGTTTCCGGGAGCGCTTCAGCCCCGCGCTCTGTGGCACCAGTTGCTGGATGCGCTCGGGGACGACCCTCGCGAGAACGTCGACCGCGCCGACCCGCTTGGCGGCCGAAAGAACGGTCTCGCGGTCGATTCCGACGCGCTTGAGCGCCCCGTCGACGGTCTGTGTGCGCGTCTGGTAGCCGTTCTCGGCGAGCCACTCGTTGACGTAGAACTCCGTCTGTGTCGCGGCGGAGCCGTGGTCGGACACGAGAACGAGATTGGTGTCGTCCAGACCGGCCAGTCGACCGACCCACTCGTCGACGAGTTCCCAGGCGCGCTTGCTCGGTCGTTCGTCCCAGAAGAAGTGGTGGATGACGTTCAGGTAGAACAGCGTGACGTGGACGAAGTCGAGTTCCTCCTCCTCGAACAGCGAGAGGGCGACCTCGAAGCGCTTGTCGAGCAGGTCGAGGATGGCCTCGACTTCCGCGCCGCGTTCCTCGTTGGAGGAGAGCAGCGGGTCGGGGTGGACGCGATAGTCGAAGCGGTCCTCCAGGTCGGCCGCCAGCGACTCGGGGGCGGTGTAGCCCGAGGAAATCGATCGGTACTCGCCCGCGACTGCGTCGGGACCGCCGGCGACGACCGGTCCGTCTATCTCGCGGGGCGGGTACATCGTCGGCATGTTGACGACACCGGCACTCTGGCCGGCGTCGTTGAGGTAGTCCCACAGCTCGGCGGTGTCGTAATCGCCGCCGTTGACGACTTCGATGACGCCGTCCTCGAGGTCGACCCGCTCGAACCAGAAGACGCCGAACCCGCCCGGGTCCTTGCCGGCGGAGTAACACTTCCAGTTCGGGAACGTGACGGGCGGCAGGCAACTCCGGTGTTGTGCCCAGGTCGACTCCGCCCGGAGGGCCGCGAGGTTCGGGAGGTCGCCGGCCTCGATCCAGGGGTCGAGCAACCGCCAGCTCGCCCCGTCGAGGCCCACGACGAACGTCCGTGTCATATCCACGTCGATGACACGGATGCAACTATGTCTTTCCGTCCGCGTTCGGGACGGAACTCGCTACAGTACCCGCGAACCCGGGACAACGACAGCTTGAAGTGAGCCGACCTAAGCCACTTCACCAGTGACCGTCGTCGACCGCGACACGTCGTCTGCCCCACTCCAGCCACCGGCTACGGCTATGTTCGAGCCCCGGCCGCAGTCCCGCCCACACGGAGGGTGTCGATGAGCGACCGCGCCGTTCTCTCCGTCGACTTCGAGCTGTTCTCACAGACGCCAGCCTACCGCAACGCGGCCGGCGAGACCACGAAGACGGGCGTCGGACTCGCGGGCGGCGAGTTCCTCCGCGAGACACTCGCCGCACACGATGCAACGGCGACCTGTTTCGTCGTTTCGGCCGTCGCCGAGGCGTTTCCCGACGCCGTAGCTGCACTGGCCGACACCGGCTTCGAGATCGCCTCACACACCCACACACACCGTCACCTCTCCGAGCTCTCGGCGGCCGACTGTCGCGAGGAGATTACGCGCTCGAAGGCTGTTCTGGAACGCGTCACCGACGAACCGGTGTCGGGCTTTCGCGCGCCGTCGTTCGAGTTCGGTCCGAACCAGTTCGCGGCGCTGTCCGACGCGGGGTACCGCTACGATTCGAGCGTCGTCCCGAGTCGGGCGATTCCGGGCTGGTACGGGGGTGAATTCGGTCTCCACAGACCGGCGCCCGCGACGGTGGTCGACCCGGCCGCGCCGACGGGGCTGGCTGAGTTGCCCGTGAGCGTCATGCCGGGCCTGCGACTCCCGTTGACCGGAACCTGGATCCGTTTTTTTGGGCCGCGCTACACCGTCCTGGGCATGAGACTGCTCGCCCGACGTGGAATCACGCCGATACTGTACGTCCACCCGTGGGAACTGGTCGACCTGCCCGCGGTCGAGGGCGTCCCGAAGCGCGTCTACTACCGCACCGGAGTGTGGATGCGTCGGGCAGTCGAACGCATCCTCGACCAGCCCTTCGAGTTCACGACGGCTGGCGCCGTCGTCGCGGATGCCGTGGCGACGGACCCGGCGGCCGAAACGGCCAGTGGTGCTCGGGAGTCACCGGAGGGACGCTAGCGTGTCCGAACGCACCCGTCGCGGAGTCGCGGTCACGCTGTTGCAGTACGCGGTGGGGCTGGCGGCACTGGCGTGGCTGGTGACGCAGGTCGACGTCAGGAACGTTCTCGGCCTGCTGGGAACCCTCGACGCCGCGACGGTCGGTCTGGTGCTGGTCGTGAGCGTGGCGGGGTTGCTGGCCCGGTTCTACACCTGGTACGTCGTGAGCCGGCCGTTCGGCGACGTGCGCTACCGTGAGGCCGCCAGCGCGGACCTGATCGTGAAGTTCGTCAACCAGTTGCTCCCGTCGCGGCTCTCGGGCCGGGTCGCCGCGCCGTTCGTCATCCGGAGCCAGACTGGGATCAGCTACGCCGACGCGACGGCGACCGCCGGCGTCCACACCGGCATATACGCGGTGTACTACGGCCTCGTCGCGCTGGTCGGGGTCGGTTTCGTCTTCGGTCGACTCCCCTGGGGCCTGCTCGCACTGGTCGGCCTCTCGACGAGTCTGTACGTCGCCGCCGGCGGGTTCGTCCTGCTCGCTGGCATGAACCTCGAATTGCTGGACCGGCTGATCGAGGGCCTCGCGGGGCTGGTCGCGAGCGTTCCCCGGGTCGGCGGCCGGATGGCTGAGCGGCTGCGCGACGGCAGCGAGTTCACGACCGATTCGACGGCTTCGTTCCGAGAACTGACGACCGACCCGCGCGTCTGGGTCCACTACGGGGCAGGGTGGCTCGGTGCACTCGTGCTCGCGCCCGGCCTGCGCGTCCTGCTTCTCCTGTGGGGCTTCGGCGCGAACTTCGAGCCCGTCGCGTTGCTCCCGCTCGTCCTCGTCGCGGCGTACAGCGTCACGCTGCTCCCACTCACGCCCGGCGGGGTCGGGGTCACGGAAGCGACGGCGACGGCTGTGTTCGTCGCGCTTGGCGTTCCCGGCAACGTGATCGTCGCGGTGATCCTGATCGACCGGTTCCTCGGCACGTATCTTCCGGCGGTCGTGGGCTGGTACCCGTCGCTGAAACTGGACGTGTCCTCCCTGGCCCCGGAGTAAATTACGACAACGTATACGGGTTTAGACTGCGATGTCTCGGTCACCGAACATGCGCGCGATGTCGGGGACGATCGATTGGGGGGTAGCGAGCCTCGGGCTCCAGATGGTCGGGTCCGTGCTGCTCGCACTCGACGTGTTTGCAGTGCCCGTCAGAGAGACGATCCACGGGATAGCGAGGAAAGGATACTACACATGGCTGTGGCTCGCTCTCGCCGTGCTCGTGGTGCTATCGATGCTACGACCGACGGGAATCTCTCCGGTCAGGGGTCTCCTGTGGCCACTTCGAGTAGCTCTGTCACAGATGGGGTTCTCGTCGCTGATCGAGGTGCTCCCGGTTCCGCACGCGAGCAGCGTCCGACCTCCGGCCGTCTCTGTTTCCGAGAGGATCCTCGAGGCATTCGAGTCACTACCGCTGTTCGGGTGGTGGGTGAGCGTCAGTGAATCACGGCTCCCTATCTTTAGCATCGCCACGGTGGACCGAATCCTTACAGCCCCGCTCGTGGTCGTGGGCCTCCCCCTGGCGACACTGTATCTCTTCGGTCTGTACTTGTGGAATCGAAAGAAGGAAAATGACGCACCGTTCGTCCCGCTGTCCGAGTTCGTCCACGGGGACGATACGCCTGTTAGCTCAGAGCTGCGTCCGTTTCTCTCCGAGGCCATTCTTTCGGTCCCGATACCGCTCTGTTTGACCGGTGGGCTGTACCTGCTGGCCGTTCTTCCACAGGTGGCGGCGAGAGTACTCGCAGACATTCTGCTGCTGACTCTCCTCGCAGTGTCGCTGTTCGTTCCCGTCGCGCCGCTGGCAGTCGGCTACTATCTCGAAGACGACGGCTACGTCACGTCGGGGCCCCGATTCGCGGGGTTTCTGCTGCTGGCAGTGGGGTTCGTCACCGAATTCTGTTACACACTCGCCACCGCCTGAGTCAGAACGGCGGGAATCGACCGTATCCGCACTCGCCCTCCCGTCGCAGGATAACGGTGTACTGGTTCTCCGCGAGTTCCTGCTCGTCGGCGAACTGGTCGGTCTGGGGGACCAAGCCGACGTGGAACAGGTCCGTCAGCGACCCCGGCGTCGGTCGGTCGGGCACGAACTCCGGCGGGCGCGGCCCGAACTCTTCGACGATGCGGTAGTCGTACTCGCCCGAGAGGAGCTCTCGGAAGTACTCCCGCTGGTCCTCGCCGTTGCGATAGTAGGTGCCGTTTTTGAGATAGAGCAGGTCGCGATAGCCCAGTTGGATGTACTCGGGACAGCCGACGATAGCGGCGTCTTCCCGGTCGGTCTCCGGCCCGAACAGGTGGTTGATCCGCATGTCGTGAGGGACGGCGGCGTCCTGGAAGTCGCGTCGGTACACCTCCATCGTGGCGTTCTCGTCGGCGTTGTTACGGAGCCACTCGGTCGCCTGATCGCGAGGCATCGAGGCGTAACTGCCGACGCCGACGCCGGCGTAGATTCCGGTCGTCACCAACAGGAGAGCGACCACCGGCGTCCCGACCGAGGGGTTTCGCTCGCGCAACCGACGCAGCGACACCGCGAGCAGGAGCGCGACCAGCGGGAAGGTCGGCAGCAGGTGGTGGACCCGGAAGTCGTGCCACCCGGAGAACAGGCCGAGGTAAATCAGGAGAGGGACGACGGTTAACAGGAGTGCCGCTGTACTGGTCGCTCGGTCCCGCACCGACTCCAGACTGGCCGCGACCCCGACGAGTGCCGTCAAAAAGAGCGGCAGCCCGAGTGCGCTGAAGTACCCACGCAGGAACCACCACCAGGTCGGTGCGGTCGGGCCGGTGGTGTTGGTCCCGCGGGCGGCCGACTGTTCGAAGATTCGGGCCAGGAACAGGTCGACGCCGCCGACGAGGAACGTCGGATAGCCGACCAGAATTGCGATCAGGCCGAACAGCCCCCCGCCGACGACCAGCCACGGCTGATACAGTGCTCGGTACCACTCACTGTCGGCACGGCGGGCACGCAGCAGGTATGCGATCCCGATCAGGAAGACGATGGGCCCGGCCGTCAGCTTGAACGCAATGGCTGCGCCACCGGCCGCGCTGGCGGCAAGAAACGTCGTTCCGTCACCGGTCCGGACGTAACGGACGATCAGGTACAGCGCGAGCAAAAAGAAAAAAAGGGCGGGCATATCCTCGCCGCCTTCGTGAGCGATGGTGAGAAAGCCGAAGGTGAACGTCAGGATGAGAGCGGCCAGTCTGGCCGTCGCCCGGTCGCGCAGTGCCGTCCCAAGCCGGTAGGTCAGGTAGACCGCGCCGACGGCAAAGGCGGCGTTGAACAGTCGGACGAACACGAGACTCCACGTCCAGATCCACTCGGGCGTGGCGTGCCAAGCCGGGTAGAAGCCGAACTCGGGGTCGGGGTACCCGAGCGAGGTGAACGCCGACAGGTCGCCGGTCAGGACCGACACGAGCAGGACGGGCAACAGCGCGAGCCCGAACAGGTAGAGCGTCGGCCCGAACGGCACCCGACTCCACTCGACGCTTCGCTGGAGCGTCTCGATACTGGGGTCGGCGACCGTCCGGCCCATGGGGACCATCGCGTCGAGCAGGCGGCTCTTTTCGTCTCTGGTCGCGAAGTTCGGGATGCGGTGCCAAAACCAGAAGCTACAGAGCACGACCGCGAGCACGATGATGAACGGCAGGTACGGGTCGGACCGGATGTCGTCCGCGACCTGGGCGCGGACGCGGCCGAGGAGGGCGCGAATACGGGAGGCCATATCCGACTCAATCCGCGACTGCGGTAAAAACGGAACGGAGTCAGTCGCTCGTCGGCGCGGCCAGTCCCGCGTCGACCTCGCCGGCGTCGAGTTCCTCCTCGACCTCGCGTGCGGCCTGCACCATGTTCTCCATCTTGCCGTAGGCCACGTCGCGGGGCAACAACTTGAGGCCACAGTCGGGCGAGACCGTCAGCCGCTCCGGGGGGACGACCTCGAAGCCCTTGATGATGTTCTCCTTGATCTCCTCGACGGGTTCGACTTCGGCGGCGTGTGCGTCGACGACACCGAGTGCGAGGTCCTTCGTGAACTCGTGTTCGGTGAACACGTCGAGTTGCTCGTAGTTGCCGTTACAGAGTTCGAGGTCGTACTCGTCGACGGGGTAGTCGAGCATCTCGGGGTAGATGCGCGAGTAATCGCCGTAACAGACGTGGAGACCGACGCGCACGTCGTCGGGAATATCGTCGACGATGCGGTCCAGACACGCGCCGACGATGGCGTGGTCGTCCGGGGTGGTCGCCAGCGCAGGCTCGTCGATCTGGATGTACTTCGCGCCGGCGTCGACCAGAGATTCGATCTCCTCGTTGACGAGGTCGGCTAGGTCGTATGCCAGTTGTTCCCCGTCGTCGTAGACCTCGTTGAACGACCAGTTCGCGAGGGTGTAGGGGCCGGTTATCGGCACCTTCACCGGACGCTCTGAGACGGTGTCGGTGAACTCGAACTCGTCGACGAGCCACTCGTCGCCGTACTCGACTTCTTCGACGACCGAAGGCTTGTCGAAGTAGTTGTGACCCCAGACCTTCACGCGGCCGTTGAACTCGTACCCCTCGATCAGGTGGGCGAAGTACTCGACCATCTCGTTGCGGCGCATCTCGCCGTCACAGATTACGTCCATCCCGGTGCGCTCGTGTTCTTCGGTGACGAGGCGAGCGGCGTCGTCGGTGGCTTCGGCCCAGTCGTCCTCGTCGAACCCCGCGCTGTCGTCTTCGAGGAGTTCGCGGGCACGGTCGAGCCACTTCGGCTTCTTGTAACTGCCGACGACCGTCGTTAGCAGGAAGTGGTCGGTCGGGTGGTTCTCCGGACGGAACTGTTCTCGGGTGTCGCTCATGCGGAAATCACCTCGCTGTTTACGGCCGCCAGCGCGTCCAGTTTCGCCTCGTACTTGTTGGATGGTAGATAGAACGTTGCGGTGTTGATCGTCGCGTAGATCGTCTCGAACTCCGTGCTGGGGGTGTTGTCGTCGACCCACTCGATGCGCTCGGCGATGGTTTCGGGCTCCTCGACCAGCGTGTTCTGGCCGTCGACGATGCCGAGCGCCACGTCGGATTTCGTCCCGTACTCGCTGATGTTGTAGACGTTGTCCTCGTGGTCGGCCACGAAGTCGAAGCCGATGGCGTCCACGTCAGCGTCCATCAGGTACGCGTACACCTTCTCGTCCAGTGCGCCCCAGTAGCTCTGTGCGACCACGTCGGCGTCGGCGGCGCTCGCCACCGCGTCGATGGCTTCGCTGGCGCGCTCGTCCGCGCCGTCGTCGGGCGGGTTCTCGACCAACGACGGTTCGAGCAGGAACAACGTCTCGACGTTGGGGAACTCGGCGACCTCGTCGGCCAGGAAGTCAGCGACGGCGTCCAGGAACGCGGCGTCGTCGCCGTAGTGGTCGTCGGTCGCGAGGTCGGCCAGCGAGTAGGGACCGGGCAGGACCGCCTGCAGACCCGATTCGACCTGTTCGCTCGCGGCGTCGAGCTCGGCCGCCACGTCACCGGTCGCGGCGAGGTCCCCGGTGACGACGGGCTCCCGGTAAAAGTTGTTGTTGTCGTAGTAACGGACGATACCGCGCGTTTCGACGGCGTCGGCGACAGCGAGCGGGTGGGCAATCATGTCGTCCCACCGGCCCTGCCCCTCGACGACCCGGTCCAAACCAACCGACTGCTGATGGTCGAGATGTTCGCCTTGGACGCGGTCGTACGTGTCCTCGATTTCTGCACCCTCGGTACCGTCGATCAGATCGGCCTTCTGATGGCCTTTCAGATCGGATAACTCGTCTTTCGCCCAGTCGGGCAACGGGAACAGTCCCGGTGTCGTCGTGACTACCTTCGCCATTGGAATACCGTAGGAAATGACGCCGTTTAATATTTGCTAATCGATTTGATGTTCCCGAGTTATACGTCGCGACTCCGTGCCCGAAGCGCCGGCCCGTCGGTCGCTGCTACCGAGTTTTCGAGAATTAAATTTTCTCGTTCGTAATCTTAAAGTATGTTTTGTTCCAGGAAACGCGGGTGGTTAATCATCTCGTTTATAATGCAGGTCCGAATACCGACAGGTGGCATGAAACGAACTGCCATGAAAGCAATCCTCGCCGTCCTGGCGGGGGTGTTTGGGGTTGGTACAGCAGCAGCACAAACAGGGGGAGACGGCGGTCTCCAGGCGACGATTCGGGAACTGCTCGTCGGCTTCGTTCAGAAGCTACCGCCGGAACTCCAGTCGGTGATCTCCGACTTTCTCCTGAACAGCGGCCTCCTGTAATCGGTTCTCGACGGGGGCAGAGCGAAGCTAGTTCGGACCGTCCGACGGTCCTTTTTTCCGGTCGATAACGTGTCGAGTCCGATGTGACAGCGACCGACTTAGTTCGTCGTCTCGTCCGTGGAACGTCCGGGAACGAGCGCCAGCACGACGAGTCGCTCGAAGGGGTGGCTTTCGGCGGCGACTTCCTCGGCGGAGAGCCCCCGTTTTGCCGCGTACTCGACGACGGCGTCGAGTCCGGTGAGCGTCGAAACCAGCAGCAGGACCCGGCCGGCAGGCGCGAGGACCCGACCGACACCGTCCAAGAACGGTTCGATAACCGCACGCCCGTCCTCGCCGCCCGAGAGCGCGTACTCCATCCAGTCGTCACGCTCGTCTTCGGGGGGCGTCGGCAGATACGGCGGGTTGAACAGCACGGCGTCGAACACCCCATCGCGGAAGGGATCGGTCAGGTTCGCCTGCACGACCGGGATACCGCTGTCACGGGCATCACGACAGGCCAGCGGGTTGAGGTCCACGCCGACTACGTCGGCCCCGGCGTCCTCGGCCACGGCCGCGACGTGTCCACTCCCGGTTCCGACGTCCAGCACCAGGTCACCGTCCCCGACGCGCTCGGCGGCTGTTTCGGCTAGCAGCCGCGAGTCTTCGGCAGGCTGATACACCTGGTCCAGGTCACGACGTTCCACGAGGTCCGTCATCGCCTCGAATGCCACCCCCGGAGCGTACTCGGAGCCGCCGCGACCGACGCCGACCTCCACTGCCACCCAGTAGCGGTCACCGTGACCTGTGCAGGCCGGATATCGAACGGCTTCTCGAGGGCCCCGACGAGCGAGACCGCAGGGCTCACGGGTCGCCCACCTCCCACGCCAGTCGTGCCAACCGGGCGAACTCCGCAGGCGTGACTTTACCCGCGCGCCGTCCCATCAGTTCTGCGTCGGCCGCATCGACGACGGCGCCGGGATCTCCGAGTCCGGAGATGTGCGCCGTGTTCCGGACCGCGTTCCGCATCGTTTTCCGACGCTGGGTGAACACGGCAGTGACGAAATCGAGGAAGAAGTCGTCGCCAGGAACCCCGTAGTCCGGGTCACGCGGTCGAGCGCGGACGACGGCGCTCTCGACGGCCGGCGGCGGCGAGAACGCCTTCTTTGGAATCGTCTCGACGACCTCCACGTCGGCGTAGTGGCCGGCGGTCACCGAGAGTCGGCCATACTCGTCGGTTGCCGGTTCGGCGGCCATACGCTCGGCGAACTCCCGCTGGAACGTCAGGACGAGCGGGCG
>NZ_JAQCNH010000122.1 GCF_028275115.1 Halorientalis sp. | reverse complement strand
GAGTACGTCGAATACAAAGCCAAAGAACACGGCGTCGAAGCCGTGCAGGTTGACCCGCGCAACACGTCGAAGCGGTGTTCGACGTGTGGGTTTACCCACGACGATAACCGGAACGGGGAGTCGTTCGAGTGTCAGCAGTGCGGGTATGAGAACCACGCCGACTACAACGCTTCCAAGAACATCGGTTTGCAGTATCTCCGTCGTCGGCAAAACGCAGACGATGGAGGCGCACCCGTAGATGTGCGCTTGAATCGCGGGACGTTGAACGTGAGCGGGGAGTACGCACCCCCTGCCTCTACCGAGGCATAGAACGGGAGTCCACGCGAAAGCCTCGGGGCTTGACCCCGAGGCGATTTACACGCACACCGAAGACGGACGACGCCCCCGACGGCCTCGAAGACGAACCACTGCGTGGACCGTTCGATGCACACCCTCCCGATCCGGTCGCCGTTCGAGTCGAATGATTTAGGATTCCGTACGATCATATATGCTGATATGTCGCGGGACCTCTCCGGGGCGGGGCTATCAGCGCTCTGTATCGGCACTATCGTCCTCGCGTCGTCACTGTTCGGGGTCCCGTTTTCCGACGGGGGCGTCGATAGCGGCATCGGCGATGGTGGGACAACGGGGTCACAGAGCAGCGGCGGAACCGGTGGTATCGGAACCGCAGACGGAGTGAGAACGCCCGGGTCGGGAACGGGCGGCGGGAGCCAATCTGGGTCAGAGGGAGCGGCCCGACGGTCACTCGGTCAGGGAGTGGGTCAGGGTCAAGAGTCGGGGTCAGGGCCAGGGTCGGAACCGGGACCGGGACCAGGACCAGGACCGGAGGGCGGCGGCAGTTCCTGTGTGGATGCTGTTCAGACCGCCGGGCAGAACCAGCGCCAGGACGCGCCTGTGCAGTACACTCCCGCCCGGGACCGTGTCATCCCAACGCCCACACCGGAGTCCGCTGAATCGGACCGGTGTCGGACCGCTTCGGACCGCAGTAGCACTGAACCGTCGCTCGAAGGAGACGGCAACAGCAGCACAGCAGGGCAGTCGGCCGGGAGGGGTGCGGAGAGGGACCGAACTGCCGGTGCCGGTGATGGGTCCAGCGGCTCAGGGACCAACGCATCGGCCCGGGGGCGGAATGGGACGGTCAGTGGCAGTGCGACGCAGGCGTCGGGTTCTGCGGCGACACAGACTGGACAGCAATCCGGACAGTCGGCGTCCCGGTCACAGCAGTCGATCATCGGCCCCTCACGGGGAAACAGTACCGCGCTCGGCGGGCCACTGTCCCGCGGCGATCCACAGGTGCAGTTCGTCGTGGACGCTGACACTGCCGCCTACTGGCGAACGAGAGCGTACGACCGGTACACCGGAACGGAGTGGCAACGAACGGTCGAAGATCGACCAGTTCCGGAGCCATCCGTGGACGGAGACCGGTTCAGTCACGAAATCATCGCGAAACAGCCACTCTCGACACGGACACTGCCAACGGCGTGGCGGCCACAGCGACTCGTCGACGGCGGGGCGTACGGTCGGGTCACGGACGACGGGCGACTCGTCTCGACCCAGTCGGTAGGCACCAACGAGAGTTACACCGTCGCCAGTCGGCTCCCGATGTCGACTGCAGCGACGCTTCAACGGGCAGGCGGAACCGATCCACCGGTGCTGGCACAGCATTACACGCAACTGCCGGCCGGCACACCCAGCAGGGTCGGTGTGCTGACGGACAGTCTCACGAGCGACGCCGAGACACGGTACGAGACGGCCGCACAGATCGAGCGCTGGCTGGAGGCGAACAAAAATTACTCGCTGGAGGCCCGCGACGCGCCCTCGAACTTCGTCGATACGTTCCTCTTCGAGATGGAGCGTGGCTACTGTCAGTACTTCGCCGCTGCGATGGTCGTGATGCTGCGGACACAGGACGTCCCGGCACGCTACGTCACCGGGTACTCCCCCGGACAGGAGGCCGACGATGGCACATTCGTCGTCCGTCAGATGAATGCGCACGCCTGGGTCGAAGTGTACTTCCCCGGTGAAGGGTGGGTCCAGTTCGACCCCACACCACCGAGTGCCCGAACGAACTCGGAAGGGCAGGCACTCTCCGACGCTCGCACACGGGGGTCGGCCGGTGTCGATACGGAGGCGTCGAGGGGAGAATCGTATTCGCCCCCCAGCCAGGGAAGTCCCTCGGAGTCGGCCGGTTCCGGGTCACGGTCCGGTGGCGGGGATTCAGAGCAGAACGGCAGGCAGGCCGGCGGAGACACGCAGCAGGAACAGCAGGGCCAGAGCGGAAACAGCGGGCGGCAAAACCAGCAGGGCGGTCAGCGCCAACGGGGCCAGCGTGGCAATTCCGGCGAACGGACCAGCGACTCGGACGACGAGCAGGGGCAGGGGTCACAGGGTTCGTCCGGCGACCAGGGGACCGATGAACCACCACAGCAAAACGGCACAGAAAACAACGACACGGGTGACGGTTCGGCGCCCGCGTACAACATCTCAGTCGACGGCGACCGAATTCCTGGTCGTAACGTCACCGTGACCGTGACCCGGGGCGGGTCACCACAGAGCGGCGTCACAGTCCGCTTCAATAACGAGTCAGTCGGACTGACGGATGCCGATGGGCAACTCAGGGCGCAGGTCCCGTTCGAAGAGACCCTGTTTGTCGAGATCGAACCCCCAGCGGAAAACAGTCAGCCGACCGGTAGCCCGGCACAGCGAGGGGCCACCAACTTGGCAGGGTCGGGTGCGCTCTCGGCCGCGTTCGCTGGCGGTGGAGGGGTCGTGACTGGCGGGTCTCCCGCGACCGAAAGCAGCCAGCAGGGTGCCGACGGAACGAACCGGACTGTTCGACTCGACGTCGATACGGAGTTGAGGGTCGTCGCACCCGAGACGCCGACACCGGACCAGTCGATATCCGTCAGAGCGGAGATCGAACAGTTCCCGATTACTGAGGCCGCGGTGTCGGTAGACGGCCGATTCGTCGGCCTGACCGACGGGAGTGGAAATATCACGGTCGACGTCCCGTACGCGGATCAGGTGAACGTAACTGCCCAGCGCGGCGAAGCCCGTGCGTCGACGACGATCAGGCCACGGAGGCTCAACGTTTCCGTGACGGGCGAGCGAACGCCGGGGAACGAACTCCGAATCACGGCAACCGTTGGGAATGCAACGGTACCGAACGCGACGGTCCGCCTCGACGGTGACCGAGTCGGACAGACGAACGCGAGCGGGAGTGCGAGCTTCACACTCCCCTTCCGCCCTGACGTCGTCGTGGGTGTGACCAGGGGAGCGTCGACGACGAACCGGACGGTCGACCTCCCCGACGAACTGACGGTCACCACGAGCGGAGTGGTAGCGCCTGGCCTGTCCGTCGAGACCACGGTCACGGTCGACGGTGAGCCGGTTCCCAACGCGACCGTCCGTGGCGACGGCGAACTGCTCGGGACGACCGGCGGGGGCGGCGTTCTCGAGGTGACAGTCCCGGTCCAGAATGCGTACGAACTGCGCGTCAGCCGCGGCGAGCTTCGTGGCTCGACGACCGTGTCGTGGATTCTCCTTCTTCCGGGGCTGGTCGTGCTGGGCCTCGTGACACTCGTCGGACTGACACTCAGTAGTCGGTATCTCGACGTCGGGCCGTCACCGGCCGCCTTCGTGGCCAGGGTCCGCCGGAGTACGGCGAGGACACTCCGACGAGTGGTCTCGTCAGTGGTCGGTGCGGTCGCATACGTCGCGAGCCTTCTCGACCGCCTCGAAGGGTACTGCAGGCATCTCGTTTCGGATACGGTAGCAACGCTCCGCGCGACACCCAGCCGTATCGCCTCGTGGCTCGGCCAGCGGAAGCGGCGAATTCGGGCCTGGCTACGAGCCTACTGGGCGTCGCTCCGGGGAGTCCTCACCCGATACTACGACGCTGTGCGGGAGACGGGGCCACGGGAGTTTCTGTCCAGACTCGTCTCGGCGCTCCGCGGACGAGTTCAGTCACTGGGGAGTGTCACGTCCGGGACCAGGGGTGAGGCCACACAGGGTACAGCAGCCACTGCTACCGACGACGACGAGCAAATCGACATTCAGGACGCGTGGCGCGAACTGACCGCGCGGGTCCCAGTCTCGAATCCAGAGGCGACGACGCCTGTTCAGTACGGTGAACGGGCCGTCGACCACGGGCTCCCGGCCGAGGCCGTCGAAACACTCACAGAACTGTACCGAAAAGCCGAATACAGTTACTGGGATCCGACATCGGTCGACGAACGACAGGCTCACGATGCCCTTCGGACGATTACTCGCGAACTCGACCAGGATCGGAGTCAGGGAGGAACGGCCGATGATTAGGGGGTCTCGGCCCGGGCGTGCTGTTGCTGCACTCTGCGTGGCTGTCCGGCAACTCTGCCGGCGGGTACTCGGGCAGACGTCCGCGCTGACTGTGACTGTCGGCGGCAGCGACACGCAAGACGAGCCAAGCCACCAGCTACTGACCGACGGTGGAGCGGCGACTGGCTGGCGTTTCGGTCGGGTGACGCGGATACTGCTGGCCGGCGTCGGTCTGGTCCTGGTGGGTCTCACGATGGTGGTCCTCTTCCGGCCGGCCACGCTCCCACTCGAACAACTCCCCGTATCGCGGCTCCCTGACTCGATCCGAAACAATCTGCTGCGAGGGCTCGGCGTCACGGCGCTCACGGGTGGGATACTGCTCTACCTGGGCCGGCACGTCGTGGGAATCGGTCGTCAAGCGGCGTCGAGTCGAGACACCGATCCACTCCCATACCCGCCAGAGTCCATCCAGACGGCCCCTGCAGAACAGGTCGGCACGGCGTTCGACGGTCACCTTGCGACCATCGAGTCGGCGAGGGACGTCGAGGTCAGTCGTATCGAGACGGCACTCCGTGATCGAGCGATCGAACTGCAAACACTGTACGAGGGGGACGACGAGCGGACGGCGGCGGAACGCGTCGACACCGGCCAGTGGACAGACGACCGACGGGCGGCGGCCTTCCTCGGCGGGTCGGCCGCCGATGGCCCTTCCTGGCGCACGGAACTCTGGGATTGGCTTCGACCGATGCCACGCGCCGAGCGGCGGATTCGCCACACTGTGGATGCGCTCGACGAGTACGCGGCCGAGCGGACACAAACTGCGGCCCCGGGGGACGGCGAATGAGCGTGACCCGGGCGACGAACCGACTGACGGCACTCGTCGTCGTCGCAATCCTCGTCAGTGCTATCGGCGTCTTCACCGGGAACCGTGTGGTCCTGTTAGCTGCGATTGCGCCCGTCAGCTACCTCCTGTATGGACAGCTCACGGCGCTCCCTGCACTCGACGTCGAGATTTGCCGAACGGTCGACGATACGAACCCACCGCCGGGTTCGGAGGTCACCGTCACGCTGACCGTGACCAACAGCGGCGGGAGTACGGTCCCCAAACTCCAAATCGTCGACGGAGTCCCGGCGGAACTCGGCGTCGCGAATGGCTCACCGCGGCGGGCGACGGCGTTGCGGCCGGGGGAGTCCGCGACGGTGACCTACGGCGTCGTCGCGAAGCGGGGCACCCACGAGTTCGGCGATACCTACCTGAACGGACAGGGATTCAGTAGCACCGAACAGCGGGAGGAGGGTCAGTTGGCGACCGGAACCACGGAGATAACCTGCGATGCGGCCGTCCACGACCCGGTCGAGCGGGAACTGACACACGAACACGTCGGCCAGGTCCCGACCGACGACGGCGGGACGGGGACGGAGTTCTACACCATCCGAGAACACCAGCACGGCGACCCCGTCAGCCGGATCGATTGGAACCGCTACGCCAGAGAAGGCAAACTCACGACCGTGGAGTTCCGGGAACGGAAGGGCGCACCCGTCGTCGTCCTCGTGGACCTCCGGCCGGAGGTCGACGTCGCCCGGCGAGCCATCGATCCACCCGCGAATCAGTTGAGTGTGTATGCTGCCCGTCGGTTGCTCGACCCACTGTTCACCTACGGAGCCGAAACCGGTGTCGCGTTTGACACTGGCTCGCGAACCGAGTTGCTCCCACCGGCTCGCGGGGCTGATCAGAAGGCACGAACGACACTGGCGTTCCGCGAGGCAGTCGCTACCGAGTGGTCGAACAACACGACGACGCTGACCCGTCGATCCGGGCGTAGAGCGACGTCGGGTCACGCGAACAATCGGGCTCTCGCCGACGGGGACGGAACGGTCCAGCGCACTCTGGAGTCGCTCGAGGAGCATCTCCCGAGGCGCACGAACCTGATACTCGTCTCTCCGTTTCTCGATTCGTTTCCCCGAGACGTAGCCACCTATCTCCAGTCGTTCGACCACGTGGTCACTGTACTCAGTCCAGACGTGACGAGCCGAGACACTGCCGGGGGACAAGTCGAGTCGCTCGACCGGGACATGCGGATCACGAGGCTCCGGCGCACGGGGGTTGGTGTCATCTCCTGGGACCCCGAGCAACCCCTCGCCGAGGCGATCACCCGAACGCTGGAGGGGCAACTGTGACCGGTGCATCCAGCGACGGACACAACGGTACAGACCGGCCCGTGATGGAACTGAGCGACGTCGAGACGATCGACGAACGAAAGGCGAACGCGCTGGCTCGCGAGGGCTACCGGACGGTCTGGGACGTATACCGGGCGCGCGAAGCCGATATTTCCGCCGACGTCGACGAGTTGGACGTCTCTCAGGCGGGGTATCTGAAATCCGGAATCGGTGAGCTCGACCCCGATAGCTATCTGTATCGGCCACACTTCGCCCCCGAGGAGGGGCGGCCAGCGTCTGTTCGGCTGTTCGACCCCGTGACCGAGACGTGGACAGACCCCTCGGGTGGACACCGAACAGACAGCCAGGAATCCACACCGGCGAACCGAGCGGGGAGAGAAACTGTGAACACTGAGTCTACGACGTCTCCGACCAGTCAGAGTAAAACAGCGAGCGACGGGGCAGCAACGGAGTCGGACTCGGCACCGCTGCTCGACTGGGGCGCAGACGGCAGTGTGACTGTCCCGGACTCGGACCCGCTCGTCAGGCTTCCCACGCGCCTGAGTTCCGTGGGCGCGATTCTCGTGACAGTTATCGTCAGTGCCCTCGTCGCCGTTCCGGTCGGGTCAGCGGGCGCGTTCCTCACCGGTCTGGGCTCGGCGGCACTGTTTACACTGACGTTCTGGGCACTCACGAGCGAGAGGCCGCAGTACGTCGTTGCTGGGAGCGTCCTGCTCGTCGTGAGTTCGATCGCGTTCCTCGCGTCGATTGTGCTGGCTGTGCGGCTCAGTTCTGGCGCCCTCACGGCCCTGGCGAGCGTCGCTGTTGTTCTCGGGCTCGGCGCCGTGACGCTCGACCTCACCGTTGGGCTCCGTTCGGCCGTCCGAAAACGAGTGAAGTCGTCGCTGCTGACCATCAGTCTGGCACTCCCACTGGCTGGCTTCCTGACGCTCTCGCTCGACAGCCCGCTCGGACAGAAGCTGCTCGCTGCTGGTGTCGCCACCGTCGAGACGTTCCTGCGGAGCTCGTCGACAGGGTTCGCTCCGTTCGGGGTCTTGCTCGGGGAACTCGCGTTCCTGATTGTGGGCTGTGGCCTGCTCCGGGCTCGCGTTCCCGCGGCTGTGGTCCCGCCCGCGTTCCGAGTTCTGTTTACACAGGGGCGGTCGGGGTTCGTCGAGGCGGTCGGGAGCCGACTGTGGTACGCAGTGGTGTTTGGCCTGTGTCCGCTCGCCGCCTCGCTCATCAGTCTGGGGCTGCTCGTGCGAACCCCACCCGAACTGACAGGGTTTGGGCCAGCCGTCTACTCCGTCTCCGGAACCGTGTCCGAAACCGCCTGGACGCTCGGCCGAACGGAACCGCTCCACTGGCTATCGCTGGGTTGTCTCGCCGGCCTGGGTGGACTCGGCGTGCTCGCTGTCGTCCGGAAGCACGTGTTACTGGATTCACATCGGCGACCAGTGTTCGTCAGTATCCTCGGCTACGTCGGTGTGCTTCTCGCGATCAGTGCCGGGGCGCCGGTCGTACTGACACAACTCGAGACGACCCTCGCACAACTCGCCGAACAGCAGGCGGTCGCACGGACAGTGTACCAACTGTACCGTCTTCTCGGCCCTACGACGCTACTCCTCGGGGGCTCCTATCTCGGAGTCGTGGTGATCGCGATTCTCCTGTCCGGCGTCTACCTGCTCGAACTGTTCAACGTCGTTCCGGACGACACCAGTGGCCTCGCGCTCGGCTGCGGGTTCGTCCTGCTCGCGGCCATCACTGTCGGGTTCATCGACGCCACACGCTCGCCCCTCCTCGTGTTCGTCGCCGTCGGCGGCGTCCTGTACGTCTGGGACCTCGGACAGTACGCCGCTGCGCTCGGCTCCCGCCTCGGTCGTCACGCCGAGACGAAGCGCGCGGAACTCGTCCACTCCGTCGGTGGGTTCGTGGCCACTGGACTGGCCACCGGTCTGGCGTACGGCGGCTACCGAGCCACGACCGGTGTCCAGTTCTCGGGGAGCAGTCCGCGGCTCCTGGTCGGGCTCGTGCTCTCCGTCGGTGGGATGATTACACTGCTGTTCAGTTTGCGGGATTAGCGCCACCGGCGTTCTCGGCTCCGGGAACCGATACACGTTGCAGAACGTGATCGACGATGTCACGCTTCGAGACGTCGTTCACCTTCGCCTCGGTTTCGAGAACGAGCCGGTGGGCCAACACCGGCTGTGCCAGTTGCTGGACGTCCTCGGGGGTGACGTAATCGCGACCGAGCACGACGGCACGAGCTCGACTCGCCTCGTAGAGTCGCTGGAGACCGCGGGGTGAGACGCCGATATTGGTTCGGTTGTCGTCCCGTGTCGCCTGGGTGAGCCGGATCATGTACCGTTTGAGCTCCTCCGTGACCGTAATCTGCTCTGGCACCTGCTGGAGTGTCTGGACCGCCTCGGGCGTCAACTGTGTGTCGGCGGTCGGAATCTGCATATCGCGCTGTTCCCGCCGATTCAACAGTTCGAGTTCGCCTTCCGGTCCGGGATATCCCATCTCGGTTTTGACGATGAACCGGTCGAGCTGCGCTTCGGGTAATGGGAACGTGCCCTCCTGTTCGACCGGGTTCTGTGTCGCGACGACAAAAAACGGGTCCGGGAGGTCGAACCGGTCACCGTCGACCGTCACCTGCCCCTCGCCCATGCCCTCGAGTAATGCCGCCTGCGTTTTCGGCGGGGCCCGGTTGATTTCGTCCGCGAGAACCATGTTCGCGAACACCGGACCCTGGTTGAACTCGAAGGTGTTCGCCTGCTCGTTGAAAATGTGTGTTCCGGTCACGTCAGTCGGTAACAGATCCGGCGTAAACTGAATCCGGGAAAAACTGAGCCCCAGAGTCTCGGCGAGCGTCCGTGCTGTCAACGTCTTTCCCGTCCCGGGAACGTCCTCGATGAGAACGTGCCCCCGGGAGAGGACGCCCGTCAGGACTGTCGAGAGAAAGGTATCGTCTGCGATGACCGCGTCACTCACTCGACCGAGGACCGCCTGACACTGTTCCCCCGCCGCCGTTGGTTCCATGCTAACGATGTCGCGGCGGAATCTAATAGTAATTGCTACACGATATCCGAGCGTATCCGGGCCTGCAGGCAGACCGAACGGGTCATTGAGTTGTGGCTCCTATCGAGTGACATGACCGACCTCGATTTCGATGGGTTCGACCACGAAGCGCACCTGCGTGACGCCTTCGAGCTGGCACGAGCGGCCGCGGACCGCGGTGACGAGCCGTTCGGGAGCGTCCTGGTCCGGGACGACACCGTAGTGATGACCGACTCGAACAGGGTGAACACGGAATCGGACATTCGGCGACACCCCGAACTCCACCTCGCACATCGCGCCTGCAACGAGTACGAACCGGACGAGCGGGCAGAACTGGTGATGTACACCAGTACCGAACCCTGTCCGATGTGTGCCGGTGGAATCGCGCGCGCCGGGTTCGACGGCGTCGTGTACAGTGTCGGCGGCGACGAGATCGCAGCGTTCCAGGGGACGGAGTCGGCGACGCGAGCCTCGGAAATCCTCAACGGCACGCGTGTCGTCGGCCCGATATTGAACGACGAGGGTCGCCGTATTCACGACGAATTCGGGTGGTAACCCGGGTACGGGCGACTTCGGCTACGCCAGTTCGACGGTCGGTGGCTCGCCGTTCCAGCCGTACGAGAAGACGACGAACAACACGGTCACCAGGCCAATCACCACGAGTCCGAGTTTCAGCAGCGTCGCGAGTGTTCGGATCACGTCGGCTACTGCGGGTGACATCCTCAAGTAGTTTCATATCCGCTCGGGCGAACCCGGTTCGTCGGGAACCGTCCGGATGCTCGGACGAGTCGGGGCCGCCGCCGTCGGTGGGCAGGCCTCGAACGTGGCCGGCCGAAGACGCTCGATCGAGTGAGTGAATATGTCCTACGACAACTTGACCTCCTCCCCGCGCTGAAGGGCGACGACTCCCACGGCACCGCGCCGCTCGGTTGGACATTTTAAGATTTACACTCGTGGTCGGCATGACCGGACTGCTGGCGGGGCCAGGCCGCCGTTCTGCTATCTCGGCATGGGATTCAGAGTTACCGTGCGTGTCGGAATCCACAGCCAGTGGCCCGAGAGGGATTCCTTCAGACGTGGTGTGGCCCGAATCCAGATACTATCCGTTTAAAACGGCGGCGAAGCCGCCTCGAAATTGTCATATATAGTTCGGTCGAATCGAAGAATTTCGGGGCAATTTAGTTGCGTGGTTTGATTCTCAGCTGTCGGCGTCATTCCCGCCGTGAACGGCGAGGCTTTCGCCTCGAATTTTCAGTAAGTGACACCGCTCCCTGGAACCAACCGACCCACCCGTTGATCTGGTTCGGTGTGTGCACTCGCGACACGCCATGGTAGCTACCCACGAGGCCACGGCCGAAGAACTCGCCGTCTCGGACGACATCCGGCCGCTCATCGACCGCGTCCACGCGCTATCGAGATATTTTGGATATACCTAAACGTAGCGGGTTTGGTCACTGGAGCGTACGGCCTTCACCCTCGGGGTCAAGTGGTTCGAGATGCGAAGCGTCTCGTCATCACGGCAATCAAAGCTTTCCGTTCGACCCCGAGGTGCTCGGCCTGCTCCGCCTGTAGAGCCGCCGCCGGTCCGGCGAGGACGTCGTCTCGAGATTCACCGTGGAGGGTCTGACCGAGGCGAGTTCAGTCCGTTCTCTCGCTCGGCTCGGAATCCGCTGCAACTCGGTCGAGAAGCCCGTCCGCGGCCTTCGCCGCGGTCGTTGGGGCCAGTCCGTGCTGACAGTAGGTATCAACCACTACTGACCGGACCTGGTCGTCCGGTCGCTTCGGGCGCGGATCGAGGTAGCCCTCGTCGCGGAGGTAATTTTGGAGTTCGTCGATTTTGTCCTGCCGGAAATGACTGATATCTGGCAGCCCGTCGATTATCCGCTCTGGATCACCGTCGACGCGGTTCGCTAGCGCACTCGCCTCGTCGATGAAGGTGTCGCTGACGGCGCCGCTGGCTTCCAACACGTCACGGTCGACTGGCTTTCCGCGCCCGACCGTGTACGTTTCGACGAACGCTTCCAACGCCGCGCCGTGCCGGCGAACCTGCGCTCGAGACGTCTCCGACAGGAGGCCATCGACGGCACCGACCGCCAACAATGACTGGAGGTGCCCCCAGCGTTCGATCCGGGCCGTACGGAGCCGGTACAGTACCGCTGGGTCCTCGGTCACGTACCAGAGCGGCGCTGACGCCGCCCCCTGTCGTGGGTCGAACGTCGGCACGTCCAGTCGCTCGCGATACGTCCAGTGATCGTCGCCGTCCGGCTCTGGCACGTCGATTGCACCGGGTGTCTCGAGGGTCGGCGGCTCCGCGATTGGGTCGTGCGCGTCGTCCGCGGTTAGACTCTGGAGACTGTACGCAGTGTCCGCTTCTTCGAGGCGGTTCTCCCAGCGTGTGCGCTCGTCGTGTCGGGCCGTGAAGTAAAACACCTGCCGCCCGTCTCGTGCCAGATCGATCACAGTGTCGAGGACCGTTGCGGCCCGTTGGTCGTCGAACGGCGCCAGCGTCTCGTCAAGCAACAACGGTGGCGCGGTCTCCTGCTCCCTGTGTTCGACGAAGGCGACCCGGACTGCGAGCAGCACCTGCACTCGCGTACCGCTCGAGAGATCGTTCAGATCGACTCGTCGCTGCTCACCCGTGTTGTATGCTCTGAACATCCCGTCGTCGAGTCGGAGCTCGAACTCGCCGTCGGTAATCCGACGCAGGAGAACGTCCGCCCGCTGAAACACCGGCTCCTGATTGCTGGTGACTGTTTCGGCCTCGACGAACTCTAAGAGCGTATCCGTGACCGCATCGGCGACGTCCGTTTCGAGCGCTCCCGCGAGTCCCGCCAACGCTTCGTCCCGTTGTTGAACAGCGTCAGCAATCTCTGTCGATGCTTTCGCGTCCGCTATTTCCGTCTCTAACTGTGTTTTCCGCTCTAAGAGCTCGTCGTGTTCGCCTGCAGTTTCCTCCTTGTCCGCTAATTCTGCTTCCAGGTCGTCTCTGTCTCGCGTTTCGATCGCTTCGTCGTAGGCGTCGTGGCGACGAAGGTCGTCACGTCGGTTCTCCACGGTGGTTTCGGCCCTGTCTTTCGCCTCGACGGCTGCTTCGTACTCCGAATATTGCTCACACAGCGCCTCGAGACGGTCTCGGTCACCAGGCTCCAAGCCGCGTTCCGTGAACAACGACTCCCACTCCGATCTGGACTGTTCGAGCCCGTCACGTGCCTCCGCGACACTCCCCTCGACCTCCGCGAGGCGCTGCGTTGCAGCTTCGTAGTCGCGTTGCCGCTGTTCGAGACTTTCGACGACGGCCGTCGCGTCTGCACTCGTCTCGACCGTGTAGGAGTACGTCTCTGTCGTGTACGGCTCGACCGTCGTACAGAACCGCTCACGATGCGTCTCGACCTGATCGTTGGCTTCCTGTACTGCTGCCCGTTTGCCAGTGACGGTTTCGTCGGCCGCCTGCCAGCGCTCGACACGCTCGACCGTCACCGCTAGCTCGATATCGTCGTCGACCGCAGCATCGAACCGCTCCCGAAGACGGTCCCCAACCGTTTCCAGCTCGTCCTGAAGCTCTTCGATATCGAACTGCGCGCGAAGTTCGTCCCGCTTCTGTGCCTCCTGTTCGTCGACCTCGACACTGCTGAGCCGCTCGCGGATGTCGACTAACCGGTCTCTGACCGCGTCGACTTCCCAGGTAGCCGGTTCCGTGAGCCCGGTCCGCCGGAACGTCTCCGCGTGGGTCGCCCTCGGGGAGTCCGAACTGGCATCGTTACTCCTCACACTGAGCACCGCGTATCCAGCCAACCCGAGGCCGAGGAGCGACAGCACGGCGCCAGCCGGATTAACTGTCAGTGCAATCACGGCCCCCGATAGCGCCGTCGAAATCCCGGCCGCGACGGCCGCTGCAACGGGACCACGGCTCTGCTGAGCGTCACTGGCTCGTTCTGGCTGCGCTGCAAGCCAGTTTTCGAGCGCGTTCCGCCCGCTCTCGAGTGTCTCACGGTCGTCCTGGTTCTCGGACTCGTCGCCGAGCCACTCCTCGACAGCAGCTTCGACCCGTTTTTTGCCCTCGAACTCGGCCACCTTGCTGACGAACGATCGGAGTTCAGCGAGGTCGTCCGTCTCCACCTCGCGCAACGTCTCCTCGTCAAGGTTGAGTGGCATCTTTTTTCGGATCTCCTCGCGCTCGGTCGTCGCCTCAGCCACGTCTCGCTCCAGCCGATTCCGATCGTCCTCGGCGGCAGCGAGGTCGTCTCGGTGCTCTCGGAGCGTCTGTAACGCCTCGTCGTTGACACCGTCCTCGGGGAGTTCCGCCTCTGCCAGCGTTTCAGCCGCCTCCCGGTATTTTTCGGCCGCCTCCTGCTCTTGCCGTTTGTGTCCCTCGATCTGTCGTTCGAGCGTCTCGAGCTGCTCCAGCTCAGCACCGTCGAACGACTCCAGCTCGGCCGGGAACGACTCCACCTCGGTCGTTCGCTGCTCGAAGTCGTCCTGTGCTTTCGTGTACTCGATCGCCGCCTCGAGGAGGTCGACGCGCTCTCGTGCGGCGGCAGCAGCCGTGAGATCCGCTTCGAGCCGACGGAGCTGTGCTCGTTCCTCCTCGAGGTCCGGACTTTCGCGCCGCAGTTCCTCGACACCCTCGATTGCCGCCGCCGCTTCCTGCGTCTCAGTAATCCCCCGTGTCGCTGGACTGGCTCCACCACTGAGACCGAACTCGTCCCGAACTGCATCGATATTGAATCCACCGGTCGATTCACGCTGGATGACGTTCGCGAACTCGCCGTCGTCCGTTTCCTCCTGAAGCATATCGTGCAACGAGAGCGAATACCGACGACCGCCATCCAGCGATGGGACGGGAATCGAGTCAGCAGAAGCGCCGTCCCGAAAGTGTTCAGCGACACCCCCGTTGAGTTCAATCCGCCTCGACTCACCATCGTAGGTGAGGTCAGTCCGAACCCTCGCCGACGACGGCGCCTCGTCCGGCCACAGCGACCACCGGATTGCTTCCGACAGCGTCGTCTTCCCGGCCGCATTCGCACCGTAGACGACGTTCACACCCGGTGAAAACTCCGACAGCGTGAATCCAGCCGTCTCGAAGCCCGGTGCCCGGTCGATTGTCACGGCGTCGACGGCGATTGGCGTCTTCCGTTCGTCCGCTGCGTCACGGTCGGCCTCAGACTGTGCAGTGTCCGTCGGGGCTGGTTCACTCATTGGCCGTCACCTCCTGCTGCTCGACGAACGCATCGACGAGCTGCCGAGCCTGTTGGCGAAGTATCTCCTTCGTTTCGGCTTCCGTCGGGCGGGTGTAGGTCTCATCGTGGCTCTTGAGCTCTCGATAGGCGTTGGAGTCGTGTGTCTCTCGAACACTCGCGTGCGCCGTCTCGATGACATCCTGATAGGGGTCCAGCGAGTCATCGCCATCGAGAGCACGCAGTAGTCCAGCCAAATACCCGATGGGGTCATCGTTGCCGGCATGCTCGGCGAGGTCGATCGAAGGGCGAGTGGTAATATCGACGTCGACGACTCGCACTGTCGTTCCGCCGTCTGTGAGCTCGATCTGCTCGAATTCACCACGTCGGTTGCGTAAGTCAGCGTTCGCGTCGGTCCGCCCCTCGATCACCAAGTCTGCGGCTAGGAGGTCGGTTTCAGTGCCGCAGTTCGTGACTGCGTCGCGTAACTGCTCGTGTGCCGTATCGACGACATCGTGGACGCCCTGCTCGGGAGTCGCCGACACGACGACTTCGTGATACTGCAACGTCGCCAAACCGAGCGGCTCCGTATCGACCGTCCCGTCAGACTCGGCAGAGAGCAACCACGCACCGTGGCTCCCGGTCTCGCTCGGGTCCAGTGGCTGGAGCGAGCCCGGATAGAGCACAGGCGGATTGTCGTGCCGCGGCCCCGGGACGTGGAGATGTCCGAGTACCCACGCCGCATGTCCACTCGCCGCCAAGTCGTCGACGGCGACTGGGGCGTACCGGTCTTCGTCACTTACGTCCGCGTGGACAACCCCGAGGCGTGGAACCCCGTCGTCGGGCAGGTCGTACGTGGCTAGCGGACTCTCGTGATAGTACCGGCCCGGGAACGACCACCCGTCGAGATGGAAACGAGTCTCACCGTCGGCAGCGGTGAGAGACCGCCGCTCCCACGTGCCGTCCCCGCCGAGCAACTGGAGGTGGTCGATCGCATCGGCCAAGTCCGGCAGCACGTCGGCGTCGTGATTACCTGCAACGACGACGAGCGGAATGTCGGCCGCCGCCAACGTTGCTGCTACCGACTCGACAGCACCGAATGCCTCGGCGTACCTGTTTTCATTGTCGACGAGATCGCCCGCAACGACGACCGCGTCCACTCCCCGATCCACAGCCGCCGCCGCAATATCTTCCCAGACCCGTCGCGGCGAAAACGCAGTTGGATTGAATCTATCGGGAAGTTGGCTGGGACGACGTCCGATATGGATATCCGCCGTACACAGAACCGTCACTGAACTCATGTGCTAAACAGATAAGAGGTAATTAACGTAAATCCCGCGGTCAGATTAACCCCGCAGTTCGACCGCCGCCACATGATCCGATCGACTCACACCTATCCAGGCGACACACCGTGTCACGCAATGGCCAGTCTCTCGGCCAGTGCCCGGAATACGGAGTGTTGACCGACCCGGCGTGAGTACTGGTCAGACGACTCGTCGAGACGGTGACGAGACCCATCCTGGTCCTGAAACTATCAACCAGGAGCATCGTTCTAACCCTTTTAGACACCACGCGGACACACGATTGTGTGACTTCCGCAGTCGCCGTCGTAGCGATTAGAAGCAGTTACTCACTTATCGGAGAGAGCTGGTCAACGGCCGTATCGATCGCAGTCGTTAGCTGAATTGAGGCGCTAAGCCCCCTTCCTCAGCGAGCGCCGACGAACGGGAGGTGCGAGCAGGGAGGGGATACAGCGCCGAACAGTTCTCATACACAATTCGGTTGCAGGCCCACAGGCCCACGTAGTCACAACGTTTTTGCAGTAGGATAGTATAGTATTTGCCGAACCCAGTGGAGCACGACCTCGCCTCGGGAGCGCACTCGACGTATTCCCTGCACTACCACCTGATACTCACCACGAAGTATCGGCGCGGAGTGCTAACCGAGGAGCGAACCCAATTCATTCATCAGGTCATCAGCGGGTTCACGGACAACTACGGTGTCGAACTGACGAACCT
>NZ_JAQCNH010000117.1 GCF_028275115.1 Halorientalis sp. | reverse complement strand
CACAGTGCCGGCACAGGAGGCTATCCCGACACCCGCAGCGGTCTCGGACCGGGACGACCCGACCGGTTACGTCGTCTGGCACCGCAAACACCTCCGGACCGACGACCACCTGGCTCTGGAACGGGCCGTCGTCGACGGCGACGTGGTCTGCCCGCTGTTTGTGTTCGATCCGTCCTTCTACTCGGGGGACGGATTGGCCTGTGACGCTCGTCTCCGCTTTCTCCACGAGGCACTCACGAGCCTCGACACGCTGTATGCAGCGACGGCCAGACAGCGGGTGGTGCAGGCCGCGGCGAGTTCGACTGCACAGCCCATCACGGCGACCCCGCTGGACCTGCAGACCGACCCAAACTCTCGCACAGACGGACACGGGACGACGCTGGAACCACCGGACAGGCCCGGGATGACGTTTGGATACGGCGATCCCGCCACCGTTCTCTCAGCGTTCGTCGACCGCGGCTGGTCGGTGCTGACGATGGCAACGCCGACGAGTCGCTACGGAAAACAGCGCGACCGGCGAGTCCGGCAGACCTGTGATGACGCGATATCGTTTCTTTCGGGTGATGGGCTGGTTCGTGACACGGAGCGACCCAGAGAGAACTGGCAGAGTCAGATCGGGACCTGGCTTACTGGCACGCAGCACGTCCCACAGTGGGACGACGCGGTTGGCGTCGCGCTGGAGACCGGTGTGACGCCAGCACTGGTCGACGAGGGGTACGGTATCGTGCCAACAAAAACGAAGGTTCCGACGGGGACTCACCGCGACGCGGCGGCACAGTTGTCTGGGTTCGTCGATCGGATTCAGTCGTACCCGCGAAACATCTCTGCCCCACAGGACGCCCGCGAGGGAACGAGCGGTCTCTCACCGTACATCAATTTCGGGCTGCTCTCCGTCCGTCAGGTCCACCAGTACGTCACAGAGAACGCGCCGGCCTGCCGTGGCCGTAAAATGTTTACCAGCCGATTGGTCTGGAACATGCATTACAACCAGAAACTGGTCGACTGGCCGGGGTGGACCGAGCAGGCGGTCAACCCGGTGTTCGAGAACCGCAACGAGGAGACCCACGACCCCGAGCTCGTCACGGCCTGGAAACGGGGGCAGACCGGGTTTCCGATGGTCGATGCGTCGATGCGGTGTCTCCGGCAGACCGGCTGGCTGAACTTTCGGATGCGGGCGATGTGTGCCTCGTTTTTCACTCATATTCTCCAGCAGCCGTGGTGGATCGGTGCCGACTGGTATCACCACCACCTGATCGACAGCGACGTCGGTATCAATTACACACAGTGGCAGAGTCAGGCGGGGCTCGTCGGGAAACCGTCACAGCGAGTGTACAATCCGCGAAAACAGGTCCGGGATCACGACCCCGATGGCGAGTGGATCACCGAGTGGGTTCCCGAACTCTCCCCGCTCCCAAGCGAGTCTCTCGACCGGCCCGAACGGACGCCACTCGCCGTTCAGGAAAACTGTGGTGTGGTCGTCGGCGAGGACTATCCGCGACCGGTTGTCGACTTCGAGGCGCGACGAGAGGCGTTCTGGTCACAGTACGAACGACGACGAGCACGGGCCGCACAGGAACTGGGCCGACCAGCCATCGCCAGGCGGGCCTCCTTTTCTGGAGGGTACGCCGCCGCAAAGGCGATTGCAAACGAGCACGGCCGAAACGACGACACCGGTAGCGGAACACAGGTCCAACTCGCAGAGATAGAGGAGCATCTGCGGGCGGACAGTCCCGCCGGTCGAGCGACCGTTCACGGGGACGATTCAGAAACTGCACCGGCGGTGGACGCAGACGCCATGGACGACGAAACCACGATCCCGACCGGCTCGGGACAGTCGGCCGGAGAGCCGTCACCAGATGATAACGCGGTTGTGTCAGACGCACTCGAAACCCCAAACCCCACAAACGCCGGCGGAGACACCGACAGCGACAGTCCTGACAGCAGCCGGGAGATCGGCGACGAACAGACGACGGTGGAACAGTTCGAGTGACTCTGTTGTAAGGCGGTCCCCGGTGTCGGTGTATGAGGCGCCACCCCACTCCGTACCCCGCTCGCGTGTGACCGCCACGTCGATGTCAGCAGCTGCCGTCGGCGTCGCACCGCTGGGTCGATGCCGCGACGGTGCCGGGCAGCAGGTTACCGGGGTCGACGATTGCCGTCTCCAACACGGGGCTGTACTGGTACCCTGCTGATTAACGATTCTGTGGTGCGGCCACTCCAGACAGGCCTCGTGCGAGTCAATGTGGACTCATTTTTGCCGGTCACCAGGCGAGTTCGACGAGGGAGCCGTTTTCACGGCAGTCTTCGAGCGCGTGTTTCGCGTCCATACCGGCGCGCTGGGCCATCCGTGCGCGTCCGACACCGACTTTCAGGTCGACGTCAACGACATCACGGACGTGACGGATCGCCTCGTGATAGTCGGACTCGTCCATCGCCGAACAGACGGCGATGACGTTGTCACCGCCGACAAAAAAGGAGAGCGAGTCGTGAGCGTGTCGCATGTGCCGCATCAGTTCTGCGTACCCCTGTTCGATGTTAATAAACGTGTCGAACTCATTGAGTTCGTCGGTGTACTTTTTCGTGGCGTCGTTGACGTCGAAGTGGGCAATCTGGACATCCTCGTCTGCCCGGTCCGTCCCGGGGAGTGTCTCTCCGGTGAGGATCTCGCGGCGCTCACTGTCCTGTGCACTGCCAGCAGCCTGGAGCTGCCGCGAGGCGGTGCCGAGGGCCGTTATTGGCTGGGAGTCGACCCCGATACTGACGCTCGCTGTGACCGGGTACCGGTTGGCCACCGAGTTCTGAATGAGGCGGTGGGCATTGCGGTCGAGACCGTTCGTGACCGTGACGAGGTTATCGAAACGCGCGAAGAAGGCGTATCCTTCCCGGTTGCCAACGAGTTGTGAGATGTCCGCGTACAGCCGTGACTGGAGCGTCTGGAGATCGACCTCGCGTCGGGGTTCCGGTGTCGTCGTCCACGGGCCGTAGTTGTCGATTTGGATCAGCGTGATCTGGGTGTTTGTCACAGCTGTGTCCAAGGCTGCATGGAGTATTTATGTTGGGAAGTGATCGACGGGAGCAACCGGACGCTCTACTCCTGGTCGGGACCGGACGGCGTCGAACCGTCGACACGGCCGAACAGATCGAGCTGGTGGGTGTGATACAGCAGTTCACCGGCGTCGACCTGTGCTCTGCGACGGTCCAACCACCCTTCAAGCGGGTCGAACTCGCCGGCAGTGATCTCCGCGACGGCCTCCTCGATACTGTTCAGGATGTACCGGAGGGCGTAGGCTTCGTCGGCGCGATAACCCCCGTCTGCGGGTGTCACGACCCAATCGGACCCCGCGGCGGCGACGTCCACGCCCGGACGCTCCTGTAGTCGGGCCAGCGTCTCCCCGCCCGCTCGACTGCTTCCGCCCTCTTTGTTGTCCATGTGTGCGTGATAGTGGCGTTCGACCGACCGGTCCGCGTCGTGGGCCGGGTAAAAGCGCGTCCCGCCGTCGAACGTGATGGGGAAGTAGAACGCGCCGCCGGGCTCGAGTGTTCCGATCAGCGACCGCAGATTCGACAGGCCCAGGATGTCGAGCAACGCCGCCCCTATCACGAGGTCGTGTGTCGCGGCGGTGCGCTCGGCGTAGGCGACCACGTCTGTATCGACACGTTCGATTTCGAGTCGACACTCCGGACCCACGAGTGCAAGCGGGTCCGTGCTGACGGCGTAATCCGGCCGGTCGTCGGCCCACCGATCGAGGTGATCCGGAAGCGCAGCGATGTTCTCGGACTGGAGGTCGACGGCGGTGTAGTGGGTGGTCCCTGGGGGAAGGACCTCCCACCCGACGAGTCTGGTGATCATCGTCCCGATGCCGGCACCGGCTTCGAGAACGCGCAGCGGGCCGTCGCCGGCCGAGGCACGGGCGGCCAGTGTCTCGCGCAGTTCGCCGAGGAGTCGTCTGTCGAGCGCGCGGTCGTCGATTGTCCGTTTGGCGCGGAGATACCGCTGGAACGACCCCGTCATGGCGCCACCTCCGGCGGCGACGCGACCTCGATCAGCAGATCACGAACGCGAGCGCCTGTCTCTTCCCACCCTGGGTGGCGCTCGTATCGCCGTCTGGCGGCGCGGCCCATCGTCGCCAGCTGGTCGGCGTCGGCCAGCCGTGTCAGTGCCGCGGCGACGGCGGCCGCATCGTCCGGGTCGATGAGGACGCCTGTCTCACCGTCAGTAACGATATCGGTCGCACCACCGGCCCGTGAGGCGACCGTAGGGAGGCCGAAGCTCATCCCCTCGAGATAGACGATCCCGAACCCCTCGTATCGTGACGGGACCGCGAGAATGTGGCTCTGCCGGAGCGTCGCGGCCAACTGGTCGTCGGTAAGTTCGCCGGCAAAGTGGACCCGATGCGCGATGTCGCGGTCGTCGACGCGACGGCGTACCGCCGCGGCGTACCTCTCGTCGGTCGGATGGCCAACGATCGTCAGTTCCGCGTCCGCCCTGGCGGCTGCCAGCCCGTCGACGAGCGTGTCCAGCCCCTTCCGCGGCGTAATGTTTCCGACGAAGACCACCTGCAGCGGGCGGCGCTGGGCACGGTCGTGGATGACGTCGTCGGTGATGTCGGGGTCGAAACGGTCGCCTGCCGGCGGCGCCACCACCGTTGCGCCGGTGTCGACCCCGAGGGACGTGACGACGTCGCGCGTCACGGTGCTGTTGCAGACGACGCCGTCGACGGTGTCGAGGTACCGTCGCTCGACGGCTCGGTACAGCGGCGACAACCGGCGAGGCTCGCTCGCTCGCAGGTGATGGACGACGCTGACGATGGGGTAGGAGAGCTTGCGATTCGTGTACACCAGCGACGGATGTGCGAGTTCGTCCTGGATCATGACATCTACGTCCACGTCGAGACGGGCCTGAATCTCTTGGGAGGCGTTGTCGAGGAGGCCGCGACGGTAGTCCCGCCACGGCAGTTCGATGGTCTCGACGGTGTCCCCGGCGCGTCGCAGCTGTTCGAGCAGCTTCCGGTCGTACCGGAAGCCGCCGGAACGCTCCTCGAGGCTGCCGTACAGTGTCAGTCCGACTCTCATACGACGGCGTTGTAGCTTGCTGCGGCCGTGTCGTCCTCCCAGATGGTGACACACAGCTCGGTGACGGTGTCGTCGGTGACGATATCGGTCACCCGGCCGAAGACGACGCGTGCGAACCGCTCGACGCTCGGATTGTATCCCTCGAACTCGGGAAGATCGTTTAGGAGCCGGTCGCAGTACCGCTCCGTGACCGACTGCAACGCCGCGCGGGCGTCGTCGATGTCGACGAGATAGTCGTCCTCATTCAGCTCGGGGCCGCGAAACGTCAGTTCCATCTCAAAGTGGTGGGAGTGAGGCTCCCCTTCCGGCCCCGGATCCGGGACTGTCAGGTAGTGCTGTGCGACGAACGTCGTCAGTACTGTCGTTGAGTACACACGTTATCTGACGGGCTGCGTTCACCTAAACCAGGGGGTCGGTAGCCGGTCAGCCATACCTGAACGCCACCTGCACCGCCTCGTCGGGGTTGTTATCAAGCAGTTGGTACGCCTCGGGTGCACGGTCGATGTGGAACTCGTGTGTGAGCAGCGCCGAGAGGTCTCGCTCCGAGAGCCAGGACCGAACGAAGCTCATCCGCCGCGCCTTGTCCCAGCGGTCCGCGTGTGCGGGGTCGAGACTGCTTACCTGGCTGCTCTGCATTCGGACGTGGCTCCGGTGGTACTCCCCGCCGAGGCCCAGGGAGATGTCTTTCGTGCCGTACCACGACCCGACGATCACCTGGCCCGCGTAGCCCGTGAGGTCGATGGCCTCGTCGAGGGCTGCCGGATTGCCGGAAAGCTCGAAGGTAATATCCGGGTCGCCGACGACGTCGCCGGCCGTCCCCGGCGAGACAGCCCTGTCGGCGCCAAGCGAACACGACAACGAGCGACGTCTCTCGTA
>NZ_JAQCNH010000116.1 GCF_028275115.1 Halorientalis sp. | reverse complement strand
TCGACTCGGCGCTGCGGTGCGACGTCGACGGCCTTCGGGACGGAGATGCCACCGTATTTCAGACGGACGGTCTCTTCCCGGGGCGCGCTGTTTTCGACGGCCTGCACGAGAACTTGGACCGGGTTCTCCTCGGTCCGGTTGTGGACGATATCGAAGGCTTCTCGCGCGATCCGGGTTGCCTGTTGTTTCTTGCCCGTGTTCTCGTCGGTCTGCATCAGCCGGTTGATCAGTCGCTCCACGATAGAGATCTCGCTTTTTTTGAACTGCTTGCCAGCGTGGCGACCCATCGTGTGGGCAATAGGTGTGACCGTAATGTAACGTTCGGTGGAGGGGTCGTAGTACTCAATGTCCGTGACCTCCCACTGCCCGAACAGCAGCGCGGGCGCACTCTCCTCGTCGTCGGTGCCGGCAGGAGACTCCGGCTCGGGTGCGTCGCTGGACATTATCGAACCGGTTTCTCCGCGTTCCCGCGAACGAGTTCGATCAGCGACACACCGTTGACCTTTTCGACCTTGTAGTTGACACCGGAGAGGTCACCCATCGCGCGACCCTTCGCGCCACCGATTCCGGCGATGGTGACCTCGTCGTGTTCGTCGATAAAGGAGATAGCACCGTCACCCGGACAGAATGCGGTCACCTGTTTGCCGTTCTTGATCAACTGGACGCGGACGCACTTCCGGACCGCGGAGTTGGGCTGTTTGGCCTCGACAGCTGTTTTTTCGAGCACGATACCGCGACCCTGAGGTGCGCCCTCCAGAGGGTCGGACTTCTCCCGAAGTCCCCGCTCTCGGCGCGCGTACTTCGAGTCGGACCACCGATGCTTCTGACGGTCCTTCCGGAGCTTGCGCGCGCCATATTTGCCGTTTGCCATAGTACGCATTTATACCCAACGAGGCTACTTAAACGCCATCTTTTTCGACGACCACCTTTTTCAGCATCGGGTTCGCGCAGAGCGCGAACCGCTCGGCGCAAAAACGTGGGTAAGAAAGGCCGACTGCTCGGCTTCGCCTCGCAGTCGGTGAACCGCGGAACGATGTATCGTTTCAATCACCGACCTACCCAGTCTCTGTTAATAGCCGCGTGCTGAATACAGAGAATACAGTCAGCAATCGTAAATTCATCTGGGACGGTGTTGCTCGTTCTGAAGTTGTGCTAACTGTTTGAACATGGATGCTGGCTTACTTGATTATACGATGAGTCATCAAGACCGCTACCATTGGCCAAGTGAACGCTCTGGTTGTTACTACGAGCGGCCAGATGACTGTTGCCCTGTCTGCTTCTTACGATTGGTTGGCACGCATATAAAAATAGGTTTGAAGCAACAGGCTTTGAGAAAGAAAAAACAGTTAGAACAGTCTGGTACCAGTGTTAATCAATCTCATAGAAAAGAGTCAAATACGCAGTGTGACTTTGAGCAGAGTAGTGATTAATACGCGCTCTATATCCAGCAGCCCTCCGAGAACACTAACGCGATCTGGTAGAACTGACAGTGGTAGGTTTGCAGGGCTGCCGTATCGGCCGTTGTACTTGTTCTCCTCTGAAATTAGCATCCGCGCGATCGAATGGGGTGCGGTTCGCCGCGAACGCGCCGAGGACGCGACTCGCGGGTAGTTTTTATACTAACTTTTTGCGAGTGGTGCGGGACCGAAGGTTCCGCATACCGTGCGAACGGGCGGCGAAGTCGCCCGTGAGCAGAGAGCGGTTCGCGCCTCCGGCGCGAACCCAACGAAATAAAAGTTTAGGTTAGCTGAATATCGTCCACGTCGAAGTGCCGTTTCGCCATCCGGCGGGCGGCCTCGATGTTCTTGCCGTCGTTGCCGATGGCGACGCCGGTGTCGTCGTGGTCGACTTCCGCGTAGGCCACCGTGTCCTCGTTCTCGCTGATCGTGACGTTGTACACCGCCGCCGGTGCGAGCGCGTTCGCCACGAACGCCTCGGCGGTGTCCGCATTCTCGATCAACTCGACACTCCAGCCCAGGTCCTCCTCGACCTGCTCAACGTTCCGTCCACCAGGGCCGATGGCTTCGGCCATCTCTCCGACTTCGACGACGAAGAGGATACGCTTGTACACCTCGTCGACCACGCAGTCCCGGACGGTGACGCCGACCTCGTCCTCGAAGCGGGCGAGAAACTGGCGTTCACGGTCCGAGAGTGAGATGGTCATCGCGGTCAGTCGGCCCCTTCGCCGTCACGTGCAGGCTCCGAACCCATCCGCAGGTTCACGTCGCCGGTCCCCAGTTTGATCGGCTTGCCGACGATAACGTTCTCCGTGACGCCGTTGAGGTCGTCGACCTCGCCGTGGATGGCAGCGTCGAGCAGGTGATTGACCGTTACCTCGAACGCCGCCCGGGCGAGGACGGAGTCTTTCGACCCGGAGATACCGTGGCGGCCGATCGACTCGATGGTACCGTCGTTCGTCATGATGTCCGCGACCAGCATCAGGTGACGGATGTTCACGTCGTCGAGCCCCTGCTCTTCGAGCGTGTTCATCGTCTCCTCGATAATAGCCTCACGGGCGGCCTCGACGCCCAGCTGACGGTAGATCTCGTGGATGTTGTTACATGTCGAGCGCGAGGCGTCGACGCCTTCGATGCCGAGGACGTTCCCCAGCTCGGACCCTTCCGTGTAGAGGACGAACTCGCCGTCCTCGCTCCCGTCGACCTCTTCACGGCGGATGACGACGCGGTCGATGTCCTCGATACCTTTGAACACGATTTCCCGGAGGTCCTCCACGAGTTGCAGAAGTTCCCGGTAGCTGGGCTCGTCGGGGCCGAACTCGATAGTCGTCTCGTCGAGTTGGACCACGTCGACGCCCAACGTCGACTCGATAGTCTCGGAGATCTCGCCGACGATCTCCGCGAGGTTGTCTACCGTAGGCCAGCGCTCCTGAAGCGTGTCAGGGTTGAGATCGACGCGAACGAGCATATCGGCCACGTCCGTCGAGATGTCACCCAGCGCGAGGATGCGCGTGGCCTCGATCTTCCAGACGACCTCGTGTGCGCGCTCGCGGTTCTTCGCGAACTCGTCTTCGAGGTGGACCGTCATCATCGGGGTGTCCGGTTCCTTCCGGGCGTCCACTAGCTCGATAAGTCGTGGGAGACCCTGAGTCACGTCGATCTCCGCGACGCCCGCGTAGTGGAACGTGTTCATCGTGTTGTGCGTCACGACACCTTGTGCCGTCGTGAACGTCTCCAACCCGGACACCGAGAAGTCGTAGACGTAGTCGCGGTCAGGTTTGACCGTCTCGATGGAGTCGATCCGTTCCCAGATCACGTCACCGTCGACGGCCCTCTTCAGCGCGTCGAGGTCAGCGTCGTCGGCGCTACTCTCGATCTCGTCGACGAGACGGGCGAGTCGGTTCCGACCGATCCGCTGGCGTTCGTGCGCACTGTGGACTTGGCGCGACGGGATGCCGGCAGCGGTCGCGGCGTCTTTCAGTACGTCCCCGAAGTTCGGGATCTGGTCCGTCGCGTCCGGTCCGTCCGGATCGACTTCGGACGCGAGTTTCGCGAGTTGGTCGCCACGCGCACCGACGAGCCCGACCTTCTCGTGGAATCGGCGGACGTGCTTGGTCGGAACGCGGAGCGTATGCGATCCATCCTGCTCTCCGCGGGTGGCATAGACACCGACACGAGCGAGCAGCAGCGCAATACCTTCGCTGAGTCGCTCGGCAGTCGAACTCGACCGGAGGGCACGCTCTGCGACGTTCCCGTCGCCGCTGAAATATCCCGAGAGGAGACCGCGGACGAACGAGTTTGTCGCACCGAACGCGAAGTCCGGTACGACTTTCTCGCCAGCCTCGGTACACGCGGCTTGCAGGAGATCGACCAGAATAGTGCCGTTGACACGGATGTCGTAGCCGGTCGCGAAACCACTGTCGTTCTCGTACTCGTTGACGGTGAGATCGAACCGGTCGGCAAACGCCCGGATTCGGGCCTGGAAGTCCTCGTCGACGTTCGAGACCGAGACGTAGTGATCGGTCAGATTCCCTTCGGCGAGGAACGCACCGACGAAGAAGCCGGTACCCTCGTCGAGTGGGAACCGCTCCGGGAGCGAGACAGTTCCCTGTCGCGGATACACGGCGTGTTCGTCGAGGTCACCCGATTCGAGTGCCTGGCGCTTGTTCCGGAGTTGATCCTCGCCACCGGGGTGTGTGACAGCTCCGCCATCGGTTAGCGTCGAGGTGTACCAGTATTCGTCCGTCGGGAGGAACTCCCGAAGATCGATTTCGTCCAGTTCTGCACCGTCGAACTCGCCGACAACGGGGAGCCAGTCACCCTCGCTCAGGTCACTACCGTCCACGGGGACGACTTCGTTGTCCTCGCGGGTCACGAACGAGTGAGCCTTCGTCGCCCGAATCGTCCGCCCCGACTCCAACTCGAACCGGAGTAGTTCGTCCGGCGCGTCGTGGCGACTGACTTCCTCGACGGGCTTCCACTCGACCTGTTCGTCGGCCCGGAGCGATAGCACTTCCATTTGCTCCGGGGCGCGAGCGATCTCGTGGTCGTCGATCCGCTGACTGTCCCGAACGTGGAGCAGCCCATCGACGAGTGATCCGATCTCGGTCACGTCAGTTTCGTCTCCGCGACGGACGATCACGCGCTCGTCGTAGGGCACACTCATCTGGGTTCCGGGTTCCCCGATGGACTGGGCGCTGACGGTCCCGACCGGGTCGAGCGGATCGACGCGGGTGTTCATGTACCGGTTTTCGACGGCCTTTGCGATCTGGTCGGCGTCCTCGACGCCGGTACCGCGTTTGTCGACGGTCGCGTAGACCTTCGTCTTTAGCCGTCGGGGCAATTCCGTGTCCTCGACGACGACCTCGATGTCGTCGCCGACGTCGTCAAACTTCTGCTGTGGGTCGTAGTCTATCTCACTCATGATTAGTCGTCACTCTGGGCCATCCACCAGTCGTCGGCGTGTTCCGAGAGGTTCGTCGGCGAGCGTTCCTGGCCAAGGAACTGCTGTCTGGCTTCGTCGCTGTCGAACTCCGAGTCGAGGACAGTGTCGGCAATCTGCTCGACGTCGATGTCGTTGTCCTCGTCGGAGGAAACCTTCACCGGACTGGTGCCGTCTTCACCGAACTCGAACTGGACGATGGTGTCGGACGTGTCCCGGACCGTCCCGTCGTACTGCGTCTCCAGTTCCGAGAGGGCGTTGATCAGTCGACGCTGCAGGTAGCCGGACTTGGAGGTCCGCACCGCCGTGTCGACCAGCCCTTCGCGGCCACCCATCGCGTGGAAGAAGAACTCCCGCGGATTCAGGCCGCCCCGGTAGGAGTGTTCCACGAAGCCGTGGGCCTCTGCCGAGAGGTCGTCGGGCTTGTAGTGGCTGAGAGTTCGGTCCTCGTAGCCGCGGTTGATTCGCTCGCCACGGACCGCCTGCTGGCCGACACACCCGGCCATCTGGGTCAGGTTCAACATCGACCCACGCGCACCGGACTCGGCCATGACCACCGCAGGGTTGTCGTCGTCGAAATGTTCCTCCGCGATGTCGCCCGCGGAGTCTCGAGCCTTGCCCAGCGTCTGCATGATCTTCATCTCCAGCGTCTCGTCGACCGTCCGGCCGGGCAGGGATTCCAGTTCGCCCCGGTCGTAGGTCTCGATGAGTTCCTGGACACGGGCATATGCGTTCTCGATCGATTCGTCGATCTGTGCTTCGGCGGCCGGCGAGACCGACTCGTCGTCGATTCCGATCGAGAACCCGAAGTGCATGATCGAGCGCATCGCCAGCGAAGCGACTTCGTTGACGAAGATTCGCGCACGCGTCTTTGAGTACACCTTGGCGATGGTGTCGACGATCTCTCCGCCGAACGCGCCGACCGCGTCCTCGTCGATGGTGCCCGATAGCAACTGACCGTCTTCGATGGCGACCTCGTCGCCGGCCGAGGAGAGGAATTCGAGGCTCAGGTCGTCCGGCAGGAGCTCCGAAAACACCGTCCGGCCGGTCCAGTACTCGTTGCCGGCATCGTCGGTGCCGTCGGACTCGGGCAGTTCGTCGATCCGGGTCGCCCGGAGCAGGTCGAGCGCCTGCGTCTCGTTGAACTGTGGGTTCTGGTTGGTCAGCAGGTAGGTCCCGCTAATGTGGTCCTGAATCGCGCCAATGATGTTCTCACCGAACCGCGGCGAGAGCATCTGTTCCTGGACGCGCATCAGAACGCGGGCCTCCGCACGGGCCTCCTCGTTCTGGAGAGCGTGCATGTTCATCTCGTCGCCGTCGAAGTCCGCGTTGTACGGCGGGCACACGGTCGTGTTCAGCCGGAACGTCTTGTACGGCATCACGACGACCTCGTGAGCCATGATCGACATCCGGTGCAGCGACGGCTGCCGGTTGAAGATGATGATGTCACCGTCGACCAGGTGTCGGGAGACCTCCCACTCCGGTTGGACTTTCTCGGCCAGTTCCTCGCAGTTTTTTTCCGTCACCTTCAGCCGGCGGCCGTCCGGCCGTTTCACGTAGTTTGCGCCCGGATGGGCCTCCGGCCCGTTGGAGACGTAGCGGCGTGCCTCCTCCAGATTGCGCTCGTTGACGTTCATCGTCTGGGTCATCTCGGTCGCGACCCGGTCGGGCACACCGACCTCGTTCAGCGAGAGCGTAGGGTCGGGTGAGATGACGGTCCGCGCCGAGAAGTTGACACGCTTTCCGGACAGCGAGCCACGGAACCGACCCTCCTTGCCCTTCAGGCGCTGGGAGAGAGTCTTGAGCGGCCGGCCGGAGCGGTGCCGGGCCGGCGGCGTCCCGCTGATCTCGTTGTCCATGAACGTGGTGACGTGGTACTGGAGCAGTTCCCAGAGGTCCTCGATGATCAACTGTGGCGCACCGGCTTCGCGGTTCTCCATGAACCGCTGGTTGATCCGGATGATGTCGACCAGTTTGTGCGTGAGGTCGTCCTCGGAACGCTGGCCGTTGTCGAGCGTGATCGACGGTCGCGCGGTGACCGGCGGCACCGGCAACACGGTGAGGACCATCCACTCGGGCCGTGAGCGCTCGGCGTTGATGCCGAGCACCTGGATATCCTCGTCCGGGATGTCCTCGAACCAGTCCCGGATGTCGCTGGGCATCAGTTTATTCATGTCCTCCTCGGTGAGGTCCACGTCCAGCGCACGCTCGATTGCTTTGCGGTCCTCCTCGCGCGGGCGGAACTCGCCGCTGAGAATCTCCTGAATCCGGCTCTGGTCGATCCCGGTGTCGTCGGCGAGTGCGACGGGTGAGACGCCGCGGTCGTCCTCGTCGTCGGGGTCGGGTTCCATCGCCTCGGCGATCAACTCGGGGTACTCCGAGGACAGGACCTGCTGAACCTCGTAGTAGGTCGTCGGTTTTTCGTGGTTGATGTCGTACTGCTTGCCCCCACAGAACGGACAGTTGTCCTTCTTGCGGGCCTGTCGGATAGCGGCCTTGGTCACGTCGTTGAGGTCGTTGCCGAGTTCGCGAGTGCGTCGCAGACGGCCCGTGAACTCGTCGCGTTCGTTCTCGTCGAGACAGAGCCGCGAGCAGTCCCGACAGGTCCCGCGTAGGAGCCGTCGAATGAGCTTCGCGAACCCGACGTGGATGACGGGAGCCGCGAGCTCGATGTGTCCGAAGTGGCCGTTACAGGACCCGGAGTGTTTGCCGCAGGTCTTGCATTCGAGGCCCGGGTCGATCACGCCCAGTCGCGGGTCCATCAGCCCCATGTCGATGGGGAACCCGTCGTCGTCGTACGTGTCGGCCGTGATGACCTTCGTGGCGCTCATGTCCCGGTACTCTTCGGGGTCCATCAACCCGAAGTTGAGTTCGCCGATCTCTTTGGGTGCGTGTTGACTCATTAAACTGCGTCCTCCAGTTCGATTCGGGGTGCGATCCCGAGTGCTTTCATCTCGTCCAGGAGCAACTTGAACGCGTAGGACATCTCGACCTCGTGGATGTCCGTCTCCTCCTCACAGTTCGGACAGTAAACCCGCCGTTGTTCGACGTTCTCGACGGCGGTCATACCACACTGAGCACAGACGTAGATCCACTCGCGGTCGGACTCGTCGAGCAGGCGCTCTTTCAGCGTCATCGCCGCGCCGTGTCCGATGAACACGTCGCGTTCCATCTCGCCGATACGCAGGCCACCCTCGCGGGCGCGTCCCTCGGTGGGCTGACGAGTCAGTACCTGCACCGGCCCGCGCGAGCGGGCGTGCAACTTGTTCGAGACCATGTGGTAAAGTTTCTGATAGAAGATCGTCCCGACGAAGATGTCGGCCTCGATCTGTTCCCCGGTGACGCCCGAGTACATGATCTCCTTGCCGCTCGATTTGAAACCGTGGTCTTCGAGCGAGTCCCGGAGTTCGTCCTCGTTCTCGCCGGTAAAGGGCGTCCCGTCGACGCGCCGACCTTCGAGGGAACCGACCTTGCCGCCGAGCATCTCCAGCACGTGGCCAACCGTCATCCGGGAGGGCAACGCGTGCGGGTTCAGAATCAGGTCCGGCACCACGCCCTGTTCGGTGAAGGGCATGTCTTCCTGCGGTGCGATGTGGCCGACGACACCCTTCTGGCCGTGTCGCGACGCGAACTTGTCTCCGAGTTCGGGGATGCGTTCGTCGCGTACCTTGACCTTCGAGAGTTTCGAACCGTCTTCGCCTTCCATGAGCGTGACGGTGTCGACGACCCCGGACTCGCCGGAGCGCATCGTGACACTCGTCTCCCGTCGCTTCTGGGGAGAGAGTCCGCCCATGTCGTCGGGTTCTTCCAGGAAGCGAGGCGGGGAGGTCTTTCCGAGCAACACGTCGTTCTCGCCGACCCGTGTCTCGGGGTTGACGAGGCCGTCCTCGTCGAGGTGGGTGTAGGCTTCCTCGCCGCGGGCCCCGCGCACGTCGTCTTCGGGGACCTCGAAGCGGTCCTCCTGTCCGCCAGGGTAGCGGCGTTCCTCGCCCTCGTAGGTCCGGAAAAAGTGCGACCGCGCCAGCGCGCGGTCCACGGAACCGCCGTTCAGGACGAGTGCGTCTTCGATATTGAATCCCTCGTAGCTCATCACGGCGACGACGAAGTTCTGAGCCGCCGGCCGGTCGTCGTAGCCGATCTGTTCGGTGGTCTGGGTCTTGACCATCGACAGCTGTGGGTAGTGCAGGAGGTGCTGGCGCGTGTCCGGGCGAATCCGATAGTTCGCGCTTGGCAGTCCCAGCGACTGCTTGATCATCCCCGACCCCATCGTGATGCGGGGACTGGCGTTGTGTTCGGGGTAGGGAATCATTCCGGCACCGATCCCGAAGATCAGCTGCGGGTCCACTTCCAGGTGGGTATGATCGTCGGTTACGCTGTCCTCGTCGACGGCGACGAGGATGTCTTCTTCCTCCTCGGCGTCGATGAACTCGACGTAGCCCCGGTCGACCAGTTCCTCGAATCCGAGTTCGCCGGCTTTGAGCGCGGCGACCTCCTCGTCGGAGATGAGCGGTTCACCGTTCTCGACGACGATTAGCGGGCGGCGCGCCCGCCCGGCGTCGGCGTTGACAATGACCTCGTCGGTGCGGTCTTTCACCGAGACGTTGACCATCTCGCTGACGTCACCCCGGCGGCGGGCCTGTCGAATGTCATCCGCGAGCTTCTCCGGTGCGGGGTGGGTCCCGACCAGACTACCGTTGACGTACACTTTTGCGTCTCGTCCCTGGCTCATGCGAGACACCCCTGGTGTCGAGCATGAACCGACCAGTCACAGCCCGCGAAGCGTTGCGAGTTGGAATGTCGTGTCGTACTCATGTGTTAGTCGTCCGCAGGTGCCTGCTCGATGGATTCGATTCCCGGGATTCCCGAGACGCCCATCGACGCGAGTTCGTGTTTCAGCTCCTGTTCGTCCTCGACGTTCTGTGACAGTTCCATGGCCTGTGCGAAGTTCTTCACCAGCCCACAGTTAGGGCCCTCGGGCGTCTCCGAGGGACAGATTCGGCCCCACTGGGTCGCGTGCAGGTCACGCGCCTCGAAGTGTGGCTGGCTCCGGGAGAGCGGCGACCGGAGCCGCCGGAGGTGTGAGAGAACGCCCATGTAGTCCGTCCGGTCGACCAGTTGGCTCACGCCGGACCGGCCGCCCACCCAGTTACCCGTCGCGATGGGATGTTCCAGCCGCTCGGTCAGCACGTCCGAGCGGACCACGGTGGAGACCGACAGCTGTCGATTGCGCATGTTCGCGCGCTCGAGCTGGTATTTGACGTCCCGTGCCAGCTTGTTCAGCGCCGTCCGGAATAGGTCTTTCATTAGGTCGCCCGAGACTTTGAGACGCTTGTTAGCGTAGTGGTCCTTGTCGTCGGATTCGCGCCGGCCCAGAGCCAGCTCGAAGCAGGCCTCGGCCATCCGGCAGAGGTAGTACGCCTTGTTGATCCGGACCTCCTCCTCATCGACCCCGTCCTCGTGGAGATGTGGCAGGAGGTATCGGTCGATCACGTAGTTGGCGCGTTTGAGCTGGTAGTTTTTGCCCTGGCCGCTCGCGACGCGTTTCCCGAGCGTCTCGATTGCCCCCTCGGTCGTCTGGACCTCGGCGGCCTCCAGGTTCTCGAGCATGAATTTCACGATTTCCGGGTCGTCGCTGACCCGGTGGACGATCTCCTCGTCGGATTCGAGGCCGAGTGCACGTACCAAGGTGACGAAGTTGATGCTCCCCGAAACCGACGGGAACGAAACTTCCAGGATGCCGTCACGGGTCCGTTCACAGAGTACGAGAGCCCGATAGCCACGGCGCTGTGAGAAGGTCTTCGCGACCTGGATCTCGTCGCCGTACTTCGTGTCGTACTCGGCGAGGATCTTGTTCGGCGCGAGGTCCTCGCTGGTCATCAGGACACGCTCGGAGCCGTTGACACAGAAATAGCCCCCGGGGTCGGCCGGGTCCTCGCCGATGTCGATCAGTTCGTTCTCCGTGAACCCGGAGATATTACACTTGTTCGACCCCACCATGACCGGCATCCGGCCGATCTTGGTCTCGGTCTGGTCAACGACGTGTTCTTCCTCTTCCTCGCCGCCCTTGACAATCCGCATCTCCATGAACACCGGTGCGGCGTAGGTGATATTCCGGAGGCGGGCCTCCTGGGGATACAGGAGTTCTTCTGAACCGTCCGCTTCTCGGACGCGGGGCGTGACGACGCGGACGTCGCCGAGTTCAACGTAGACTGGCTCTTCGCCCTCCTTGTCGCCGATGTCCGTCTCGATGGTCGCCTTCTCGTCGACGACCTCCTGCATTCCCCGGTCGAGAAATGCGTTGAACGACCGGAAGTGGTGTTCTGCGAGCCGTTCCCTCGAAAAGTACTCACGCGAAATCGCGCGTCTATCATCGATTCTCATTTATTCTACCACGAGACGGTATACGACTGCCTGGTCTGCAGTGCGAGAGTCACGGACGATCTCGATAACGTCGCCCACGTCGGCCCCTTTGGGGAGGGCCGGATCCGCACGCTTGATTTTCGGCAGGTCTGTTTGGTCGATATTGTACTCCTGCAGCACGTCCTCGAGGTCCTCGTCGTCGAGAACGCGGTGGTCGGGCACGAGTTCGTGTTCGCTTACGTCTACCATGTGTGGCCTGAGTGGCTGGAGAAAGTTGCTGTCACGAGATACTACAGCGTGTTTGTGGTTGGGTATATTTAAATCTTGTCAAAATCCGCCGAGCGCGGCTATGCGACCCCCGTCACCGGGGAAGAGACTGATTCGCTCGAATATACGAGAACTGCGCACATATGAGTTTGGGTTAGTGAGTCTCGGTGACGCGCGGCCCGGCGGCGGTGGGCCGTGGGAACAGGTGACGACGCCGATTGCATTGGAAAGTCTTAATACCGGTACCCGGGTACTGAAAGATGCGTTTGCCCGGATGGTGTAGTGGCCCATCATACAACCCTGTCACGGTTGTGACGCGGGTTCAAATCCCGCTCCGGGCGTATTTTCTCGGCGAACTGTCCCGCAGGAACCGCGTAGCGTGTTCTCGCGTTCGTGAGCCGAGAATACGGCAGGGGATTTGAACACAAGGAGTCACAGCGCCGAGCAACACGAAAGACACCGGGGACATGGCCGAAGCCAGGATTATCCACGCGTCGATTGCTCGGGGTTACAGCGTCTCGATACCGTTCGGTGACAACGGCAGGTACGGTTTGATCGTCGACACAGCGTCCGAACTCTACCGGGTACAGTGCAAAACCGGCTG
>NZ_JAQCNH010000110.1 GCF_028275115.1 Halorientalis sp. | reverse complement strand
GGCCGATTCCTCGCACTCGATGCAGCGACGGGCGAAACCGAATGGTCGACGACAGTCTCGGACAGCGACGATGCGACTGCGACAGCCCCAGTGACAGGTGACGTCGATGGCGACGACAAGCAGGAAGTCGTCGGCGTATTGAACACAGGGCGGGTTGCCGTCCTCGATGCCGACTCTGGGTCGGAACTCGCGGTCTACGAGCGTAATGTCCCCGTCTGGACCTTCCCGACGGTCCGCGATATCGACGGCGACGGCGCTGCTGAGATACTAGTTCGGTATGGAGATGGCCGAGTGGTCAGCCTCGACTATTCGTCGGCGGGCCTGATTCGTTGATTGGACCAGAACCACCATACAGCGAAGCTCCGTCGGATTATTTGTAGGATGTCAAAGCGACAAACAACGCCCGACCCGAAACAACTGACAGAGAGGGCTCCGACCCGACGGCGGCTCCTCAAAGGCGCAGCCGGCGTGACGGCAGCGGCGGCGTTCGTCCCAGCTGCCAGCGGCCTCGCAGCGGCCTACTTTCCGAACAAACTCGATATTGATGTCCAACCGGACAACGCGGATGAGTTCATCGATGTCGACGAACACGACTCCGTTGAGGTAGCGGTTCACCCCGTCGAATTCCTCAACGGTGATCGTGAGCACGAAACGTTCGACCCCACGACAGAGACTGTCCGGTACCGGTTTGGGTCCCGGTCGACGGTCGAGGATGGCGCGGGTGCACGGCCGGCGGACGACGGGGAAGTCCGTGAGTTCGACGGCCACCATGGCGAGAGCCACGAGGCGCTCGTGCTGACGTTCCCAGTCGACGATATGGGATTTGACGGCGGCGAAGAGACGGCCTGGCTCTACTGGGAGCGAAGCGAGTCAGGGGAACACGGCTACGCTGGCATGGATTCAGTCAGCATCTACGGGACAACAGCCCCAAACCAGGGGTTGTTACAAGTGCTCCAGCAATTGATGGCCTGGCCGATGGGGTGACTGACACGACAGTTTCAGGAAGGATGGATCGGAGTCTCTCGAGCTATGGGATGCAAACGACCGGACTGATACACGCCGAGTAAACAGATGCGTGCCAGAACTGTCGTAGCGCTTGCCCTGGTCATACTCGCGTTGGATGGCCTCGCCATCGGCAGCTTCCTCGTCGATACCGACTCGGGTGGGGAGATTACCGTCCTCTGGGTCAGCGAGACGGGACGCGAGGTTAACGGAAATCATCACGCACCAGCGGTCGCACAGGTCGGTGACCGACAGTTCGTCTACGCGCCGATTAGCGGTCGGGCAGACACCGACCGATGTGCGCTATACGGTCTCGAAGCGTCGTCTGGCGAGCGCCAGTGGCGCTCAGGGATCTCGGTCCCCGACTGTACAATCCACTCGATCGCAGACCCAACCGTTGCAGATTACGACGGGGATGGCACCGACGAAGTTCTCGCAGCGACGACCGAGAACACACTCACCGCGTACGACCCGAGAGATGGTTCTGTCGCGTTCGAGTATGCGCTCGACAGCTATGGATACACGAAGCCCCTCGTCGTGAATATCACCGGCGACAGTCGACCAGAGACCGTGGTCGTCGACGTGCGTGGAATGGTTTACGTCATCAGCGCCAGCGGCGAGACAGTCTGGACACGCGACCTCGAATCGACGACGTTCGGTCAGCCGACCGTCGGGGAGTTCGACGGTGACGATGGACTCGAACTCGCCGTCGCCGCGGGTGGCGCCGGCGAACTCTATCTCTTCGAGGGGGACGGCACGCCGAGCTGGGACGAGCCAGCGACGTTCGACAGTTCTATCACGTGGATGACGACCGGCCAGGCAGATGCCGATACGTCGTCCGAAATCGTCGTCGCGACGGCACTTGACGGAACTGTCGCCATGGTCGACGGCAATTCGACCGTACTGTGGGAGCGCGACCTCGGCACCTTTGCGGCGGTCCATGGCGTCGCAGACGGCGACGAAGACGGGACAGAAGAAGTCTACGCGGTCGCTGAGAACGGGGAGCTCTACAGTTTGGACGCTGAAAGCGGGGAAACGGAGTGGCGGACCAGATTGACCAACGCAGACGTACAGATGATGCCGCCGCCGGCCGTCGGTGATGTCGACGGGGACGGAAGCCCGGAGCTCGTCGCGCCCGCGAACGATGGGACAGTCTCACTGGTTGAGCCGACGACTGGTGAGGTCACTGCGACATACGAGCGTGAGGTACCAATCTACACCCACCCGACGATGGCAGATATCGACGATGACGATAACGTCGAAGCGCTCGTCATGTACGGGGATGGCCGGGTTGTCGCCCTCGATTTCGGCCGAGCGTGAGTGTCGGGAGGGCCACTTGCTTCAGTGCCGCCGGTGTGAATCGGTCACGGGGCTGTCACCGTCTGCGCGGTCAGTTCGTCGAGTGAGTCCTCGATCCGGTAGCTGGGCGTCTCGACGGTGATTGTCGAGTCCGGCGTCACGTCAGAAAAGTGGAGTTCGAGCGTATACGCGCCGTCGTCGCCGATGGGTGCCGCTTCGCGCTGGCCCGTCGGCTCGTGCCACGCCCACGCCATCTGACCGGCGTAGTCGGCGGCTGTCCGCCCGGCAATTTGCTGTACTGCCGGTTCTGTCGAAACCTCTTCGCCAGAAATCGGAAACCCCCGGTCCTGCCACTCCCAAAAGCCCTCGTCGATGACATAGACCTGTTCGTAGCCGTTCTCGATGAGCGATGCGGCACGGAGCGACGAGAGGTGATGTGGACACCCACAGTAACAGACGATACGGTCGGCCGTCGGCCACGCCTCGACTGGGTCGTCCCCGGTACCATCAGGTGCCGGACTCAACACAGCGCCGGTGATATGGGACCGGTCGTACTGTGCCTGTCCCCTTGCATCGACGAACCGTGCAACTCGCCCACGATACCAGTGGTGGGTCGCGTCTATCGGGGCGAGCGGGACATCGACGCCCTCGACAGTCGTTGTCTCAAAGGCTGCGGTATCGATCGTTCGGTCCGTTGGCGTCGTGCCGGACTCTGGCGGATACCCGTCTTGAGCCGGACCGGCAGTGCCCTCGCTACTGTCGTTCGAGTTTCCGCTGCAGCCGGCCAGACCGCCACATATCGCGCCACAGACGGCGAGGTATCCACGACGGTTCATATTGTTGTATACTAGTAGGGGGTCGAAAACGAATTCTAGTCCGGTTCTCGAATACCTTCGCGTCCCGTCGAACAGGGCTGACGGGGGTCTGACTGGCAACAGAACAAATTAAATTGCTAAGGATAGGTAAGTCTGCCTAGAAAATTATTATTCTCCGCAGAGAAGTGGTTGTATGAGCTATCGGACCGTGAACTACGAGGACGTCGAACAGGTTTCAGACGCGATGCATTTCCTGAGTGAGCCACTGGGCTGTCGACAGGTCGGCGTGACGTTCTCGCGGTGTCCCCCGGACTGGAACAGTAAGCCGCACGACCACGCTGACGACGAGCACGAGGAAGTCTACGTCTTGATACAGGGGAGTGCAGAGGTCCGAATTGACGACGAGTCAGTAGATATGGAGACCGGCGATGCTATCTGGATTGCCCCCGAAGCGACGCGCCAGATTCGGAACGGTGCGGACGAAAGCGCGTTCGTCCTTATTAGCGCCCCAGAGTTCGATTCCGATGGCACGGGGGCAGACGTGTGGGGAATCAACGCGTTCCAGGGGTAGTCTGGGTCGGCTGTCGATAGTACTGAACTGCCTACGTCACACTGGCGTCACTCCCGGAGTTTTTGGAGCGAGGCTAGTCGGTCAGTCATATTTCTCGAACCCTACGTCCCGCGCTAGCTCGCGGAACGACTGGCGGCAGAGCCAGATGTCGTACTTGCCCACGAGCCCGTCTTCGCGGCCGGTCATCCGACAGACCCGCCGGTCGTCTGAATCGTCGGTCGAGCGTTCGATATCGGAGCTTGCGTCGGTGGAGTCTCGTGTCATGGTTAGCAATCACACATCGCTGGTTCGCAACAGGAGAGGTCTTCCAGGAACATGTTCTTCTCACGGTACGCTTCGAGCGGCGACGGGTCGACACCGAGTCTGTTGGCGATTTCGTCGGCGACGACGGCGAACCGCTGTCTGAATTTATAGATGAAGCAAAATTTCTGCCCGTTGTGGGCGACCTGTGGGCCCGACAGGAACAGGCCGGGAGTCGTGGTCGATTCGTCCCGGTCGGTGAGCTGTGGATGCCCATCCTCGTCCGCGAAGTACTCCTCAGCAGGCCCCAGGTTACTCTCGAACCCAGTCGCGAGTACGGGTTGATTCCGAGTCGAATACCGTTCGCCGTCAGTTCCGAACACGTCGAACCGGTCGATAGACGCGTCGAACCGGTCCGGCGAGCGTTCGACACGGTCGACCCGGACGCCGTCTTCGAGGACGATCGGCGCATCGTCTTCCAGCGCAGTCTGTAGCTGTTGGCTCGTGAACGGAGAGAGGACCTCACTTGGGTCTGGGCCACGGAACTGCCAGGGACCCTCCTCGTCGACGACGAGCACTTCGTTGCCGCGTTCGGCGAGTGCCAGCGCCGCGTCGATGCCGCTCTCGTAGCCCCCAACGACGACGACTGGATCACAGACACAGTCGCTGGTGAAGGCGTCCCAGGAACCGACCCGGGAGTTGTGGACACAGTGAGCCGCCCCGGGGAACGGGTCATCGTTGGGCCGTCCGAACTGCCCGCCAGCCCAGACGACGAAGCGGCTGTGAATCACACCGTCGGAGGTGTGCAGGACGAAACCGTCGTCGTGTGGGCTGAGCGATTCGACGTCTACCCCGGTTCGGACGGGCAGGTCGTGGAAGTCGACGACTCCCTGGAGATACTCGGCGTACTCCCGACCGGTCGGGTGCTCGCGGTCAAGTGCGAACGCGGGTGAGGTGTCCGTGGTGATAGCGTTCAGGTCTCGTGCCCCGAAGCTGTTGCTCGGAAACGATGGCGTGATGAGACGCATCTCGTCGGGCCACTGTCGGAACGACGCACCGACCGTCTCGCGCTCGAGAATGGCATAGGAATCGAGGTCGAGTGTGGCGAGAGCAGCCCCAATTCCGACGCCAGCGGCGCCTGCTCCGACGACAACCGCGTCGAGCGATTCGTATTTTCGCGCTTCATTGAGATTCACTGTTAACAATAAAGTCTAGTAAATAGCCAAATATAAATAATATACGCTCTAGTCTTAATAACAGATGGAGCGACAGACCATACCCGTCACCGTCCTGAGCGGGAACCTCGGTGCGGGAAAGACGACTGTGTTGAACAACCTCCTGAACACGCGGACGGAGCTGGATATCGCAGTCCTCGTCAACGACATGGGCGAGGTGAACGTCGACGCCGAGCGGGTCGCGGAACACTCGGATATCTCGGAAGACGAAGAGGAGATGGTCGAACTGTCAGACGGGTGTATCTGCTGTGAGCTTCGTGGAGACCTGCTCGACGCGCTCGCTCGGCTCGCACAGGCCCGGGAGTTCGACTATCTCGTCATCGAATCGACGGGTGTCGCCGAGCCGTTGCCCGTCGCACAGACGCTCACGATGGGCTTCGATCAGTCTGACCTCGACCCGACGGAGTTCTACGAGGAGACCGGTATCGAGGTGATGGACCACTACGAACTCGACACGACGGTCACCGTGGTCGACGCCCACCAGTTCTGGACGACGTTCGACTCGAAAGAGTCGCTCATGGACGGCGACACCGAGAAGGACCTCGGGAGCCTGCTCGTCGAACAGATCGAGTTCTGTGACGTCCTCCTGTTGAACAAGTGTGACCTCGTCGACGAGGCGACACTCGACGAGATTGAGGGCATGCTCGAAGTGCTGCAACCCCGAGCGGAGATCATCCGGACGGAACACGGCGCGGTCGACCCCGACGCGATTCTCGACACCGGACGGTTCGACTTCGAAGCGGCGAGCCAGTCCGCCGGCTGGATGCAGGAACTCGAAGAGCCACACGCCTCCGCCGAGGAAGAACACGGCGTTACGTCGTTCATCTTCGAGTCCCGACGCCCGTTCCACCCGGAACGGTTCGCGGAACTGCTCGACGAGTTCCCCGCCAACGTCGTTCGCTCGAAGGGCCACTTCTGGCTGGCGGGCCGATCGGAGATTGGACTGGGACTCGACGTCGCCGGGCAATCTATCCGAATCGTGCCAGCGGGTCGCTGGGTTGCCTCCATGCCCGAGGAGGAACAGGCGCAGTACTTCGAAGCCTCGCCCGAACTCGAAGCTAACTGGCATCCCACGTACGGCGACCGCTCTTCTCGGCTCGTCCTCATAGGTACCGAGATGGACCAAGACACAGTCCGGAGCGATCTCGAGGCCGCCACGCTGACCGAAGAAGAAATGGAAGCCGACTGGGACGCGTTCGAGGACCGTTTCCCCCGGTTTGAGGCCGATCCGGAAGCGGAACAGGCAGACGACGAACCGGCCGAGGATACCGATAGTGCCGAAGAAGTGGGGCTGGCCGACTGACGATGCCGAGTGCATCCGCGTTATTCCGGCAGATCGTCACGAAGTCTGCACCGCGTGAGACGCGTCGGGAGGCGATTCGCGAACTTGGCCAACTCGAGGCTGTAGCACAGCTCAAGACGGTAACGCGGACGAACGGTATCCACGGTGTGTTCCGTCGGGACGCTGTTACGGAATTGAAAGAGATAGGAGCGACGGCGGCACTCGAAACGATTGCCGAGGACCGGGCGGTCGACACCGCCATCAGAGAGCAAGCACGAATATGAGCTTCGAGTCACAGACACCGAAATCAGACGACAGGAACGGACCG
>NZ_JAQCNH010000072.1 GCF_028275115.1 Halorientalis sp. | reverse complement strand
CGAGTGTGCTAATCCGTGATTCAGCGCGGAGTACTTTCCACCGTTTTCTTTCTGTAGCACGGTGACAGAACATCCGGCTGGCTGGTCGGTTGGATGCTGTGCTCTCAGCAGCCGCTCCGCTGTCGCGATGAACGATTCGGCAGTCTGCGTCGTGACACCGTCCTGATGGAAAGCCGCTCGTTCATATTGCGCTTGCATCTGGTCAAGTGATGAATCAGACGCGGTACTCTCCATGACGGAGGTCTGCAACGTGCGGAACACAGTCTGATAGTCGGCAGTATCGGCCGATGCGTCGAGGCCGTCAGCCAGCGCCTCAGCTGCGACGGTGACCGCCCCGTCGGTATCCCCTTTTTTCAGGGCTGTGCGTGCCTCTTCGAGTCGGCGCTCCGATGGCTCTGAGTCCGCTGGCACTGCTGTCTCGTATGCCCGTGCCTCTGCATACGTCTCGTCTGAACTCCCGTCGTCGACGACGACGATATTGAGTTTATCACCCGGATAGTCGGCCGCGAGGAAGGACTCTATACACGGTCCGACGTACCCCTCCTCGTTGTACGCCGGGACCAGTACTGTGATTTCAGGCCACTCCGTCACTGTGGTCGATCTGTTCTGCTCCGCAACGTGTTGGTACAACGCCGTTGGAACAATGACCCAGTACGTACACGACGACAGAACAAGCGCAGCGAAGAGGACGACATTGAAAAGTGGGAGGGTAATATCGAATGTAATTACAAACAGCCAGCACAGCAAGACCGGGAGAAAAAGCACCGGCCATACTGGCACGCTGGAGAGCCAACGGGGCAGTTGTCTGTCAAACGTGAGGAAGGTAAAGACCAGCGTATACACTGCGACGGTACTGCTCACGACTATTCCACCCAGCACAAGAATCTGTGGGGGGAGCAGGTAGATGAGAACGAATATCGCGCCGGTCAGGACCGATGCGGACGCGAGGTACTCTGTTACTGAAAGCGACGACGTAGACGCGCTGTCAGTTGCCGTATTTGTGAGAGCACCGCGACGCTCAGACATGACTATGTCTATGATACTGTCCGACACTACATCGCGGTAACATCCCAGTTACACACGGGCGTGGGTGCGAAGTAACTGGATGAATATGACCATTAGAAGCACTGTATACTGTAGATGGCACAACCAAGCGGCGAGGAGACGGGCGAGCCAGATGTTGGCGGTACAGGAGTTGTACTCGTCGGTATCGTCGGTGGGAGTGCGCTCGCGCTCGTCGCGGAGACGTATCTCGCTCGGTCGCTTGCCCCCTCCGTCTACGGCTCTGTGGCGCTGGCATACACGATGGTGTACGCAATCGGACTGCTGATTGGCAACGGAATCGGTGATTCAGTCGCTCGCACCCTGAGTGAGAGTGACGGTCCGTCGCGGGCGACAGTTGTTGGGGCGGGTGTCAGCATCGCGGCGCTGCTGGGAACTGGCCTGTTTCTCGCAGGCTACCTTTCACGAACTTCGCTGGCCGCACTGCTCGCGGAACCATCGCTGACGAGACTGCTGCCGTGGCTGCTCCCGTTTCTAGTGTTGTACCCACTGGGCCAGGTCGCCTTCAGTGCGATTCGGGCCAGAACTGACACGAAAGCCGCTGTTCTGGTCCGCGATTTCGGACCGCGCCTGGTCGGAATCGTGACGATTGGTGTCGCGTCCATGTTCGGCGCAAACCTCATTGGCGCGGTCGCGTACTGGCTGGTCTTCCCGACTGGTATCCTCGTCTTTGGATTCGGGTACCTGTTCAGCCAGGACTCACGAGGGGTTGTGCAGCGACCGTCGACTACTGCCCTCTCCACTGTCTGGGGTCATGCGTGGCCCCTGGCCGTGGCCGCATCAATGTTCATGCTCCTGTCGACACTTGACGTGCTTATGATTGGGTACTTTCTCTCGTCAAGCGAGGTCGGGTTCTACCGTGCGATTCAGCCATTGCGGCAGGCGACGACGTTTGTCATGTCCGCGTTCAGCTTCGCATTTCTGCCGGTTTCGACGCGTCATTTCACGGCCGGTCGGGCCCGAAAGCTCGCCAACCTATTCCGGTTTTCCACCAAATGGGTTGTGGCGGCAACGCTCCCGCTGGCACTGACCTTCGTCCTGTATGCTGACTCGGTCGTGACGCTACTGTTTGGATCTGCATACGCACCGTCTGCGCCCGCCCTCGCCGTCCTGACTGCTGGACTGTTCTTCCGGACGCTAACCGGGCTCGACGGTGACCTTATTAAAGCAATCGACCGCCCGAAGGTCGAGCTATGGACGTCGGCAGTCGGCGTCAGCGTCAACGTCGTATTGAACATGTGGTTGATTCCACGGTTCGGTATCGTGGGTGCTGCAGTTGGAACCGCGGTCGGCTACGCAGTCTACAACGTCCTCGAACTCGCTGTCATCTACCGTGCGGTCGGCATCCACCCGTTCTCACGAGCGACTGCCGCCATCGT
>NZ_JAQCNH010000109.1 GCF_028275115.1 Halorientalis sp. | reverse complement strand
ATTGACCGTGATACTTGGCATACAGAAACCTATGAACACACAGATTACTGTGTTTTTCGGTGTACGTTAGAGAGTTCGAATTTGTCCGCCTCACGCCCGAAAGGACGATCCGTTCGACAGACGAGCGAGCGCCCTCAGCGCCCGTGGCGTATTTTCACCACTCAAACTGACCGACTGCGACGGGTTAGACTTGCCGATGAACGCAGTGGAGTTGCTTTTCGTTCGACAGTCAAACAGTTCCGAATCGGTGTAGTGCTGTCTGGCGATTCGCGTACATCTACGCATATTATCTCGGAGAAAATCAACCGCCAATTGCGTCAGGGAGTACCGGACCACCAAATCATAGGGACGTAATAGCACGGATCTTCTCGGTGATTGGTTCACTGAAGGAGTGCCTCTGGTTTCAGCCGTGACAGGCGCATCGCATTGCCCGTCACTCCAAGGCTCATACCCATGTCGCCGACAACGACTGCAATCGCTACAGTGACGACGCCGATGGGCACGCCGATTGCGAGCAGTGCCTTCACACCGAGGCTCACAATGATATTCTGCCGGATGACACCGTTGGCCTTGTTGGCAAGCGCATACAGATACGGTAGTTTTCCGATATCGTCACCCATCAGTGCGATATCGGCTGTTTCGAGTGCGGTATCGGTCCCTGCCGCTCCCATTGCAACGCCTACCTCTGCGGTGGCCAGCGCCGGGGCATCGTTGATACCGTCGCCGACCATCGCTACGTCACCGTCCGTTGCTTGCAGTGACTCGATAGCATCGACCTTCTCCTCCGGGAGGAGTTCGGCTCGGTACTCATCGACACCCACCTCCTCGGCGATGGCCTGTGCGGTGCCTTCGTTATCTCCCGTCAACATTACCACTCGACCGACGCCCAGCTCCCGAAGGCGTTCAACGGCCTGCTTAGAGGCGGGGCGGACTTCGTCGGCGATAGCGATGACCCCGAGGAGGGTCGATTCTGTCCCGATGAGGACGACCGTCTTCCCCTCACGCTCCAACTCCGCGAGCGTGTCGTCCGAAAGCCCGCTCTCAGTAGTGGTCACATGTCCACCGTCGGTTGCACTGCGGGCATCGAGCTCGAATCCTAACTCCTCGAACAGCGCGGGTTTCCCCGCGTAGTACGTCTCGCCGTCGATATCCGCCCGGATTCCCTTCCCGGTTAGGCTCTCGAACCGTGCTGGGTTCGGGAGGTCATCAATGCCGTCGCTGTTGGCACGGGCCAATGTTGCGTCGGCGATAGGGTGTTCGCTCCGCTGTTCGATACCCGCCGCATATCGGAGCAGTTCGCTCTCGGCAGTGTCGCCGAGCGGAATGACATCAGTGACGGCGAGTTCACCCTTCGTTAGCGTCCCCGTCTTGTCGAGCGAGACGGCGTCGACTTCGCCCATCGCTTCGAGGTAGTTACCACCCTTGATGAGAACGCCGTTCTTGGCTGCGCTGGTAATGCCCGAGACGACGGAGACGGGAGTCGAGATGACGAACGCACATGGACAGGCGATGACGAGTAACGTCAGTCCCCGGATGAACCACGTCTGCCACCCACCCGCAAATGCGAGCGTCTGTCCCACGAACTCGACCGTGACCGTCTCGCCAATGAGGAACGGTGGAATCGCGGCCGTCAGGATTGCCAGCACGACGACAGCCGGGGTGTAGTATCCCGAGAACCGGTCGACGAACTGCTCGGTCTCTGTCTTGTTGGCCTGTGCGCCTTGCACCATCTCGATGATTTGTGAAAGCGTCGAGTCCGACGCCAGCGACGTGACCTCCACTTCGAGATAGCCCTCGGCATTTATCGCCCCGGCGTACACTTCGTCGCCAGTCGTTTTGTCGACGGGAACGCTCTCGCCCGTAATCGGTGACTCGTCGACGGCGCTCTCTCCGTCGACAACCGTCCCATCGAGTGGGATTTTATCGCCGGGACGGACGACAACAACTTCGCCGGTTTGTACATCGTCTGCTGGAACAGTCACCTCCCCGCTGTCTCGTTTGACTGTTGCCTCATCCGGGGACAGTTCCATTAACTCCCGCAGCGAGTCGCGGGCCTTGTCCATCGCGTAGTCTTCGAGTAGTTCAGCGATGCTGAAGAGTACGGCCAAGGTGGCTGCTTCGACGAAGTAGCCGATACCGGTCGCGGCGATGATGGCCGTCCCCATCAGGAGGTCGATGTCGAGGCTCAGGTTCTTCGCCGAGTAGTACCCACTGCGGACAACCGGGAAGCCGCTGGCGGCGACAGCACCGAGGAACAGCACATCAGCGACTGTCAGCCGATACGCGAGGATGCTTGCGACAGCGACGTTCTGGCTCGTGAGTACAAACTCGGCCAGGAGCCCCAGCGTGACCAACACCGCGCCAATCCACGTCTTGATAGCCCGCGGACTCGTCCACGTGTCCGACGGCGGCGCAACCTCGACACCGCTCGTTTCGCCATCCGATTCGGACTCGTC
>NZ_JAQCNH010000098.1 GCF_028275115.1 Halorientalis sp. | reverse complement strand
CGGTGCACGAACGTCTGCCGACCATTAAATCGAAACGTATAAAGACAATCTCCCGCTACCCAGGAGTGCAACACGTGCCTGGGTAGCTTAGCGGTAAAGCGCGTCCTTGGTAAGGACGAGACCCCGGATTCAAATTCCGGCCTAGGCTTTCTTTGGCCGTCAATTACGGGACGGAAACGTCGGACCTGTGACGATTGCACGCTTCCTGCCGCGTCCCACAAACGACCAGACCACAGCCACCAGTCCGGCATACTGGACCCGAAAATTAACGTTCAGGCCATCTACGCCGTGCCTTCCGCACCGTCAGCCGGCTCGGCCGTACCCAATATCTATATCTGATAATTAGACACAAGTCTTTTTACACATCAGTGAAGTACGTTGTAATAGGCACCGTCATGGTGCCACCCCCACCCCCACCCCACCGATCCCCCCACCCCTTTTTATAGGCGAAGCAGGCCGAGTGCCTCGGGACCGTTCGAGAATCGGAGATTCTCGTGATGACGAGAGACGAACTCTCTCGAACCACTTGACCCCGAGGCAGTTCACTTCGACACGATACCCCGAGCGAGACCTGTGTGTGGCGGGTCACCTCTACTGGTCATTCCGCCGATTTTGCGTGCTAGAGAACCACAATCCCTTATATTCGTAAGCTCGCTCTAGGTCCCCGAGGGCTATTAAAGAGCTTTAACATTATAGAGCATAACATTTTTCCGATGATGTATATTCGAGACGGATGCGTACGAACAGACACCGCGAAACGCAGGTGGAGTTTCCATGCTACCGGTCACGACCCGTCGTCGATATCAGTCGTCAGCCGTTGTCGGCACGTGGGTTCAGTGGGCGGTTCGCGCAGTTGCGGACTCATCGAGGCACCGACGAACCGTAACCGGTGTTGTGGTTCTCCCGCGCGGTCCCCGGGCGGTCTGTAGGTCCCGCCGTCCGCGAACCGTTTCGACAGAGATAAGCCGATTCTACTGAAGGACCTAGACGCAATAACCATGGCACACGACTCAGAAGGGGAAGACCCCGTTGCGAGCAGTGTCGAGACGACAGAACCGTTCCTTCGTGACGTCGACAATAAAAAGGCACGCGAACTCCGCGACCAGTTGAACAATCAAGACTACGTCTTCGCGCCCGGTCTCTACCACGCGCTCGACGCCCGACTGGCCGAGATGGCCGGTCTGGACGCCGCGTACATGTCGGGTTACTCGACGGTCCTCGGTCAGTTCGGCTTCCCGGACCTCGAGATGGTCGACATGCGCGAGATGGTCGAGAACGCAAAGCGCATGGTCGAGGCCACGGAGCTGCCCGTCATCGCGGACTGTGACACCGGTTACGGTGGCATCCACAACGTCCGACGGGCCGTCCGCGAGTACGAGAAGGTCGGCGTCGCTGCGGTCCACATCGAGGACCAGACGACGCCCAAGCGCTGTGGGCACATCGCCGGAAAAAAGATCGTCTCCCGCGAAGACGCCAAGGCCCGCTTCGAGGCCGCCGTCGACGCCAAGCAGGACGAGGACACCATCGTCATCGCCCGGACCGACGCCTACGGCTCGGCCAACGGCGACTGGGACGAACACCTCGAGCGTGGTCGGATGTACGCCGACGCCGGCGTCGACATCGTTTGGCCAGAGATGCCCGACCCGTCCCGCGAGGACGCGGTCAGCTACGCCGAGACGATTCACGAGACCCACCCTGACCAGATGCTGGCGTTCAACTACTCCAGCTCCTTCGCCTGGTCCGAGGAGGAAGACCCGCTCACGTTCCAGGAACTGGGCGACCTCGGCTACAACTACCAGTTCATCACGCTGTACGCCCTGCACTCGGGCGCACACGCCGTCTACGAGGATATGAAGAACATCGCCGAGAACGCCGAGCAGGCACAGTGGGACCTCGAAGACCGCTACCTGGGTCACGAAACCGAGAGCCACCACGAGCTCTCCTTTGTCCCGCGCTTCCAGAACGTCGAAGCCAAGTTCGACCCCGAAGCCGCCAAGCGCCAGGAAGAGTCCGCTGGCTTCAGCGACGACGAGGAAGACGCGGTCATCAGCTCCGACCAGGACGACTGACGGGAGCTTCGAGCGTAGCGAGACGCTCCGGACGTGCGACCGGGCCACTGGCCCGCGAGCACAGCGGTCTCTAATCGCCGCTTTTCTTTCGACGCCCGCCACACAGCGACAGCGCCGCGTGCCGGGGCCGACGACGCCATAGCTGTGGCTCGCCGGTCGTATCTCACGGGAGAGTCTGCGAACCCGCCGTCGCGAGTCGGGGCGCCCGGTCGTCGCCGGTCCGGGCCTGTACCGGTTCCGTCAGTCGTCGGCGGCCCGGTCGACGACGGTCACGACCACGTCCCAGTCGGGATGGCCGTCCTCGCCGTCGACGCCCCAACCGCCCTCGACGTCGATGCCGTTCTGGTGTGCCGTGTGTATCAACTCGGAGAGTATCGTCTCGAACGTCGGTTCGTCGGTGACGTTCAGGTGTGGGTCTTCCATGGTGTCCTCACGGGGCATGCAATGACTTTGACAGAACTGGTGCCCCGCGTCGCACCGTGTGAGGTCCGTGGCAGTGCACGCCTATCGTATACAATTATACGGTATTCCGGCTTAATAACCCCGGGATTAGCTTGGTATACCATGCTACCGTCGTCGGGTTCACATCGGGATACCTAGACGACCCACAGGGCGTTTATACCTGCGCACTGAAGCCTCGTACACCAAGGCAGCCACATTTGAACCCGGAACCGGAATCAATAGACACTGAACGGTTCATGAGTGTCATCGTGGAGATGGAGGTTGCTGCGAGTGACTTCGAGCTGGGCCGCATCCTCGATATCGTTCCTGGCGTGCGGATCGAGGTGGAAACGATGGTCCCCGCCGGCGAGCGAGCGGTGCCGCTGTTCTGGGTCTACGACGGCGACAGGGCCTCCTTCGAGTCCCGCGTCAGGGACCACCCGGCCGTCGACGTGGTCACCGAGATTGACGAGTTCGAGGACCGAACGCTGTACGCCATCGACTGGAACGTCGAATTCGACCACTTTTTCGGCGCCATCGTCGAGAACGGCGGCCATGTGCTGGCCGCGACGGGCCACAGCGACGCCTGGCAGTTCGAGGTCCGTTTTCCCGATCACGACAGCCTGTCGTCGTTCCAGGAGTCGCTGGAAGACGCCCGAATCTCATTCGAGGTGATCCGGGTGTACAACCCCACCAAACCTGACGCCGGCCCGTGGTTCGGGCTGACACCGACCCAGCGGGAGGCGCTGGTGCTCGCCGTCGAGTCCGGCTACTACGATATCCCCCGGGCCTGCACGACGGTCGAACTGGCCGACCAACTCGGAATCTCCGACCAGGCGGTCACCGAACGGCTCCGCCGGGCTATCGTCAACCTCGTCAACCACTCGCTTCTGGTGAACACCGACGAGAGCGACTGACCCGCCGTTTTGACGGCAGCCACCCGCACAGTTGGCTCTCGACTCGATTCGGGCAGCTTTAAGAACCGCCGAGCTTTTTCTGGGAGTGACTACAATGACTGCAATCGACACGCGTCTCCACGAGCGAAAGTTCGTGCGGACGTTCTTTACCACCCCGACAGCCGAGAGCGGTGTCGACGACTCCGCCGAGAAGCTCCGGAGCGCCATCGGCCTGCGTGGCATGCAGGCGCCCGACGTGTGGGTCCCGGACAACGAGGACGCAACCGCGCCCAACATGCGCGACGAGGGTGCCGAAAACATCGCCGAGGTCGTCGCCGAAGACGGCGCGGAGTTCCCCGGTGAGATTCACCCCCGCGTCGTCTGGCACCGTGACAGCCCCGGGACGCGCTACAAGGGCTTCCAGCACATGCTCGAGATCACCGACCCCGAGAACGGTGCCGTCGAGGACATCGACGGCTTCGTTATCCCCGAGGTCGGCGACATCGACGACTGGAAAAAAGCCGACGAGCTCATGACCATCGTCGAACACGAGAACGGACTCGAGGAGGGGTCGCTCGCGATGAGCGTCATCATCGAATCCGGCTCCGCCGAACTCGCCATGGGCAAACTCCGTGAGGAGATGGGCAAAGCCGACAACAATCTCGAACGCCTGTTCCTGCTGGTCGACGGCGAGGTCGACTACACCAAGGACCAGCGCGCCATCACGCCGACCGGCGGCCTCCCAGAGTGGAAGGAGCTCCGTCACAACACCTCTCGTGCCGCGAGTGCCGCGGGGTGCATCTCCGTCGACGGCCCCTACGACGACATCCGCGACGTGGACGGCTACCACGACCGTATCACCGCCAACAACGCGATGGGGATGCTCGGTATCTGGTCGCTGACGCCCGGACAGGTCGTCGAGGCCAACAAGAGCCCGCTCCCGCCGGAATCGGGGTACTGGCTCATCGACGCCGACGGTCGCGAGGTCGAACTGGAAAGCCGGGACGGCGTCGAAGTGTACACTGGCGACCGAATCGAACTCGAAGCGGAAGACGGCGGCTACGAACTCGAAGTCGGCAGCGACGAGATCTTCGTCGAGTCCGAAGGAGACCTGGCCGACGAACTGCTCGACCTCGTCTCATACGTCCCGAGCATGGACGACATCGTCGACTCCATGGAGGAGTTCGAGACGGCAAAGGAGGCCGGCAAAGGCGCCATCGCGATGACTCGTGCGGCGACCGTCGAAATCGACGGCGTGCAGGTCGACGTCAGCAGCGACCGTATGTGGGACGAGGCCACCTACCAGGCCCTGATGACGCCGGTCAAGCTGTTCCAAGACGTCTACGAGAACCGACCGGACCAGCACGACGACCTCGCGGAACTGTACAGCGAGGACGTCGTCACCCGCGCGATGGACGTCGGAAACTAACCGCAGACCGTCTGTTCGTTTTTATAACCAGCCGGACAGGTCGGCCGCAGGCCCGTCGTTTGCGAACGGCGTCTCGGCGAACGGGACGGGCCGAGGACGGTCCTGCTCGGCCAGCAGCGACTCCGCGTGCGCCCTGTCGCCCGCGCCGGCGTCGACGACGCCCCAGGGTGGCCAGAACGCGGCGTAAACGAAACTCCCGTGCGAACGGTCCCACCGCAGATACATATCTGCCTCGTCGGCTCTGGTCACGAGACACACGTCGCCGTCGGTTACCCGCATTACCTCGACGTAGTCGGCCAGGTCGAGGTCGGCCAGGTCACCGCCGTCGCCGAGCGCTCCCCAGAGCAGTCGGCAGGGGCGGCTATCGGTGTACTGAAACAACGCGTCACGCACAGCGTCCCGGTCGGACATCACTCATAATACGTGACCAACGGTTATAAGTGTCCGGGTGCCGTCCTGGCACGGCACTGTGGCGGAGTGACGGGCGACTGCGCCCGCACCGACAGCGGCGGTGTTCAGATAAGGATGAAGAGTGAGGCGATGTGTTTTCTGAGTGCCTATGCCCGAAAACACACGCCTCGGCGGGAGTATCGACCAGATCAACTTAGAGTTTGTTGAACGCGAGGCGACACCGCGACTGCTGATGAAGCTCGGTATTCAGTTGCATCTCGCCGGACTCTCTCTTTCGAATACCGTTTCGGTTCTTGATATATTCGGTGTCGAGCGAGCGCGATCCACCGTGCATAATTGGGTTCACAAGGCAGATCTACAGCCCGAAACTGGATGCAGTCCGGATCACGTTGCGGTTGACGAGACCGTGATCCGACTCAACGACGAGCAATACTGGCTGTACGCTGCGGTCGATCCCGACACGAACGAATTACTTCATACAAAGCTTGAACCGACGAGAACGAACGTTATTGCTCGCACATTCTTTGCCGAACTCCGCGAGAAACACGACGTTGATGATGCGGTGTTTCTCGTCGATGGTGCAGCACCGCTGAAAGACGCCTGCCAGCGACACGGCCTCGATTTCAGATACGAACGCCACGGAAATCGGAACAGTGTCGAACGTGTCTTTCGTGAGGTAAAACGCCGTACCTCTTCGTTCTCAAATTGTTTCAGCAACGCCGAGCGAGAAACAGCCGACGACTGGCTCCAATCGTTCGCCTTCGCATGGAATCAGCTAATCTGAACACTACCCGACGAACCGACCCAGGGTTTATTAATAGTGGGCGGCCGACCGTCGAACTACCGAGACGCCCGCGGGACACGTGCCGACAGCACGCAGCGGGGACACGCACGCAGAGGAACCGCCGGGAGACCGGCACGCGGCACTCGCCCCCCACGTTACCAACGTGGCGTTTCACGCAACTATGGAAATCGAAATCGCGACGATCGGCGGCTACGAAGAGGTTGGACGACAGATGACGGCAGTGCGGGCGGGCGACGACATCGTCATCTTCGACATGGGTCTGAACCTCTCGCAGGTGCTGATCCACGACAACGTCGAGACCGAACGGATGCACAGCCTCGACCTGATCGACATGGGCGCTATCCCCGACGACCGGGTGATGAGCGACCTCGAGGGCGACGTGAAGGCCATCGTACCCACCCACGGCCACCTCGACCACATCGGCGCCATCTCGAAGCTGGCCCACCGCTACGACGCGCCCGTCGTGGCGACGCCGTTTACGATCGAGCTGGTGAAACAGGAGATCGAGTCCGAGAACAAGTTCCAGGTCGGGAACGACCTGGAGGTGATGGAGGCCGGCGAGCGGATGGATATCGGCGAGCGCTGCTCGCTGGAGTTCGTCAACGTCACCCACTCGGTCATCGACGCGATCAACCCGGTTCTCCACACGCCGGAGGGCGCGGTGGTCTACGGGCTGGACAAGCGCGTCGACCACACTCCGGTGCTGGGCGACCCGATCGACATGGAGCGGTTCCGCGAGATCGGCCGCGAGGGAGAGGGTGTCCTCTGTTACATCGAGGACTGTACGAACGCGGGGCGGAAGGGTCGTACGCCCTCCGAGTCGGTCGCACGGGAGGAGCTTCACGACGTGATGACCAGCATCGAGGACTACGACGGCGGCATCGTCGCCACGACGTTCTCCAGCCACATCGCCCGGGTGTCGAG
>NZ_JAQCNH010000008.1 GCF_028275115.1 Halorientalis sp. | reverse complement strand
TCATACCCGCACTGCTGACACTCGAACGACTCCCCGTTCCGGTTATCGTCGTGGGTAAACCCACACGTCGAACACCGCTTCGACGTGTTGCGCGGGTCAACCTGCACGGCTTCGACGCCGTGTTCTTTGGCTTTGTATTCGACGTACTCGTAGAGGCGTCGAAACGCCCAAATGTGTTGCCACGTCGCCTCGGGGATGTTCTCCCGAATGTAGGTCAACTCCTCGAACACGATGTGCGAACAGTCGTTCTCGACGGCCTCCTCGATAAGTTCGTTCGCCACCGTGTGCAGGTGTATCTCGAACCGCCCGTACTCTTTCTGTCCGACTGACTCGATGTTTTCGTGGGCGTAGCGAGAACCACACTGTTGAAGCGACCCACGACGCTTTTCGTACTCTCGACGCCAGTGGTTGAACTCGTCTGCCGACCAGAATCGCCCCGTCGAAGCAACGGCGAGGTTGTTCACGCCCAAATCCACACCAAGGACTGTTCTGTGCTTGGACTCAGATTCAGACGTTCCCTCGTCGGCTTCGACTTTCAGCATCGAGGCGTGGAGATACCAGTCACCGTCTCGATATTGTAAGTGCGCCATCCGAAACTCGAAGTCCTCGTCGGAGACGTGCTTCGTCGGCGGTGTCTCCGAGTCGTCGGGGAGGACGTAATCGCACTCGACGCGCCCGTCTACGGTCGAAAGGGAAACGTGGTCGCGGTGGACCGTCGCGCTCCGCTTGTCGTAGACCGCGCTATCAGCAGAAAAGTGCGGTTGTGACGTGTTCTCGCCACGTTCGAGACGCGAGACTCCACTTTTGACGGCCTCAACTGCCCTGCGAATCCCTTTCTGGACGAGATTCGCGGTGAGGTTGGTTTCGTCGCGGAGTTGGTCGTAGAGGGCGCGTTCGGCTTTGGCTTTTGAGGTGACGTGGTAGCCGTCGTCGCCGTGCCAGCACCACTCCGAAGCGGTGTTGGCGCAGTGTTTGAACTGCTCGACAGTCTCTCGAAGGGAGGCGTCGGCTCCTTCGGGAGTTTCGAGTTTGATGACGGCGGTACGACGGTATTCCACTACGTCTTCACATATATATAGTGTTATTTATATGCTGGGGAGTCGGCCTGCCATCGTAGCGTGTGTTGTGTCATCGGTTGTCGGCTTCCTCCCCGACCTCAAGGGTCGGGGCATCCGCCTCGTACCGCCTGTGAACTGGACATCACTAACCTACTCAGTTCGTCAGTTGAGCTCTGAGCGTGGGTCCCCTCCAAGAAAATCTGCGCACACCGACACTCTCCGAGTCGAGTATTGTCCTGTTCGGTCTCCTTCTTAGGACTGTCGGCCTCACGTCGCTGGCCGCTGCAGTCGGACTCGGACTCGTGTTCGCTGGAACGGTTTATGTCGCCGTCGAGGCGGCAGCAGTCGTCCGTCTGTCACCGGTTTTAATCACTCGTGGCGATGGCGTTGCTCGCATACAGCGGCGTTGTCCGATTGACTAGTGGACTCCTGATCGGGACTGTCGTTCGTGGTGCGCCGTACAGTCGAGTCTCGCCACCGGCGAGCGGTCCGCTCGCTGTGTCACACCCGAACAGTGTTCGGTGGTAGCAAAGGCGTCGAGATGGGTCACACGGCTCTTTGTGTGTGAGACGCACCCACGCCTGCCAGGACCCGCTCCCGGAGTAGAGTTCGTGTGCTGAGGGGCCTCAGCCGGGGCCCTGCCAGCGTGTTGCCACTCCGGTTGCCCCGTCGACGGTCGCCCAGACGGTCACCTCGTCGCCGTCCGGGTCGACGGCGACGCTAAGCGTGGTCCCGGCGTCGACCTGTTCGTCGTCGCTGATGTCGCCAACGCGGTCGGTGAACACGCTCGGTCCTTCCTTCGGACGTGCGACGAGCGCGTCCGCGCCCGTGTCTGCCGTGACCTCGATGGTAAGGCTTCCATACTCACCCATATCCGGTGGTTCGTAGGTGAACGACAGCGCCTCGGGCGGGACGGCCTGCTCCGCGTCATCGGCCGTGAGTTCGGCGGTCGGGACGGAAACCTCGGTGACGGGACCGCGCTCACCGTCGTCGTTGACCGCGAATACCGTCACCGCGTCACCGTCTGGGTCGACCTGCACCGGCACACCGAGGTATCTGTCGACCGTTCCCTCCTGCGGGCTGACCCTGTTGTAGCCACCGGACTCCGCCTCCGCCCGGACCGCTGACGCGTCGGCCTGCCCGACGACCGCGGCCCAGAGTTCGCCAAAGGGACTGTCGAGTGGCGGTTCGTATCGGAACGCCAGTGACTCCGGCGGCAGGATGGCTCTGGCTTCGGCACGCGAGAGCCCGCCTGCCGTCCCGTCGTCACTCCCGGCCGGTTCGGGAGTCGCGCCGCTGGCGTCCGACTCCGAGGTTTGACGTCCGTTGTCCTCTTCGTCGGTGCTCTCGTTTTCGGTGTCGTCTCCGCCGTCGTCGAGGCACCCGGCGAGCGCTGCCACAGCACCGACGCCGAGCAGGAACGTCCGGCGACTTCGGTCACCCGTCTGTCCGCCGTGGGAGTCGTTTCGGAGTGGAGGGGACATCTGTATGCGATTTCTGCGTACAGGTACGAACCGCCATCCAATGATCCTTCCTGTCGCATTTCGGGCTGCGTAACGCCAGGCAAGATTTTTATCCGGTCAGGAAATGCGCGTGGTGGCTTCGTTCACCAATCCAGACTCGACGCCGATCACGAACGAGTCGACTGTGACACGTTCCACAGCCAACTCGAGAACGAGCGTCACGCCGTCTCCTACCGCATGGACGGTCTCGAAGCCCCAGAGGTGATAACACACGGGCAGGCCACCTCTCGAAGCAACATCGACGACAAGCAGTTCCGGGACCGACCGGTCGAGGGTGATACCGTGACGGGCACCATCCACGAGACGAGCGCCGTCGAGACACCCGTCATCCAAAGCGGCCACCGTCGAGAGTACACTCGTCAACTGCGCGGTTATCAACGAGGAACTACTCGACGTCGACCTCGTGGAACGGACGTGTACCGATTATATATCGTCTCACACGACGACTTCACCTGAGAGAGCACGAGCGACTCGCCGAGAACCGACAGACTCAGAGAGCCGACTGAACCGGACTCGCCGTCCCCGCAGCCCATGTCGACTCTTCGCACGTTTCGGCGCGTCCGGCGCGACAGGCATCGCTCTCGTCTCCGCCGACCCGACACGACAGGGCAACTCGAACGGACCGCAGACGACGGCTGGTCCGGCAAAGCGGTCGAACACCTCGTCGGCATCGTCACGGTGACCGGACGGAGGGCTCTGTTGGTCCGGACAGTTCCGTCACGGATCGGCTGTGAGCCGTGCGTGCCGAGGCCAGCTTCCGACCTGCACGTTTTCCAGGGCGGTGAACGGACCTCGCAGGACAGAACACTACCTGCGGACACTCCGAGGTCTGTTGTTCACGGCGCTACGGTGGTGTCGTGACGCCGGGTGGGGAGTGTAGACGGTCCGTTCGTCGCCACCGCGGCGGAAACAGCCATCATGTTAGTCGGGGCGACAAAGGGTATTTTATACACTATTCCTAAGTTACGGGTGAACGATTGTGCACGCGGAATTTGCGACGGTAGATACCACGGTCGATCTACTCAGATACGTGGCGGAAGAGGTTAGTCTGGCCTTCGAACAGTGGGGGAACCGCTACGCCCGTGGTCCGAGCCTGTATTTCCTCGTCCTCTCCGGAGTACGGTTCGATTCGTTCGTGGACGGACTTGGGGCGAATCGCTGGCCGGTCGAGAGCGCCCGCGTGCTGCCGGATGACTTCACGGCGGCCGTTCGCGTCGCATCGGACGTTGCCTTCGACTGTGACGGTGCGATCATCGTGTCCGCCGACGGTACCTTCCAGGAGCGGATGGTCCGGGTCAGGTCGACGCCGGCCCATCGGATACCCGACGTGGAGTATCCCGACTGGATGAGCGCGAAGCATCTGAACGCGTTCGAGGCCTCGACCCGGGAGGGAGTGCTGGCGGCCGTGACCCTGAGCGAGGAGAACGGTCGCGTGACCGTCTTCCGGGGCGGGAGCTACGAGAACCACGAGCGCGACGAACTCGGCGGCCGCTGGCGGGTGGATTCGGAACTCGTCGTGGACGCTGCGCCGACGAGCGGAGGTGACAGGAGCCGTGAGTAAACCTGACGAGACACCGTCGGTGGGTGACCCGGAACTCGTAGCACAGCACTCGACGGTCGACACGCTCATCGACCGACTGGTCGACGTGGCAGAGAGTCTGAGCGTGGAGTTCGACCGGTGGGAGGAACAGTACGTCAGCGGCCCCAGTCTCTACGTGGTTGTCCTCGCCGACGCAAACTACGGCCAGTACGCCGACCCACTGGGTGCGAACACGTGGCCGACCGATGTCGCTCGGGTGGTCCCCGGCTCTCCGGAAGCGTTCGTGACGGCGGCCGAGGAGGTTGCCTTCTCGCGAGACGGTGCGGTCATCGTCACCGTCGACGGGACGGTACAGAGACAGATGGTGCGAATCAGAAGCCCAAGCGCGAAAGAAGTCGAACGCCGCGAGGAGATCGACTACGCCGACTGGATGGGGACCAAGCACCTGAGTGCCGTCGAGGTATCGACCCGGGAGGAGGTGCTGGCGGCCGTGACGCTGAGCGAGGAGGACGGTCGCGTGACCGTCTTCCGGAGAGGCAGCTACGAGGACCGCGAGCGCGACGAACTCGGCGGCCGCTGGCGGGTAGACCAATGACCCAGTCACCGGTTCCAGGATGTGTAAGCCATGCATGACGAGGATATGGCATCCGAGGCCAGCGAGTTCTGGGCCCGCCGCCGCGAGTTCGACTCCTCGCCCGGCGGCGATGGCAGTGGCGACGTGGGCCGACAGCTCGTGTTGCTGGCCGACGTCGTCGACGACGCCGTTCGCCCGGCCCACGACCGAATCGCGGGCGAACTCGACGACTTCGACTGTCTCACTCCGTCCCCGTTCGAGACGCTCCACCTCACCATCAAACTGTTTAACGTTCCCGCCGAAGCGACCGACGTTGACGACCCCGCGGTCAACCGCATCGGCGAGGCGATATCTGGTGTCGTCGAGGATACGAGTCCGTTCGAAGTCACGTTCACCCGTTTCAACCTCTTTCCCGACGTCGTCTACGCGGAGGTCGATGCAGCCGGTCGTCTGGACGCGATGAACCGACGGCTGTGTGCCCAGCCCGAAATCGCGGAACTCGACCGTGACGCCGAGGGGTTCATTCCACACCTGACGCTCGGTTACTTTACCAACAGCACCGATTACCACGCGCTCGTCACGTCCCTCGAAACCGACCGCGAGGTGCCTCTCCCGGGACTCACTGTCGACGAACTCGCGCTCGTCGCGTACGAGGTTGGCAGTGGTTGGCCGTCGACGTACGACCGACTCGAAACCTACGAGCTGTGACGCCATTCCAGCGTCTCCGGACACCGACGTCGCACCGTCCCACTGGACCGACGTGCCGCTCGGCTTCGCGGCGGAGTCGGTGTCGCTGGCACGGCCGGTGAGCGGGTGGAGTGTTACCGCACGATCACAGCTCACGCAGTGCCTGATGACGTACGTGAGCCCGGACCTCGACCTGTTCTGTGGGTTCGTGGCAAGCGCCACGACGGACCCTCTCGGCTGTCCACGGCTCTCCGGCCGCCGTCTCGAACGATAGGCAGAACCCACAGGCACCGCACCCGGGGTGAGTCGTCCGAACTAACCGCGACCGGTCCGGGCGCTGCCAGAGCCTGGTGAGTCCGAGTCAGTCGTCTGCGACGACGCTATCCTCCCAGCCTTCACTGTGAATTCGCTCATCGGGCGCTCCGAGTTCGGTCAACCGATTTTTCGCCTGGACGACCATCGGCGGGACCCCGCACACGTAGAAGTCCCGCTCGGTGAACTCGTCGAACAGGTCGTCGAGGTGGTCCTGTGCGTATCCGATCCGCCCGGTCCACTCCCAGTTGGGGTCCGAGAGGACGAACGTCAGTTCGAGGTCCGGATTGTTCGCCGCCAGCTCGTTGAGCGTCTCCCGGTGAATGATGGTCTCCTCCCGCTTTTCGCCGAGGACGATATGTGCGTGGCCCGTGCCTTCGCGCAGGTACTGTCGAAGCATCGCCATCATCGGTGTGAGGCCCGTGCCGGACGCGAGGAACGCGACATCCCGACTCGTGTCGTCGAGTGACAGCGCGCCCTCTATCGGGCCGATTTCGACTGTGTCACCCGGTCGCTTCTGATGCATGTACGACGACGCCAGTCCGTCGTCGTAGCGTCTGATCGTCAGCGCCAACTCCTCACTACCGGGAAGATTCGTCGGCGTGTACGGTCGGACGATCTCCTCGTTGCCCGACTCGAACCGAATCGTCGTGTGCTGCCCCGGGTCGTAGTCGAACTCGTGGCCGGGGACCCGCAGGCGGAATCCCTTCACTCGAGGCGTGATCTGATAGGTGTCGATAACTGTTGCGTGGTGTGACATGATGAGTTGAGTCGCTGTCTGATGCCGTCTGAAATGGTCGTCGCCGCTGCGCCGAGACGGTCCAACCGCGTCAGGGCACAGGGTGTCGATTACCTGTCGTCTCGTCGAATGGCGGTACTCTCGCCCCTGCACGGCGTTCCGATACGAACTGGACGGGACAGTTCGAGAGGAATGCTACCGCCGGCGTGGATGGTACCGCGGTCTCTGTATCGAGCTGCGTTTCCATGGTAAAGATGGACAAACATAAACAGCGCGGCTGTCCGGTAGCATCGGGCACCCCGACGCGCTGTCCGTGCGCCCCTGCAGGGTACCCGTTCGAGGTGTATCGACACGGAGTGTACGGTTCCGAACTGAGGGGGTTTACGACCAAGCCAGAGACGTGCGCTGTAGACCGATTCCGGACCGCCGCCGAAACCGGCGACTGTGGGCTCTTTCGACCGTCATGTGTAGAGACCACGTCGGATCAAACGATCAAATAACAGACTGTTCGGACCGGTTGCCAGGGTCCGTAGTTTCAAAACTGCTAGGGCGTGGCAGCTGGTCACAGCGTCCCGGAGTGCCCACACGTCCCTCTCGCGAAGACGGTGACGCCCGTAACGGCCGGTTGTTCGCTGAATCCATCCGCCGTGTCTCGCACACGTCTCCCTCACCGGCGCTCGGGCTGCCACGGGCGAGTCTGGTCGAAAACGGCGGCAGTACCGGCGACGCTCGTGGCCAAGCAGGACGAGTTTCTCCTCGACCGGACGGCGGCGGCGCCGGGACAGATGGACGGTGTCGGCATCTGGCCGATGGGTGGTGCCATCGGGGACGGCGACCCATCGGCGTACAACTGGGCCGACAAGTCACACCTCGTAATCATCGAAGCTGCATGGGAATCCCACGACAGCCGCGCTCACATCGAGTGGGCCAGAGAAACCGAGCGACAACTGCGCGACCGCGGCGGCGTGGGCGCCTATCCGGGGTACGTCGAGGTCGACGAGACCGGTTGGGAAGACTGGACTCAGCAGGCGTACGGTGACAACCTCTCCTGCCTCCGGAGACAAAAGCCAGGGTCGACCCGTATAAAACCTTCGCCCGCAGTCTGAACATCCCGCCGGAATAGCACTGACGCGCCTCGGTGACGGCCTCCTCGATACGCTCCCGACCGGGGACTCGCCCCGGCCGGGTTCCTCGCCGTCTTCGCTCACGGGCAGGTCGCACGTGTTCCGGTGTGGCAAAAAACCAGCCGTCCGAGCGGTCGTCGACGAGACTCACGAGCAGGAACGCCGACGTGAGCGACACCGGGACCGCTGACCCGGCACGAAGGAAGCACGAGGCTGGACGCCGAACACTGGCAGTCGGTCACCGAAACGACAGAGTCCGGCGATTCCAGTATCAGCGAAAGCCGCTGGTCAACGCGTCGTCGCTCGTGTCGCGCTGGATGGAGACCCAATGTGTCACGCCCGAATCCTCGTCGGACTCCAGCGCGTCGACAGACCACCTGACCTGATACGGCTCGCCACTTTTTCGATAGTTCGTCGTCTCCCCGACGAAATGTCCATCTTCGGATAGATTCTCAGTGAGCTTGTTCATGACCTGCTCGCTGGTCTCCTCACCCTGTAGCATCTTGGGAGTCTCTCCGAGGGCTTCTTCTTTCCCGTACCCGGTCATTTGCTCGAAGTGCTTGTTCACGAACAGTATCTCTTCCTCCGGCTTGTCGTGTTCGGGACCGGCCGTAATCATGACACACTCCGGAAAGCGGTCTAAAATCTGCGCGAATACCCGCGTGTCACCGACCTCCGCGGTTATCTCTCCGTAGTCCATTGTTATGACACTAATTGAGGGCCCCTACTCATATAGTCTCCCTGGGTGTGCCGACTGCGGAGTCGGACCGAACTACAACGGGCATCGCCTGCGGACCGCCGGTTTGCTCCGTCGGAGACGGTTATTCGGGGCATCGGATGCGACACGTTGTGTCCATCCGGCGTCGAGCGAACGAACCGCCGACTAAACTGTGGGCACACCCGTCGATAGCCCTCAGCGAGCGCGTTCATCACTGTTGGCACGGCTCCACCGTCGGAGTCGGTGAACCGGGGTTCCGTTCTCTGACAGAGACGAACCACGTCGCCCGGCCGCCACCGACTCGGTCAGGAAAGCGGGCGCTGCTCCGCCCACGTCGACGTGATACTCGGCACCGTGTCGCCGGCGACGCGATGCCCGCCACGGTGTCGCCTGGTGGGGTGTCACTCAGGCCGTTCGCTGTGCCCGTAGCTCCGGGAAGTACCGGCCGTGAAAGTCAAACGGGATTGCGTGTGGAAGCTCCACCCGTGCCCGTTCCTCGAACTGCTCGCCGTCCAACACGAGGAGACGCGACTGGTCCGCTGCAGTGTCTAGCGCGACAGTCAGAACGACCCCTGCGTCCGCGGCGTCGCCCGGGCCGGGGACAAAGACCGGTTCCCCGAAGTACTCTCCACCTGCCCCGAACTCGTCCACCTCGCCACTCTGTGTGTCGTACTTCATAACGCCAGTCGCCCACTCGGTTGCCGGTTGGTCCATACTCATGGCGTACACGTATCGGTGTTGTTCACACCATCGAGCCGGTGAGACTGTCGGCAGTGAGGTGCCGTCGTCGTACAGCATCTCCCGGCTCACGCTCGCGTTATCGACCCCGTAGCGGCTGGTCTGTGACGGTGTGCCGAGGTCGACGGTGAACCGTTCGAGCCGCCCCGAGA
>NZ_JAQCNH010000092.1 GCF_028275115.1 Halorientalis sp. | reverse complement strand
GACACCGGGGACATGGCCGAAGCCAGGATTATCCACGCGTCGATTGCTCGGGGTTACAGCGTCTCGATACCGTTCGGTGACAACGGCAGGTACGGTTTGATCGTCGACACAGCGTCCGAACTCTACCGGGTACAGTGCAAAACCGGCTGGGTCGAAGACAACTGCGTTCAATTCAAAAACGGCTAGCAAAGCCACCGTCGACGGTGACGAGGTGGTAGGGGAGTACGGCGATGTGGTCGACGCGTTCGCCGTGCGATATCGGGATGCCGACCGACTGTACTGGGTTCCGGGGGCGAGGGCCGGAAGGAAACGCACCCATCACCGGGTCGACGGCCGGGGAATCGATCGCCAGGCGGTCAACGATGCAGCAGTGTTCAGTTTCGATAGCGCGTTCCCGCGTGACAGTGGTGAGACTGACTCGGTGTCGTCGGACGGATCGACTGATTCCAATTCCCACGGCTGAGAACACGAACCAAAGCGTATAGTGGTGGGCGCCGATACGTCGGGTATGAACAGTCGGGACGACGCGCCTCGGGAGATGCCGAAGGCGCTGGTCGAGGACTACCTCCAGCAGGAGGCGGGGACCCGAGCGTTTCTCGACGACCTGCAGAAGCTTGCGGCCGAAGGGCGACACGCGACGGTGCGCGAGCGATTGCGGGAGTTCGCCGAGCACTCCCAGGGTGTCTTCTTCGCGGTGGCGTTGAGTCTCGGGGGGTCGGCGCAGTTCTTCGCGGACGTGGAGGCGCAGATGGACGTCGAGACGGGACAGAAGCTCCGGGACCTGAAAGAGACCTACGGGACCCTGGCCGACGAGTTCAGCATCGTCCGCTCGGAACGGACCAAAGAGCGACACAACCCGGTGACGAGCCTGAGTACGGCGACGACCTATCAGGACGAGGAGGAGGTGCCGATGGTCGATTACACGCCGCTCTCGGGCGACGTGGAACTGTACGAGGGGCGCGAATCACCGGAAGAGGTTCTTCAGATCGCACACTTCCTCGTGCGGGCGACGACGGACGCACTGGACGTGGCACTGGAGAACGGTCAGCCGGTCAATACGGAGGAGCTGAGCGCGTTGATCGACCGCAGGGAGGAGCTTGAGTCCGAACTGGGGACGCTGCGCGACCAGATCGACGAGCTACGGCGGACGCCAGTCGACGAATAGCGAGGGGCTCCGACTGCGCGAACGGTGACGGACGGAGTCGTTCGCTTGTTCGGCGACGCGAGTTTCTGTACCGATCTGCTGTCGTGTGCCGAATAGTGACGTCTCGGGTTCGATGGAGATACAAGAATTATATGTCGCGGGTGGGTAGCCCTGTGAAGACACCCCAGTATGGACGAGCGACTCAGGAACCAAGTGGAGAAGGAGCGCCGGGACCTGACGATCCTGCAAGCGGTCGTTGCGGACGGGCCGATCGGGATCGTCAAGCTATCGGAGCGGACAGATGTCCCCGAACACAAGGTGCGGTATTCGCTGCGGATGTTGGAGAACGACGGGTTCGTGGAGCCGACGCCGGAGGGCGCGGTGCCGGCCGACGACATCGCGGACCGGCTCGAACGCGTCAACGACGGTGTCGACGAGTTGGTCGAGCGGCTGGAGCGAGTTCGGGACGACGAGGTCGTCGACGAGCCGTGACTGCAGGCGGTGGCGACACAGTCGGGGCACAGCACGAACATTCACGAGGCCGACTTTGCACGTAACAGCATGGACGTGACAGGCGCCGCCGGGGAGTGTACGGCGGTACTCGACGAGGTACAGTCGGCAGTCATCACTGACCGGACGTTTTTAGAGCGTGTGCTAACGGGGGTTCTGGCCCGTGGTCACGTCCTGTTCGAGGACGTGCCGGGGGTCGGCAAGACGCTCACCGCGCGCAGCCTCGCGACGGCACTCGGACTCGAGTTCTCGCGGGTGCAGTTCACGCCGGACCTGCTCCCGTCGGACGTGACAGGGACGAACGTTTACGACGAGGGCGACGGTAGCTTCGAGTTCGCCGAGGGGCCGATCTTTGCGAACGTGGTGCTGGCCGACGAAATCAACCGCGCACCGCCGAAAACCCAGGCTGCACTGCTAGAGGCCATGGAGGAGCGCCAGGTTACCGTCGACGGGGATACCTACCAACTACCCGAGCCGTTCTTCGTCATGGCGACCCAGAATCCCGTCGAGCAGGAGGGGACGTTCGCGCTGCCGGAGGCCCAGCGCGACCGATTCATGATCAAGAGTTCGATGGGGTACCCCGACCGGGACGGCGAACTCGAACTGCTGGACCGGCGGTCGAGCCGGACGGCACAGGCGCCAGGCGTCGGCCCGGTGATCAATCCGGGGACGGTGCGGGAGTTACAGGACGCTCCAGAGTCGGTGACCGTCGAGCGGAAAGTCAGGGAGTACGTGGTCGACCTCGGCCGGGCGACGCGAGCGGACGAGCGCGTCGAGGTCGGGGTCTCACCACGAGGCATCCAGCGACTGTTCGAGGCCGTCCGTGCGTACGCAATAATCGCCGGCCGTGATTACGTGGTCCCGGACGACGTGAAGCGGGTGGCCGACGCGGTGTTCGCACACCGACTCGTACTGACCGCCGAGTCGAGCGTTCGGTCGGTCTCGAAACGCGCGGTGCTGGGGGACGTGATGGACCGGATACCGGTCCCGACCGTCGAGGACTAATTACTCCCGGAGCGACGACAGGAGGACAATCGTCGTTCCGAAGGCGAGAACCACCGCGCCGGCCGCGAGCGTCGTGTCAGCGGCCGAGGCCGCGATCACGTCGCTGGCGACCAGCAACGCGAGCAGGAGTGCACCGACGACCGTCAGCAGGCCGACGGTCAGACTCGCGCCGACGTGGACGAGCTCACCTCGCGTCGTCGCCGCGCCGTCCGGGAGCTCTTCTCTGAGACCGGTGGCGTACTCGCCGGTGTCCCAGACGACCAGCGCGGCCGCAACCGCGAGGAACGCGACCAGTGACGAACCGCCGAAGAGGACGAGTAACAGAGCCAGCCCGAACACGGCGGTGCTGGCGAGGGTGGGACCGAGCGCCCGGTCGGGGAGAACCGGCGAACTCACCAGCACTGACAGGGAGACGAAGGCGATACCGGCGAGGATGAGCGAGCCGAACGCGACCACCAGAACGGCTGTGACGACGCCCCCGCCGAGCAGCGATTCGACGGGTGGGCGAACGGTCGCCGGTAGACGTGCGAGCAGTTCGTCACCGCTGCTCAGCAGGTCGACGACGATGCCGAGGAGGAGAGCGGTCGCGAGCGCGCCCAGCGGCGGCGTCGCCTGCCGGAGCACGTCGGTCTCTGAGAGGCGGCGCACGCGCCGCCGGAGCCGGTTGCTGGCGAGGAGGGCCACCATCGAACCGATGGCGAGGACGAACAGGACACGGATCCAGACGGTCGTCAGCAGCCAGATCACAGGCGCAGCGACGACGTCGAAGCGGGCCGACAACGCCGCGGGCGTGGAGACGCCCGCGACGACTGCGACCGTGAACAGGACGATGCTACCGCCGGTGGCCGCCAGCAGGGCCCACCCGAGACGACTCACCAGTCGGTCGAGTCTGGCCGTCACCAGCGGGCGCTGTCGCGGCGGAAACAGGTTCACGATTGGAATCGACCGCAGGAGCAGTCGGAACAGAAAGACCAGGAGGAGAACGGACAGCAGGAAGGTCAGCAGTGCCACGCTGCCGGTCGGGGCCAAGAGGGAGCGGCCGAGCGCCAGCAGTGGGTCGGGACTGTCGACGACCAGTCGGACCAGCGAGAGGCCCAGCGAGTCCCAGGCTGCGGCCGCGACCACGACCACCTGCGCGACAGTTAGCGGGGCGAGCATACCGACGAACCGCACGAACGAGCCGACCAGAACCTCGCCCTCGTCGAGCGGGACGGCGGTCAGGGCCGCACCGAATCCGGAACCGACGAGCAGGTAGACGGTCAGACTCGCGAGGAGGCCCGGCGGTCGGCCAACGTCGAACCCGAACGCGACGCCGACACCGAGCGCGATGGCTAGCCCCATCGACGCCGGAGTTAGGAGCGCTCCGGCCGCGAACAGGACCGAAACGCGGTCGCTCTGGAGCGCGTACAGCCCCGCCGCCAGCAGGACGCCCGAAGCCGACGACACCAGCGTGAGACGAGCGCCGAGCAACTGCCAGCCGACCGGCAGTGCGGCGAACACGGCGGCGATGCCGGCGACGACGGCCGAGAGTCGCAGCTCGCCTGCGGTTTCCGCGAGAGTCGCGAACACCTCGTCACCGGCTCCGAGTCGGGGCAGCGTCACCTCGTCGCGAGCGGGTGCGCCACCGTCCGTCGCACGCTCGTCCGTCATCGGTCCCACCCTCGTTTCGTCGGGAGGACGTCCGCGAGCGCGACCTGGAGCGGTGTCTCGGGCCGCCAGTCCGCGGTCGAGACGCCCAGCCGTTCGAGGTCGGTCAGTCGGATTCGGCGCCGCACGTCGGCAACCGCCTGTCCTGGCGTAGGTGGAGTCTCGCCGTCAGACGCGGTGACGTTCGGGCTGAGGACGGTCACGGCGTGACGGTTCGACAGCAGCGTCTCGACGACGCCGACCGGCGCATCGTCGACCATGGGTGTACAGAGAACGACCTGTGCGTGCGCAGGCAGCCACTCTGCGAGCCGCAGTCCCAGTGCCGTCCCATCGGGGCCGTCGGTCGCGCTCCCACCGGCGCCGTCGGTCGCCACAGGCGTCCGGCCGGGTTCGGTCGGGGCCGGGTTGGCACCGTCGCCCTGGACTCGGTCGAAGAGGTCGGACGCGGCCGACTCCGTAGTGCTGTCCCGGCCCGGCGAGACCCAGTCGCGGTCGTTGCCGGGCGAGAGCGTCGTGACGCCGACCCGGTGACCCGCGTCGGTGAGGGTCACCAGCCCCTGCGAGGCGGCGTAAACGACGTAATCGAGCGCCGACGGGCCGCCCCGGGGCGGCTGACAGCGCGCCGCTGGTCGGTCGTCGACGACGAACACGACCGCGGCGGCCCGTTCCTGCCGGTGGGTGACCGTCGCGAGTTCGCCAGTCCGAGCCAGGCGTCGCCAGTCGACGTGTGAGAGGGGGTCCCCTCGCCGGTACTCCCGGATGGAGTGGAACTCGATTCCGCTGCCGCCGGTGTCGGTCGGCGCCTGTCCCGCGAACGGCGTCGTCAGGTCCTGCAACGGGAACTCGTCGAGCAGCGTCGTACAGCGCAGCGTTTCGTCGCCGTCGGGAGCGAGCGTCGTCGTCCCTGTGACAGTGCCGGCAAGACTGCGACCCCGGACCGCGACGCTCCCGAACTCGTGGGCTCCCCGCGGCGGGCGAATCTCGTAGGAGACGGTAGCCGACTCGTCGGGGCGAAGCGCAACGGCGCCGGCCTGCGAGCCGTCGACGACCGCGACATCCTCGGGGACGCCGTCGACGAGGCGGAGGTCCGGAATCGGCCGGTCGCCGGTGTTCTCGACGGTGAGTCGTATCGTCACCGTCTCGCCGGGGTCGACGTGGTCGTCGTCTGTCGTGCGTTCGACGGCAAGCGACGGCGGCCCGAGCCCGGTGACGTGGCCGTAAACAACGTACGCGAGAGGGATGATCGCCACGATAAAAAAGACGTGGTCACCGACGTACAGCCCGAGAGCGCTGGAAAAGAGTGCCCCGACCAGCGCGCCGTGCCAGCGGACGACTCGCATCACGTGTCGGTCACCTCCTCCCGGACTCCCCGGCCGTCCCGCGCAGGAGGCCCTCCGGCCATCGTCTCGTCCGCTGTCCAGGTGCGCTCGGTCGCCGCTTCGGTGTCGGCCTCAAGCGCGTAAATCGACCGGAGCGTGCGAATCGTCTGTCGGTGAAAGGCGCCGTGTTCGCTGAACATATCGTTGAACCAGAGCCGGAGCGGCACGTCGGGCGCGTCGGCCCCGCCGACGAAAGCCGCGGCAGCAGGGTCGTCGGTCCAGGAACCCGTTTCGACGGCCCGGGCGGCCGTCTCCCAGTCGCACCGATAGGTTCGCTGGTACGCGTCGGTTGCCAGCCGCCGCAGGTCCTCGCGGACGACCGCCTCGCTGTCGGCCGACCGACCGTCGACCCGCCACACTGCAGCGAGCCGCTCGTCGAAGCTCTCGCCGACAGACGAACCCGGCACGTCCCGCTCCGTGGGGTCGCTGTCCACGGGAAGCGACGGGGGACGAGAGGGCGTTGTCGAGGACCACAGCCCCTGCACGACGGCACTCAATCCAGCGATGACCGCGAGACCCGCCAGTCCGACCGTCCCAGTCAGCGCGTCCATCGCGGTCGCCAACTGTGGTCGCGGAACAGGCAGCAGACCGGGCGCGAGGACGAGCACAGCCGCCGTGAGCAGCGTGCCCCCCGCGGCCCCGACCAGCAGACGCGTCCACGAAATCACGGCCGACCACCGCCATCGAACCCGTTTTGATCCGCGGCCCCACCGTCAGAGCGGGGCGCTGACGAGGAGCCACTCGTTTCGCTCGCGGCCCCACCGTCAGAGCGGGGCACTGACGAGGAGCCACTCGTTTCGCTCGCGGCTCCACCGTCCGTCGCCGTCGTCTCGTCGAGTTCGGCGTCGTTCCCAAGCGTCAGTTCCCGCCGGGCGTCGTCCACGTCGTCGACGTACTCGGCGGGGTCGCGCCGCCCGTACTCCACGTCCCGAATCGCGTCCCGGAGCGTCCGAACGGGGGCAGCAGGAAAGCCGGCGTCGACTCCCTCGCGGGCGAGTTCGCCAGGGGTTTTCGTCCGGTGGTCCGCGACGGGGACCCGGGCGCGAAACTCCCGCCAGGCGCGCCGGACGCGTTCGCGGGCCGCCGGCGCGTCCGGCGCCGTTCCAGGGGCCGTCGGCGTCGAACCGCCAGGGTCGACCACCGTCTCACTGCCGGGTAATGAGCCTCGAACGCCGACCAGTAGCTCCTGGAGGGCGGTCAGCAACCGGGCGAAGACGGTCCGCGGTCCGGGGAGTCGGCCGAGGTCGAACCGTCGGGCACGAACGGCGGCCACCAGTTCACGCACCAGGGTCGCGAACGCGTCGCGCGCCCGGCGTAGGTACTCTGGTAGTGCGGCGAGAAGCGCCTCGCCGCGAACGGCCAGCGCGACCAGCGTCGCGACGAACGCGCCCAAGAACCAGTCGAGAGCTGCCCCGAGCTGCTCACGAAGCGAGCGACCGGCGTCGGCCGCGCGACGGCGGAGCAGGTAGGCCCCGCCGAGGACGGCGAGCGCGAGGAGCGTGACGAGTCCAGCGGTCAGAAACCGCATCCGTACCGGCCGGGTTTCTGTGAGGCCGGCGGCCGTCTCGGCGGTCACCGTGGCGCCGGTCGCGAACGGGAGCGAGACGGTTGCTGTGCCGTCCGGACCGGTTTCGGCAGTCGACCCGTCGACGGAGACGGCGGCACCAGGGACCGGCTCGCCGCTGTCGGTAACGGTGACGGTAGCCGACAGTCCTGGCAGGGCAAAGCCCGAGACGTCGACGCTGAGATTGGCGAGTTCGAGCGTGCGGTTGCCCGTGGCCTCGCCGCGGTCGACTCGAACCGATGCGTGTTCGCTCACGGGGAGTGACGCGTCGAACCGCCCGTCGGCGTCGGTCGTTCCCGCCACGGTGCCGTTGACCGACACGTTGGCTCCGGGGACGGGGCGGCCGGCGATAGTCGCGTTGACCGTCACCGTCTCACCGGGCCTCGATTCGTCCCCGATTCCCACGCGGATGTCCGTGGGCACGTCGAACGACCGGGTAGTTTTGCCGTCGGTATCGTTGGCCGCGAGGCGGGGGAGGGACATGCCGGTCGGTCCCGACAGGGCGAGCGCGGCGCTCCCCGCGGGCCCGTTGGATTCGTTCGGAACCGTGACCGTCACGTCGAGCGTGGCGGCGAACGGCACCGTTCCGGTTACCAGTCCCGAGCCATTGGTGGTGCCGATTCGCCGGTCGTTGAACGCGACGGCCACGTCGGCCAGCGGAGTGCCGGCGCGTTCGACACTGACGGCGGCGGACTGCCCGGGGACGGGATCGGACACGAGCGATACCTGTACACTCGAGGAACTCTCCGTGCCGAAGGTCTCACCCGGGCTCCCCGATTCGCTGTGGTTGTACGTCTCGGTGAGTTCGGTGGCGTTGCCGTCTGTCACGTCGCCACCGTCGCCGGTTCCGGACTGGCCGTCTATGGGTGACTGACCGCCGGCGGGAGACTGTCTGCTCTCGTTCGGGCGGAAGGGGTTGCCGCCATTCTCACGGCCGGCGGATTCGAGGAAGCGGCGGGCGGCGGCCTCGGCGTTACCGTTCTCGGCGGCGCGCTGGTAGGCGCGGAACTCACTGGCCAGTCGACTCCGGCCGGGCGTGGGGTCGAACCGCACCCACCCCGTGTCTGGAACGTACACTTCGACCCAAGCGTGGGCGTTCATGCCGCGCACGAGATACGTCCCGTTGGGCTGTGGTTCGCCCGTCGAGTAGCCGACGGCGTAGCGCGCAGGGATGTCCTGTGACCGTAGCATGACCGCCATCGTGCTGGCGAAGTACTCACAGTACCCCTCGTCCATCTCGAAGACGAACTGGTCGGCCACGTTGCCCCCCTCGTGGCTGGCGTTCAGAGAGTACTCCTTGTTCGATTCGAGCCAGCGCTCGATGGCGACGGCCTCGTCGTAGGGCGTCTCCGCGTCGGCCGTCAGGTCGTCGGTGAACGACCCGAGACGGTCGGGTGTCGAGTCGGGAAGGTCGGTGTACCGCGCCGCGACCGAATCGGGGTAGTCGGTCCCACCGGCCCGCAACCGCGCCGGGTCCCGGGACGGTGCCGCGCTGGTCACCGTGTAGGTGGTGTTCGCCGGGAGCCAGTCGCCACTGTACTGCAGGCCTCCCTGGCCGGTCGTTCGTACGTTCTCCGCGGGTGAGCCGGTCACGTCGACCGGTTCCCATACCGCCGGCAGCGCCGAGGCGGACTGGAGTAACCGGTACTCCTGCGTGATGGTGCGACGGTCGTCCGCCGCGACCCCCGGCGTGCGAGGCCAGTTGGCACGGGTCGCGTCGCCTTGGCCGGTCCAGCCGGTTCCAGTGTAGCGTGCGTACGCCCCTGTCCGCCAGTACGTCTCGACGGTGCTACGGACGAGAAAGTGTGGTTCGAGGGACTGGCTCCGGAGGCTGTCGGAGAGCGGCGACCCCTGGGACCCGACGCCGGTGCGCTGGCCAGGGTCGAGTGCGCCGAAACCGCCCGCACTGCTCGAACCGGGCGTCTGCTCGCCAGCCGCCGAACCGGGGGCGCCCTCGGACCCCGAGAGTGACCCAATCAGGCCATCAATCAGCGACGCCTGCCCGCCGTCGCCACCGCTGGCTGCCCCGGTCGTTCGACCCGAGAGGACGTCGTCGACCGTACCGCTCCCGTCGGTCGATTCCGCCTCGCTGGAGGCGTTCCCGGGGAGCAACGACCGGCCGGGTGCGTCGGCCCCCACCGCTGGCAAGGCGATGGCGACCAGAACGAACCCGGCGATCGCCAGGAGGGCGACCGCCGTACGCGCCGTCTCACGTGAAACCGTCTCCGCGTCGGATAGCATAGTGAATGTCTGTTCCGGCGAGCCACTCCGTCTGTCTCGCGAGTCACCCGCCGGTACGCTCTATTCGACCCAGCGTAAGGAGGGAATTAAACATTCGGTGCGAATTATCAGTTCCGATGCGGGGGTCAGAGCGCTTCGAGGAGTCGGTCGATGTCGTCAGCGGTGTTGAACACGTGGACCGACGCTCGGGCCGTCCCGCCGGGTAACGACCGGATGACGACGCCCGCCTCACCCAGGCGCTCGACCAGCGCGTCGGCGTCGTCGGCGCGGAAGGTGACGAGGCCGGACTCGTACTCGCGGGGCGAGAGGAGACGGTCACCCAACCCGGATTTGAGCCGGTCGGTGAGCCGCTCGACCCGGTCGCCAACGGTGTCGAGGCCCACGGCTCGAATCCGGTCGATGGCCGTCGCCAGCGCGACGTGGGGCGCGGGCGAGACAGTGCCGATTTCCAGTTGCTGTGCGCCCCCAGTCAGGTTACAATCCGGCGCGCTCGGGTCGTCGACGCTCCGGTAACTCGCCCGCCGGGGTTCGAGCGTATCGGCGAATTCGGGGTCGACGTACAGGAATCCCGCGCCCCAGATGCCGAGCAGCCACTTGTGGCCGGCACCGGCGACGGCATCGGCACCCCACGCCCCCACGTCGACGGGGTGCTGGCCGGGCGACTGGACCGCGTCGACGACGACCCGCGTGCCGGCGTCGTGAGCCACGTCGACGATTTCGGCGACCGGAAGCTGTGTCCCGTAGTCCCAGGAAAGTGAACTGAGACAGAGCAGACTGGCCGCCGAGACCGCGTCTTTCACGGCGTCCATCTCGACACGGCCAGCCTCGGTTTCGAGAACGCGAGTGTCGAGACCGTGAACGTCGGCGGCCCGCTCCCACGGGAGGATGCCGGCCGGGTGTTCGAGGTCCGTATACGCGACCGTCTCGCCGGGTTCGAAGTCGACAGCGGCGGCAATCCGGGAGATGCCGTCGGCCGTGCTGTTCGTCAGGGCGAGGTCGGCGGGCTCGGCGCCCACGAACTCGGCGACGTGGTCGCGGGCCGCCCCGATTTCGTCGTAAGCCATCGAGTAGGGGTCGCCGGCGGCGTGGGCCTCGTACTCGTGGCGTTCGAGGAAGTCGGTCGCAGCCTCGACTACCGGGCGCGGACTGGGGCCGCTCGCACCGGTGTTCAGATAGATGGTGTCGTCGACGGCGGGAATCTCGGCACGAAGGTCCTCGGGGTCCATGGGTACTATTTAGCTGCCAGGTGTTTGAATCCTCAGTTCAGCGTTCGACGACGCTGTTGGTCAGCGTCCCCAGGCCGTCGATAGAGATCGAGACCGTGTCGCCATCGTCGAGGAACTCGCCGATTTCGAGGCCGCAGCCGGTCCCCACAGTGCCGCTGCCGAGTACGTCGCCTGGATACAGCGTCTCGGCCTCGGAGGTGTGAGCCAGAATCTCGCCCCAGGAGTGTTCCATCTGGCCGACGGTGCCCTCCGACCAGACCGCGCTTTCGCCGTCCGCGCCGGTGACTTCGACCGAAAAGTCGGCGTTCGGGAGGTCGAGTTCGTCGGGCGTCACCAAGTAGGGGCCTAAGGCGTTGGCGAAGTCCTTCCCGCGGGCGGGGCCGAGTTGCGCGTCCATCTCCTCACCCTGTTCGTCACGGGCCGAGAAGTCGTTGAACAGGGTGTAGCCAGCGATGTACGCCTCGGCCTCGTCGGGGTCGATACCGGTGGCCCGCTGTCCGATCACCGCACCGATCTCGAGTTCGATGTCCCAGAGGTTCGAGTACGGCGGCCACTCGACCGCGTCCCCGTGGCCGACAACCTGGTCGGCATTCCCCTTGTAGCACACCGGTTTCTCGTACCACACCTCCGGAATATCACCGAGCGTGTTGGCGACGTGTTCCTCGAAGGCCATGTAGTCCCGCAGAGAGTTGGGGCGCGGGACCGGGGCCAGCAGGTCGACCTCAGCGGGGTCGTACCGGAGGCGCGCGCCGCCGGGACCGGTGTCGGCATCGGCGTCAGGAACCCGTTCCAGTACTTCCGCTGTGGCGTCGAAGGCGCGTCGCCCGCGCCGGAGGAAGTCGATCATCGCTGGCGGCGCAATGGTCTCGGCGAGGTCGACAGGCGCGGCCTCGCCGTCCACCGCGAGGACGTGCGCGTAGCCGGCGTTCACGTCGAGCAGCGCACCCTCGCGTTCGACACCGACCCGTCGGGCCGGTCCAACGGGCGTCTCGACCTCGAAACTGGCGAGTCGCATACTCAGGTTCGGGACCGGGGCGCACCTATAGCTTTGGCCTCTCAGAGGAAGCCCGCGACCACAGAGCCGAGTGCAACTGCGGCTAGCGCGCCGAGGAGGCTCAGCGCCGCCGTCGCCGCGGCCCGCCGTTTCTCACCGGTCTCGTACTGCCGCACCGTCTCGAAACTAAATGTCGAGAAGGTGGTGAACGCGCCACAGAAGCCCGTCCCGAACAGCGAGAGAAGCGAGTCTCCGACCGGCACGGCGACCAGCAGGCCCAACAGGAAACTCCCGAATATGTTCACCACGAGCGTGTCGACCGTCCGCGTCTCGATGCGCTCGCCGAGCAGATGCCGGGCCAGTGCTCCGAGAACGCCGCCGGTTCCGACGAGCAGCGTCGGGCTCACCATCGGCATATCACCCGAGCGACGAATCGCCCGAGAAGGACGGCGAGAAAGCCGAACACGTAGTTGGCCGCGACGTTCGCGACCAGTAGTTGCGGGTCGAGGCGAGCGGTCTCGACGGCGAAGGTGCTGTACGTGGTAAACGAGGAGAGAAACCCCGTCCCCAGTACCAGCCGCGTCTCGGGACTCAGCGCGTCCGCGAGGCGGGCCTCGTACAACAGAATGCCGAGGGCGAAACTCCCGGCGACGTTGGCGGTCAGCGTCCCCCACGGCAGGAGCGTGGCCGGGAGCACCAGCGCCACGGTGTGCCGGAGCACGGCCCCGGTGAACCCGCCGACCGCGATCAGGGCGAACGGTTCGAGACGGGTGAGCACGTGTGTCGGCCTATCGGTGTCCGCGGCCGTGCCGTCGCTCATCTACTCCGAGCGAGTCCGAGCGGCTACTCGGTATTTTCGGTTTCACGGTCGACGACGGCGTTGGCCAGCGCGTCGCGGTGGCCCTCGCCGGGCCCGCCGGCGATCGTCAGGAGGCGGGCGTCACGGAGGTACCGCTCGGCGTCGTGTTCGCGCGTATACCCGACCCGGCGTGGAGTTGCATCGCCTCGGTGGCGTTCTCCACCGCCGCCTCGGTGGCGTTGACTTTCGTCATCGGAAACGTCCGGTCGACGGACAGTCCGCGGTCGGCCCGATCCGCCGCCCGGAGCGTGAGCAGTCTGCTCGTATCGACCCGTTCGGCCATCTCGCCGAGTCGCCAGCGGACGCCCTGGAACTCCCCAATCGCGCGGTCGAACTGTTCGCGTTCGGCGGTGTAGGCCACCGTGTCTTCGAGCGCAGCGCGGGCGATGCCGACCGCCCGCGCCGGGCACGCGCACGTTCAGTCAGGGTCACCCGCGGTGAGTTCACGCTGTTGGCACCCAACGTCTCCCACTCGTTGTCCACCGCGAACTCGGCGGCGGGGACGAGGAACGCGCTGCTGTCGTGCAGAGCGTCCGCGTCGAGTCCGGTCTTCGCGTAGGTCAGCACCACGTCGGCGTTCGGACGGTTCGTCACCCACCGCTCGTGTCCGTTCAGCACCCAGCCGTTACCCCCGCGCTCGGCGGTCGGAGCCGAACCGTTCGACTGCGGTCGCGACGCCGAGGTTGAGCGCTACGGTGCTCGCGAGTGCCATCTGTGCCGCCGGCAGTTCCTCGATGACGATGGCGAGTTCGAGGGGTCCCACGCCGCGTCCGCTGCGGTCCTCGGGTATGGTCAGGCCGGTGATGCCGCGGTCACCGAGTTCAGCGAGGGGCTCCTCCGGATACGTCGCCAATCGGCCCAGGTCGGCAGTAGAGGGTTCGGTCTCGGTCGCCACAACGTCTCGGACCTCCTCACGCAGGGCCCGCTGTGACTCGGTCAACTGAAAGCGCATACAGGGTCATGCCCACGGAGTCTAATAACTCGGGGCCGAATCCACCGGCGACATCGGTCCCTGTCGGCCGAGCATTTAACCCACAAACCGCGACCAGTTCGGCTCATGTTCGAGCGCTTCACCAGCGACGAACGGGCAATCGAAGGGCTACCGGTGCGACTCGTTATCGCGCTGGTAGTGGGTATCGCGAGCCTCAGCGTCATGATGAATACTATCGGTGGCCTCAGTACACTCGGGGTTACGGAACTCGATGTAAACCCACAGCCGGAAGTGGTGGCCGAGGGCAACCACGAGATTACGGTCACCGTCGTCACGCCGAAGGGCGAGCCGGTGGCCAACGCGACCGTCGTCGCGAAGGGCGGCACCGCCACGCTCTCGACGATTCGGCCGGCCAGGACCGGCCCGGACGGAAAGGCGACCCTACGGCTCGCGCCGAGTCTCGGCCCGAACCAGAAGGAAGGGACGGTCACGCTGGACGTGAAACCGCCCGCGGGCGGAGGCTACACCGACGAACGGGAGAACACGAGACTGCTAGTCGTCTCGGGTCAGTCCTCGTAGGAGCGACCGGCGTCGGCGGCCTCGTCCCAGTCGATCCAGGACTGTTCCCAGCCGCGGCGACGGCGGGCATCCCGGCGTTCGTACTCCCGGTCTTCCCGGCGGGTTCGGTTGCGTTCCGGCGTATCGGCCTGTTCGCCCTCGACGAGCATGGGGCTGAACGCGACGCTGCCGAGGCGGTCGGTGACCTCGGCGTCCTCGACGATGGCGAGACTCTGCTGGTGGGCTCCAAGTGGCATGACGAGCCGACCGTCCTCGGCGAGTTGGTCGGCCAGTGCCCGGGGCGGGGAGACGGCGGCAGCCTCGAGCAGGATGCGGTCGTAAGGAGCGTACTCGGGGAGGCCGTCGGCCCCGTCCCGGCAGTCGACGAGGACGCCACCGTAGCCGGCGCTTTCGAGATTCTCGCGGGCGTCGTAGACGACGCGGCGAGTGATGTCGATAGCCTGAACCGACCGGTCACCGACGACTTCGGCGATCACAGCGGCCGTGTAGCCGACGCCCGCCCCGACCACCAGCACGGAGTCGTCGGGGTCCGGCGAGAGCGCCTCCAGTAGTCGCGCGGCAGTGCTGGGCGAGAGGACGCGCGTGCCGAGTCGCTCGAACGGGCGGTCGGCGTAGGCAGCGCGCTCGTCGGCGACGAACTCGTGACGGGGCACGTCCCGCATAGCGACGCTGATCGCGTCGCTGTGGACACAGCCCTTGCTCTCGTGTTCGAGGCTGTCGACCATGTCGTCGCGCAGTACCGCAGGGTCCATTGTCGGAAGATTCGGGCGGAGGCTCTTGAATTGCGCGGCTGTCCGCCGGTTGGCGGGTCCCGCTGCCGGCGGATCGGGCTACTGCATCTCGACAAATCGCACTCCACCGTGGTCGCCTCGGTTCAGGGACCCGTCTTCGCGCTTGTGAGCGCGGACGAGAGTTTGCCGGGCCGTGCCTAGCGGTGCGAGCAGAACACCGCCCGGACGAACCTGCTCAACGACGGCATCGGGGAAGTCAGGCGCGGCGCAGGTGAGATACGCCCGGTCGTATGGCGCGTGTTCCTGCCAGCCCCGCGTCCCGTCGCCAGCCCGGACCGACACGCCGCCGTAGCCCAGTCGGTCGAGTCGGTCGCGTGCCTGCCCGGCCAGCGAGTCGTGGTACTCGACAGAAAAAACGCGCTCGGGGCCGACAAGCTCGGCGGTGACGGCGGCGTGGTAGCCACAACCCGTGCCGATTTCGAGGACTGCATCGCCTGGTGACAGGTCGAGCAGGTCGGTCATAATCGCGACCATGTGTGGCGCGCTGATAGTCTGGCCGTCACCGATTGGAAGAGGTGTGTCTGCGTACGCCGAATCGCGACCGCGTTCGGGGACGAACTCGTGGCGCGGGACGGCACGGAGCGCCGCAAGCGTGGCCGGGTCGTCGACGCGGCCGGCCGATTCGAGTGAGGTGACCATCGCCTCCCGTCGGGCCGCCCAGTCCATGCTACCACGCCGACCAGGCAGTCGACGTCTCGTCGCGGACGTACAGCCGTTTGACGTCTTTGGCGGCGACGGTGTCGCCCTCGTAGTCGAGTTTGTCGAACTCGTACCCCTCGGCGTCGTCGCGGACGTGAACCCCCTCGACGGTGAACTCGAGGGCGCCCAGTTCCTCAGTTTCACCGACGACGAAGTCGTGGTCGCCGGGCACCTGCACCTTGGCGGACTCGGTGGACTCGCGGCGGCCGTCTTTGGGGTGTTTGGTCACGTTGACCGAAACGTTGCCCACGGCGCGGGTCCAGACGGTGTCGACGTCGGTGACCGGCGCGGACTCGACCCGACCGTCGTCGATTTCGAGGCTGGTGATCCGGACAGTCATCACCGCGGCGTCGGTCTCGGCGACGAACTCCTCGCCGGTCGAGAGGTCGGCGTCGGCGGGCGCTTCGATCTGTGCCGAGAAGGACTCCCCGTCCTGGGAGATTACCACGTCGAGTTGCGCGGTCTCTTCTTCCGGCAGACTCTCTTTGTGGACGTGTTCACACTCGGTACACCGCAGCGTCGCCGCACCGCCACCGGTCGTCAGAACCTCGTGAATCGTCTCGAACTCGGGCGAACAGGACGGACAGGCGATGGCGACCCTGTCCCCGGCTTCCGTACTCATATTTTAGATGTACTCAGTGCGTACATAAAAGCTCGCTGACCGGCAGGGCGTGTGCCGGCCGTTCACGGGCCGACAGGGTGTGAGAGCGGGCCGAACGCGATTCAGACGCCCGAGGGCAGGTTGATCTCGTCACCGTCCACGTACACCTTCGGATCCCGAACGATGCCGTCCAGGTGGATGGGGGCCTCCACGTCGCCGCCGATGGCGTGGTCGTCACCGATGGCGATGTGGACGGTGCCGGCGGCCTTCTCGTCCAGGAGGACGGACCCGACCAGTTCGGTGACGCCGACGTTCGTGCCGATGCCCAGTTCCGCGAGATTGTATGCGTCCTGGCCGACTTCCTCGGCGGCAGCGTCCAGTTCCTCGCGGACACCGTCATCGGAAACCTCGGTAACGGTCCCGTCGTCGACCTCGAATTCGAGGACGTGTCCCTCTTCGAGCAGGCCGTGGGGCATCATCGTCCCATCGACGACGAAGGTGCCGTTGGCCGTTTCCGGACTCAGGAACACCTCGCCAGCGGGGAGGTTCGACATCGCTTCCGGTTCGTGGACGATACCGGTGTCCTCTCGCCACTCCCGGTCGCCGGGGCGGAACACGATGTCTGTGCCGCGCTCGGTCTGGACGCGGACGGTCTCGGCCCCCGAGACCTCGGCGTGCAGGTCCTCGCAGTGTCGCTTGATCTCGGTGTAGTCGGCGTCAAGCCCGGTGACGAACACCTCTTCGGTGATTCCCGGGAGGGTGGCGACGCGGGCGCCGGCCTCGGTGGCGTCGGAGCGGGCCTTGGTGTGAGTGATGCTCTTTTTCGTCGGGGCCAACACCACGTCGGCGGCCCGCATGCCAGCGGCGGCGGCCGCAGGCGGTTCCTCGCCGTGCTGGTCGCCCGGCGGATAGCGGACGATGCTGGCGTCGTCGGTGCGTTCGTTTGCCACCTCGTAGAGAGCCTCACCGACGGGTTGGCGCTCGTGGTCGGTGACGATCAGACACGACTCGTTCGGCTGGAGGCGCATGCACTTCCGGACGGCCGTCTCGGCCGGTCCCCGGAGTCGATCGTGTGTCATACCTGTCTCTGAGTGGCCCGCAGAATTAGTCGTTGTGCCTCCACTGCCGGCGAACCGTGACTCGCTCCCGAGTCAATTCACACCACGGAACCTCGAAACGATTATCCCCGTCGCCACGGCATCCCCGTACATGACAGTCGAGGTCGGAATCAACGGGTACGGGACCATCGGGAAGCGGGTCGCGGACGCCGTCCGCGCACAGTCGGACATGGACGTCGTCGGCGTCGCCAAGACGCGGCCGAACTTCGAGGCCGAGCAGGCCGTCAGCAACAACTTCCCGCTGTACGCCGCCGTTCCCGAGCGGGTCGAGCAGTTCGACGAGGCTGGCATCGACATAGCTGGCGAGGTCGAGGAACTCGTTCGGAAAAGCGAGATCGTCGTCGACACCACGCCTTCGGGCATCGGCGCGGAGAACAAGCCGATGTACGAGGAGTACGACACACCCGCGCTCTACCAGGGTGGCGAGGACGCCGATCTGGTCGACGTGAGTTTCAATGCCCGAGCCAACTTCGCGGAGGCCGAAGGCGCCGGTCACACGCGCGTCGTTTCCTGTAATACGACCGGGCTCTCGCGACTCGTCGCGGCGCTGGATGAAGAGTACGGCGTCGAGAAGGTGCGTGCGACGCTCGTCCGCCGGGGCGGCGACCCGGCCCAGTCCTCGCGCGGCCCGATCAACGATACGCTGCCGGACCCGGTGACGATCCCCTCCCACCACGGCCCGGACGTGAACACCATCTTCCCGGACCTGGACATCGACACGCTCGGGATGAAGGTCCCGGCGACGCTAACCCACACCCACAGCGTCAACGTCGAACTCGGGACGGAGGCCGACACCGAGGGCGTCCGCGAACTGCTCGAAGGGGAGTCGCGCCTGTTCGTCGTCCCCGAACACATGGGCATCGACGGCTCGGGCAGGCTCAAGGAGTTCGCCCTCGACTCGGGTCGGCCGCGCGGTGACGTGTGGGAGAACGCGATCTGGGGCGAGTCGATCACCGTCGAAGATGGCGGCGAACTCTACCTGTTCCAGGCGATTCACCAGGAATCCGACGTGGTGCCCGAGAACGTCGACGCGATCCGTGCCGTACTGGGGACCGCCGACCGTCGCGAAAGTATCGAGCGGACCAACGAGGCCCTCGGGATGGGGCTCGGTCGCTGAGTCGGCGTCCCCGGGAGTCGAGGATTGACAGGGACAGAAACCTTTTCTGGCGACCATACGTTATGTAAAAACATGAATAACGGCCGTGACGACCACGATCCTATCGACGACATTCTCCGCGAGATCGAGCGGGTCATGAACGAGATGATGGGCGACGATGTCCACATCGACCGGGGCGACTCCACCGGTTTCGGCTCGGATCTCCATCTGGACGTGTTCGAGGAAAACGAGCGGTTACGGGTCGTCGCGGACCTCCCCGGCGTCGAGAAAGACGCCATCGACCTGAAGTGCGACGGCGACGTGTTGACCGTCGCGGCCGCCTCCGACCGGCGTGACTACGAGGAGCGTATCCGCCTGCCCGCGACCGTGGACGAACACTCCGCCAGCGCCACCTACAACAACGGCGTCCTCGAAGTGACGTTCGACCGCGCCGACGATTCGGCAGATATCGACATCTGATTTTTAGAAGATTTGACCGCGTCGGCTCTCGTCGTCACCGAGCCTGTAGAACCGGTGACGGAGCGCCGTAATCGCGATGGCGAACAGGCCAAACGGCACCAGCGGTCCGCGGCTCCCGTGCAGGTAGAAGAACGTAGCAAACAGCATGGTGAACAACAGGCTCACCACCCGACCGTGAGCTCACCCTCACCCCGGGGCAGTCGCCTTGACCGCCCGTACATCGACTCCCGGAGCGGCCGGTAGCCGTGCGTGAACGCGACCGGCAACCAGCCAAAGCTGAGGGTTTCGGCTCGCTGGAGCGACGGGCTCCCGTCCCGGACGGTTCCGGCCGCCACACCACCGGCGAGTACGAGCCCGAGTGCCAAAAACGGGCGGCTCAGGTTGGTTTCCCCGTACTTTGGTCATATTTCTTTGGAGTAACATGTCCGGAGTCATACCGTCGCGTCGAACGACCGTGCGTCCCGCGTCAGACAGTCTCACGGATCAGCGCGACCAGCTCGTCGAAAAAGCCGGGTTCGTACTTCATCGCGCTGTCGACGGTCGGGCGGGCGTTGGTCTCTGTGACGACGGCACGGTCGTCGGTGACCAGCAGGTCGACGCCGAGCCACGGAATGTCGAGGGCCCCGGCGGCGCGCTCGGCCAGATCGCGCAACTCGGCCGGGAGGTCGACACCGGTGGCCTCGGCTCCGCGGTGGACGTTGTGTTTCCACTGGCCCGCGGCCAGCGCGTCGTCGGGGAGCCGGCGCTCGACCGCGCCGACGTACTCGCCGTCGACGAGCATCACCCGGAAGTCCCGGGCGTCGGGGAGATATTCCTGGAGCAGGAACGACTGGTCGCCGGTGGCGCGGTAGTCGTGGACCAGGTCGAGGTAGTCGGCGATGCCCAGGAACGAGTCGAGGTCGGCGGCCTTCGCGACGCCGACACCGCGGGTGGCGGAGTTGGGCTTGACGACGACTGGCGGTTCGAACCGCTCGAAGGCCGCCACGAGGGCCGCCCGGTCGACCGGGTCCGAGACGGCGACGGTCTCTGGCACCGGAACGCCGGCCCGGTCGAGACGGGCGATTACGTCGGCCTTGTTTCGGGAAGTGAGGATGGCCTCGCGGTCGTTGACCCACGGAACGCCGAGCAGAGCGTCGGCGACGCCGCCTTCCATGATGCGGGGCGGGTAGACGAACCCGGCATCGAACTCGTCGAACTCGGCGGTGGCCTCGGCGTCGGTTAGCGGCAGTGTTCGTTCCGCAGTGTGGACGGACTCGACCGCGATCTCTCGCTTTTCGAGCGGGTCCTGCAGCCGTTTGTACGTCTCCGCGTCGGTTGCGACCGCCAGCCGTAGCATGACCACACACCCGTGCCGCGCGGACTAAAATCCGCCGTTCACCGCGTCTCGACTGGACCCACAGAGCGACAGCGGGGGCCCCGCTCCGGGTCTCAGTCACTCTTCCCGGCGGACGGGGACGAGGTGCGGCGGTCGTGCTGGGACACGCTATGAGCAGGCCGAGGCACACGGGGCACAGGCCCACGCCCTGGTCGGGACCACCACGGCGTCTCTCGACGGCGCGGGCTGGATCGGTATCTGTGTGACAGCGTCACGGCGAAGCCGTCCGGACGGTGGACGTACCCGTACTGACCGTCGGGGTGAGAGACGAAGAGTGAGGACGACGAAGCACGGACGGCCTGCTTGGACCGTCGGCGGTTTGCACTCACTGACACGACGACTTGCCGGGAACGAAACGGGCGGGGAGTGCCGCCGTACTCAGGCGATTAGCAGTTCTTCGCCGCGTTCGACTTTGATTCGGCAGGGCGGCGAAATCTTGTTGTAGGCGCGGCGGAAGGCTTCCTTGACTTCTTCGGCCTGGTCCACCTCACAGTAGGCGGTGAACAGACGTTCGCCTTTCTGGATGCGGGCGGCGGTACCGACGATCTTTCCAAACGCCTGGCGCATCCCGTCGGAAACGCGGTCCGCGCCGGCTCCGGTCGCCTGTTTGTTCTCCCGGATGACCTGGTGGGGGAACTTCCGCAGGAGCATCTTGTAGTTTTTCTCGCCGAGTTCCTGGATCAGGTACCGGTTGGCCGACAGGCGGGAGGCCTCTAAGGACCCGTGGCGGATCTGGACCTCCTCCTCGACGATGAGGCTGATCTGGACGGCGTATTCGTCGGAGTCGGTCGTCTTATCGCCCATATTGTGCTGTGCGACCTTCGAGCCGGGGATTCCGGTGATGTACTCACGGCGGGTGTACGACGGCTTGTCGATTTGCCGGTACATCGAGGCAGGCTTGTCCGACATATGTGTCTCTTGACGAAATCGAGGCTGAGGGCGTATAAAAACCCGTCGAACTGGAGCAGGGCAGGGCGCAGTCGGACCGTGCCGGCCCCGTGCGGACGAATCGCCGCCGTCCGGGAGCTACGAACAACGGCAGGGAGACGGGTCCCGGGTTTCTGTTCGATTGAACAGTTGAAGAAGGTATGTTCTGACGGAACCAGTTGATGACACCGATACGAGACCTGGCGTTCGACGCCGTCGCACAGCACTCGCAAAAAATCGTGCTCGCGGCCCTGCTGACCGTCCTCCTGACGGTGGGAGCCGCGGATGAAGCCGTCGCGCACAGTCCGGCGGGCAACCCAGTGTCGGGTTGTGAGAACGGGGCCGACGTGGTCGCCGAAAGGAATCACAACTGTCACGACTCGACACTGTCTTGACCACGTGGACCGGCCAACGGTGTCCGGTTACATCAACTACACTACCCCGTTTTTACGTCCGGCGACCCAATGGGGTGTATGAACAAACTCGTCGACGGCGAGTGGCGCACCGACGCATACGAAACGACCAACGAGGACGGCGAGTTCGAGCGCCAGACCACGGACTTCCGGAGCCGAATCGAAGACGACCCCGACGCACAGTTCCCCGCGGAAGCCGGGCGGTACCACCTCTACGTCTCCTACGCCTGCCCGTGGGCGCACCGGACGCTGCTGGTCCGCGCGCTGAAGGGGCTTGAAGACGCAATCACGGTCGACGTGGTTGACCCCTATCGCGGCGAGGGCGGCTGGCAGTTCACGCCCGAGAAGGAGGGGTGTACGGCCGACACGGTCAGCGGCTTCGACTACCTCCGGGAGGCCTACGTCGAAGCCGATCCCGAGGCGACCTGTCGGGTGACGGTACCCGTACTGTGGGACAAGAAGGAGGAGACCATCGTCAACAACGAGTCCGCGGAGATAATCCGGATGCTCGACACGGAGATGAATCGAGTCGCAGAGCGCGACGTGGACCTCTACCCCGAGGGGTACCAGGACGAGGTCGACCAGATCATCGACGACATTTACCAGCCGATCAACAACGGTGTCTACCGGGCAGGCTTCGCACAGAGCCAGTCGGCCTACGACGAGGCCGTCGAGGACTTGTTCACGGCGCTGGACCACTGGGATTCGGTTCTGGCCGACCAGCGCTATCTCGCGGGTGACCGGCTGACGGAGGCGGACATCTGCATGTTCACTACCCTCGTTCGGTTCGACCAGGTGTACCACACCCACTTCATGTGTAACCGTCAGCACATCCACGAGTACGACAACCTCTGGCCGTACCTGCGGGACCTCTACCAGACGCCGAGCGTCGCGAAGACGGTAGAGATGAGCCATATCAAAGAACACTACTACACGACCCATCCGGACGTGACCCCGTCGGGGATCGTCGCGGTCGGGCCCGACCTTGACTTCGAGGCCGACCACGACCGCGACGAGATGGTTGGCAGCCCACCGGAGGACCTGCTACCCCTGGCCTGACTCGGCCGAAAACGGAGCGGCTACGCGGTCGAGTACCCGGCGAACCGCGTCTTCGAGGGCAGCGTCGTCCCCGTGTTCGGCCCGGATATCGGCGACGTGCTGGTGAGCGTTGAGCAGGCACTGCTCGGTGTCTGTGGCGGTGACGAGGGGAGCCGTTCACGTCGCGGATGCGCTCGATAGCGGGCGTGAGAAGTCGGTCCCCCGGCCGCCGGCGTCGACGAAGAGGCAGTCGCTCGCGCCCCTCGTCGCGCCGTCGGTGACGGTCCAGCGGTCAACGAGCGACACGAGTGTCGGGTTCGACGGCAAGCGAATGAGTGGGGTTGGGGCGTCCAGGTACGGCGCGGGTGTCGCGTGCTCCCGATGGGCCAGGTGGTCCTGCAGGGTCGTGACGCGCCGGAACTCCGCGGCGGTGTGGCCCCCGGGTCGTCGCGTCGTCGGTGGCTGCGGCCGGCCAGTCGGGCCGGACTCGACCGCCCGCCGCCTCGGCGACAGCGGCTGATAATTCGTCCAGTTCCTCCGGCCGTTCGGGCATCGTCACCGTGTGTCGTGCTCGAGAAGGAGACAGCCACCGAGTTGGGTGCCTGTGCTGGCGGTCGCCAGTTCGCGTCAAAAACGTTTTATACAGGTCGACTGCGGGGCTCAGAACCTGTTCGTCGTGGTCGTCGCCGGCGATGTCGCGCCGCTCCGACAGCACCGGAACGACCGGCACACCCGTGTTCGCTGCGTCGGTGTAGCGCCGTGTCATAACTGTCCTCGGCGACCGATAGGCGGTCCCCACACTCTACTGTCGCCGTATTTCATACCGATTGTGCATGTTGAGTAAACGTCTTTTTTTTCGGAACTCGGGGAGGTGGCCGAGCGGGCCGCAGGTAGCGTTATTCTTCGAAGCGGAACGATGTATTAAGTTACAGAGACCGAACGGAAGGCGGTATGAGCCGGGATCGAGGTCGGGGGGCGGGGTTCTGGCGCGATACAGTCGGTGTCAGTGAGGTCGTTGGCATCGCGTTGTTGATTGGGGTCACAGCGCTACTCCTCGGGGGTGTCGGAGTGTCCCTGTTCCAGTACGATGGCGAACTGCAGGAGCCAGGGCCGTCGTTCTCGGCGTCGACAACGCACAACGACAGTGCCGTTGGCGACGGCCGGACGCTCCGGATCACGCACGAGAGCGGCGACCCCGTGCCGACCGGCGAGGTCAGTCTGCGGATACAGGACGCGACGACAGAGAGCGTGACACCGGTGGCGTACAGCGGGAGTACGCTCGAAGGACAGGTCGGCGAGGCACTCACGTCCTCGGAACGCTAGTGCTCGACAGGACGGCGTTCACGACGAGTGCCGGGAGTCCGGTAGCCGGTCGTCAGTAGCTCGACCTCGGCGGGGCAGCCGTCCGAATCGTGTGGACGAGCGAGGACGGCGAACAATCGGAGATCCTCTACGAATGGACTGGCCCGGGCCGGGCGGGTGGGTAGCTTCCGGAAGCCGTTTTGGCCGGCGGACCCGAAACGGCGGTCATGGGAGAGGAGCTCCACTGTGACACCTGTGAACGCGACGTGGGCCGCGAGGCGGCCGCCCGGACAAGACGATAGGCGACCTCGACCCGACGAAGTGGCGGTCGCTGTGCTGCCCGAACTGGGGCTGCCGTCTCAAGACTGTCCTCGTCGGCGGCGAGGACTGAGCCGAGCGAACACCTTTGACGGTCGCGTTCCCAGCGTTGCCATGGTCGAAAACCGGAGCGACACGTTCGACATCGGCGGTAAGCTGACGGTCCACCGGCTGGGTTTCGGCGCGATGCGACTCTGTGGTCCTGACATCGTCGGCCCACCTCCGGACGAGGACGCCGCACACGACGTCCTCCAGCGGGCAGCCGACATCGGCGTCGATTTCGTCGATACGGCGGACTCGTACGGCCCGGGTGTGAACGAGCGGCTCATTCGTGAATCCGGTGTCACGGACGAGACGGTCGTCGCCACCAAGGCTGGCCTGCTCCGCAACCGAGAGGGCGAGTGGCTCGCCCACGGCGACCCGGAGTACATTCGCAACCAGGTTCTCGTGAGCCGCGACCGGTTAGGCGTCGACGAGATCGACCTGTACCAGTTCCACCGGCCCGACCCGGACACGCCCTTCGAGGAGTCGGTCGAGGCGTTCGCCGGGCTGAAAGACGAGGGCCTCGTCGCCCACGTCGGCCTGAGCAACGTCACCGTCGAGCAGTTGGAGACCGCCCGCGACCTCGTCGACGTGGCGACCGTCCAGAACCGCTACAACCCCGGCGACCGCGAGGCCGACCGTGGCTCGGACCGCGTCCTCGAAGCCTGCGAGGAGTACGGTATCGGCTTCATTCCCTGGTTCCCGCTGGGCGCCGGCGACCTCGGGGAGAAAGCCGACGTGATCGAGAGAATCGCCGGCAACCACGACGCCACTTCGGAGCAGGTCACACTCGCCTGGCATCTCCAGCACTCGCCGGTAACACTGCCGATTCCCGGCACATCCAGCGTCGATCACCTCGAAGCGAACGTCGCCGCCACGGCGCTCGAACTCACCGACGAGGAGGTCACTCGCCTGAGCGAGTGAGGCGGACCGTCACGCCGGGATGGCGTACGCCGTCCGTCCGACTGGCGGCCGACACGGCAGTAACGCTAACGTAGCGGGAGCGTCGAAGCCGGGTATGCCAGTGGATGCCTGGCAGTCAATCGACGTCATCCGGAATCGGGAAGGCGAACCACACGTCGTCCAGCAGAAAGTCGAGGTCCACGGGGGTGAGGCTGGCGAACCGACGGGCTACACGAAGCCGACCGTCCAGCATCGGCTGGTGCCGCTGACCCAGTTGACCGCGTCCGACTGAGTTACTCCCGGTCGGTCCAGAACTCGAAGGAACGGCCGGGCGTGAAGACATCCAGTCCCACGGCGGTTTCCTCGCCGGTGTTCTCGACCCGGTGTGACTCCCGGGGGTCGAGCCGCACGGAGTCGTGCTGTGCGAGCGTCGCCGCGTCGTCCTCGGTGTGGACGGTGAGTTCCCCGGCCAAGACGAGACAGACCTGTCCGTTCTCGTGGTCGTGCATCGGAGAAGAGTGGCCCGGCGGCTTCTCGAACCATTCCAGACTGGCGTCGTCGCCGCCTGCGAGGGCGACCCGTCGCCAGCCCTCGTCCGGTTCGTACGCCTCGGCCGTGTCGAAGTCCACACGTTCCATGTGCGACGGGTCGGCGCCATGGGCCGAGTAGTCTTCGGTTCCTGATAGCGGGCGACAGAGAACCGAAGTGATGCGTGTCAGACGTTGCCCCGCAATTTTTGTCCACGCAGCCCTGAGTTCGGCCGATGAGCGACGAGCCCCTGTACGTCGGTGTCATCTACAGCGATGGTGAGTGGCTAGCGGCCGCGTTCACCGCCGACGGGTTCGACCACGCCGACGTACTCCCCAGAGTCGGGAACGTCTGGGTCAACTACGAGGCAGTCGCGGAGTCGATTCTCGTGGACGTGCCCGTCGGTCTCCTCGAAGGCGCCGAGGTGCCGCGACCACAGGAGCAGGCGGCCCGTGCAGTGCTGGGCCCCCGTGCCGACGCGGTCACCGACCCGCCAGTCAGGGAAGCTGCGCGAAAGCGCCGGTACCCGGCGGCCGCCCACGTCACCAAGCGCAAGACCGGCCACGACCTCTCGCGAACGGCGTTCGAGCGGAGTGACGCCATCGTCGCCCTCGACGATCTCCTGCAGGAGGTGTCAGAGGCCCAGCCCGTGATCGCCGAGGCACACCCGGAGGTCTGCTTTCGAGCGTTCGCTGGGACGACGCTGTCCGAGGACCCTGCAGCGGCCGCGGGCTACGCCGAGCGGATGCGTGCGCTCGCGACCTTCGACCGGGACGCGCCGCCGGTCGTCCAGAGCGCAGCCGAGGCCACCGCCGGCCACGCCGTCGCCGTCGCGGACGTGCTCAACGCCGTCGCACTCGGCTACACCGCACAGCCGGGACCAGGCTCGGTCCGGACGCTCCCCGCCGACCCGCCGACCGATCCCACCGGGCTCCGGATGGGACTGGCTTACCGCTCGGACGCACCGCTGACGGCCGAAGACATCTGAAAACCCGGTGCAGCCGCTACGATGGTTATAAATGAAAGAACGCAACTCGACCGATTACAGGCGGGTGACGTTGGTCGCCCGCGGACCCTTCTCGGCCTGTTCGATGTCGAATTCGACTTCCTGTCCCTCTTCGAGGTCCGGGCCGCCGACGTCTTCCATGTGGAAGAACACGTCCTCGTCCGCATCCTCTGTGTCGATGAAACCGTAACCGCCTGTGTCGTTGAAGAAGTCAACCGTACCGTTTGCCATTGCCTTCGTCAGAAGACGCGGGGGACATATAATCCTTGCGAGAGAGCCGATTACAGCGTCCCTCGAAGGGGTTCATCGTTGGCGGAAAAAGCGGGCAGTCGAGCGCACGTTCCCGTTCGATCTCAGAGGTCGGCCGTAACGCGGAGTTCGGAGTCGGTGACGGTCTCGACGGCCTCCGCCGGCAGTTCGATATCGTCTTCATCGGCGTCGCCGAAGCCCAGCCCCTGAATCCAGGCCTCGCCGATGTTCGGGTTCGGCTCGACGTACGCGACCTGTGCGTCCGGGTCGACTTCGGTCACGATTCCGATCTGTTCGCCCTCGACGTCCATGAGGAACTTCCCCTCGTCTTCGGTTGACAGGACGGTCATCTTCGTCCGGTGGGTGCGGGGTGGGTCGCAAATAGCTACTGGTTCCGGCGACCAGTGACGAGTTCGGCGAAGCCCTACAGCACAGGAGTTCGAGGCACGGGTATGCCCGACGACCTCGACACGAGCGACCGCAGCGGGATGGCACGGGTGAACCTCGCCGCCGCCCTCCACACCCACCTCGCGACGACAGAGGAGTTACCCATCGACCCGACAGCGAACCGCTGGCTCGGCGAGGCACAGGCCACAGCCGCCGACGTGGCCGACGGGTCCGCCCCCGAACCGTTGTCACGAGGCGTGCCCAGCAGGTCGTGCGTCTGCTGGAGAGCGCTGGCAACCTCGACAACGACGAGGCTGTTCGCCGCGTGGACGTCGCGCTAACCGTCGCCCGAGAGCCGGTCGGGCGGGGCGGCAACGGCTGAAGCGACCCACCCGACCCGCGGGGACGGCGAAATCCGAGAACACACCACGCGTGACGGACAGCGCGATACCCGACACGGCCCCGACGGGTGTTCACCCGTCCTCGGCAGTGGGTTCGGCCCCTGTGACGTCCGGCATCCGCGCTCGCACGAAGTCGACGGCGTCGTCGATCCGATCGGCGTTGGCGACGTTCGCGATACGGACGGTCGTCGGACCGACTTCGACGACGACAATATCGTGCGAGCGCGGACACCGCATTGATGTCGGCGAAGTCGATCTCGACCCGTATCTCCGAGCGCACGGTCAGGCTGTCCTCGTATATCTCGACCGAGTCCACGTCGCTGGTGACGGGACGGTCCGAGGTCGCCGCCGGAACAGCCCCGTCGATCGAAGACCCCGACGCCGTCTCGAAGCGAGTCGGCGAGTCGGGTTGCGCACTACCTGTGTCCCCGTCCTGTCCGGCACCCGTCTCCACCGCAGTCTTCGGCTCGAATGGACCGTCTGCCCAGCCGTCGACCTCGAGTTCACACGTTGTGGCGTCGAACCGCGCCACGTCGAACGGTCCCTGGAGGACGTACGCTGGCCCCGTTTCCGAAGCGGTGCTCCTGTTTTGGGCGTGTTCGCTTATCTCGCTCGGGAACTGCGGTTGCGGGGGACCGGAGGTCAGGGTCCGTCGACTGGCAGAGCGTGGGGTCCGGTGCCACTGTTTACTGCGCTGTTTCTCGGCTGGACCGTACATCGCGACGTGTGCCCCATCGTCGGTCACCAGTTCGGTCCTCTCGATGGCGACGGCGGTTGCTGTCGTGACGTAGGACGCCGACGAGTCCATAGGCGTTCGCTCGGTACTTTCTTGTGTGTCCCGGTGGGACAGTTCCCGCGTCTCGGAGACGTGCTCGTAGTCGACGGTGTATTCACCGTCACCGATCGATATCGACGTCTCTCCGAGTCGAACCGGGTACTCGCCGGAGGGGTGGGCCCCACCTGCGTTCGTTCGTCGAAGCTGTAGCAGTCGACCGAGAGTTCGGCCGCGATGGCGGCGGGACTCCCATCGTCCACGCGCTCGCCCTCCTCGGCTGTTGCCCGAACTTCACGGGGAGACGCTCCGCTCCCGATTTCGCCGGCGTTCAGGTAGCTTTCGACGCGGTCGACGTCGCGGCCGTTGTATTTTTTCTCGACGTTTGCTTCGAGAGTGGTGCCCGCGTCGGTCACCGACGACCGGTTGAAGCTGTCGAACACGTGTTCGACGATGCCCGGGTCGTCGACCTCGACGGTTATGCTGTGTCACGTGCCGTCCGATCGAACGTCACACCCGGTCACCGAGTCGAGTGGGATCGTGACAGCCGTGTCGCGTTTGCTGCTCTGTGCGAGGACGATACTCCGGTCCGTGAGACAGATGATGACACGCGGCCACCCGCCCGATTTGTCCAGTTCCTCGTCGATGTCCGGTGTCATGAGGGCCGTTCTGGCCCTGTTGGAAAAAAATGAACTGTGGCTGCTCGTCTTCGTCGAGAGAGTCGATCGGTGGCGCGTCGTTCAATCTGATTCCGTCGGTGATGCGTCCAGTCGTGTCGGTTTGTGTCAGTCACTCTCTGGTCACTGTCTCGTCCCGAGCGTGTTCGACGCGTCCGCAACCAGTGGGTCGGAGACGGTCGTGTCGCCTTCTTCACCGGAGAAGAGTCCCATCTGTATCCGAACAGTAGTTCTCGATACTATATCGGTTTACGGTTTCTGCCAGCACGGCGGAACGATGTCGGCGGAACGCTCGTACAGAACCGCCCGGGATAGTGAAGACACGCACAGTCCATCTGGACCCACTCGGTATTTTGTTCTGTCGCTCACGAATTGTTCGCGATAGAGATGCCGCCTCCCAGCATTCGGACGGTTTTATGATTTTCAGTTATTCAGTTTCCGGCTGACCTACACTCATGTTTTACACGAACTGGTCGACCCATACCGACGACCAACTGGCGGCGAGTGAACCAGAAACGGTTCGACTGTGAGTGGCATACTCGTAGACATGAACGTCGACGAGGCGACGATCCGGAAGCGGTGTACCGATGCCGTCTTCGAGCGCGGTGTGAACTACCGTGACAGGGGACGTATCCAGCGCCTCGACCGATTCGACGACCTCGTTACGGCGACAGTCCGGGGGTCGAATCCGTACGACGTGACTGTCGAGTTCGGTGGGCGAGCCCTCGAAACGCGGTGTACCTGTCCGTACGACGGATGCGGCGACTGCAAGCACGTCGTCGCCGTATTGCTGGATGTCGCCGCGAGCCCGCCACGGGACGAAAGTGAGGACATCGAGACAGTCCTCGCGGACGTATCCGCCGAGGAGCTACGCGCGTTCGTCCGCGATGCACTCGCCGAGAACGCGGAGCTGCGCGACCAGTTTCTCGTACGCTTCGGCGACGATCATAGATCGGTCGAGGAGTACCGCGAGGAGATCGGCGATTTGTTCGAGGCACACGCTGATCCGGTCGTGTTCGAAGCCATCGATTTTTTGCGGTTTTTCGAGAGTGCCGAGGAGTACCGCGATCGCGACCGGTATCTCGCGGCCGCCACCGTCTACCGAGCACTCTTCGAGGAGGTCGACGAGCGATACAACCTGGTCGACGGTGCCTACGATCACTACGCACGGGCCATCCAGCGGGCACTTGATGGCTACGTGGCGTGTATCCTCGCGACCGATCCGGCTCCCGAGGCGTTCGACACGTACGCCGGCGTGCTGAAGGCGCGAGCAACGACGGAGCCACGAATCAACAACGAGCAGTTCCGGCGCGCGCTCGACGATCTTGAGGATCGATACAATGCCTGATACCACACGACAGCACACCGCTGCCGAGCACACTGGAGGACACCTCGTTGTCACCCATCGATACCGCCCGGCACGATGTCGCTGGGCGTGAACAGTGACACGTCGTCACGTTCCGCAGCCACCTGTTACAGGTCATCGGAAAATCCGGAGCGGCAGAAACAGCAGTAGTGCTCCTCGCGGTCGCTCCCGTTCGGTTGCGACCACTGAACCTGTGACATACTCCGCTTGAGGTCAGTGAGATTTCCCTCGGTCATCTCGCGGCTGGTGTACCTGCACTCGCCTGCGACGAGTGTCCCGTTACTCGCGAGGCCGACGACACCGAGTTCATGTTGCTTGTTCTGATATGCTTCAGATTATCTAAATCGCGGTTTTACTAGTCTCGATTTTACTATTTTCCAGCAGGTCTCACTACCTGGTCACCATGGCCAATATACAACAATTGACGGGTCCGAATCGACAGGACTCCGAAGCTATCAATGGCAGACCCGCGCAATAATTTGCGGAGGAGTAGAAATATTACGCTCGAACGAGTGCTATCGAGTATGTCGCCCGAAGATCCACCCGGCGAGGCCGACTGGGTCGAGACGTGGAAAGACCACGCGTCGGCGTTCGACCGGGTGAAGTCGGTCACGATGACGCTCTCGGAACCGCGGCCAGCGTCGTGGATTGCAACGGAAGCGGCCGTCTCCCCGAATACGGCCCGGGACCACCTGCGCCGGCTCATCGACCTCGGCGTGGTGACAGCGACTGAGAACGATGGGACCCGCCACTACTATCCGGACCCGCTGTACACGCGACTCCGGGATGTCAGAGAGTTGCTCCAGGAGACGACGAAACGCGAACTGTCGGAGCAGGCCGCCGAATTGAAAGACGACATTGCGGCGTGGGAAGCCGAGTACGACGCTGATTCCCCGGCGGCCTTGCGTGAACGAGCGGCCGACAGTGATGTCTCTGCCGAACGGGCGCACGAACTCGTCGCGGTCGCGAGCGACTGGGAACTGGCTCGCTACCGACTCTCGCTCGTGCAGGACGCCATCGAGAACTACGATACCTGGTCAGCCGATCTGTCATCGATCACAGTATGACGGCGGATTCTGGCCGGGACCGACACCGCATCCTCCGCGAGTTACGCGGCGAGTTGGCGCGACACCCGGCCGTTCGATCTGTCGAGGGGGACCCACCGGATGCATATCGGGAACTACGAGCGACACTCGACCCGTCGTGGTTCGGTCGCTCAGCGGAGACAGCGTCGCTCCGGGTGACGTGGATCCCGAATCCGTCACCTGGGCCCGACGCAACTGATCGTGAGAGCGACACCTGGAAGCGAACACCGATTCGGGCGTACTACACCCTCCATTACAGCGAGTCAGACGGTCTCGACTGTGGATTCCACTGCGAACCGAACCCACACGTCGACGGCTTGCTCCACTATCAGGAACGGGACGACACGAGCGACGAGTCCACCTACCTGCCTGTTTCGTTCGACGGACGGTCGGTGACTGGCCTCCTGTGGGAAATGATGGATGCGCTCGCCGACCGACTCGGCGATGCCAGGTGACGGAACCGAGAAATCAGAGATTCGCGAGCGGTATCCAATATAGAGTCGCTTCCCGGGCACCCGCTGCACACACCGTGCTAGCGGGCATGTGAACTGTGAGTATAATGCCGCCTCCCCGATTTGAACGGGGGACAGCTCGATCTTCAGTCGAGTGCTCTCCCAGTCTGAGCTAAGGCGGCGCGCCGTCGTGCGCATCCCGACAGTTGCAGGTGGTAGAAAAAAGGATTTCGAAAGCCCGGTCGGAAGTCGGAGTCGTGAGCCCGTGTCGGCCGCTGCCCGTCACCACGTGACCAGACAACGAGCATCAGTTCGGGCAAAAGGGGGTTTTGCCGTCCACCGTGCACGCATCGTGGAATGCGGGGCTGGAGAGGGTCCCGGTGGGAGACGGAGAACACTCGACCAGGAACGCCAAACGCCGCGAGCGGGCCGTTGAAGCGCGGGGCGTCCGCCGCACGACGAACGCCGACGCCGGCGTCGGGCCGAACGCGAACGCTTTTTCGGCTGCTCGCGAGTTGCTCGCCGCAAAACGAGTGGGTTCGGGCGGATTCGAACCACCGGTCTCGGCCTTGTAAAGGCCGCGTCATAACCGACTAGACCACGAACCCGCATTCGGGCTAAATTCACGCCGAAGAATAACCCTTACTTTCTGAGTCGACAGTCTTAGGCTACCGACCGTCCACCATCCGATTATGTCGTCTCGGGCCGTCACCGCACTCACGACGGGGTTGCTCCTCGTCATCGCTGTCGCGCTGGTGATCCAGTCCGGCGTCCTCGCGCCCCCGCTGGAGCCGAGTGACTACGAGAACGCCACGCTCACTGTCCGGGACGGGAACGGAACGACACTCGACACTGTCGACGTGCGCATCGCCGACACCGACCGCAAACGCTACGTCGGTCTCAGCGAAACCGCCAGCCTCGGTTCCGGCGAGGGCATGCTGTTCGTCCACGAAAGCGTCGACAGTCGCGCCTACGTCATGCGGAACATGTCTTTTGCGATAGACATCCTCTTTGTCGCGCCCGACGGGACGGTTACGATGGTCGACCACGCCTCGACCGAACCCGGTGAGCGCGGCGACGAACTCACCCAGTACGAGGGGCGCGGACAGTACGTGCTCGAAGTTCCCCGGGGGTACGCGAACGCGACCGGAGTCGACGAGGGCGACGTCGTCATAGTTCCCGACAGTGTGGGCTGAGTTCGCGCCGACCGCACGATTTATTCTAGCCCGCGTCGACGTGCAGTTGTGTCACGACGCGCGACGCTGGCGGCCGTTCTCGCACTCTGCTGTCTCCCCCTGGCGGGGTGTTCGGGGACTCCCGCAGACGGAACACCGACAGCGACGTCAGTAACGGCCGGCCAGTCCGGCCCCGAGGCCGCGGGGACACCCGCCGAAACGACCGCCGGGACGGGGACGCTTACGACCACGGACGAACCTCGAACCACGATGCCCGACACCGGGACCGACGATCGGCGGCGACCACGGGTCGAACTCCGGGACGAGAACACCACCGTGCTGGGGCGAGTCACGGTGACGATTGCCGACACCGTCGGCGAGCGCTACACCGGCCTCAGCGACACCGAGGCGTTGAACGACAGTGAGGGGATGCTGTTCGTCTACCAGTCCTCCGGTACGCGCACCTACGTTATGCGGGATATGGACTTTCCGCTAGACATCCTCTTCGTCGCGGCCAACGGCACAGTCACAACCATCCATCACGCCCCCACCGAACCTGGTGTGGCCGAGACGAACCTCACCCGCTACCCGGGGTCGGGGCAGTACGTGCTTGAGGTGAATCGCGGCTACGCCAACCGGACTGGGTTGTCGGTGGGTGATACAGTGGCAATCCCGGCTCGGGTTGCGGCGTCAGATGCGACGCCGAATCCCGGCGGCGTGAGCTGAGACAGCGGGGCAGCGTCCTCAAACGTGGGGCTTTTGCGGATTCAGCACGTTCAACTAGTGATGGATATCGGTGCGGCCGACACAGACGACGACCCGTTCGAGGAAGCACGCGAGCGGACCGACAACCCGATGCGGCGACTGTTCGCCGAGTATGGCCGGGAGAACGCGGGTGCGTTCAGCGTTGGCTTGGCCGCTAGCATCGCCGCTCGCCTGCTCGATTTGTTACCCCCAGTCCTTCTCGGTCTCGCGATCGACGCTATCATCCGTGGTGAGAGAGCCTACAGCCTGCTCGGCGTTCCGCAGGCGTGGCTGCCGACGACTCAGACGGAGCAGTTGATCCTAACAATCGGTATCATCGGCGTCGCCTTCCTCCTCGGGGCCGGGTTCCACTGGGTGCGAAACTGGGGGTGGAACGCGTTCGCACAGCGCATCCAACACAATATCCGGACCGACACGTACGACAAGATGCAACGGCTGAACATGGACTTTTTCGCCGCCAAGCAGACCGGCGAGATGATGTCCATCCTCTCGAACGATGTCAACAGGCTAGAGAACTTTCTCAACGACGGGATGAACTCCGCGTTCCGGCTCGCAGTCATGGTGTTGGGGATCGCCGGTATCCTCTTTTGGATCAACTGGCAACTCGCACTGGTTGCACTCGTTCCGGTGCCGCTCATCGCATACTTCACCTACCGGTTCATCAAGACGATTCAGCCGAAGTACGCCGACGTTCGGTCCTCCGTCGGGAAGGTCAACTCGCGTCTAGAGAACAATCTCGGCGGGATTCAGGTCATCAAGAGTGCGAACACCGAGTCATACGAGTCCGACCGCGTCGAAGACGCGTCACAGGGCTACTTCGATGCGAACTGGGGGGCGATCAAGACCCGGATCGTCTTCTTCCCGGGCCTGCGGATCATCTCCGGCGTCGGGTTCGTCCTCACGTTCGCCATCGGCGGGTTCTGGGTGGTATCGGTCACGAATACCGGGCAGGCGCCGTGGCTGTTCACCCTGCCGCTCTCGACGGGGGAGTTCGTCACGTTCATTCTCCTGACACAGCGGTTCATTTGGCCGATGGCACAGTTCGGACAGATCATCAACATGTACCAGCGGGCACGGGCCTCCGCCGAGCGTATCTTCGGTCTGATGGACACGCCCGCCCGCATCGCCGAGGAGCCGGACGCGGAGGAACTCGTCCTCGACGAGGGACGCGTCGAGTACGAGAACGTCGGTTTCTCGTACGATAGCGACGACGAGCCGGTTCTCGAGGATATCTCTTTCGAGGTCGATGGCGGCGAGACGTTCGCGCTGGTCGGCCCAACGGGCGCAGGGAAGTCCACCGTACTGAAGTTGCTCATGCGGATGTACGACGTGGGCGAGGGGACGATTCGTGTCGACGGCCAAGACGTCCGGGACGTGACGATTCAGAGTCTTCGCGAGACCGTCGGCTACGTCAGCCAGGAGACGTTCCTGTTCTACGGGACGGTCGCCGAGAACATCAGGTACGGTACCTTCGACGCCAGCAGACAGGAGATAATCGAGGCTGCGAAACGCGCCGAGGCCCACGAGTTCATCACGAATCTCCCGGAAGGGTACGACACCGAAGTCGGCGAGCGTGGTGTGAAGCTCTCGGGCGGCCAGCGCCAGCGTATCGCCATCGCCCGGGCAGTTCTCAAAGACCCCGAGATTCTGGTGCTGGACGAGGCGACCAGCGACGTGGACACCGAGACGGAGATGCTCATCCAGCGTTCGCTGGACCGGCTCGCCGAGGACCGCACGACCTTCGCCATCGCCCACCGACTCTCGACTATCAGGGACGCAGACCGGATCGTCGTCCTCGAAGACGGACAGATCGTCGAGCGCGGAAGTCACGGAGAGTTGTTGGCAGAGAACGGGCTCTACGCCAACCTCTGGGCGGTCCAGGCCGGTGAGATTGAGGAGTTGCCGGAGGATTTCGTCCAGCGGGCGACGAAGCGACGGGCGAAGACGGAGTCCGACGACGACTAATCCGTCCGGACCGGAGCGGGCCAAACCGCGGTCGGCGTCCGGACGACGGCGACGACCGACCACGCCGGCTTATTCGACGAACGCCGTACCGGTGGAGTGCGGCCGCTTTTTATCTCGTCGCGTTCGACCGGTGACTCGTGACCCTACGCGGGTTCGCGTACTCGTTTCGACTCCCCAACTCCGGACGGGCTACAGCGACGGGGCGCGATCAGCAGGAGGGGACTGACCGCGGCCGCGACGGCAACGTCGGGTCACAGGTCGGCGTACGCGCTCTCGTGAGCGCCAGCGAATAGAGACTGTGGCTTATAGTAGTGGTCCCGCTCGGCGGTCCTGTCCCGTGCCGGGGCGCTTACGTGGCCGCCGGCCGAGGAGTCAGGTGATGCACCTCGCCGAGGCCACCTGGACCGATGTCGACGCCGCCGACCCCGACCTGGCCGTCCTCCCGGTCGGCAGTACCGAACAGCACGGCCCCCACGCCCCGCTCGGGACGGACTACATCACCGCCGAGGCCGTCGCCGAGGCCGGCGCGGAGCGGTACGAGGACGATGCCGACGAGTCCGTCGTGGTCGCACCGCCAATCCCGGTCGGCGTCGCCGAGGAACACCGCCAGTTCACCGGAACACTGTGGGTGAGCGAGGACACCTTCCGGGACTACGTCCGCGAGACCGTCGGAAGCCTGCGGTCTCACGGCTGGTCCAAGACCGTGCTCGTCAACGGGCACGGCGGCAACGTCGCCGCGCTCCGAGAGACCGCCGCTCGCGTCACCCGCCACTCCGACGGCTACGCGGCCGCGTTCACCTGGTTCGACGCCGTCGACCCCGAGGAGGTGACGATGGGCCACGGCGGCCCTCTAGAAACAAGCGTACTCCGGCATCTCCACCCCGAACTGGTCAACGAGGACCGACTGGACGAGGCGGCCGAAGGGGGAGCCGACGGCTGGGGCGAGTGGGAGAGCGGAGTGAATCTGGCGCACGACAGCGCGGAGTTCAGCGAGAACGGGACGGTGGGCGACCCTCGTGGAGGGAACACAGACCTGGGGAAACAACTGGTCGAGGAGGCGGCGACGGCACTGTCGGCGCTACTGGAACGAGTGTCGAACCGCGACACGGGGCTGCCCGACCACCGCTAGTCGGCGGCTTCGGCTTCCTCGGCGTCGCTGTCGGCGTCGGCCTCGGACTCGTCTTCGGTTGCCGCGTGAGCGTCGTCCAGCGAACCACGCAGTTCCGGCACGGTGCTGGCGAGGTCGCTCACCTGCTCGTGCGCAGTTTCGATGTCCTCGAACATCTCTTGGAGCGTCTCGATCTCCTCGGCGAGGTCGTCGGCGTCCTCGAAAGCGTCGGCGCGTTCGCCCATCGTGTACCACTTTTTGGCGTCGGTGAGGTGCTCTCGTGCCTCGCCCGGGTCCAGTGCCGACCGCAGGCCGTTCAGTACACCGAGGGTGTTGCCCGCGTCCACGTCCCAAATGGCGTCGCCCTCGGGCAGTGCCCTGCGGGCGTTCGCGAGCGATTCCTCGACGTCCTCGCGCATCTCCGAGGCAGCCTCGTCGAACAGATCGTCGTCGTCGAGAGTCGTCTGACCCATACTACCCACTTCGGCTGGAAAGAGTATAAAAACCCGCCCGGAAGTGAAAGTGTAATCGAGAGAGCGACGTTAGGGGTCGAGCAGGGGTGGAGGACGCAGGTCGTCACTCCCGAACGGCGGTTCGCCGTTCCGAGAGCAGGTCGAGGTCGTCGTCGGTGTCGCCAAGCACCAACAGTGTGTAATGACGCAGAAACGTCTGGAGTGGGACCTGCACGAGGGCAACCACGGCGAGCACGAGGAGGAGGTAAACGGTGACGAGGACGGCGAGGGCGGCGACGACGACAGTAGTGAGCGTCCCGCCGCCGGCGAGAAAGGTAGCGACGCCGACCGCGACGAACGGAATCGCGAGCAGGGTTGCGGCGATAGCGACGGCGGCCGTCGCAGCCAGGCCCACGACGATATTGAGCAGGAAGGCAACGAGGACGTAGGCGGCGTACTGCCAGACGTTCGCGCGTAGCGTCGGCCAGAAGCGCCGCCAGCCGTCGAGAATCGACCGGTCCTGCAGGACGGCGACAGGGACGACGAAGTCGACGGTGAGCCCGTCGATCAGGGCGGCGAGCGGGAACAGGACCGCGAGAAGTGGGAGCGCTAGGAGGGCGGCCGAGAGAATCTGTGCGTCGGTCCAGGCCAACACCGGACCGGTCGGGCCAGCGACGTAGACGACACCGGCGACCAGTCCCGCTGCGAGCAGGAAGACCCCGAGCCGAAAGGCGAACAGTCGGAGACCGGCGCTCAGATGCTGGCGGCCGTACCGTCTCACGTGGACCGCCTCGCGACGGACCGATTCGACGAAGACGAACTCCATCACCGACCCGACCAGTCCAAGGGCTGCGACGAGCACGGCGACGGCGGCGGTGATCAGCGACAGGACGGCCAGTAGGTCGCCCGGGATGAGCCCGGGGAGTTCGGAGACGTCACCGCTGAAGCTCGATGCCGACGTGCCGGCGTTCGTGGGGCCGTTCAGACTGAATCCGACGGCGACAAAGAACGTGACGACGGCGAGACGTAGCCATCGGGACCGGTCGATTGGAAAGAGGAACGCGCTGGTCGCGTCGATCGCGTCACCGACGTTGTCGACTGCGTAGAGGGCCATATCGGCGTTTCAGCCACCAGCTACATCCGTGTTTCGTCGCTTCTCACTGCCGGCAGTCAGCCGGAGTGTGACGGCTCCGACTCGGTGTTTCTGGCGTCACCGGTGGTCGCTGGGTCCGTTGCGGTCTCGATGTCGGTGACCTCGAAGCGTGCACCGCCCAGTTCGTCGCACTGTGTTCCTGTGATGGCCCAGTCGTGTGCATCGACGATGTCGGCGACGATGCTCAGACCGAATCCGGTGCCGCCATCGCTCGTGGTGAATCCGTGCTCAAACACGTCGGCGTCGGCTGGAAGGCCCGGGCCGTCGTCGGCGACGTACAGCTCAGCGACGTCCGGCGGGGTAGCGGTGGCGTCGGCACGCTCGTCGGCCGAGCCGACGGCGACAGTGACGTCGGGACCGCCGTGTTCGATGGCATTGCGAAACAGGTTCTCGAACAGTTCCCGGAGCCGGTCCGGGTCGGCGACGACGGTGTCGGGGAGGGGTTCGAGGCGAATCGTAGCGTCCCCGCTCCCGGTGTGTGCCCAGGCGTCCTGGACGACGGGCACGGGGTCGACGGGCGAGGGGTCGCCGACGACCGCGCCCTGGCGGGCCAGCGTCAGCATGTCGTCGATGAGTCGTTCCATGCGCTCGACCGCGTCGGAGATGGCTCGGAAGTGTTCGCGGTTGCCGGTCTCCTCGGCGAATTCGAGACGTCCGTCGATGACGGTCAACGGGTTGCGCAGGTCGTGAGACACGAGCGTGGCGAAGCGGTCGAGTCGGTCATTCTTTCGTTCGAGGTCCTGCTCGTGGTGTTTGCGTTCGGTGATCTCCCGGGAGTTGACGACGATACCGCCGACGGTCGGGTCGTCGAGCAGGTTCCGGCCCCGGGACTCGATCCAGCGCCAGGTGCCGTCGGCGGCCTCGACACGGTACTCGACGGCCGCCTTCTCGGTCGACCCCCAGTCCGGGAACCGCTGTTGAACGGCCGTCCGGTCGTCGGGGTGGACCAACTCGACGAGCGGCGTACCGATGAGTTCAGTGGTGTCGTAGCCCAGCACCCGCTCGGCCGAGGGGCTCTGGTAGGAGATTCGGCCTTCGGCGTCGGTGACAGTGACGATGTCGGTGGACTGTTCGGTGAGGGTGCGGTACCACTGCTCGATCGACCGACGGCCGGTGATGTCGCGCAGGATGAGGAGGTGCCCCGTAATGCGGGCGTCGCGCAGTGTCGTCAACTCGGCGTCGAAGTAGCGCTTCGAGCCACCGTCGTCGACGACGAGTTCGTCTCTGGTCTCGGTGCCCGAATCGGCGTGGTCCAAAAAGTCCCTACAGGCCGGGAACGCCTCGGAGACGTGCATTCCGAGGGCGTCGCCGGACTCGTCGAGCACGTCCCGAGCGGCGGGATTCAGGTCGACGATCCGGAGTTGGTCGTCGAGTATCATGTACCCGTCTCTGATGTTGTCGAGGACGGTGTCGCGGGCGACGGGGACCAGATCGAGCAACCGGTAGCGAAAGAGCGCGATGCCCCAGACGAAGCCGAGAAAGCCCAGCGTCAGCGGCGTGTAGTCGACAGACGTCAAGCCGAGCACCCAGGCGATGTTCGCCATGAAGGCCGGCACCGCGCCGGCGAGCAGAGCGGTCCCCTGTAGACGGTAGTGCTGGCGCGAGTCCAGCGCCATCCGGAGACAGAGAACGAAACCGGCCACGATCAACGCGTAGTTGTACGTCGTGTTGACCCAGTACCACGGCCCAAAGGAACGAGTGAGGACGGCGATCGAGCCGAATTGTTCGGCGCCGACTTCGGTGTAGATCAGGTGATGGAGCGAGTTCGTCGGTGTGAGGACGACGGCCACGAACAGCGGTTCGGCCGCCAGCAGGGCGACCGTCCGGCGCGTGGCCCACTCGCTGTACCCCGTGTACGTCAGCATGAACACTAGAAAGCCGACCGGAACGAGATTGTGACCGACGTACCCGACGGTCCGCCAGAGCAACATCCACGTGAGGTCGTCCGACGCGAACTGGAGCGCGTGCGCGCTCGCCCAGACGGCGGCCGCCAGCATCAGAAAGGTGAACTCCCGAACACTGCTCTCCTGGCGGCTCTGTCGGGCGACGACAATTAACCCGACCGACAGCGCCGCCGAGAGCAGAAGAAGGGGGACGATGAGTGTCTGGAGCACCGGCATTGCGTAGCTGTCGGCAGAAAAACGGAACAGAGTATCAAAAAGCTACGTACGGTTCGACGGGTCGATATCTGCGACGCTGGCGGCTCAATCCGTCACGTCGACGAGTCGCATCAGCGGATACCCGTCTTCCATCTCCATCCGGGTCCGGACGGCGTGGCCCTCATAGTCGATACGCATCTCTACGTCGAGAAAGCGCCCCGTGAGTTCGGTGTAGTCGGCCGGGCCGTCCGCGAGGGTGCGTTCGAGTTCGTCGGTCAGAATCTCGACCGTCACCGCCTCACAGTGCGGTTGGTTCTCGATGGATGCCTCCATAGCGCGGGCGAGCGAGTCGGCGCTCTCCGGACTCAGCGGCGTGCCCGCGAACTGATGATATAGGGAGCCGAACTTGATACCTGCCTCGAAACAGGCGGCCTGTGCGTCGGTCGGGTCCATACCCAAATCGGGGGCTGGCGTAGGGAAGTGTGTTCCGGGAGGCGACCGGCAGGTTCACAACCGGCGGTTACGGAGGACCAAGGAGAAAGCCCCGCCGTTTATTATGAGGATGAATCCGACAACTCTGAAGCCAGCCACCACTCGATGGCACAGCCGGATATTCCGCGCTTGAATCCATTCTTTCACGTATTGTCTACATAGGTTACGTGTGGCGAAACAGGTCGTCACACGCACCTACACTGCTTCCACACAGAATCAGCAACAGGTGTTTGACGGCCTCGATTCGCTCGGGTTCTCAGCCTCGAAACTCTGGAACGTCGGACGGTGGACAATCAGCCGTGTTTGAGATGAAATCGACTACATCCCCGAACGCGACGAAATCACCGCCTACCTCGAGTCGCACGAGGGTTATGATGACCTGCAGTCTCAGTCGAGTCAGCGAGTTTTGCAAGAACTCGCTGAGGCGTTCAACGGCTGGTAAATAAACGACGCAACGGAGACACACGGGCGAACCCGCCCGGCTACCGCAAACACGGAAACGACCACCCGCGTTCAACGGTCACGTGCAAGGACAAAGGGTTCAAACTCGACACTAAGTATAAGCGAGTCCGACTCAGCAAAGACTCGAACCTGAAAGAATACTGGTCAGAGTTTATTCTCTGCGAGTTCAATAATCTCGTCGCGGGGCGATCCTCGTCTGAGAGTCGCCAGTCGATCCGCTCACGGTCGGTTCCAACTTCATCCAGACGGTCCACAGCGCCGCGGACGAGAAACTCACCGTGACTCGAGTCGCTGTCCTCGGCCACGGAGTGAAAGAACGTGATCGACGCGTCGTTCACTCGCATGACACTCGCAAGCAGCGATACGATCCGTTCGAGATTCGTATCATCGCGCACCGGGACGAGAGCCGTTTCGATACGCTCGACCTCACATAGCGTCAGAATGGCATCACAGCGATACTCCTTAGCGACGCGGTCGATACTCTGCTCCCGGTCGTGTGTGAAGACGAGAATGTCGGTTAAGTCGATACCACTCGCACGAAACGTGTCGGCTGTGTTTTCCAGTGTCGCTGTTGCATCGGATTCGTGATCCTGCCTGAGCTGTGCAGAGGCTACCTGATCGGTAGTGTTCAGATTAGCTGATTCCATGCGAGGGCGGACGATTGGAGCCAGTCGTCGGCTGTGTCTCGCTCGGCGTTGCTGAAACAGTTTGAGAACGAAGAGGTACGTCTTTTTACCCTATGAAAAATACGTTCGACACTGTTCCGATTTCCGTGGCGTTCGTGTCTGAAATCGAGGCCGTGTCGCTGGCAGGCGTCTTTTACCGGTGCTGCGCCATCGACGAGAAACATCGCATCGTCCACGTCGTGTTTCTCGCGGAGTTCGCCAAAGAACGCGTGAGCGAGCGCGTTCGTCCTCACCGGTTCAAGCTTTGTATGGAGTAATTCGTTCGCGTCGGGATCGACCGCAGCGTACAACCAGTAGCGCTCGTCGTCGAGTTGGATCACGGTCTCGTTAATCCAACGTGATCCGGACTGCATCCAGTTTCGGGCTGTAGATCTGCTTTGTGAACCCAATTATGCACGGTGGATCGCGCTCGGTCGACACCGAATATATCAAGAACGAAAATGGTATTCGAAAGCGAGAGTCCGGCGAGATGCAACTGAGTACCGAGCTTCATCAGCAGTCGCGGTGTCGCCTCGCGTTCAACAAACTCTACGTCGATCTGGTCGATACTACCGCCGAGACGTGTGTTTTCGGGCATGGACACGCAGAAAACACACCGCCTCGCTATCCATCCTTATGTGAACACCGCCGGCTGGACAGAGCTTAAATATAATTGGGCAAATAAAACGTATGGATCGACGACGACTACTTGTTGCAGTCGCCGGCGTCACATTCTCCGGTGTCGCTGGATGCGCCGAGTTGGAACCGGGCGACAATACGACGACGGCAGAGGTGACCGACACGCCAGCGAGTGAGCAGGCGGACATCAAAACGGAGTCACAATCCGAAGAGGAGTCGACCGACGACGAGACAGGGGATACCGATGTCGGTGAGACAGAACCAGCTGCTGTCGTCGACCAAGCCAGGGTCGCACTCAACGAGGCAGACGTCGACACGTACAACCAACTCATCTACGGCGACGGCCCACTCGACCCGATCAAGCCGGATGAGTTCGATCCGGCAGAGAACTTAGAGTCCATCGAACTGACCATAGAGGAGATTAGCCCATCGACCTACGAGTCACGGACGGGAGAGACGTTCGATCAGCAACAGGCCGAAACACGACTCACCGAGATTGGTGCAGACGAGTTCGCAGTTGTATGGTGGGAAGAACAGTACCGAGCCGGCCAGGATGTCCCAATCGACTCGCTGGCCGTCTATCTCCTCTATCGCGTCGACGCCGAGTGGCTCCTGTACGCTTCAATATCTAATTCGGAACAGATTGCAGTCGAGGACATCAACGAACCGACGCCACCGTTCGCGAACTCCCCGACCGGCGTTGTCGAGCAGTTCTATGTCAGCGCGCTCACCACTGGCGATGCGGACGCAGTGAACGAGGTCCTGTACCCCGAGTCACCACAGGAGCAAGTCACCGACGACGATGTCCAGGAAACCGACCGACGTGCACTCGTCGGGGCCGAAGAGCGGTCGGTCGAGAGGGCTGCCGAAGCAGCGTCGTTCTCGGACCCCGAGGACCTCGAGATGGCTGGCCTACTCGCACAGGATCGATACGGCGTTGAGTGTCAGTTTGTCGTCGTCTCGACTGTCTCCGAGGGAGATAGATTTGTCAAGCGGTTCCCCGTCCTCACCGTGATGGACGATGGGGACTGGTTCGTACACAGGATTGATTTCGAATAGTCCGGACAGTCGACGGCTTCTACATCGCCGTCATTGATGACTAAACCGAGCACACACCAGACGTTTCCGCCACTCATATAACGAGCAAATGCAGTACATGATAGCCACGTTGTGCAAGATACGCCTGCTTAGTGAACCGTGTACCCCCCGTTTCTCATTCTGAAACACGGTTATCGGGATTAATATACCTGCTACAACTCATTAGTTATGAGCACATTCGGAACGATTGTAGCCACGCTGTTTTATTTTGGAGTGGGTTGTTTCATTTTGTTGTGGTTCCTGAACGGAAACGATGGCCTAAGCAGTGAGTGGCGGAGGTGATGTCAAACTTCCTTGCACTATTCTCCCGCTGTCGATCGACTCGAGCAGCACTGATTTCGGCACCTCACAGTGACCGATACGCGCGATGTATGCAGCGAACCTCACTCTACATCCATCGTAGCTGAGAGATATTCGCGGACGGAACCACACTCTGGTCCGACGCCAGCAGATTCGGAACAATCGGTGATTGATTACCTCTTTCCCCGGCGTCGGTCGGCAGCGAAGGCACGAAGACGGTGGCTCGCGCCCACAAGCTGGAGGCACGCCGACGAGCCGGTATCAAATCAAATCACGTATGAGAAACGCACGAGTGCCCTTGCTTGGCCTGACTCAATGGAGTTAATAATTCTGTCATGGGCCCTGGCGGATTTGAACCACCGGCCGCCCGGTGTCTCACAACCCTGACCGAAATCAGTTGGTTGGTATGAGCCGGGTGCTCTAACCAGACTAAGCTAAGGGCCCTGTATCCGGTGATTTCTCGCGCCTCGTCTTTAGCTTTCGGAATCACGCTCCTGGAGTTTGTGTCGGAAGGCTTTCAATGCGTTCTCACCGGTCTCGGTGAGGGTGGTCTGCTTCTGGCGGCCGACGGACTCCACGCGGACGTACGATCGTTCGACGAGCGGTTCAATGATGTTGGCGTTCAGTAGTGCGAACTTGGCCTTGTCGTTGGCGGGGTCGGCTTCGGTCATATAGGACAGCTGTTCCGCTTCGGAAAACTCGATGAGGTCGGATTTTTTCGGGGTGTAGGCCTCGGTCGTGATTCGCTGGATGTGGTCGAGGATGGCGACCTGGTCGGTCGTCGGCGTCTCGACGGGATAGGAGGGGAGCACTTCCACGTCGGCGACACCTTCGGTCAAGGGTTCGCGTTCGAGCGGCGGGACGTGTGATTCGGGATGGACGTAGTAGGCGGTGGCGTCGGTCGCCATGCAGGCGATGGCACAGCCGATGTCGGCGAGCTTGGCCCCGCTGGCGACGTTGACACGGACGATGTCGTCGTCGTGGTCGGCGGCGATCGTCGTGACGATTCCTAGTACCGCGTATACGTCGTCCAGGTCGACCGACCGTCGGGTCACGTCGACGCCCTGGCCTTCAAGTTGCTCGATCAACGCCTCGTGGTAGCTGGCGTGGTCGGCGGCGTTCTCGGCGGCCAGCAGGTACACCTCGTCGGCGTCGTATGTCCGAATCGGCTCCAGTATCCGGTCATGCTCGTACCCCAGCGGTGCGATGTGAATCTCCCGTATCTCGCGCATGGACTCACCGACCGCCGGCGGCGAGCCGTCGGTCGTTCGTGTCGTCAGTACAGAAAGTAATGAGAGTATCGATACTATTGTTCGTACGAGTAGTAGCCGGCCAGTAGCTAATACCCGGGCCCGGGTAGCTGTGCGTGCATGCCGGGTGACGTTGACACAGCGACGGCATGCACGGCCGCCCACCGCTGACGCGGGTGGGTCGGGGGTCGGGACGCCCCGAACCGCCGACTCACCGCTCTCTCTCGGGAACACCGTCGAGCACGGCTTAACGAGCCCCCGGTCACGGCCCCGGAGACGCCGCAGAGCACGGCTCTCCCCACGACCGGCGTGACGGGTCCGCGCCGCTCATCGCGACCGGCTCGCCGCCGACCGCTCTGCGCTCGACGCAGCACCTCTGCACGCTCGTTCGAGCGTTCCCGAAGGCCGTGACTCGTGGACCGGTGTCGAGAGAAAAGCGCCACCGCCAGGGTTCGAACCTGGGACAACCTCGTTTCTGCGGTGAACAGGCGTGACCTCCACACCGTAACAGCGAGGTGCTCTACCAACTGAGCTACGGCGGCACGTTCGCAAGCACTCCTGAGTAGCCGGAGTTATTTAATAGGGCTTTCGCTTTCGGGCAGCATCGACACGCTTTCACGGGGTCGCCGGATACGGCCCTGCATGAGTGCGGAGTTCGACGCGGTCGTCGCCGCCGTCCACGACCGCGTCACACCCGACGACGACGAGCGCGCGCGACTCGAGGCGGTCACCGAACGCCTCACCGAGCGCACCGAGGCCGCCGCCGCCGAACTGTCCGTCGAGACCGACGTGGTGCTGGTCGGCTCCACCGCCCGTGGCACCTGGCTGGCCGGCGACCGCGACGTGGACCTTTTCGTCCGCTTCCCCGCCGACCTAGAACGTGAACGCCTCGAGGAGTACGGCCTCCGGATCGGCCGCCAAGCCCTCCCCGAGGGCCGCGAGGAGTACGCCGAACACCCCTACATCGTCGGCGAGTTCGAGGGCTTCTCTGTCGACCTGGTGCCCTGTTACGATGTGGCCAACGCCACCGCCATCCAGTCGGCCGTGGACCGCACCCCCTTCCACACTGCCTATCTTGAGGAGCGACTGGACGACGATACCGCTGCCGACGTGCGCGTCGCGAAAGCCTTCCTGAAGGGGGTTGGCGTCTACGGCGCCGACCTGAGGACCCGCGGGCTCTCTGGCTACCTGACGGAACTGCTCGTGCTGGAGTACGGCGGACTCCACTCCATATTAAAAGCCGCCGCCGACTGGCACCCGCCGGTCGAACTCGACCCGGCAGCCCACGGGGAGGCGACGTTCGAGGACCCTCTCGTCGTCATCGACCCCACCGACCCCGAGCGCAATGTCGCCGCCGCGCTCTCTCCCGCGAACGTCGCCCGTCTCCAGCATTACGCCCGCGAGCTGCTGGCCGACCCTCGCGAGGACCTGTTCGAACCCGACGAGCCTGCCCCACTCGATGCCGCTGCTGTCCGCGAGGCCGTCACCGCCCGCGGGACGACGCCGGTCGCCGTCGCCTTCGACGCACCAGCCCTCGTCGACGACCAGCTCTGGCCACAGCTCCGAAAGTCCCGCCGGGGCGTCGTCGCCGAACTCGACCGACGCGGGTTCGACGTGTTCCGTAGCGCCGCCTTCGCCGACGACCGGGCAGTCCTCTTTCTGGAACTCGCCGTCGCCGAACGGCCCACAGTCGAGCGCCACGACGGCCCGCCAGTCCACGTTCGCGACCACGCTCGCGAGTTCTACGGGAAGTACGCCGCGGCCGGCGCCGAGACGGACGACAGCAACCGGACGCCGCCGAACGGGACGCACGAGGAACCGCCGTACGGTCCGTTCGTCGCCGACGACCGGTACGTCGTCGAACGAGAACGAGCGTTCACCAGCGCCCGTGACTTCTTGACGAGTGATGCGGTCTTCGAGGTCGCGCTTGGCGCACGCATCGGGAACGCGCTGGCGGACGGCTACGAGGTGCTGGTCGGTGACGACGTCGCGACACTGGCCACCGACTTCGGGACGGAACTCGCCCGTTACTTCTCGCCGAAACCCTGATAACGCAGGTCCGCAAACACCGTTTTCGCGCGGTCTTTGACCTCCTCGTCGGTCGTGACCGGTTCGCGTCCGTCGAACACCTCGTGGACCATCGTGACGCTCTCAGCGAGCGTATCGAGGCCGTAGCCCCCCTCCAGCACGAACCCGAGGCCGGCGCCGGCCTCGTCGGCGATGTCGCGCATCCGGGCAGTGAACGCGCCATACCCCTCCGTCGAGACGCGCATCCGCGAGATTGGGTCGTGACGATGGGCGTCGAAACCGGCGCTCACCAGGATCAGGTCCGGGTCGAACGCGACGAACTCCGGGCCGACGAACTCGTCGATGGCGGTGCAGTAGTCGGCGTCGCCACAGCCCGGCAGGAGCGGCACGTTCAGTATCGTTCCGTCACCGTCGCCCTCGCCGGTCTCGTCCACGTCGCCGCTGCCGGGGTAGAGCCCGTCCTCGTGGATCGAAGCGTAGTACACGTCGTCGACGTCGTAGAAGATGTCGTGGATACCGTTGCCGTGGTGGACGTCCCAGTCGAGGATGGCGACGCGGTCGGCGTCGCCGTCGTCGGTGGCCGCCCGCGCGGCGACGGCAGTGTTGTTCACGAAACAAAAGCCCATAGCATCGGTTTCGACGGCGTGGTGACCCGGCGGGCGGCCCAGCGCGAAGGGCGTGTCTCGGCCGTCGTCGCCGGCCAGTGCGCGCTCTCCGGCCCACACCGCCTGGCCGGCCGCGGCCAGCGCGGCGTCCCAGGTCGCCTCGACGGCGACGGTGTCGTCGTCCCAGTCGCCGCCCCCGTCCTCGCAGAATTCCTTGATTGCGCTGACGTAGCCGGCATCGTGGACGGCGGTGACGGCCGACTCGGGAGCGGGATCGGCGGCGACGTACTCGACGCCGTGCTCGCGTGAGAGCGACCGCCGGATCGCCCGGAGACGGTCGGGGCTCTCCGGGTGGCGGTAACCGGTCTGATGTTCGAGACAGTCCTCGTGATAGCCGAAGTTCATCCGAAATACTGTGCGAGCTCGAAGTACGTCTCGACGTCGTCGGCCTTGACGGTTCGACGTTCGGCGTGGCGAGCCAACGCGGTCGCGGCGGCGGCCACGTCGTCGGCGAACGACTCCAGTCGATCGGCCAGCGCGATCCGGGCGTCCATCGATACCCGATAGGAGTCGTCGATGTCGAGCCGCGCAATCCGGTCGACCGGTGCGATAGGGAGCTCGAGCGCATTCTTGTCTGGCACAGACGAAACGCCGAAATCCGACGCCATCAACGTCTTCCGCCCGTCGGCGGTCGCTCGCTCGGCGGCGTCGATGGCGAGGCGTGCACCCCGTTGCTGGATCCGCCGCGCCAGTTCCTCGGCCGCCTCGGCGCTGACCCGAAGCGTCCCTGCGTTCCGTCGGATGACCGTATCGACCGGCGCGAACGGGAGCTCGACGCTCATACCGCATACCGGGACTGTCGCAGTCTTAAGACTTTCCGTGAGTCAGTTCGCGCCCGCTCAGCCACTAGAACACGTCGTCGGCGTCCAGTCGTCCGTCCGATAGCTGGCCGCGCGCGGTCACTTCCTGTCCGAGCTGAAGCGTCGCGCCCGTCTCGACGCTCATCGTCTGCTCACCGTCGTCGAGTACGACCGGCTCACCCGTCTGGACGACCGTCCCGGTGAACTCGACGACCTCTCCGGCGTCGCTCGTGTCGTCGCCCGCGTCGCTCCCTGCTGCCTCGAGTGTGGTCGCCGCCGTCCCGCCGTCGCTCTCGGCCGACTCTCCGTCGGCGAACGCGTCCAAGCCGGTCTCGGCAGCGCCCTGTTCGGCTGCGGCACCGCTACCGCTTGGCTTGGTCGTCGCCCCGTCTTCGAGGACGACCACCGTCGACCGCCAGTTCGCGGAGGCCTCGAGGTCGTCCTGCCAGCCGTCGTCGATTTCCACGTCTGCGAAGAAGACCTCGTCGCCGGGCTGAATCTCCTTGTCGGCCTTGTCGCCCCACAGCGCCACGCGGATGTCGCCTGTCTCGTCCTGCACGCGGACGTTGCGAACCTGCCCCTCCGAGCCGTCGTCGCGGTCGAAGGTCCGCTTGGGGTCGGCACTCCGAATCACGCCGCCGATATCGACGGACTGTCCGATCTCGATGCTGTCGATAGGTGCCGTCTCGGGCGTGAACTCGACGGTCTCCTCGACTACCTCGACCGCGCCACGCTCGCCGACGTGCAGTTCGAGGTCCCCGTCACGCTCGCGGACGTAGCCGTCGACGACCTCGACGGCCGTTCCGGCCGATAGCTCCTCGGCACGGTCGGCTCGCTCGTCCCACAGCGTCACGCGGATTCGCCCGGCCTCGTCACCCAGCGACAGGTTCGCGACCCGACCCTCCGTGCCGTCGTCGCGGTCGAAGGTACGGACAGACTCCGTATCGAGGACGAGACCACGAACGTTCACGTCGGACTGGCCCAGTGTCAGCGCCTCGATATTCGTCGTTCCCCCCGGCTGGACGTCGATTTCCTCGTCCTGGTCCGGTTCGGCCTTGTCGACGCTGACTTCCAGCCCGTTGTAGCCGTCCGTCGGTCGGCCTTTGATCCGGAGGACCGAACCGACTTCGAGCTGGCCCTCGTCGACAGAGACGGCCTCCGCATCCCAGAACGAGAGGGTGATCGAACCGGTCTCGTCCGCGACCTCGACGTTGATAACGCGACCGTCCTCGTCCTCACCGTCGCGCTCGAACGTCCGGAGGTCGCCGACGGCCATCACCTTCGCGATAAACTTCACCTCGTCCATCCCGGGTTCGATGTCCGCGACCCCGTTTACCTCTCCGTCCGCGAGCTCGTGAGCGATGAGCATGGCCGCGGTCTCCTCGTCCGCGAGGCCCCCCATCTGTTCGATCTTCTGCTCGACGGCCTCCCGGAACTCCTCCTCGGATACCTCGTCGGTCTCCAGATCCGCGTAGATGTCCTCTAGCGCGCCCATCTGTCTGTCCCAGTGCACGGCTGGACTCCGTTTAAGCGTTGCCGTCGGCGTCTCGACCCGTCTCCCTCCGGCGGTTTCGACATGCTCCGAGCCATATCGAAGACTGCCTCGCGTTCGGATTTAAATCTACGTCTGGCACCGCGCGGTCACTCCGTGGTAGTCGTCGGCTGGACGGTCGCCGACACGCTCGAACTCTCGTGGGCCGCACCCGCGACGACCTGCCCGTCGTGGCTGACCGTCACCTCCGACGGGAGTTCGCCGTCGACCTCGAAACGTCCGTCGTAGTCGATACCGACGAGGGCCTGTGCGCCCGCCTCACAGCCCTCGATGTCCGTGGTCTCGACGCTGACCGTGAGCTCTCCCGCCGACTCGTCGTATTCGAGCGAGCCGAGAGCCGCCCGCCTGCAGCTGTTGTTCCCACTGACCGTCCCGTCGACGAGCACCTCGCCGGCGTCCGTGTCGAAAGTGACCTCGGCCACGTCTCGATTCTCGCCGACCGCCGGACTCCGTGAACTGAAACCGTAGGTGACGCCGTCTCTGCGGCCACCGCCCCCCCAGGCCTGCTCGCTCGCACCCCCGGCGCCGTCGCCCTCGCCGCCCGACGTTTTCGTTTCGGGCGTGTCCGTCTCGGTTCCGCTGTCCGTCCCCTCCGGTTGGCTCCCCGGCCCGCCGTCACCGGGACCCGTCTCCGTGCCGGCGTTCCCGCCTCTGTCACCGGACTCCTGTGTACAGCCGGCGAGACCGAGTGCGGTTGTGGACGCGGTCACTGCGAGAAATCTGCGTCGGTGCATAGCTGTCCCGTCGCTCGCCCAGAAAAAGGGTATTGTGGAGGCTCAAACGCGCGTTTGTGTCACTGGCTGGTGACCGTCCAGTCGCCGTTCCCGTCGACCTCGACGACGGCGTCGAACAACCCGCGGACCGTCTCCAGCGTCTGCTCGTCGTGCGCCTCGGGGTCGAGGTGGTAGTGTCCGACGGCGCCGGCGGACCTCACCCGGCCCGTCACGACGTGGAGGAACTGGAAGGCACGCTCCAACTCCACGAACTGCAGGAGGGCGGTCAGCGAATCGAAACAGAGCCGCTGGCGCCTCGACTGCTCGTCCGTCGTGAGGTGTTGGCTGAGCGTGACGCCGAGTGCGGTCAGGTCGCCGGCATGCTCGACGGCCTCCAACGTCCACTGACTCGCCTCCGCCTCGGTCTCGGCACCCCAGTCGCCGACGCTGATGACTGTTCCGTCGGCGGGCGGCGTCCCCCTGTCCCGCTCGTAGTCGGCCGCCCACTTTCCCGGCGACTGCGTGTACGTTAGCCCGAGTACCGACGTCGCTGCTGGGTCGTCACCGCCGAGAAAATCGACGCAAACGCCGGCCGCGCCGTCCGGAAACGACGGCGCCATCACCAAGATGTTCGACGCGTCGGCCAGCCGTTCGGTGACCGACGTTACACCCTGCCCCGCGACCTGTCTGGTCATATCAGAGTTCCAACTTCTAGTTTCATAAGAATGCTGATTTCCAGAAGAAATGCACCTTCTCACGGCCACCGTGTGAACCCGAGTCCGCGACGAACCGGACGATGGGTGAACCGTAACCCATTTATTCACAACTACGATATTAAAAAGTGAGTCCTGGTAGGGTAGTGGACTATCCTCTTGGCTTGCGGAGCCAGGGACCGGAGTTCAAATCTCCGTCAGGACGTTCACTCCTCGCGATTACTCACCCGGTGAGCGCTCGTTCCGTTGTTTACGTACTGACGGGCCCCGCCCGCTACGTTTGCGGAGACCCCCTCAGGACAGTTTTGATGCAGTGTAGTATGTATCGCTCTATACTTCGGAGTGCCAAACGTAGTCTAAAATATAAGAATTACAATATGTTTATCTGGAATCAGAAATCAGGATACGGTGATGCTCTACCGGAGCGCTCCGGGGCCGACCCTGGCACGACTCGACGGGCCGACAGCCGCGAAACCGACGAGTCTCGCGGTGTTGGCGGATCCGCACGTGACGCCGTGGGCGACGGGGACGTGGAAGGTCTTCCATCGGACCGTCGAGCGACTCCGGACGGCTCTCACGGCGGCCAACCGGCTGGACGTGGACGCGGTCGCTGTCGCAGGCGATCTGACCAAAGATGGGGCACCGCAGGAGTTCGACCGAGCCGCGGCGCTGCTCGACGAGGCGAACGCACCGGTCCTGGCGGTCCCGGGTACGCACGATTTGCCACGACCCGAGGACGGACACCGAACGCCGCCGGTCGGGACGTTTGCCGACCGCTTCGCCAACAGTCGATACCCGTTCGTCGAGCGTGTGAGCGGGGTCGACCTCGTGGGTATCGACACCGTGACAGCTGGGGCCGACCGCGGCTTCGTCTCCCCGACGCAGCTCGACTGGCTCGAATCAATCCTCCCCGCGCTCGAACGGCCGGTCGTCCTCTGTCACCATGCGCTGACTCCCGCTCCGGGCGACGACCCGCCCGTGGCCAGGCCGACCGGGAACGCTCAAGAGTTGGCACGCGTTCTCGAGGCGGGCGGTGTCGAACTGGTCGTGTCGGGTTCACGCCACTGGCCAGGGACCGGCGCACTGAGTGGGGTCCGTGAGGTAATAGCCCCTGCGGTCTGTTCGCTCCCACAGGCGTTCCTGCACGTCCGGGTCGGCGCCAGCGGCACGACCGTCGACTTGGTCCCACTGGCGGACCGCACTGGATTCGAGGAGGCTTACGCCTCCGCCAACGACGGTGACAGCAAAGGGCAGTGGGTCGCCGACCGCGCCGATCGCGGCGCGTTGAGTCGCTTTCCGCTCGTCGACGACCGGTCCAGTACGACCGCTGCCACCGGCGAACGAGCGTCCCCCAACCAGTGAGATGTCGGGGACGACCCACCCGCTCGAACCGCTCGACGATGCTCGGCACCGGCTCCGGGTCCGCCGTCGTCACCTGGTCGACGAACGCGACGCCTTCGACCAGTTCTGTCGGCGCGTCGAGACGCTGCCGACCGTCGAAGCCACCGACGCGCCCGGCTCCGTCCTGTCGATGACGGCCCGAACCGAACCCGGACCGCCGGCGCTCCGCGCCGCCTACGACGGAACCGTCATGACAGTTCCACACGCCGAGGAAGACGACGCGTCGGTCCCCGCCTTCGACGACCTGCTCCCCCGGCCGACCCGGGCCGAAATCCGGTGGGCGGCCCGCCTCACGCCCGCGCTACAATCGGCGGTCCTCGACGCCGCGACCACGGCCCACGAGCACCGCGTCGACCGAATCGAAGCCATCGACGCGGAGCTGGCGACGCTGGACCGGACGGAAGCCGTCGCTCGTGACCTGCTCGCGGTCGAATCCAGCACCGACGAGGCTCGACTCGCGTCGCTCGACCGGCGCTGTCGTCGCCACGCCGCCAGGCGACGAGCGACGCTCGCGAACCGGGCAGAGACCGACGCGCCGGCGCTCCCGGCAGACCTGTACACCGACATCGAGGTCGAGGATCCGGTGTTGTCGGCACTCGAGGCCGTCCGCGACCGCCTCCCGCGGGACACCGAGGAGGCCGACTGACCGGCGCCTCCCCGCTAGCGGTCGGGCCCCCCGACTCAGTCGAAGTCGTCGACGACCCGGTCGAGACAACCTTCTCGTCCTGTGAGTAACTGTAGTGGTTCGCGACCCGGCCGGCAACGTCGTGGTCGCTGTAGCTGTCGGCAGTCGGTCCACACGCCCCGTCGACGCCCAGTGCCCCGTCGCCGAACTCGGCCGGTCGGTACAGCACGTACGCACCGATGTTCTCGTGTATTGATAGGTCTGACCGGCTTCACACCGGCGCGCAGGCGGAACCGAAATACCCTTTTTTTGTTTGTGCGAACGCCCGGATATATCGGTGGACGGTCGTAGAAAAGAGTAAAATAGTTTTAAAAATATTTATACGAGCGAAGATAAGCCAAACGCTTACCAGAGACGAAATCCACGGCGACGTATGGAGACGGCGCTCCGTGCCGGCGTCGCGATTTTCAACGCGGGCGATTACCACGAGGCTCACGACGCTTGGGAAGACCACTGGCTCGCTCTCGACAGCGGGACCGACGACGAGCGGTTTCTCCACGGTCTCATCCAGTTTACCGCCGCCGTTCACCACGCCAGCGAGCGCAACTGGCCCGGTGTGACGGGGCTGACCGAGAGTGCCCGCGACTACCTCGCCGGACTACCGGCCGACTACCGCGGCGTCGACCTGGCCGGCGTCCGAGCGTACCTGCAGGCGCTGGCCGCCGACCCGGAACGGATCGAACGCGCGCGGCCGCTCGAACTGACCCACGAGGGCGAGGCGCTCGCCCTCTCGGAGCTGGACTTCGCGGAGAGCGCCGCCGCCGCCGCGGTCTACGCCGAGGACGGCCAGTTCGACGAGGTGGTCGTCGAGCAGGGAATCGAGTACGCCCGCGACGCCCTCGACGACGGTGCAGGAACCAGCCCGTTCGTCACGTTCGTCATGGACTTCGCTCGGGACCCGGCCCACCGTGGTATCATCTACCAGCGACTCTCGGAGCACATCCAACGACGACAGCGGCGAGAGTCGGACGTCGACGGCCTCTTCTAAACGGTACGTTCGTAGTCGGCGACGTGTTCGTCGCCGTCCCACTCGGCGGAGTTGTCCTGCGGGTCGTAGCCCAGCGCCTCCTCGGCGCGTTCGATGGAGTAGTACTTCCGGTCGTTGTCCGAGATACCGTAGACGGTCTCGTACTCGTACTCGGCCTCCAGCGTCCGCTCGTGAAGGTGGGCACAGTCGGGGTAGGAGAGCCACATCGCCTGCCCGCGCTCGTAGTCGACTGGCGGGTGGCCCTCGGTGAGATTGCCGATCCGGACGTTACAGACGTCGATCCCGTGTTCGTCGTGGTAGTACCGGCCGATGACCTCGCCGCTGGCCTTCGACACGCCGTAGAGGTTCCCCGGACGCGGCAACTCGGTCCCGTCGAGTCGGTGGCCGTCGTCGGCGCGGTACATCTCGGGGGTACGCTCGTCGGTCTCGAACGCACCGACGGCGTGGTTCGAGGAGGCGTAGACGAACCGCTCAACGCCGGCCTCGACCGCGGCCTCGTACATCTTCTTGGTCCCGTCGATGTTGTTCGAGAGGACGCTCTTCCAAGGTGCGGATGGCCGCGGGTCGCCGGCGAGATGGATGATCGCCCCGACGCCGCCGACGGCCGCCCGGACCGTCTCCTCGTCGATGACGTCGCCGACGAGATACTCGTAGTCGGGTTCTTCGCCCGGCGGATTGTGATAAAGGAGCCGCCAGTCGTACCGCTCGCCGAGGCCCTGCAGGATAGCCTCGCCGACGCGTCCGCCAGCACCCGTGAGCAAAACCGGGTCGTTCATTCGAGTATACATCAGCGACGGCGCGAGTAAGTAAGATGCGGTTCGCTACCCCTCAATCAGGTAATTAATTCTGCTCGAGAGGGCGGCCGAGAAACGACGGCTCGTGACCCGTCGGGGGATTACTGCACCGGTCGAGCGAAAGCCAGCGTCCCACTGATGTTGTCGATGTAGACCTGCACTACGTCGCCCTCGCTGGTACCGGGGACGAAGATGCGGTACTTGCCCTTCTCTGCGACGCCGTCGCCCTTGCGGCCCATGCCGGTAATTTTGACCTGGTACGTCTCGCCCTCTTCCAGCGTGGCGGTGCTGGTTTCCGTGTTAGTTTTCGTCGAACGGTTGTCGACCGGGCGGAAGGCACCGCAGGCCTCACACCGGAGCATCTGGGTCCGGTCCTCTGTAGTGAGTTTCGTGTCCGGGAGGCCACACTCCGAGCAGACGACGTACTCCTCGGAGTAAGCATCCAACACGGCCTCGAAGTCCGCGGCGGAGAAGGTTCCGTTGTAGCGGCTCCGGTCGCCGTCGAACTGCCCGTTTGTCCCGAACTCCCGCTGGACGTAGCGGTGGACGTGTTCGGGGTCGCGGGACAGGGCGTCCGCGATGGATTTGAGATTCGTCAACCGGGTGAAAGCACCGTCTTCCTGGGCGGCGGGGTCGGGAATCTGGAGTCGCTGCTGGCTCGCTGTTCGCTCGGGCAGGGCCTCGTAGGCACGGTCGAGCGCGACGTCGTAGTCCATACATACCGGAATCAGCCGACACCGAAAAGCGTTCCGTGCTGAACCATGGCTCGACATCCTCCCCGCGCTGAGGGGCGAGGATTCCCGATTGCCGTTGGGATAGTGTGGTTTAGGACGTAGCCTGTTCTCGCGGTGTGAAGCATCCGCTCTGTAAACTACCCCTCCCTACTCCCTCGGCGCATACGCGCCTCGGTCCTTGAGGGAGGGGCTTTGATGTGGACTCCCGGCGATCAACTGTCGGCAGTTGGCCGATAGCCGTCGCTGTTCAACATCCCACTATTTATACGCACGTCTACTGGTGCGTCTGCGCTCCCCGACGTGGGCGAGGAACGCAGTCCGTGTTGTCGCTTCCGCATGTACCGCAATCCGACGTTTTTCGCGCCGTTGTAGTCCGCGTTGATCTCGTATCCACACTTCAGACACTGGAACTGCTCGCCGTCGCGGTTATCTTCATGGGTGAAGCCACAATCGGTGTGCGAGCACCGCTGGCTCGTATGCTCTGGCTCGACCTCCTCAACCGCCACACCCTGTTCAGGAGCCTTGTACTCGACGTATTCGTACAGGCGACGGAATGCCCAGACGTGATGCCAGTTAGCGTGGGGCAGCCGCTCTCGAATATCAATCAAGTCCTCGAATACGATCACGTCGCACTCGTGGGCAACCGCTTCGGCAACAATCTCGTTGGCGACTGTGTGGATATACTGTTTCCGCCATGCTCGCTCTCGCTTTCCAAGCCGCAACAAGGCGTTGTGAGCAGCTTGTGTCCCACGCTGTTGCATCTCTGCGCGGCGCTTCTCAAACTCCTGTATCCAGTGGTCGTACTCGTCACCACTCCAGAACGTGCCTGTTGACGAAACAGCAAGGCTGTTCACGCCGAGGTCGATCCCGAGGACAGTTTGATGCCCGGTATCGTCCGAACCCTCAAGTTCAACAGCCTCGCCTTCGTCGTCTACTTGCCGCGTTTTGACGTGGAAGTAGAACTCGTCAGTCGCTTGGTCGTACTGGAGTGTACTCGTCCGAAGCTCGTAGTCGTCGGAAAGCACGTACTCCTCGTATGGTGTTGGACTGTCCGCTGGCAACTCAAACTCACACTCGATGCGCCCGTTCACCGTCGAAAGCGAGATCTTGTTCCGGTAGAACGTCGCACTCCGCTTGTCGTAGACCATACTCCACGAGGTGAACTCTGGTTTGTTCGTCCGTTTGCCTTTTTTCCAGCGGTCAACACCACTATCGACGGCGTGGACGGCACGCCGAATGGCTTCTTGAACGAGATTCGCTGTCAGGTCTGTTTCCTCGCGGAGTCGGTCGTACAACGCATCTCTGGCTGTCACGTTCGAGGTGACGCAGTCTTCGTAGTCGGCGTTGTCCCAGCAGTAGTCACTCGCCTCATTTGCACAATAGAGGAACTGGTCGGCAGTTTCGTGGAGGTCGTCGTGGTATTCGTCGGGAACAACGAGTTTGACCGGCGCGGTACGCCTAACCTCCATATTTCAGGTGTGGTTCCAGCGGTACTTAAAAACTTGAGAGTCGGTCGACTACTGTCTCGTGGTTTGCGTCACACTGTGTCGGCTTCCTCCCCGGCCTACTCGCGTCGTGCTTCCGACCAGTCGGAAGCCCTCGCTCCTTGAGGCCGGGGGCTCCGCCTCGAAACTGCTGAGGCACTCGGCACGCGTGTTCACACGATTGGGTCGACGTACTCGGTGACGGTCTCGACGCGGTCGATGCCCTCTGCTCCCGGGACGAGCGGCACCTCTCGCACCGCTGGCTCCAGCGACCCCCGCGCTTCGTCGAGGGCCGCCTGCTGGTTCTGGTGGCGCGGCCAGCAGGTCGGACAGTCTTCAGAGGGGTCCTGCAGCACCTTGTTGGCGAGGACGTGGTCCACCGTGATTCCCGACGACCCGAGTTCGTCTACCAAGCGTTCGGTCTCGGTGATGGCCATCGGTTCGGGTATCGTCACGACCCGAAAGCCCGTTCGAGAGCCGTCACGCAGGCGGTCGGCAACGTCTTCCATCCGGGTCTGGAGCGTATCCATCTGCTCGGAGTAGGAGGTGTCGGCCTCGTCGTCGTCGCGGCCGAGCATGCTGGTGATAGAGTCCGTCACCGAGCGCAACTGCTCCCGCATATTGAGGAGCGTGCCCATGGTCGAATCCATCACGTTCGGAAGTTCGAGCAGGCGGAGCGTGTGGCCCGTCGGTGCCGTGTCGAAGACGACCACGTCCCAGTCGGGGTGGTCGTCGTACTCCGCGAAGAGATCCACGACCGCGATCTCGTCGGCCCCGGGGACCAACCCCTGTTCCGTCACCGACTCGACGCCCGCCTCTCCGAGGTTCACGCCCAGTGATTCCACGTCGTCGAGCATCCGCTCGAACACGTCGCCGTAGCGGCGCTCGAACCGTTCTCGCGGGTCGATCTCCATCGCGGAGAGGGGGGACTCCTCGACTACCCGTGTCGGCGTCTCCTCGACCGGCGACTCGTAGGCATCGGCGATGCTGTGTGCCGGGTCGGTGCTGACGACGAGCGTCCGTGCGCCCTCGCGAGCGGCCCGCATCCCCGTCGCCGCCGCCAGCGTTGTTTTTCCAACCCCACCTTTCCCCCCGTACAGCACGAACTCCGTCATAGCCTTCTGTTAGGGCTCCTCGTATATACCCGATTTCGTCTCGCCGCGGGACTCGGCCTGAGAGTGACGCCTACCGGGGTCCGCGTCCGAGTCGTCCAGGCGGGGGTGGAGTCGGTGTCCAGAGTGGCGTCCACGGGACGCCTCTCGTTCACGATTGCACCCAGACGGTTCGACTGGCAGAGGGCTCGTGAGTGGGGGGCGGAGGCCGTCTCGTAATGTCATTTCGGCTCGGTCGACTGCGGCCACGCGTTCGCGTGTACTGGTTCGACGACGGGTCGTGGTCGGCGGGTGCGGACATCCCGGTTTCAGTCGGTACCGTGGCGCGCTCGGTGGAGAGTGACGGTGAACACGCTGCCCTCCGGGTCGTCGTCCTCGAGGTGAACGTCGCCATCGTACATGTCGACGAGGGTGTCGACGAGGTACAGTCCGATTCCCGACCCGGGGCTCTGGAGCCCCATCTCACCGCGACCGAAGACCTCGTCGCGCTGGCTCTCGGGAATGCCCGGACCGTTGTCAGCGATGCCGACGGTGACTGTCTCCGGTTCGACTTCGACGGTGACCGTGACCACGGGCTGGTTCGAGTCGTTGTGTATGACGGCGTTGTTCAGGAGGTTGCGAAAGACCGACGAGAGCAGTTCGGTCGCAGCGACGTTCAGGCCGTGCGGCAGGTCGCCGGTCACCGAGACAGTCGCCGACTCGTGTGCGGACCGGGTCTTTTCGATTTCGGTCTCGAGGAGTCGTCCGAGGCCGATAGGCTGTAACTCGGGTTGCTTGTCGCCTTCGAGAATCTCGAGGAAGTCCCCGACCGTCTCGGCGATGCCGGTGATGTGGTCGCCGGCACTCATCATCCGCTCGAGGTACGGTTCGCCGGCCGGGTCGACGTGCTCCCGGAGGCCGTCGCCCCAGCCGAGGATGACCGTCACGTCGTTTTTGATATCGTGACGCACGATCTGGTTGAGAAGCGCCAGTTCCTCGTTACGCCGCTTCAGTCGTCGCTGCTGGCGCTCGCGCTCGACGGCGTACCGGACCGTCCGCTGGAGGAGTTTCGGCGTGAGGTCGTCCTTGACGAGATAGTCCTGCGCACCGCGCTCGACGGCATCGACACCGACGCGTTCGTCGTCGAGACCCGTGAGTACGACGACGGGTTCGTCGACGGCGGCCGAGAGCATCCGCTCGAGCGTGTCGAACCCGGTGCTGTCCGGGAGTCCCAGGTCGAGCAGCACGAGGTCTGTGTCGTCGGTTCGTGCCTCGATGGCGTCGACCAGTCGGTCTACTTGGGTAATCGTCGGCTTCCCGTCCAGTTCCGGCCATGACTGTTCGTCGACGTACTCTTCGATCAGGCGCACGTCGGCTGGGTTGTCCTCGACGAGCAGGAACCGTTCGGGCGGGGTTTCAGTCATCCGTCTCGGTCACCCCGGGAATCCAGAACTGCACGGCGGCGGCGACGGCCTCGATGTACTCGTCGGGGTCGGCCGGTTTCGTGACGTACGCGTTCGCGGCGTGCTCGTAGACGCCCCGGACGTCGTCGGGATTCTCGGAACTCGACACGACGATGACCGGCACGGTGTCGAACTGCGTGTCGTCTCGAATCGCCTGGAGGACCTCCAGTCCGGACTTTCCCGGCAGGTTCAGATCGAGTAGCACTAGATCGGGATGGTCGGGTGCAGGTCCGCCGTCGCCGGTGAGCCGCTCGATAGCCAGTCTGCCGTTGTTACACACGTGTAGCTCGAGGCTCGCGTCGGCGGCTCCGACACCTTCTTCCAGGAGTCGGACGTCGCCAGGATTGTCTTCGACGGCTAGCACCTGTGCGGCGGACGCCTGGTGGGTCCCGTCAGTCACGTGTGTCCACCTCTACGGGCAACGTGATGAAGAAGATTGAGCCCGTGTCGAGCGACGATTCGACCCGGATGTCGCCGCCGTGACGGTCGACGATCTTTTGACAGAGCGAGAGGCCGATGCCGGTGCCCTCGAACTCCGCACGGGTGTGGAGTCGCTGGAACACCTCGAAGATGTCCTCAACCTGGTCGGGCGCGATGCCAATGCCGTTGTCCGTGACGGCGAACTCGAGCGCCTCGTCGTTGCGTTCGACCGATACTTCGACCCGCGGGTCGTCCTCGCTGTACTTGATACCGTTCTCGACGAGGTTCTGGAACAACTGGACGAGTTGGCTCTGGTCGCCGACGACGGTCCCTGCGGCCTCGTCCTCTGGAACGTCGACGGTCGCGTCGGCCTCCTCGATAGTCACCGACAGGTTCCGCGTCACCGCCTCGAAGACGGTAGCCATGTCCGTCGGCTCGAACGCGTCGCCGCGCGTCCCGACACGTGAGTACGCCAGGAGTGCCTGTATCATCTCCCGCATCCGGTCGGCACCGTCGACGGCGATGTCGATGAACTCCAGCGCGTCCCCGGAGAGGTCGTCCCGATGGCGTCGTTCCAGCAGTGTGAGATAACTCGAAATCGTCCGCAGGGGCTCCTGGAGGTCGTGGGACGCCGCGTACGCAAACTGTTCCAGATCCTGGTTCGACTGGGTGAGACGTTCACGGGTTTCCCGTAACACCTGCTCGCGCTCGGCTCTGTTCAGCGCGTCCTCAACGGTCGCCGAGAGGATTTCGAGCAGTTCCCGGTCGGTCTCGGAGAACGCCCGCTGTTGTCTGGAGCCGCTGATCAACACCCCGTGTTCACCGAGGGGGACGATGACCTCGGATCGCATGGGCGTCTCCTCGTTGTACACCTCGTCGGCGGCGTGTACGTCGTTGTACAGTCGTGTCTCGCCGTCGGCGAACGCCTCCCAGGCCAGTGAGCCACCACCGTCGAACGTCGGCTGGGTGTCGATTACCGCCGCGGCCTCGTCGGTCATGCCTGCGGGGACGAGCGCGTCGGCCGATTCCTCGTACCACCAGACGCCCGTTATCGGCAGGTCGAGTACCGCACTCGCGCTCTCGGTCGCGGCCGACCCGACCTCGTCGGCGTCACCGGTCGCCAGCAGTCGCTGTGCGGTCTCGTTGAGTTCCCGGAGTTTCGTCTCGACGGCGTTGCTCTCGAGTTCGTAACTGAGCCACTGGACGAGTAACTCGACGAAGGCTCGCTCTGTCTCGTCGAAGGTCTTGGCACGGCTATCGTCGTCCGCGAAACAGAGTGTCCCGTACACGTCGCCTTCAACGATGATTTTGCCCCCGATGTAGCAGCCAAGCTCGAACGCACCGTGGGCAGGGTCGTCCTCCCAGCCCCCAGCGGCGGCGTCGGCGATGTCGAGCACCGTGTCCTGCTCGATCGTATTCCGGCAGTACGTCTCCGAGAGCGGAGCCGATTCGCCGGGCTGGAGCCGTGGGTGTGTTCCCGTCGCTTCGACGACGTGCTGGGTGTCCTCGTCGATCCGGTTCAGAAATCCGTACGAGAGGTCGAGTCGCTCACAGCCGAGTTCGAGGATCGCCTCCAGTTTCGGCTGGAACGCACGCTCCGTGTCCGAGGCGATTTCCGTAACCTCGCGGAGCGACCGTTCGCTGTCGCGGAGCGACTGTTCGAGTTCTTTCCGTTCGGTAATGTCGATGAGATAGCCGAGATAGTGTGTGACCTCCCCGTCGTTGCGGATGATCTTGGTGTGGTCTTTCACCCACCTTACCGCTCCTTCGGCGGTGACCATCCGGTAAGGGTCGTGACCGAACCGTTCTGTCGTCTCGTCGCTGTGTCCCTCGACTTTAGCGGCGACCCGCTCGAGGTCGTCGTCGTGGACTAAATTCATGTACGGTACGTCGCCCGATTCGAGTTGGGCCGGCGTGTAGCCGAACGTCTCGGTGACGTTGTCCGAGACGTACTCGATGGGCCACCCGTCTGCATTCTGCCACTTGAAGACGACAGCCGGCCCCTGTGCGAACATGTCTCGCTCCTCTTCGAGGGAGGTCTCTGTCTCCTTCTGGTCCGTGACGTCGAGGTGGATACCGACCGCACGGACTGGCTCATCGTCTGCGTCCCGTTCGACGACCCTGCCGACGTCTCTGATCCACTTCCAGTCCCCGCTTGCAGTCTGCATCCGGTGTTCGCAATCATACAGCTCCGTCTCACCGGCCACATGTGCCTCGAGTGCCGCCTCGACGCGGTCCGTGTCGGCCGGGTGGACCCGCTGTTTCCACGTCTCGAACGTCGGTTCGATGTCGTCCGGCGAGAGCTCGAGCATCCGCGCCCACTGCTCGTTGAAAACGATGGCGTCGGTCTCGACGTTCCAGTCCCAGACACCGAGGTTCGCACCCTCGACGGCCAAGTCGAGTCGCTCCGTGAGTTCTCGCAGGTCCTGCTCACGTTCTTTGCGCTCGGTGATGTCCTGAAACGTGCCGAGAGCGCCGACGACCTCGCCGGCTCCGTCGAACTGTGGGTCACCGATCGTTCGCACCCAGCGCACGTCGTCGTCGGCAGTGACGACTCGAACCTCGAGGTCGTACGACTCGCCCTCGGTCCGCAGTTGCTCGAACGCCGTAGTGACCGTGGGTCTGTCCTCGTGATGGACGTACTCGAACCCGTCGGCTAGCGTGGGGTCGGCGTCGAGTGGCAGGTCGTGGATGCGGTAGACCTCGTCGGTCCACTGCAGGTCACCCGTTCCGAATTCGATCTCCCACCCGCCGATTGCGGCGCTTTCTTGGGTCTTTTCGAGGAACTCACGGTTGCGTTCGAGTTCCAGTTCGCGAGTCTTCCGCTCACTGATGTCGCGGGAGACCGCGACGAATCGCGGCTCGTCGTCGACCTCGGTCTTGGCAATCCAGACCTCGACCGGACAGACGAGGCCGTTCGATTGACGATGTTTTCCCTCTGTTTTGAGTGTCTCGCCAATACTCATGTCGGCCCACACGTCACGGAGGTCCGCTCGACTCAGGCCGACCTCGAACTCCGACACGTTCATCGAGAGCAGCGTTTCCCGGTCGTAGCCCAGCATCTCGACCTGTGTCTCGTTCGCGTCGACGATGGCACCGTCGGCGTCGTGAACGATGATGCTGTCGGGCGAGTCGTCGAACAGTGCCCGGGTTCTGCTCCGCTGGCGCTCGAGTTTCCGTTCGCGCGCTCTACGTTCCGTGACCTCCCGGGCGACGACGACCGCCTTCCGCCTGCCGTCAGAACGGAACGACGACGGCTGGTACTCCATAACCGCCGTCCTCGTCGGGAGATCTAGCGCCACCTCCAATCGGTCCGGCGCTGTCCCTCCGTCCAGAGTCGCCTCGACTGCCCCGACGAGTCGGTCCGGGTCCTCGTCGTTCGTCGTCATCTCCTCGGCGAGCGTCTCTATCGACCGACCGGCGAGGTCGTCGACTGTCGCTCCCGTGTACGAGGCCGATGCCTTGTTTGCGTACTCGATGCGACCATCGCTGTCGACGACGAGTGCGGCCTCGTCCATGCTCTCGACGAGTGCCTCGTACCGTTCGAGTTCCTGCTCACGCTGTTTGCGCGCGGTGATGTCCCGGTTCGTACAGATCAGTTTGCCGTCGTCGAGCAGCGAGAGTGTGATCTCCTGGTAGACTGGGCTGCCGTCCCGTCGCATCCCGACGGTCTCGCCGCGCCACTCGCCCGCACGTTCGAGCGTCGGGAACGCCGTCTCCTCGATCCGCTCGACCTCGTCGGCGTCGTAGAGCCGTCGCCAGGAGCTGCCGATGAGGGCCGCCGGGTCGTAGTCGAACACGGCGGCGTGGGCCTCGTTCATGGAGATGTACTCCCCGTCGGTGTTCAGGATCGAGATGCCGTCCATCGACGCCTCCATCGCCGCCGACTGGACCTCGAGTTCGACCTCACGTGCTTCGCGTTCGGTAATGTCCGTCGAGACGCCCAGTACGGCGTGACCGTCCGCATCGACGGGGTCGTAGGGAATCTTCGTCGTCTCCAGAACACGCCGCTCGCCGTCGGCGGTGGTCAGCGATTCCGCTGGAATGTGTTTTGGCTCCCCGGACTCGATGACCGCACGGTCGTCTCGACGGAACTGGTCGGCCTCCGTCTGGGAGTCGGCGAAGTCGGCGTCCGTGCTCCCCTCGAGGTCGGCGACCGTCGTGCCGTAGGCCTCGGCGACGGCTTCGTTCGCCAGCAGGAACTCGCCGGTCTCCTTCTTTGCGAACACCAACTGTGGCAGCATGTCGATAATCTGGCGCAACCGGCGGCGACTCGCACGGGCCCGCTCTCGCTGGCGGCGACGACTCAACTCTTTGCCGACCCACTGTGCCAGCACGCGGGCGAACGTCTCGTCGCTTTCGGTGAACGGTTCACCGCGTGGCGTCGGCCGAGAAAAGCTCAGTGTCCCGTAGCGGTCACCGTCCACGACCACGGGCGCACCCAGATACGACTCGACGCCTCGGTCCTGGCACGCGGTGTGGTCCGTGACCTCGCCAGTAGTCACACCGTCGAAACTGACGACACGGTCTGCGTCGACGACGAACTCACAGAACGTCTCGTCGAGCGTGACCGCGTCACCAGGCGCGGACGAATCGCCCGACGAGACGGACGCCTCGACGGTGTACTCGTCGTCGTCGACGGCGACGAGACGACCGACGTCGAGGTCCAGGTGGTCACAGCAGAGTTCCAGCACCGCCGTCAGTCGTCGCTCGAAGGACCGCCCGGAGTCGGTCGTAATCTCGTGGAACGACCGGAGTGCCGCGTTGCGCTGCTGCATCCGTTCCTCGTATTCGATACGGGCGCTCACGTCTCTGATCGAGGTCAGGAACGCGAGCGCCTCGCCGTTGGGTCCGTCCAGCGGCGTGGCGACTGTCTCACCCTCGAAGGTCGTACCGTCCGCGCGCTGGTACTCGGCGACGTGGCTGTCGCGCCGTTCGCCCCGGCGCTCGTACTCGTTCTCGTCGGCGTACAGGAGTGACAGACTCTCGTCCTGGGTGTCGACGTCGTCGTAGCCGAACAATCGTTCCGCAGCGGGGTTGAGCTCGGTGAGCCGACCGTCCGGGTCGGCGATGACGAGCGCGTCGTCGGTGTCCTCGAAGACGGTCTCGAACAGTCGTTGTTTGCGCTGCAACTCGAGCTGTTGACCCCGTTCGTCGGTGACGTCGTAGAAGCAGATCGTAATCCCGTCCGCGTCGGGATAGGCCCGAACGGAGTACCACGCGTCCCACGGTTCGTACTGCATGTCGAATCGCGCTGGCTCACCGGTGTCCATCGCGTCGCGGAACGTCTCGTACGCCTCGGTGTCGGCGACGGCTGGGAACGCGTCCCAAATCGTCTCGCCGAGCAGGCTGTCGGGGTCACGTTCGAGTATCTCGGCTGCCCGGTCGTTGATGTACTCGAACTGCCAGTCGGTGTCGAGTGCGTAGATAGCCTCGTCGACCCGGTCCAGTACCGCTGCCGGCGAACTGTTCCGTATCGCGCCGGTGTCCAATTCGGAGCTCATCGGGACGGGTCCACCCCCAGCCGGTCCAGTGTTGGTGCTTCGATGTCGTCGTCCTCGTCGACCTGCTCGCGGGCGTCTTCGAGCCGCGCTTCGAGTCGGCTGTACTCCTCGCTCGCCGCGAGTTCCGGCTCCGGATTCTCGGCTTCGAGCACCGCGAGTTTCGCCTGCAGTGCGAGGAACTGTCTCACCTCGCGGTCGTACTCAGCCCGGTCGAAGAGGTCCGAGACCACCGCACGGAGGTCGTCTTTGAGGATTGGCTTGGCGACGTACTCGTCGAACCCGAGGGCGACGGCGTCCAGGTCCGGCTCCTCGGAGGTGACGAGGGCGACCCGGCAGTCGTACCCCTGCGACCGAATCCAGTCGAGCACCTCGTCGCCGGAGAGCCCCGGCATTCGCCGGTCGAGGACGACGACGTCGACGCCCGTATCGAGTTCCCGAAGCGCCTCTTCGCCGTCGTGTGCGGTGTGGACGGTGTACTCGTCTTCGAGCCAGACCGTGTGCATCTCCGCGATGCGTCGGTCGTCCTCTGCGACCAGCACCACCTGTTCCTCGTCGTCGGGCGCGAGATACTGTTCGCCCCAGTCGGCCAGCGAGTCGATGACAGCTGCGAAGTCCTGCCCCCGCTCGGTCAGCGTGTAGTCGACGCGGAGCGGCTCCTGGCGCACCTCCGTGCGGTCGAGAATCTGGTGGTCTCGCAGTTCCTCCAGTGCGTCGGTCAGTACTTTCGCCGAGATGCCGTTGAGTCTGTTTTCGAGGTCACTGAACCCGAGACCGTCCCCGGCAGCGACACATCGCACGATCGCCGGATGCCACTTCTTCGACAGGAGCGCCGCGCTCTCGACCAGATAGTCCGGCACACCGGAACTGTCGGCAGAACTGTCGAACGAATTCATAACAATCTCACGCTCCATCGACAGATAACAGTTCTGGCGGAAACGTCGCCCACTCGAACCAGAAGGCCGCCAACCGCTCGATGCCGTCGACGTACCGCTCGACGTCGTCCGGTTTGCTGAAATGGGCGTTCGCGCCCAGGTCGTAGGCCCGTTCGGCGTCGGTGTCCGTGGCCGCAGTGTGCTCGTCGCTGTCACTCAGCGTGACGACTGGGACCAATCCAAGTCGCGGACTCGATTTGACCGCGTGGAGAATCGTCTCGGCGTCGAGGGGTCCGATGGCGAGGTCGAGGACGATGAGACGTGGGAGTCGGTCGTCGGTTCGCTCGTCGCTCGCGGTCGAGAGTCGCTCGATTGCCGTTCGCCCATCCGGGGCGACATCTGTGGTCACGGACTGTCGTTGGAACCCACACGAAATCAGTCGGGCGTCGGCCGGGTCCGCTTCGACGAGCAGGACATCCGCCCAGTCCTGTCGGCCGCCGCCGTCGTCGTCTGTCACACCCATTCTCTCCCCCAGCACGGCGGATACACTCTGTCGTGGTCCATGCTACGCTCGTTATTTGGTATCGAATAAGAAGACTCGCTAACGAGGCCGATAGCCGCCGACTTACCGGCTGGTAAGCCGGACTTCGGCGCCGTAGCGCCACTCGACGGTGTCGGTCAGTCGGCCCGACTCCCGGTGCGATAGACCGTCCCGTCGACCGCGTGGAGCCAACCGCTATCGAGCAGACGGCGCAGGGCTGTCGTCGCGTCGGCGACGCCGTGTACCGGCGCAACCTCCACGACGAGAATTCCGCAGGCACGCTCACGGGCGAGTCCGTCGGGACGCCCCGCAGGCACGGAATCGAGACAGTGGTCCGCGCCTCGAATCCAGCGTGGAAGCATCGGGACGTTCGGCATCGGTATATCCGAGTTCGTGTGACGCGTGACCGTTCGCTAGAGTCTGTAGGTCGCGATTTCGTCCGACCGGCAGGTCGGACACCGACTGTCGGTCTCCTCGACCGTCGTCCCGCACTGCCGACACTCGTGAACGGCTTCGCGTCCGCAACCAGACAGAATCGTCCGGAGACGCCCGATCATCGGTGGAGTATCACCCTCGGACTCCGGAACGGTCGCCGGTGCTGTCGTCCCGGTCGGCTCGCCGGCGTTTGTGTCCGGGTCCGTGCGGGTTCGGAGTCTCGGTTCCGGCCGTGAGCGTCCGGTCTGTCCTGTCTGCGGTCCCCGCCCGGTCGTCCGTCACGACGACACTCTCGCTGGCCTCGCCCGGCCGCCGTGGGGGGGTTCGGGGGAGCCCATCGACCGTGTTCGACTCTCGAGTCTGCGACCAGCCGACGGCGACGAGGAACGCAACGAACGGCGACGTCCGGCACTACGAGTCGTGTCCACTCTGCAGTCCGATCCACAACAGAGATGGACAAGTGAATACACAAATCCGTTCGCTTACTTGAAAGAAAGCCTGCCACTGACCGCGAGGTGCGTGGGCCCCCTAACGGCGAGGTAAGCACCTCGCAAACAAATAAGTTAGCTGATGGTTATCCGGCGTCGTCGACTCTGTTCGAATGCAATGGCACGAATCACACAGACGTTACTCGTGGCCGGACTCGTCCTCGTTGCAGCGACGGCGGTCGGTGCGAGTGCGTTCACCGCGGCGACGGTCGAGCGACAGGCGAACGCGGACGTCGTGGCCGACGAGAACGGTCTGCTGGCGCTGATCGACGGCAATTCCGGGAACCTCGTCTTCCAGGACCCTTCGACGGAGCAACTCAAGATCGACTTCGAGAACGGGTCGGCAACCGGTGCGAACACCGACGCGCTCTTCGAACTCGGCGACCCTGCGAATCCGGGTACCTCACACGCGTTCCAGGTCAAGAACAACGACGACGAGGCGCACGTTATCAACGTCGCATACACACACAACGTGGACGATGGTAACAGTGACGCCAACCTCAAGTTCCAGATTTACAAGGACGGTTCACAGGTCGGCACCGTCACCGAGGAAGGCCAGACAGCGTCCCTCGACGCGGCCGCCACTGACGCCTACGATGTCGTGGTCGTCGTCGATACTGGCCACAACGGCGCTGCGACGGTGACCTCAACGGACGACCTCTCGGGCACCCTCGCGTTCACCATCGACGACGTCGACGAAGGTGGCTCGGTCTCCGACGGGACCTGATCACCGGCTATCGGCCGTCGCTAACCGACAGCCCCCCTGCTGTTTCGATTCTCACCAAACCCACCATTTCAGTACATGATGCGCACGCTCGTCGGTCTCGCGGTCGTCCTCGTGGTCGCCCTGCTGGTCGCGCCAGCGGCCTCACCGGTCCAGATTTCGTACGTCACGTCCGACAGTATGGCACCGACCATCGAGCCGGATGGCGGGTACGTCCTCGTGCCCGCGGGGGCTGTCGAGGCCGGTGACGTGATTACGTTCTACTCCGCCGAGCGCGGGAGTTACGTCACCCACCGTGCGATGAGGGTGACGGACGACGGTATCGTGACGAAAGGCGACAATAACCCAAGCACCGACCAGGCGGCTGGCTATCCGCTCGTCGAGCGGTCTGCGGTGTCGGGACAGGTGCTGACGCTCGGCGGCGGGCCGCTCGTCGTTCCGCACGTCGGAACGGGGCTCTCGCTGCTCCGGACGTACTGGTACGCCGTCGTGACAGTACTGGGCGGCGCGTTGGCAATCAGTGCCGCTCGGTCGTCTCGACGGCGTGTCCGGCCTGCGGTCCTTCGTGGCCGTGAGGTAATCTTGCCGGCACTCGTCGTCGCGGTCCTCGTCGGTGTCGTCCTCGTGTCGATGGCGGCCGTCCATCAGACGCAGACCTACCGAGTCACGGCCGAGGACTCGAAGGACCTCGGGGTGCTGTCCGTCGGCGAGGAACGAACGGAGTCACTCACCGTCCGATCGGCGTCGACGCCGTTCACCCACCTCGTGACTCGGGCCGACGGGATGCGAATCGACGAGACCACACCGGTCGCGGCTGGTCCGAACGGCACTGTCGCCGAGCGGGGTGACGGACTCGACCGGGTCCGGCAGCGACTCCTCGACACCTCGGAACAGAACGTCACGGTCACCGTTCCGGCACAGGAAACGTCCGGCGTCCACGCGGCCACGCTCCACATGTATCCGTATCCGGCGACGCTACCGCGTGGCGTCGTGACGGCACTACACAGTGTGCACCCGCTCCTGGCAGCACTGGCGACCGTCCTCACCGGAGTCGGACCGCTGTACCTGTGTTACTGGGCGCTCGTCGACCCGTTCGCTCCGCTCCGGGGCACCCGTCGTCGGGTGTCTCGCCGACTGGGTGGTGAGCGATGAGACGCGGTCGCCGGTCGCGCTCGCGCGGCGGGAAGGGGCGGGTGTACACCTCGCTACTCGCGGTGACCGTTCTCGTGGCTATTCTCGGAATCCTCACCATCGGTCCGACTGCCGCGTTCAGTTCGGGGACCCTCGAGCGGGGAGCCACGGCAGCTGTGGCCGACGATGCGAACGGCCTCGTCGGTCTCGAGGTCGCCGGCAGTGTGACCGCCGGTGACAGGAGCCGGCTCGTCACCGTGACGAACGGGCTGGACCGGACGGTGAACGCAGCGGTCACGCTCGAAACCGCCTCGGGGTCGCTGTCGAACGCACAGACGACGCTCGCGCCGGGGGAGTCGGCGACGACATCCGTAACTGTCGGCTGTGAGTCACCACCGGAGACTGTCGCGTTCACCGTCACCACGACCAGCGGGTCCCGGTTCACCGGGACGGCGACGCGGTCGACGACGGTCGATGCGAGCGGCTGTGCACAGAACACCGACGGGTTCCGTCTCACCGATATCAACGCCAACGCCCGCGGCAGTGAGTTCGACAATCTCGACGACGAGTTCCTCGTGTTCACCAACACCGGGAGCACGACACTCGATATCTCCGGCTGGAGTGTTCGGGACGAGGCGCAGGCACCGTACGTCGTTCCCCAGGGAACGACCGTCGCGCCCGACCAGAAAGTGAAGCTAATAACTGGCACGGGGACCGACAGCGAGACCAGCGCTCGAATCGACCTGTATCAGGACTCGGGCAGGCCGATCTGGAACAACGGGAAAGACACTGTCGTGGTCGAAACGGCGGGCGGACGCGAGGTGCTCAACGAGACGTACACGGGAAGCGACCCCCGGCGCTGAGCGGCCGACTCGCCCAGCCTCGTTTCGGGGCGGCTGGACGCGCTCGCTCCACGGTGGTAGGCGCGAACCCACCAGCCAGCGAGACCGGAACGGGGCCACCGACGGCCAGACGGACACCGTCACCGCTCGAACCGTCGCTTTCGCTCGGGTAAGTGCCCCGCCAACCAGGGGGTTAGCGCGCACATTAGTGTTCGACCGGTGAACATTATATTATGAGCGAGTTCGTCGGGTTCCAGAGGCGTGCGACATGAGCGCGGGATTACCGCTCAGACTGAAATACGTCTGCGGGCAGTACGGTCGAGTGCTGGTGGCAGCACTCGTCGTCGCCAGCGCGTTCGCCTTCGCCGGCGCGGCGGCCGGGGCAACCGACACACCCGACCCACAGCGGACGACGGTCCAGACCGACCAGCAGGCCGTCAGTACCTCGCTCACTGCGACGGCGACCGTGACCGGGAACACCACGCTCTACGACCAGGGGGAGACGGTGTCCGACCGTCCGGTCTACCTGCTGTCGGCGGCGCCGAATCTGACGCTTCGCGTGGGGACTAACGTGCCAACCGACCAGGATGTGGTCGTCACCCAGGACGTCGTGCTGGAACTCTCGGCCGCACGCGACGAAGCGGTGTTCTGGTCCGAACGACGAGAGTTGGCATCGACCACCCGCCGGGTGACAGACGGACGTTCCCGGACCACGGTGACACTCGACGTCCGACGCCTCGCACGCGAGCGACTGGCAGCGGTCAAGGCCGCCGCGGACGAGGTCGGCATCGTTCGAGTCCGGATCCTCGTCAACGCGAGTTACGACACGGGAACCTACGCCGGGCAGGTGAACCTGAGCTCCCCGGTTTCGGTCTCCGGCCGCGCCTACGAGTTCGACACGCCACAGGTCGTCGAGCGGAACCACTCGACGACCGTGGCTCGGCCGGTCAACGCATCTGTCGCCACCGCCGCCGTCGAGTTCCCCGGGACCGAAGCGAGTCTGCCCAGTCGGTCCCTGTGGTGGGTCGTCGCCGGTATCGGCGCGTTGGTGCTCGCGGTGTTCGTCAGGACGGTCGACCGACGCATCGAGGATTTCGAGACGTTCGAGAAGTACTACGAGAGTGTGCGGTACGCCGACTGGATCTCTCGCGGCAAGCTCCCGGACTCGGGGGAGTACGCCCGCGTCCCCGTCGAGACGCTGCTCGACCTCGTCGACGTCGCCATCGACTCGGAGAAACGGGTCATTCACGACCAGGCACAGGACGTCTACGCCGTCGTCGACGACGGCGTGATGTACGAGTTCCGGGACGTCGAGACGTCGGGACGGATGTACGAGTTCGGCCTCGCCCCAATCGACGAGACGACCGCGACGCTAGAACAGGAGCTACAGGAGGCAGAGGCCGCCGCATCGAACGGCGAGGAGGGTGAGCCGACCGAGTCTTGGAGGGACTGACCCCGCCGTTAGCTGGCAGCGAACTCGATGGTTTGCCACCTGGACGCGGTGAGAGAACCCAGCCGTTCACGCCGGGCGTAAATCACGTACGCTCCGGTAACCAGCCAGGCACCTTTTCCCGGCGTCCCGTCGACCGGTGTTCCGGAGACCGCGGCGCGTCACTGTGTCGAACGACCCGCGAGCGGTGACGGCGTCCCGAGTCGTGAGTCGTCCGATACCGTCCGTGCTGGCTAGTCGCCGGTGGTGCCGGTTTCCACGGTCGACGTCGTCGCGGTGGGCCGGTGGTCGGACTGGTCGGCCGGTACCCACGTCAGGTCGCCGTCGTAGTGGAACGCACAGTGGTCCTGCTCGGGGTCGACGACCGTCAGCGAGAGCCAGTGGTTGTCCAGCAGTTCCGTCACGTTCTCGTGGTCGGCGAGGATGTCGGTCACACGCTCGACCGGCGCGTGGATGACAGTCGAGAGCCGGAGGGGTTGGTGGTAGGGCTCGTCGTCGGCGGCCATGAGCGACTGGAGCGGGAGGCCGGTCATCAGGTCGCCGCCGTTGCCCTGGTAGACGCCGACGTTACCGACGGGGTTATGTGTGACCTTCGACCCGCTGCCGTAGACGTCGTTGTCGACGGTGGCGAAGTAGTACTGTGTGTTGATCCACTGCGTGACGACCATGGGGCCGGTCACGATAGCTTCGAGCGCGTCACCGCCGTCGTCGGTCGTCCAGTCGTAAGAGTGGAGGAACGACCGACCGCCGAGGTCCAGGTCGTCGGTGAGGGCGCGCGGGCCGACGACGAAACCGGCGTTGCCGGCCAGCCCCCACTCCGGACGCGTCTCGGCCCAGTCGGCCGCACGGCGCTCCGTCTCGCGGACGCCGCCAGCGCCCCCCGAACCCATCGACTCGGTGCGCTCGGCGGCCGCGCCGGCACGAGCGGTTTCGAGGTCGGCACGGAGTTGCGCGATGTCGTCGGCGTGACTCTCGGGAACCGGTCCGTCGTACAGTTCCACCTCGTCGGTGGTGGTGTTGTGTTCGCCGGCGAGGAAGACGGTGTCGTCGGGAATCTCGATGCCGCGCTCGCGGAGTTCGGCCTGGACGTCCGCGTCGTTACAGATGGCGGCGAGGACGCGGGCGTTCGGGCCACCGGGGTTGCCCGCACAGGCACCGCAGTCGAGACTCGAATCGAACGGGTTGTTCGCGGTCTGGCTGGCGTGGCCGGCGAAGACGACGACACGAGCGAACTGCTCCCACCCCATCAGCTCGAAGGCGGTCGCGGCGTAGTCGGCCCGCTCCGCCACGGTGAGTCCCTCCCGGAGTTCGGTAACGGCGTCGGGGTTGTAGTCGACCGACGGCTCACAGAACTCGTGGGCGTCGGGGACGCGCTCGTCGGTGGCGTCGAGAACGTCGCGGACGCGGGTCGGCAGGAGCGTCCGTGCGGCCAGCGCCAGCCCGTAGCCGCTGCCCGCGCTCTCGACGTAGCTGAACGCGGTCGCGGCGTTTTCTTTGAGCGACTTCACCAGCTTGCCGCCCGCGTCGCGGACGTTCGACCAGCGGTCGTACGCCGCCTTGTCCTCGGGGTCGGTCGTCGGGCGGTCCGTGATGCGGTGCTGAGCGTCGAGGATAGGCGGGCACGCGTCGACCGTCACGTCGACGTCGTACCCCTCGTACCGCATCGGGATGCCGAAGAAGCCAGCGTAGCCGTGTGTGTCGTAGTCGCCCGTGGCCTCGATGTGGCGGCGGATGATCTCCGACCGCGTGTCGATACAGAACACGAACTGTGCGTCGGGCCGGCCACCGTCGGCTTCGGCGGCCAACGCGCCGGCATCGGTCACGGCGTCGACCAGTTCCGAGCGGTAGCTGGCCTCCCACGCGGAGAGCCAGACCTCTTCGAGCGGAACGGCCCCGTCGCCGGTCACGCTGGACTCGGTCGCCTGCTCTGGTGGCGTGATCGGCGCGTCGAACAGTTCCGAAAGTGTGAGCCGAACCGCGAGGTACTCGGCCAGTGTGATCGGGTACGTCGACTGCCACGCGTCGTCGTCGGCGGCGCGTTGCTTGATGAACCCAGCCCAGCCGGGAAGCGCGGTCAGTTGCTGCTCGAGTATCGTCGGCCACTCGTCTTTGGGGTGCTCGTCGAGGACGCGCTCGATGGCGTCCTCCGGGTCCGCGGGCCACGCGTCGGCAGCCCCGTCCGGGATGTCGCCGTCGTGGGAGGCCACCGACCGGACGGCGGCGTAGAATCCCTGCTCGCGGTTAGGCATCGGCCAGGTGGCCGTCCCCTGATCGAGGAAGGCCGCGAGCCACTTCGTCAGGACGGCGTCGACGCGTTCCGCGGGCGTTTCGGCCGTGTCGGCGTCCGGCGTCTGGTCGGCGGTCGCGTCCATCCGGTCGAGTAGTGCCTCGGGGTCGTCGTCGTAGCCGTGAGCGTCGAGTTCCTCGGCCAGGACGTGCGGGTCGATGCGGCCCGTCTCCCAGGCCCGGCGGAACAGGTCGGGGCTCGGGTAGCCGTCACCGCCGAACAGGCGTTCGGCCTGCTGGACGGCCTCGTGGAACGGCTGGTCCTCGAACCCGGCGAGCGGGTTGGCCGTCACGAACGAGTGGAGCGGCCAGACGGGACCGACGCTGTTTGCTGCCAGTTCGACACTCTCGGTTACCGCGGATTCAGTGTTCATTGTACTCCTCCGTCGAAGTCAGCACGGTTCCGGTCGCGGGCTGTGAGGCGTTCACCAGCGCCACGTACAGGCGGTGGCTCCGCCGGTAGAGGCCGGTCTCGATGGCGACGTACGCGGCGAGAAACGCCACCGCGACGACACCGTGGACCGGTGTCAGGTCGGTCGGCACGGTCACGAGCGGGACGCCGGCCAGGACGGTCGTGACCGCGGTGTAGACTCCTGCGTAGACGGCGACGGCGGGCAGGAAAATCAACGGGACGACGCCGTATCGGACGGTTGCCTGGAGGTCGGTGTTCCGGACGGTGGTCCAGGTCGCGTGCAGCGTCGTCAGCGAGATCAGACCCGTCAGCAGGAGGCCGCTGTCGACGTGCGTTCCCTTGCCGGTGACGAGCGCGAACAGAACACCACCGGCGACCGCGGTGAGTAGCGTCACGACGCCGCCGAGGAGCGTCGTCGTCCCGGTCGCCGACTTCTTCGGGCTGGTGTGTTCGACCTGGCTCCCCGTCGAGAGGAACAGGTAGGCCTTGTAGAACCCGTGGAGGATCAGGTGGGTGATGGCGGCCCCGAAGAAGCCGAGACCGGCCTGTGCGATCATGAATCCCATCTGCCCGGTCGTCGAACAGCCGAGTTTGCGCTTCACGTCGGACTGGACGGCTTTCAGGAGTTTTCCCAGCAGTGCGCTGGCCGCGCCGACGGCCACGACCAGGAGCATGAACGTCGAGTCGACGGTGACGACGGGGGCAAATCGGAGCAGGAGAATCCCGCCCGCGTTGACGAACCCGGCGTGCATCAGCGCCGACGCCGGCGTCGGCGCGGTCATCGAGGAGAGCAACCAGGTGTGGAAGGGGACGAGCGCGGACTGGACCATCGCCGCCAGGACGAGCAGGCCGGCCGCCACGAGCGAAACCCACTCCGGGGCGGCCGCGACGTTCGCCAGGATAGCCGAAATCGTCGTCGCACCCGTCGCCCAGGACAGCGTCACGAGTGCGGCACCCAGCAACGCGCTACTGGCGAGGAAGTACCGGCGGGCGAGGGTCGCGGCGGTTCGTGCCTGTGGCCAGCCGCGGACGGTTCCGATCAGGTCCGCCATCACCAGCCCCATCGCCAGCCACGCGGCCCCGAACAGCGCGACGTGGTCGGCGGCGACGAGACCCATCACGACCAAGGTGAAGACGGACAGCCGGGCGAAAAAGCGAGTGAGGTGTTCGCTGCCCGCCATGTAGCGCCGCGAGTAGCTGTGGACGATGCCACTGAAGAAGGAGACCACGACCCACAGTAGGACAGTCAGGCCGTCGACAGCCACCAACCCGGCGACCGTCCACCCGCCCTCGGTCCAGAGTCGCGCCACGAGTGCACCGAGACTCGCAACGAACAGCGCCCACACGAGTCGTGTGAGCACCACCGGCGCGAGCGGAGTCGACGGCGACGTGTTCGGGAACTGTCCCACGGTCTCGGTCTCTGTCTGGTCTGTCATCGGTTGGCTCGTCCTGACGCCACCCCACCTCGGAGCTTCGACGACCACTCCAGCGGACTGGTGTCGGTTGTCTTCACCCATTAGTACGAACGAACTGTGTATTAAAATCTTCTATACTAACAAACTGTTCTCTATAGAAGTAATTATAGAACATTATGGTCTTAATATTGGGGACGGTTCACACGGGGTACGTCGCTCGCGATGCGACCGAGTACGCCGTCGGAGAGTCGGGAGTGTGGTGTCTCCGGGTCGATTTCCCCGTCGACGGTCACAGAGGAGTGCCGTCGCGGGGGAGCCGTACGGACCGTCGTAGTGGACGCGCCCGCTTCGAGGTGTTGTTTCGCTTGCTCGTCCGTTCAATATCCATCAGAAACCCATATTGTTATTCAGCGGAAGAGAACTGTATGGAGGAGCTTGAGGGGACGGTCGTGGCCGGGTCGTCGCTGGAGCCCATAGAGGGGACGGTCGTCGTCGAAGACGGGCGAATAACGGCCGTCGAGCGGGACGGCACCGACTCCACCGACATCGTCGTGCCGGCGTTCGTCAACGCCCACACCCACGTCGGAGACTCGGTGGCCAAGGAGGCTGCCGTCGGCCTCGGGCTCGAAGCGGCTGTCGCACCGCCGGACAGCCAGAAACACCAGCGGCTGGCGGCCGCCGACAGAGAGACACTCGTCGCCGAAATCCAACGCACACTCCGGTTTATGCAGCAGACGGGAACGGCCGCGTGCCTCGATTTCCGCGAATCGGGTCCGTCGGGTACCCGCGCGCTCCGGGCCGCCGCGGACGGCGAGTACGTCGCTCCGTTCGTCTTCGGGAGCGGTCCGGCGGACGTCCTCGACGTGGCGGACGGGTACGGCGCGAGCGGTGCGAACGACGACGATTTCACGACCGAACGGGCAGCCGCCCGGGACGGGAACGTTCCGTTCGCCATCCACGCTGGCGAACCGGATGCGACCGATATCCACCCCGCACTGGACCTCGAACCGGACCTGCTCGTCCACATGGTCCACGCGGCGGAGGCCCACCTCGAACGGGTCGCCGACCAGGCCGTCCCAGTCGCCGTGTGCCCACGTGCGAACCAGGTCCTTGACGTGGGTCGCCCGCCGGTCCGTGCCCTGCTCGACCACACGTCGGTCGCACTCGGCACGGACAACGTCATGCTCAATCCGCCGTCGATGTTCCGCGAGATGGCGTACACTGCAAAGCACTTCGACGTGACCGCACAGGAGGTTCTCCGGATGGCGACGGTAGCCGGTGCCGACGCGGTGGGACTGAACTGCGGCGTCATTGAAGCAGGTCGGGACGCGGCACTACTGGTGCTCGACGGCGAGTCGAACAACCTGGCCGCCACGGTGGACCCGATTCGGGCCGTGGTCCGCCGGGCGACGCCACTCGACGTGAAACGTGTGGTCCGCTGAGTCAGGACTGCTCCCCGGAGACGAACCCGCCGAACGGCGTCGTCTCGTGGCTCCGAACGAGTACCTCGTCGGCGACGGTCAGCCCCATGTCGAGCAGTTCCTGTGCGACCGGCGTGATGTCGCTGTCGGACTCCCCCACAGCGGTCACGAGCAGGTTCTGCTCGCCGGTAACCAGTTCCTGGACGGAGATGACGCCGTCGATAGCGAGGACGTCGGAGACGAGTTCCCCCCGTTCGGGAATCGAGGCGGTACAGAAGAGCAGCATCCGGAGCGGGAACCCCGACGCTCCGTAGTCGACGTCGGCGCTGTACCCCTTGACGATGCCGTCGGACTCCAGTCGCTGGATCCGCTTGCGGACCGTACTGTCAGACGTCTCGGTCCGTTCCGCGATGTCGCCCGAGGACATGTTCCGCGCGTCCTCCTGGAGCGCGTGGAGGATCGCCCTGTCCACGTCGTCGATATCCTCGCTGGCCATGCCACGGGCTTGATTCGTCTCTGTGAAAGGTTTTCGGCTGTGAACGTGACGACGAGTGGTGACGGGCAACGAAAACGCAGCCTTCGGGTATCGGCCCGGCGCGAACTCGCCCGAACGCACAAGTCCTGGCGACTGGTAGTGACGTCCGAGCCGGCGAGCCGCCCGGCCCCGACCCATGGACACAGACCTGGACTTCGAGGAGGTGTTCGAACTCGAACGGGAGTTGCGGGCCGTCGAGCGGGAGCTGAACGACCAGCGGAGCGAGCTTCGGACGGAACTGACGGCCGCGTTCAGGCGGGCCAACGCCGACACGCTCCACGACGCAGCCGAGCGGGAGTACCCCCTCAGCAGGCCGGAAAAACGGGCAGTCAGGCGGGAGACCACGGGACCAGTCAGGCTCTTTCCGGAGTGGGAAGACGCCTACCGCGAGCTGGCCAGCGACCAGCGAACGGCCCGGGAGCGTCTGTCGGCCTTCCACCACGACGCCGTCACCGAGCTCGCAGGGGGAGAGCCGTACACAGTGACTGTCGAGACCAGCGGTTCGGGCCTGGACCAGTCGTATCTCGACGTTCGGGCCCGAGACGGGGATAGCGTAGTCGTGCTGGCGGTCGACAACCCCGTGACCGAGGGTTACGCGTACCGGACGACTGCGGAGTACACCGAGCGGGACGTGGAGAACGCGCTCCGACTCCACGAGAGCCTCCCCGACATCGACATCGAGCGGTTCGGGTTCCTGACCCACGACACCGCGCTGGTCGACGACATCGGGGCCGACACGGCCGATCCGGAGCGAATCCGCGCCCACGTCCGCGTCGAGATTCTGGACGGACTCGACGCCGTCGACTACGAGTACGTCCGGACCGACGAGAGTCCGCTGCTATTGTTTCTCGAAACCATCACGAACCACGGGTCGGTCGAGCGGTGAGACCGTCGAGCACAGCCCGCGGCAGCGACGCCGCGGGCGAGAGCCGGCTGTCGAACCTACCGGAGACGTCCCCGCCCCACCGTCTCGCCCACACACCCAAGTCCGCCAGCACGTCGGAGGGTTCCACGCCCCTCTCGATGAGGCTGTACTCAACCACCACCGGCGGGTCCGCTTCCATCCGGCCGACTCGGCCCCCGCTCCGACTCCCTTCTGTGGCTCGTCCTCGCCGACGATCACGCCGTGCCGCAGACGACGCCGGGTGGCTGTGTGTTCGGCGGCACCTGTGCCCCGAGACGGTAGCGGAGCACACTGCTCGGGTTTAGGACCGCGAATCGCTTCTGGTCGGCGCTCTCCTCGTGACGGTCACCGTCGTCACCAGGACGGGTGCGCCGGGCGATGACGCCCAGGCCTGCCCGGGACCGCTACTCCACGTCAGGCGCGCGCTCGTCGGTGCGGCCCGGGAGTTCCAGTTCGATCTCCAGTTCGGGGTCGCCCATGCCCTCGAAGTCGATCTCCAGTTCGACGGGTTCGCCGAAGCCGAACGGGAGTTTCCACTCGTCGGTCGTGACTGTCAGTTCGTCGCCGCTGCGGAGCTGTTCGCCGAGGTCGATCAGGAACTGGCCCGCCTCGGCCGCGTCGAGACGGTACTCCTGTTCGAATTCGCGGCCGCTGCGGATGAGCGTGCGATCGTCGGCGTCCGTTGACGAATCGTCCTCTGTCATGGCGGGTCGCCGATACTACGCCGACGCTCACGTGGCTTGCGGTTTGTCGGTGTCGAGTCCGGGGTAGCTGACGGGGGCAACCGATTCGTGAGGGAGGTTTTCCCCCCCTCACGGGGACCGTGCAGGCACGCGTCGTGCAACCAGAGAGAGACGGGTTCCCGTGACGGCCCCGGATTCATTTCGTAGACACGAATATGTGGTACTGTCACGTTGTGGTTCGGTATGTGACGCAGTCGAGCCAGGACCGCGGGTCCGGGCAGAGCGGGGTCGACCGGCGAGGAGAGTGGGTTGAGCCGGGACTTCGCTCCTGGCTGCCAGCAGGGCGACTGTCACACCGAGTCGGACGGAATCGCCCGCGGCGAGGAACTTACGACGCTGGAGTCCCTATCGCTGACGATGAGTGAGAGCGAACGGGCGACCCTGGCGGGCGGCTGTTTCTGGTGTATCGAGGCTGCGTTCAAGCAACTCGACGGCGTCGAGTCGGCCGTCTCGGGCTACTGTGGCGGCCACGTGGACGACCCGGCTTACGAGGCCGTCTGTCGCGGCGAGACCGGTCACGCCGAGGCGGTGCAGGTGACCTACGACCCCGACGCGTTGGCATACGAGGACCTGCTCGAAGTGTTTTTCAGCGTCCACAACCCGACGACGGAAGACCGCGAGGGACCGGACGTGGGAACGCAGTACCGTTCGGCCGTCTACTACCACGACGACGCTCAGCGCGAGGCCGTCGAGCGGTTCGTCGAGGAGCTCGAAGCCGACGGCGTCTACGACGACGCCATCGTGACCGAAGTCGAGTCACTGGAACGGTTCTGGGAGGCAGAGTCGTATCATCAGGACTACTTCGAGAAGAACCCGAACAAACCCTACTGCGCGGCCAACGTCCGACCGAAGGTCCAGAAGGTCCGCGAGAAGTTCGCCGACTGACACGGGACGGCGATACGAGTCGCGCCCGCGTGTTCGCACACGCGGATTAGTCGCACCGAGCGGCCCCGGCGAGGACGAGGACGAGCACCACGAGCGCGATGACGGGTCCGAACCCGTCACCGCTGGCGTCGGTGAGCCGATCTCCCGACTGCGGCCGCGCCTCGACGGTGTCCGGTGATATCGGGGCAGTCGTCGGCGTGTCGGTCGGCGGTACAGTGGTCGGTGGTGTGGTCGCCGGCGTGTCGGTTGGCTGTGGCGTGGCGGGTGTGGACTGGTCGAGGTCGACGACCGTCGAGACGCGCTCGCCGTCTTGACGGAAGGGCCGGTCTGGGCCACCGCGCACGAGGAAGCGGTCACCGTCGACGTCGACGTAGGCGGTCACGACCGCCGAGTCAGCCGCCGCTACCTGCCGGTACCGGACCGTCAGCGAGTCGTACTCGCCGGCCTCGACGTATCGGTTCGCAACGAGTGGCCCGTCCGCACCGTCCCTGACCACGAGGAAGCCGTCGGTGGCAAAGGAGACGTTTCGGAGTCGAAGTCGGGTCCGCGGGTCGTTCGTCCCGGCCGTCATAAACGTGGCGTTCAGTTCGGCCAGCCGCCCCCGTGTCTCGGTGATGGACTCTCCGTCGAACCTGGCCGTGACCGTGAGCGGGGTGCCCGCGTGCGCGCCTGTCAGGTTCAGCGAGAGGTTGGCGAACGACTGCTGTCTGCCGGTGACGGTCGTGGTCCGCTCGGCCGCGAAGGGACGTCCGACCCCGTCGAGCGAGACGGTGAGCGTCGTCCCGGGCGCCAGCGGGGTTTGCCCGATCAGTCGCTGGCCGGGCAACGGGTACAACACCACACCGTCGTTCGACGGCGTCGAGAAGGTGACGGCCGCGGGAAAGAAACCCACCGGCGACGCCGCGGCGGCGCCGTCGTGGGTGAACGCAACTTCGAACACCCTGACGGGCACGACGGCCGTGCCGCCGTCCTCGTCTGGGCGGCCGTTGCCGTTCGTGTCGTCCGTCGCGCGCAACTGGCCGGTGTCGTAGATCAGATCGAACGTGTTCTGACCGGCGCGACGGACGACGAGTTGCTCGGCCCGCAGGTCGGCGGTTCGCGGCGGGTCGTCGCCCGACGTAATCTCGACACCGGTCAGGGACGCGTCGGGGCTCGACAGTAGCGCCCGGAAGCGTGCAGTCGTGGTGTTGCCGGGCTGGTCGGCCACCGTCGTCCCCAGGTCGGGACTCGACACACGCACCACGAGTGCGTCCGAGAGTGCCACTCGCTGTCGTCGTGTGAGTACGTCAGTGGCCGTCCCGTCCCGGAGGGCTTCGAGCGTGTCGCCCGGCGCGACGAACGTCGTCAAATTGGCGCCGTCAGTCTGTGCCGCGTCGGCAGTCGGTGACGCGTTCACAACGCCCGTGCCCGCGATGAGCGCGAGCAGCGTTAGCACCGTCGCCACCGCCGTCCGACGTCGGGACATCTACCACGCCCGTTCCACGAGCGGACATATCAGCCTGATGGACGGGTGGAGGGCCGTGACGCGAGACCAGCGGTACAGCCTCGCCGCTCTGCGGTCGAGCAGTCCGCCGGCGATGGACGCGTCGACAGCACCGATTATGTAGGGCCACGAACAATCGGCGCGTATGACGACCGAACCGCCCGAGTCCTCCGACGCCACGGCGAGCGAGTTCGACTGGCTCACCCTCGACGACGGCGAACAGAGACAGTGGTCCGGTAACCCTCACGTCTACAGTATCGTCCCCGCGCTGATCGTCGGACTCCCGCTGGCGCTCTTGCTGATCGGGATTCCCATCGTCGTCGGCGCGTACCGAATCGTGTATGAGAACTGTTCGGCGCTGTATCCCCTCCCTGCTCGCACCCCCCGTTCGTCGGCGCTCGCTGAGGAAGGGGGCTTAGCGCCTCAATTCAGCTAAACCGCGAGAACACGGTGTATCTGCTGACGAACGAGGCGCTCTACCGGAAAAGCGGCATCCTGTCGCGGGACGTCCAGAAAATCGAGTTCGAGAAGGTCCAGAACATCTCCTACTCGCAGGGGGCGCTGGGGAACTACTTCGGCTACGGCACCGTCGACATCTCCACGGCCGGTGGGACCGGCGTCGAGATGACGTTCCGTGCCGTCCCGAGTCCGAAGTCGGTCCAGCGGCGCATCGACGAACAGAGCCGGCGGTCCCGGGGCAAACGCGGCGAGGACGGACCGACGAGTCGCGGCCCCGACGAGGTGCTGGACGAGATCCTCACCGAGTTGCGTGCGATCCGCACCGCCGTCGAGGCCGACAGCAACGACAGTACACCGAGCGACCCGGAGGGCCGAGATGACCGACGGAACTGACGGCGGGACCGGCGCGAACGGTCCCCCGCCGGCGTGGCTCCCGCTGGCGAGTGACGAGACCGTCCAGTGGCGGGGCAGTCCGCGTATCCAGACGGTCATTCGGTCCCTCGTCGTCGGTCTGGCGTTCGTCCTCGTCGGACTGGGCGCTCTGTGGTACGCCGCGACCCAGGTGGGAAGCGTCGTGCTGGTAGCGCTGAGCGTGCTGGCCGTCCTGACCGGTGTCGTGATGCCGATCTGGACGCTCATCCGTGTCAGACACACCGAGTACGTCGTGACCGACAGCCACCTCTACCGAAAGAACGGAGTTCTCGGGCAGCGGGTCACGACTGTCGGGCACGAGACGGTCCAGAACGTCGCCTACGCGCGGGGAATCACCGGGACCCTGTTCGACTACGGGACAGTGGCCTTCGACACGGCGGGTGGGTCGGGGACCGAACTGGCGTTCAGCAACGTCGACGACCCGAGTGTCGTCCAGCAGTTGGTCGAGAGCCAGCGCACTCGATACGGCGGCGGGGACGAGTTCGGTGGTGTGACCGAGACCGGTGGCGACGGAGCGCGCCCCGGCACGGCCGAGCAGTGGGCGGCCGTCCGCGAGGAAGTTGTCGCGCTCCGTCGAGCGGTCGAGCGCCGGCGCTCTTAGAGATTCTCGCGCTGGTAGGAGCCATCGTAGATTCCCTCGTGGTCTGCGGCCGCGAGCGTCAGCTGTGCGATACGGGCACCTGTCTGGAGTTCGATCTCGTGGTGAACCTCCAGCAGGCCCTCGCCGCGGCCCTCGTAGCCGGCGTCCCAGACCGCCGTGTCGAGCATACAGGAGTTGCGAAGCAGTGAGGACCGGGGGTAGAGGAAGCCGACGTGTTCCTCCGGAATCCGGATACGCTCGGCGTACCGGACGATGTACCCGCCCGGTTCGAGACGGTAGACGCCGTTGCCGTCGTCGCCGTCGGGGTTTGGGTCGAGTTCCCGGCGGTCCCCGACGGTCTTGTCACCCCGCTCGATCCGTCCCGGACGCTCCTGCTCGAAGACGGTCCCGAGTGTGAGGTCGACGCCGTTTGGCTGGACCTGTGACTCGCGCAGGTCGTCGAGGTGGTCGGCAAGGAACGCGCCGCTTCTGAACATGCGGGAGTGGCCGGCGAGCGCGTGCAAAACGCTGGCGGTTTAGACGCGGGTCCCCGGCGGTCGTCGGGGGTCGGCCGCGACGGTGCCATCTGCGGTTCCGCACGACAACGGGTGACATCAAAGGGGTACTAGGGATACAGAGGACCTGATATCGGAGACTCGCATGATTTATGTCCGCGGACAATCGACCAACAGACGTTATGGGACAGACGCTTACTGAAAAAATTCTCGACGATCACCTCGTCGAAGGCGAATTGGAGACCGGCGAGGAGATCGGTATCGAGATCGATCAGGTCCTGACACAGGACACGACTGGCACGCTGGTGTGGCTGCAGTTCGAGGCGCTGGGCCTCGACGAGGTTCAGACGGAACTGGCCGCGCAGTACTGCGACCACCAGACCTACCAGTTCGACTTCAAGAACACCGACGACCACCGTTTCCTGCGTTCGGCAGCTGGCACGTTCGGCGCGTACTTCTCGCGTCCGGGCAACGGTATCTGTCACAACGTCCACAAGGAGAACTTCGCCGCACCCGGCAAGACGCTCTTGGGCAGTGACTCTCACACGCCGACCCCCGGCGGTCTCGGTCAGCTGGCCATCGGCTCGGGTGGACTCGACGTGGCCGTCGCGATGGGCGGCGGTGCCTACTACATCGAGATGCCCGAAGTCGTCGAGGTCCGTCTGGAAGGCGAACTGCCCGAGTGGGCCACCGCTAAGGACGTCATCCTCGAGATGCTGCGCCGCCTCAGCGTGAAGGGCGGAGTCAGCAAGATCTTCGAGTACACCGGGCCCGGTGTCGAGAGTCTCAGCGTCCCCGAGCGGACGACCATCACCAACATGGGGACGGAACTGGGCGCGACCTCCTCGATTTTCCCGACCGACGAGAAGACCGAGGACTACCTCGCGCGACAGGGCCGCGAGGACAAGCACGTCGAGCTCCAGCCCGACGAGGATGCCGAGTACGACGACCAGCTCACCATCGACCTCTCGGACCTGGAACCGCTGATCGCCGAGCCGTCGATGCCCGACAACGTCGTCCCCGTCAGCGAAGTCGAGGGCGTCGAGGTCAACCAGGTCATCATCGGCTCCTGTACGAACGGTGGGTACGAGGACATCCTCCCCGCCGCAAAGATGCTGGAGGGCCGGACGATCGACCGTGCGAGCGAGATGATCGTCGCGCCCGGTTCGAAGAAGGCGAGCGAGATGCTCGCCCGTGAGGGCTGGACCGCCGAGATGATGGCGGCCGGCGTCAACTACTCCGAGGCGACGTGTGGTGCCTGTATCGGCATCGGCCACGTTCCCGGGTCCGACTCGGTCTCGCTGCGGACGTTCAACCGCAACTTCGAGGGCCGCTCGGGCATCGAGGACGACAACGTCTACCTCTGTTCGCCGGAGGTCGCCACCGCGGCGGCGATCAAGGGCGAAATCGTCGACCCGCGCGACCTCGCCGACGAGCTCGACGACATGGAAGCGCCGGGCCTCGAACTCCCCGACCAGTACGAGGGTGCAGAGAACGACATCATCACGCCCGACGACCCCGTCGACGACGACCTCGTCAAGGGGCCGAACATCGGCGACGTCCCGCTGAAGGACGAACTCGACGCCGAACTCGAAGGGCCGGCTCTCCTGAAGATGGAGGATAACATCACGACCGACCACATCATCCCTGCGACCCAGGACATCCTGATGTACCGGTCGAACATTCCCAAACTGAGCGAGTTTACTCTAAGCCGTGTCGACGACGAGTTCGCCCAGCGCGCACTCGGCAGCGACGGCGGCTTCCTCGTCGCCGGCGAGAACTACGGTCAGGGCTCCTCGCGCGAACACGCGGCGCTCTGTCCGATGTACCTCGGCGTCGAGGGCGTTCTCGCACAGAGTTTCGCCCGCATCCACAAGGCGAACCTGTTCAACTTCGGCCTCCTACCCCTGGAGATCGACGCCGAAGACTACGAGCAGATCGAGCAGGGCGACGACATCGAGGTCGTCGACGACGTCGCCGAGGCCGTCCGGACGGGCCAGGAAGAGTTCACCGTCCGCGTCAACGACGACTGGGAACTCACCGCCACGCTGGACGCCTCCGAGCGCGAGCGCGAAATCCTCGCCGACGGTGGGAAGCTCTCCCACACCAAAAAGAAGGCCGACAGCGGGAGCGGTGCGACGCCCGCCGACGACTGAAGCGACACCAACCGACTTGTTTTTTGCCGGTGGCAGTACGGGTAGTCGCTGTTCTGTCGGCCGGGGCAGAGAGCCGAAACGGGCCGGAATCGGCAGTCCGGCACGGGGCGGCCATTCGGTGGTCGGTTCGCGTGGCTTCGGCGGTCGAATCGCCCACGCCGTCCCCAACGCGCCTGGGCCGCCACCGTCGCGAGTCGCAACTGAAGATTTATATTTCTTCCAGTTGAGAGTTGATGTTATGATTAAATCCGGGGAACAGGGGTGGCTCGATTCGGAACGGGAGTACACAGACGAGGTGACCGGAGACGGTACCGTTCCCGAGATGTTCGCGGAGAGCGTCGAACGCAACGCCGACGGCGAGGCACAGATGTACAAGGGCGGGATCTATCCGCGTTCACTGACGCCCGAGGTCGTCGACGAACCCGAGGCTGGGACGTACACGTCGATTACATACGAGAAGATGGGTGAGATCGTTCGGTATCTGGCTGCAGGGTTCCGTGAATTGGGCGTTACGTCGGGAGACCGCGTCGGGATCATGTCCGACTCCCGCATGGAGTGGGCGCTGTCCGACTTCGCCACCATGTCGGCCGGCGGTGTGGTCACGACGATATACACGGAGTCGTCGCCAAAACAGATCAAGTACCTGCTCAACAACCCCGACGCGGCCGGTGTAATCGTCGAAAACGAGTATCTGCTCGACCGCCTCGTCAGAGTGCAGGACGACCTCACTCTCGACTTCGTGGTCGTCATCGACGAACTCGACAGGTACGACCACGTCGACCAGATCCGCACGCTCAGGGAGGTCTACGATACAGGCGTAGACCACTACGACGACGGTGCGTTCCGCGAATGGCTGGACGAACGGGGGAGTCACGATCTGGCGAGTCTCGTCTACACCTCCGGGACGACGGGCAGGCCGAAGGGGGTGAAGCTGAGCCACCACAACGTCCGGTCGAACGTCAATCAGATCTGGAGGCGCGTCGGTCCGAGACCGGACAAGGACGACGACATGCCGGTGCTCGATTCGGACAAGCGGGCCATCTCGATCCTCCCGCTGGCGCACGTCTTCGAGCGGACGGTCGGTCACTTCCTGATGTTCGCCGCCGGCGCGACCGTGGGGTACGCACAGAGTACCGACACGGTCGACGAGGACCTCAAGAAGATCCAGCCACACGGCGGTGCGAGCGTGCCGCGAGTGTACGAGCGCATCTTCGCACAGGCTCGCGAGCAGGCCAGCGGTTCGGACGTGAAAAAGCGGGTCTTCGAGTGGGCCGTCGACGTGGCCCGCCAGTACAGCCGCGCCGACGACCCCGGGTTCGGCCTCAGACTCAAACGCGGAATCTCCGAGCGGTTGGTCTACGACAAAATCAAGGAGGAACTCGGCGGAAATATCATCCTGATGGTCAGCGGCGGCGGCAGCCTGAGTGACCGTCTCGCGGAGCTGTTCGACGGTATGGGAATCCCCATCTTCGAGGGGTACGGGCTGACCGAAGCGGCGCCGGTGGTGACGGCGAATCCGCCGGAAGACCACCGAACCGGAACGCTCGGCCCGCCGCTCCCCGACATCGATATTCGGGTCGACCCGTCGAAGGTGTCCGACGAGCAGTTTGCGGACGCCGAGGGGTACGTCGGGGAGTTACTGGTCAAGGGGCCGAACGTCACGGACGGCTACTGGGAGATGCCCGAGAAGACCGAGGAGGCGTTCACTGCCGACGGCTGGTTCCAGACCGGCGACATCGTGGAGCGTATCGACGACGACTACCTCATCTACCACGACCGGCTGAAGAACCTGATCGTGCTCGACACGGGGAAAAACGTCGCCCCGGAGCCCATCGAAGGCGAGTTCTCGACCTCGTCACGGGTCGCACAGGTCATGGTCATGGGCGACGATAGAAAGTTCGTCAGCGCCCTGGTCGTGCCGAACTTCGACGGCATCAGGCGGTGGGCCGACAACCGGAATCTCGACCTCCCGACGGGCCGAAACGCCATCTGTGAGGACGACCGCGTCAGGGAGTGGGTCGCCCAGGACGTGAACCTCGTCAACCGGACCCTCGAGAAACACGAGAGAATCAAAGAGGTCGAGCTCGTCCCCGAGGAGTGGACGCCGGAGAACGACCTGCTCACCCCCTCGTTAAAAAAGAAACGCCGGAACATCCTGGCCGAGCACGCGAGGAAAGTCGACCGAATCTACGGGGACAGCAAAGCACGGCTCGCGGACTGAGTCGCGACGGCTAGTTCGGCCCGTTGCGGTCGGTCGTCGAGACGGCCGTGCTGTCGAGGGAGACCGCCTGCTCGACGGCGTCCATCGCCCGGTCGAGCCACAACGCGAGTTCCCGGATCATCAGTGCGGCAGCGGTGTCGTCGGTCGCGAACACCTCCGAGACCAGTTTTTGTCTGACCGCGTCACACCGGGACTCCAGATCCGTGATCGCTGCCCTGGCGTCGTGGACGGCGTCGACTTTCCGGTGAGCGGGGGCGGAAAACAGGTCACTGACGGCCGCGGACAGCACGCCAACCGCCTCAACGACGATATCACCCATTCTGGCGAAATCCGCAGTGGCGGCCGCCGAGAGCGTCGACTCCATCGCAGCCAGTTCGCCGAGGAACGTCTCGACGTGGTTGGCGGTCTCGTCTGTGCGAGCGAACAGTTCGAGAACGCCGCCGGGCTGGAAGTAGACGCGGGTGAAGTTGGGACTCATCGACTGCCCGACCGTCCGCCGCACTGTCGCGAGGAGGTCGTCACAGTCCGATTCAACTCGTCTGGCGCGTTCGAGTTCACCACAGAACGCTCTCTCGTCGTGTTCGTAATACTCGACGCAGTCGGCGAGTGCGTCGGAGTAGCGGTCGGAGACATCGGTGAACTCGGTCCGGAACGCAGTGGTCGGTGTCTCGCTCGTCACCGCCGACCTTCTGATTCGGCATGTAAGCGGTTGCTACGAGCCGTCTACAGTGTGGGGGACCGCTATTGTGCGACTGCAGTTGCAAAAAGGGTCGGCGTAATTAAATCAAGCTCAGGACAGCTCGAACTCGATGGCTGCGCCCTGTCCGAAGCCGACACACTCGGTCGCGAGGCCGAGTTCGGCGTCGCGCTTGTTCATCTCGTGGATGAGCGTCACGGGCAGGCGGGCACCGGAGGCACCGAGCGGGTGGCCGATGGCGATGGCACCGCCGTTGACGTTGTAGCTGTCGTCGTCGAAGCCCAGTTCCTGCTGGCAGTAGTAACACTGGGAGGCAAAGGCCTCGTTGAGTTCGACCAGGTCGTAGTCCTCGGGGTCGCGACCGGTGCGCTCACACAGGCCCTCGACCGCGGGGATTGGGCCGATGCCCATCACGGTGGGGTCGACACCGGCGACGTTGTTGCCGCCGACCTCGGCGAGGATTTCCAGACCCTGGTCCTCGGCGAGCGTTTTGCTCGTGAGCATGGTGGCGGCCGCGCCGTCGGAAATCTGGCTGGAGTTCCCGGGCGTGACGCTCCCGTCGGCCTTGAATACGGTCGGGAGGCCTTCGAGCTTCTCGGCGGTGGTCCCCGGGCGCAGTCCCTCGTCTTTCTCGACGGTGACGTCGTTGCCGTCGTCGTCCGTTCCTTCGATCGGAACGAGTTCGTCGTCGAAGCGACCCTCTTCGGTGGCCTCGACGGCGCGTTGCTGGGAGCGAGCGGCGTACTCGTCCTGGGTGTTCCGGGAGATGCCGTGCTCGTCGGCGACCTTCTCCGCGGTCATCCCCATCTGCAGGTTCATCACGTTGTAGTGGTCGTTCAGACGCGGGTGGACGTTGGCGGTGTTTTCGCCCATCTCGACGCGGGACATGCTCTCGACACCACCGGCGATGAGCACGTCACGCTGGCCGGCGCGGATGGCGTCGGCCGCGGAGATAATCGCCTGTGCCGAGGAGGCACACCAGCGGTTGACCGTCGTCGCGGGCACGCTCTCGCCGAGGTCGGAGAGCAACGAGATGACGCGGGCCATGTTGTTTCCCTGTTCGCCGCGCTGTTGTGCACAGCCCCAAATCAGGTCGTCGACGTCCGCGCCCGAGAGGCCGGTCTCCTCAAGCATCTGGTTGATCAGCGGAATCGAGAGGTCCTCGCTTCGGACATCCGAGTAGACGCCGTCTTCTTTCCCCTGCGGTGTCCGGTACGCTTTGACGACAACTGGCGTGTTATCTGCCATGTGTAACTCATCAGGGTCGTTGGTGTTAAATCCCGTCGAACTGCCAGCGCCGGCACTACCAGTTGTCGCCGGTGGCACGGCCTCATGTTCCGATGTTAACTGCCTCGTATAGAGGGCTTACAGTTGAAATGTTGTTCGATTTGTTGTGAACAGTTCACATAGCGGTGGGGGAGGTCCGGCGGGGGGAAACGGCGGTCGCGAGCGGAGTCCGGGGGGCTTATATTAGTCGCGGTCGAATCACAGTGGGAATGAGTGACCCGGAGCTGGATGTCGTCGAGTTCCTGCTGACAGCGACAGCGTACAACGACGACCGCGAGTTAGAGCCGGACGACCTTCCGCCGGCATACAGGGGTGTGTTCTGGAGCGAGGGCCGTATCGAGCGACCGCTCTCGGTGACCGCGACGACGGCCGCGGATGCGACCGACGTCGAGCGGGCCTGGGACGCCGTCTCCGGTCTGATGTTCACAGATCGCGACGACTTTTCGGGGGATATCGAGTTCACCGACCGTGGGATGGCCGAGGAGTGGTTTCTCGACCGCGTGGACGACAGCCGGATCCGCGCGAACCCGACGCTGGCCGCCACTTACGGCGACGAGTTCGACGTGGACTACGAGCAGGCTCACGAACTGAACCGGCCGGCCCGGGCCGACCGGGCCTGGATCGACAGCCTGCTCGACGAGTACTTCGACGACGAGGAGGAGGAGGAGATGCTGGACCTCGTGGATATCCGCGCCCCGGAGGAAGTCGAGATAAGCATGAACGATCTGGTTCTCACCGAAAATCAGGAGGGTGAAATCCACAAGATCGTCAAGGCGATCGAACACCGCGATTACCTCGCGGATATCGGCCTGCGGGAGATCGGCAAGTTGCTGTTCGTCGGCCCGCCAGGCACCGGCAAGACGTCGGTCGCCCGGGCGCTGGCCCGCGAACTCGACCTGCCGTTCGTCGAGGTGAAGCTCTCGATGATCACCAGCCAGTACCTCGGCGAGACGGCCAAGAACGTCGAGAAGTCCTTCGAAGTCGCGCGGCGACTCTCGCCGTGTATCTTCTTCATGGACGAGTTCGACTTCGTGGCCAAGACCCGTTCGTCGGACGAACACGCCGCGATCAAACGCGCCGTCAACACCCTCCTCAAGAGCATCGACGACATCAGCCTCATCGACGACGACGTGTTGCTGATCGGGGCGACCAACCACCCCGACCAACTCGACGCCGCGGCCTGGCGACGCTTCGACGAGATCGTCAACTTCCCCAAGCCCGACCGGACCATGCGCTCGGACATCCTGCAGATCGTCACGCGAGAGATGGACGTCGACGACTTCGACCCCGTGACGCTCGCGGAGATGACCGAGGGCCTCACGGGGAGTGATCTTCGACTGGTCCTCCGAGAGGCCGTGCTGGACGCCCTGACCGAGGAACGGACCACCCTCACACAGCAGGACCTCGAAGACGCCGTCGCCGACTTCGAGGAGCGAGACAACCTCAAGAACCTCGACATGATCGACGGCGACGCCGACGCGCTGGTCGCCGGGGGCGACATCTCGGGCACCGACGAGGAAGAGACCGCCGCCGACGGGCACGGCCACGATCACGACCACGATCACGCGGACGACTGAACGGCAGGGTCGGTCACCGGTAGTTCTGCGACCGGGCATTCGCCGTGTGACTCGGGCGCGACTGACCACCGCCTATCCCAGATAGAAGTCCAGACCGTCGTCGGCTCGAAGGACGGTTTTAGCGGCACAATGCCGTCGGGGCCAGAGGCGGCGTCGGCACGAGGGCCCTCGACGCAGCCGGTGGGGTCCGGGCCACTACCGTCGGCCGTACCGAAGCCGTCGCCGCCCGTGCGGCCGTCCGCGTCACAAAACGGGCTGCGTCAGCGGACGCCCGAGCTGGACGCGACCACCACCAAACGGTAGGTGACCGAACGGCTGACCGAGCTGGATGTGTCGGCCCAGTAAGGCGAGACGTTCCCGCATCGGCTGGATAGTGGTGATCTCGGGCAGCCCCGAAGCCGAGGGGTTTAGGCGCTCGGGACACCTCATAAGAGACGAATGGAGGTCACGCTGCTTGGAACCGGCGACACGACCGGCACACCGACGCCCGGTTGTTCCTGTGACACCTGCGAGCGGGCGCGCGAGCGCGGCGTCGAGCGCACCCGCTACTCCGTCCACGTCCGCAACGAGCGAACCGACGAGTCGTTGCTCGTCGACGCCAGCCCGGACTTTCGCCACCAGTTCCTCGAACGCGACGTGTCCCTGCCCGACGCGGCGGTCATCAGCCACGTCCACTTCGACCACCTCGACGGACTGGGCAACGCCTACCGGCTGTTCTCGGAACTCCCCGTCTACGCCGCCAACGAGACCGACCCGAAGACCGGCGAGAGCGTCGCCGAGACGGTCCGAAACGACTACCACTACCTCGACACCATCACGGTCTCGGCCGAGACGCCGTTCGAACCGTTCGAGACCTGCGGGTTCGAGGTGACGCTCGTGCCCGTCGACCACCCGCCGCTGGTGTGTTACGGCCTCGCCGTCGAGGACACCGAGACGGGCGCGAAACTCTCGCTGTCGGGCGACACCAGCTACGGGGTTCCCGACGAGTCCCGTGCAGTGCTGGCCGACCCCGACCTGTTGCTGGCCGACGGAATCGTCCCAGCTCACCTCTGTGAACACCATCCCCTCGGCGGCAAACACGAGAACGACGACGGCGTCTTCCGGACGTTCGGGACCAAACACATGACGATGGAGGGCGCACGAGAACTCGGTGCGGAACTCGGTGCCGACCAGACACGAATCGTCCACCTCTCACACTTCATTCCGGCCGACGAAGCCTTCGGGGAGGACCTGGCCATCGACGGCGAGCGATACGACCTCTGAGCGTGAACCTGACCGGAGATTTTTGCCGCAGACGTGCCTGGAACCGGTGATGAACAACGCAGAGACGTTCGCGACGGACCACCCGCTGGCCGCGACTGCGATTATCGCTGCGGTCGGTGCAGTAGGCTACGCCGTCTCGACCGCGCTGTTCGGGCGGCCCGTCGAACCGGTGCCCGTCGTGGCGTTCGTCGTAGCCTTCACCGCGTGTTACATGGGTGCAGTCGTCGTGTCTCGACGGCTGGGTCTCACGTGAACCGGTCCAGCCCGGACTGGCGGCGCTTCCGGCCCTCGGGGTCGGGGTCCCACGGCTGGCCGTCGGCACGCTCGGCGGCCGCGTCCACCGCGGGCGCATCCGCCGGGTCGTACCCGCCACAGTCCGGGCCACACTCGCGGGCCGGGTTCACGAAACGACCTTTCCAGGCGCAGTATGGGAGACCACCGCGGTCGAACCGCTCGGCCGGTTCGACTTCGGCACAGCCGGGAAAGTCGTACGTCCGCCACCCCTTCCCGTAAGCGCGTTCGGCCACGCGGCGGCGCTGCTGTCGCTTCTCGGCGGCAGTGACCACCGCCACGTCCGTCCGGGCAGTCCGTCTGTCGAGCACGTCGATTCCGGCCTCGGCCGGCGCGAGCGGGTCGGGCGGTCGAATCACCTCACGCTCGCCGCTGTCGGGGTGGAATCGCCAGACGCCCACTTCGTCCGGAATGCGATTGAGGTGCGCGCCGGTGACGTGTGACTCGGTCGCGAGGACGACGCCGTCGAGCAGACCGAGGCTCACGTCCTTGCGGAGTTGCGTTTCGAGGTCGCCGGGCCGGCCGAGGTCGGGCTTGTTCTCGATGCCCACGAGGGAATCGTACCAGTCGTCGGGATACCGCGCAGTCTGGCGGACGTAGGTGCGGCCGTTGCGGCGTTCCCGCTCGAAGAAGCCGAGTTCGACCGCCCGCTTGACGACCGTCTCGGCGCGGTCGGGACTGATGTCGAACGCGTTTTTCCAGTAGCGGGCCTGGCCCGGCCCGGCCGCGCTCTCGATTGCGGACGCAGGAATCCGCTCGGGCGTGATGGCGGCCCGGTCGTCAAATCCAGGGCCGGGTTCGATGAGGACCGTGTCCATCACCCGGTTGCCGTGGCAGGCGGTGCCCAGCTGTCGGGCGACGACGGCCTCGCGCTCGCGCTCCACGTGGGCACACAGCGCGACCTCGAAGGCGAACTCGGACACGTTTGAACCTGTGGCGCGGCGAGCAAAAGGGCCGCGCTCGGTCGTCGGCTCAGGCGTCCAGCGCGTCCGCGAGGCCGTGGAAGTCCGCCACCGTCAGGTCGGGGTCGCCGTCGAAGGTCACCTAGGGGTCGTCCCTGCGGTCGACCCAGACGCCCTGCATACCGGCGTGGGACGCGCCCTGTACGTCGAACCAGCCCGCAGTGGCGTGGGCGATCTCCGCGATGGGTGTCCCGGTCCGGGCGGCGGCGTGACGGTGGAGCGCCGAATCGGGTTTGAACGCCTCCACTTCGTCGGCGCTGATCCTGTCTTCCAGCAGGTCGTCGACGCCGGCGTGGGCGACCATGGAATCGAGCATCTCGGGGTTCCCGTTCGAGACGATATAGAGATCGTAGCCGGCCTCTGCGAGCCGCTCCATCCCGTCGCGCACGTCGGCGAACACGTCGAGTTCGTGGTAGACGGCGAGGACGTCGTCGCGTTCCGCGGTGGTGTACTCGACGCCGAAGACGTCCAGCGCGTGGGTCAGAGCGTCCCGATTCATCTCGTAGAACGGCTGGTAGGCGTCGACGTAGTTGGCGACCATCGTGTGAACTCACCCCGGGGTCAAGCCCCGGGGCTTCCTGGTTCAATGACCCGCTTTGCACTCACTTCCTCCCGGTGAGGCGTGAGCGTAGGGAGCGCAGTCTGCACAGGCGTTGACGAATCGCGGAGCGATTCGTTCGCACACCAGAAATCTTCGATTTCTGGGGACGTTGATTCGGAGCGTCCCGCTCCTAACTGCTTCAAACCGCGATTGAGAATATTCTTCGCCGCGTTGAGGTCGCGGTCTTCCGTATGGCCGCACGCTGGACACGAATGTTCGCGTACCCATATTGGCTTGGCCGTCTCAACACTACACACAGCGCACTCTTTGGCCGTTCCTGCTGGCTCTACTTTTTCGACGTGTGTGCCGTGGAGGTCAGCCTTGTATTCCAGCAGGTCAAGAAACCGTGACCACGCGGCGTCTTGCTTTTTTCGCGCTCTGGCTGCCCTCTAACATCGGCTTCACATCCAAGTCTTCAACAGCGACAACATCGTACTCTGTGACCAGCCACGTCGTGAGTTTGTGCTGGTAGTCTCGCACCTTCCGCTTGATTGCCCGTTTTGCTTGGGCTACCTTTCGCCGTTGCTTCTCCCGGTTAGCAGACGCGTGTTCTTTCCGGTCGAGTTTCCGCTGTTCGCGTGCATATCGGTCGTACCCATCGGACAGGTCGAGTGTATCAACAGACAGATTCTCCGAAGTGTGGGTGTAGCTGGTGATACCAAGGTCAACGCCCACGCAATCCTCCGGCTCAATCTCACTAAGTGGCGGTTTCTCGGGTGTGTCTTCGACAGTGGTGACGAGTGAGACGTACCATTCACCAGTCGTCTCTTTTTTCAGGATTACCTCATCAATGTCCTCTGCTGGTGGTACGTCGCGGTCTGCACGGATGCTGAACCAGCCAATCTTTTCGAGTCGAAGTCGCACAGATCGGTCGTCGCCCGTGTTGTTATCCACGTTCCAGCGACGGGGTTGATTGTACGATACCGAGCGAAATTCACCGTTGCCTTGCCACTGCAACCGGCCAACATCGTAGCCTTCGTTTTGGCGTTCTTGCAGCGTCTCTAGGTCGCTGTGAAGCTGGCTGATAGCCTGTTGTGCGGTGTGTTGAGAGGGTTCGGCAAAGGTCGGCCACTGGCCTGTCCAGTTCTTGAGTTTGCTGTGTTGGTCGTAGTCAGATGGCTTGTCGTTGTAGTTACTGCCGTAGTAGTCACGGACAGCGTGGTTGCGAATCTGTCGGAGAATGTCGATTTGGTGCCACGCTTCGCTTGCCACGTCATCGGGCAGG